>CAMAXN010000033.1 GCA_945862245.1 Prosthecobacter debontii
TTCGAGCCGAAGCAATGCAGCTTGTCCTTGCTAAAAAGATAGACCTTGCCGGCCCAGATCGCGGGCGCGCCGAGGAGATTGTTCTCATATTTGGTTTCGAAAAGGCGCTCCGCCTTGTCAGCGCCGGGTTTGAGGATATGGAAGGTGCCGTCGAACATCGGCACGTAGAGTTTGCCATCTGCGAAGGTGGGCGAGGCATGAATTTGATCGGGCGCGAGTTTTTCGGACCACAGGGTTTTGCCGGTGGCGGCATCGACGCAGAGCAGGGAGCCGGTGGAAACGGTCGAGTAGATTTTCCCGTCCGCGAGGGTGGGGGAGGAGCTGAAAGCGGTGATCTCGTCGTTGCGCCAGAGCTCGGCTTCCTTGCCGAGGGTGATCAATTCGGCGGGGTATTCGGTCGGCATCTTCAGGCAAACCATGCGGCCGGCGGTGGAGGCGTCGGTGTTTTCGGTGCCGTGGACGGCGACGAGCTTGTCATCCCCGAGTAGGAGGACTTGGGCGTTGACGCCGCCCTGGGAAAGACGGAAGCGCCAGAGCGGCTTGCCGGTGTTTGCATCGATGCAGACCACGTGGCCGCAGCCTGTGCCTGCGTAAAAAACATCACGTCCCGCGAGTTTTCCGAAAACGGGAAGGGCGAACGAGCTATCGACCGGAACGATGCCGGGCGTAGAGGCCCAGACGAGCTCGCCGGTGAGCTTGTCGAAGGCGTAGAAGCGATCGGCGGCCGGGCCATCGCCGCCCCAGTTGGCGGTGACGCAGTGGAAAATGACGAGATGCTCGTAAATGGCGGGCGCTCCGCTACGGCCGTTCGGGAAGGTGAGCCTCCCGAAATCCTCCATCAACGAGTGTTCCCAAAGCAGCTTCCCATCACCCGTGTAGGCGACGCTGTGGCCGTTGCTGAACTGGAGATAGACGTTTCCCGTTTCCGGATCGATGGCGGGAGCGCCGATGCCGTAGCGGTTATAGACCACATCGCTGAGGTAGTCGGTGTAGCGCACTTCCCAAAGCTTTTCGCCGGTGATCGCGTCTAGGCAAAGCAGTGCCTCGCGAACGTCCTCGCCGACCTCACCGTAAAAGCCGAACGCGTAGAGCTTGCCGTTGGCGATGACCGGGGTGCCGGCGCCGTGGATATCGTAAGTCCAGAGTTCGCTGCCGGGCTCGCATTTTTCCGGCAGGCCGGTTTCCAGCGATACGCCGGTGTGGAGCGGGCCGCGCCAGTCGAGCCAGCCGGTCGTTTCGGCGGCGCTGGCCGCGAGCAGCGGCAAAGTGACTAGAAGCAGGGTGAGTTTCATGGTGGGAAAGTGGGAAATTCGGGTAAGCTTAGGCGCTTGTTTACGGTAAGCACGTGATATTTCGTTCAGAATATCGTGCGGAGGCGCAATCCTAACAACTGCGGATCTCCCGGCGAGCCTGCTTGGATCTGCGGATTGATGAAAGAGTAGTATTCCTCATCGAGCAGATTCCGGCCGAACAGGGCGATGGTGAACCGCTCCGTCGCGTAGCCGATTTCCGCATCCCAGAGCGCGTAGGCATCCTGGGTGAAAACACCTGTGTTCGCGGCATCGAAACGGGTGCTACCCGCGACCCGTACCGAGGTCTGGGCGAAAAAGCCGCTTTCGAAGTCGTAGCGAATGCCAGTGCTGCCGGTGTATTCGGGCACAAAAGGGACTTCCTTGCCATTGAAGTTATTGCCGAAAGCCGAATAGGAATCGAACTCGGCGTTCACGTAGCCCAAGCTGCTGCGGATGGTGAGGCGCTCAATGGGCGTCCAGGCAAGATCCAGCTCAATGCCACGGGAAGTGACTTCATCGGCATTGACGACAGCGAAGTCGGTGCTGAATGGCACGGATTGGTTGAACTGGTAGTCGTCGATCTGATCCCAGAACGCGCGCACTCCGATGCGGAGATCCTCATCGGGGTTGTCATATTGCAATCCGATTTCGTTCGACCAGTTCGTCTCGCGTTCAAATTCGGGACCGTTAGCCGAATCCACAAAGGCCGTGAATCCGCCGGGCTTGTTGCCGATGCTGCTGCGCACAAAACCATCCAAGGTCGGCGTGATGGCATAGGTTAGGCCAACGACAGGGGAAACAAACATATCGTCATCGGAGCCGCGCACGATATTGGTCGCGGTGGTGATGTCGGTTTTCACCCGGTCGATTTCCGTTTCGTGGTAGTCGATGCGCAGCCCGGCATCGAGGGCGAGCGAGTCGTTCATCTGCCAGGTCACGTTTCCGAAAGTGGCCAGATTGAGCTGCTCGATGTCGAAGCGGGTAGTGTCGTTCACGATGGGAGTAAAGGGAAAGAACGCAGGAGGGAACGGAACGGCGGTGGTTCTCACGGCGGTTCCTTCGTTGTCGATCCACATCTGGAAAAGCCCGGCCTGCCAGCGCAGCGGGCTTTCCTCTCCGGAGGAAAAACGGATTTCGTTCGAAACCACATCCTGCGTCTGGGTGATGGCCGACCTCGCGTCGGCCGGTGATCCTGCGAGCGGCGGCCCAGCGAAGCCGGCCCATGGCGTGGTGCCATTGGTCAGATCAAGATCCACCGTCGAGGGGTCGAGATCCCAGGTCTGGTAGCTCGTGATGGTTTCCATTTTTCCCCAATCGAAATCTTTGCGTGAGTGGATGGAAAGCTGGTGACGCTCCAGATCGGTGGCTCCGCGGAAATCCGAGGAATCGTTGAATGGATCGGCGCTGGAAAGAGAACTGAGCCGCTGCGAGCCGTCGTTCACAAACTCGCCGTAGTAGCGGAGGCGGAGTTCGAAGTCATCGCTCGGGTTCCAGAACAGGTTGAAAAGCCCGCCGGTGGCCTCGCGGTCGTCGGTCTCATCGCCGAGAAAGGTGTTGCGGACATATCCGTCGCGCTGGTCGTGGAAAAGCTGGAGGGTGTGCGAGAAATCGCCGCCGAGCGGTCCCGAAGTTTGCAAGCCGAGCCCAACGTGATCGTAGGAACCGTATTCGGTGGTGAAACTACCAGCGAACTTTTCGCCCGGGCGTGGAGTGAATATTTCCACCATCCCGGCAGGGCCGTTGCGCCCGAAGTTCGGCCCCTGTGGCCCGCGGTAAACGCGCACCTCCTCCATCTCCAGTAGCTCGGATGGATAGCTGAAAGCGTGACCAAGCGGCACATCGTCGATGGTCAGCCCCAGCGCGGGCGGACCGAAGAAAAGAGTGTTGGTCGATCCCCGCATCGTCACCACCTGGCCATAACCGCGCGAATCGGCAGAAACCACATTGAAGCCGGGGACGATCCCCGTGAGATCGGAAAAAGAGCTCGCTTGGAAAAGCTCCAAGGATTGAGGGGAAATCACGCTGACAGCGGCGGGTTCGTCCTCGACCCGCTCTGCTTCCACGATGGTCGGTGCCAGCAAAAACGGATCTTGTGCATGGGCGGCGGTGCAAAGGGTGAGGGCAATGGAGGAGAGGCGCGTGGTTAGTTTCATGGGTTATCAAATTCTAAAAACGTCGACAGGATGGATGAAGCGTGGTGGAGCGAAAGTAAAAAATCTCATTGGTAACTGGCATGTTCTTGATGATTTTTACATTTCAAATTTTTTGGTCGCGATAGTTTATTTATAGTTTGTGGATATCTTGAATTAAGCCCTACCAAGGAGAATTCGAAGCTCGGATATGAACTGTTAAGCTACCGAGCTTTTTTAAGGCTCATTTGCAGAGTCCTGATTTCATCTAAGCAGGAGCGAGGTAACCAAAGATTCACGCCGAACCTCCTACGGAATTCAACAAGCGCCCCTTGCGGTGTGACCGAATGGCTGGCATTTTTCTAAAAATGTCCGGTTCGACACGCGCTGACAAATGGCTCTGGGCCACTCGATTTTTCAAGACCCGTGCCCTCGCGGCGGACGTCCTCGGCGACGGCAAGGTAAATCGCAATGGTCATGCGATGAAACGCGCGTCCTCTGTGCAGGTCGGTGATGTGCTGGAAATTCCTTTCGTGCAAGGTCCTGGTTTTCGCGAGATTCTGGTGAAGGGAGTGATCGAGAAGCGCGTCGGCGCGCCCGAGGCGCAAGCCTGCTACGATGACAGGACGAAGTCGGAGGTGTTCGAGGCGCTGAAAGCATGGCAGATCGCGAAGGCGGAGGCCGCGAAAGGCAGGCCGACGAAGAAAGACAGGCGCGCCATCGACATGATCAAGGAGGATTGGGAGTGGGGGATCTGAAAGCATTCCTTGCGCATTGGTCGTGAGGGGCTTTAATAAATGCGTGAAATTACCCATCCCCCTCGTCTTTACCCTAGCGCTTGTTGTTTTTCTCCCAGCCGGGCGGGCTGAGCAGAAGGATACGCAACAAGTCAGAATTTTGACCTCATTTGAGGGAAAAGCCGGTGAGCCCGAGTGGCAAGCCGTCAACGATGGGGTGATGGGCGGCCTGTCAAAGGGTGGTCCCGCGATCAAAGATGGTTCCTTGCATTTTTCTGGTACCCTTTCGCTGGAGAATAACGGGGGGTTCTCATCTGTGCGCGCAATGGAGCTGAAACAGGATTTCACGGGTAAGCCCCAGATGGTGATGCGCGTGAAGGGCGACGGCAGGACTTATCAGCTGCGCCTCTCCACCGACGCGCTGTACCAGGGATCTCGTATCGCATATGGGGGCTCGTTCGCCACCGAGGATGGGAAATGGATCGAGGTGCGGGTGCCTTTCGAATCCCTCGCGCCGAGCTGGCGGGGCAAAAAGCTCGACGGGCCACCGCTCGACCTTTCGAAAATCCGCGAAATTAGCATCATGATTGCTGATAAAAAGCCAGGTCCCTTTGTGATCGAAGTGGATTGGATTGGAGTCGGCTGAGACTCCCGCCTTATGCGGATGCTTGTTGCCATGGCTGGGAATTCCTGTTCCTAAATTCCCTAGTCGAACCGTATGAATTTGCCCGCTTCTGTCCATTTGTCCGCCGACGATCACGCGTATCCCATTTTCGAGATTAATCATCCGACATGCACGGCGAAGGTAGCGTTGCATGGGGCGCACGTAATGTCGTGGAAACCCGCTGATGAGGATGAGGTTCTGTATCTCAGTCCGGATGCCGTTTTCAGGGAGAGCAAGGCGATACGCGGGGGCATCCCGGTCTGCTGGCCGTGGTTTAGCGCGCATCCAGCGGATCTGGCACAGCCTTCACACGGGCTGGTCAGGGGGCGCTTTTGGGATTTTATCGGCGCGAGCGAGGATACTTCCGGCGTCACCCTGAGATTTGGTATCCACATCGGGATATGGAATGCGGAACTCAGGGTGAGAGCAGGGGAAGAGCTGGAAGTGGCGCTGGAAACGAAGAATAATTTAGAAATGCCGATCGTCGTATCGGGTGCACTGCACACCTATCTCGGCGTTTCCGATATCTCGCATGTGAGGGTGGTAGGCTTGGATGGTTGCGGGTATTTGGATACCGTCGGCACGCCGAAGATGCTCAAGCAGAAAGGGGATGTGTATTTCGATACGGAGGTGGATCGCATCTACGATAGCTCCAGTAGGATACTCTTGGTCGACGACCTTTCCGGTAGGACGATCCTGATCGAGAAAAGTGGTAGCCCTACCACGGTGGTGTGGAACCCATGGTCAGAGAAAGCGACAGCATTCGCCGATCTACCGGATGATGGGTTCCATAAATTCTGCTGCATCGAGGCGGCGATTGCCAATGACATGGCGGAGATCGTGATGCCCGGAGGTTCGCATGTGCTGATGACGCGCATCAGCGTGGAGGAGTAACAGATGCGGGCGGATGGACAATGATACCCCTATCCGTTTTGAGTAAACTGGGCTTGTGAATTTTTTCACAAAGTCGGGGATGTGTTGAAACTTTATAGGATTCTGCCATCATCAGAGGTCAGAGCCGAAAGAGAGTGGACGCACGCCCACCTTGAAAATAAGCTTCGCACGAGTGGAGACATTGGCGGCATTAGAGGATTTTCTGACGGAAAGCGCTTGGGTGGAGCGGTTCGATGAAGAGGTGCGGGCGCTCGGTGCGCGGCTGATTTCCAAAGTAAAAAACCTGCGGCTGGAAGGTGAAGGCGAAATCACCGCGCGCGCGGAGGTGCATAGCGAAAATGTTGAGGTCGTGTTCTGGCAAGAAGGGGTTAGCGTGGTATTCGAGACAAGCTGCACCTGCCCGGTTGGCTCGTTTTGCGAGCATGGCTGCGCCTTGCTGGGAAAGATGGCAAAGGAAAGACGGCTTGAGCGGCTATTTGGAAAGACGGCCGCAGAGGCAGTAGCGAGGGAAGTACTGAGAGTGGAGGAGAGGGAGATTATTGTAGATATGATAGGCTCCCCAGAGCCCGTGTTCGAGTTGGTGGTGCGGAAGGGTGAGGTGGATCGCACGACGAAACTTTTACTCCAATCACTCGGCGAGAAGGA
The DNA here is from genome assembly GCA_945862245.1 of Prosthecobacter debontii. GTDB lineage: Bacteria > Verrucomicrobiota > Verrucomicrobiia > Verrucomicrobiales > Akkermansiaceae > Luteolibacter. The sequence goes on from CAMAXN010000033.1 coordinate 6,362, forward strand.
CCTCTGCGAATGGATTTTCGGTGAGGCTTTCGTGACCTACGGTAACCTCCGTAAATCGCTCGCCAGCGCAGACGTGGGAGGCCAGAGCGCTGCGGAAATGCGGGCGATCCGCCAGCTCCGCGAGACCGGCCTTTCTTCGATGATGTCAAACCCTGCATGGCGTTTCCTGGTTAGCATGAAATCGCGCTCGGTGAATGCGGACGTGGGTTGCGATAAGTGGTTTCCTGATCCCGGCCGCATGCCTGTGGATGCGTTCTGGCATGAGTTCCGTGGCGAGAAAGTGGCGGAGCTTGAAGAGTTGGGATGGCGTATCTCATTTGGCGATGGCGTGGGTCACGTGGTGCACGAGGCGGATCCCGGAAAGTGGGAAACGAAACTTTCCGAAGACGGTTATGCGGGTGACTTCTCCGACGGTGGTTGGTTCAGCCTTTCGGTGGGCTTCGATGTCGAAGGTGTGCGCCACGACCTCATGCCCATCCTCGCGGGCTTGATCAAAGATGATTTCCTGGAGGAAACCCTCGACCGGCCGGAAGCTGGCTTCGTCTATGCACCGCTGAAAAACGGCGATGCCCTGAAGCTGCCCATAGGCCGTGTGAGACGCATCCTTCGCCACCTTTCTGCGCTGGTTGACCCGAAATTTTTTGGTAAGGCTCGCGTCCATGCCCTCGATGCCGCCGCGCTAGCCGGGTTGGAAGGACTGGGGATTGATACGCCGAAAGGCCTAGAGAGACTCAAAAAGCGGCTTGAGAATTTCTCCAAGGTAGAGGAACTGGATGAGCCGCCGGAGCTGCGAGCCACGCTCCGTGATTACCAGAAAGACGGCTTTCGCTGGATGCAGTTTCTCGCTCGTCATGGACTTCATGGCATCCTTGCGGACGACATGGGCCTGGGAAAAACCCTTCAGACCCTCGCCCACCTGATGGCGGAGAAAACAAGTGGCCGCAGCGGCGGAAGGCCTTCCCTGGTCGTGGCGCCGACCTCGGTGGTGCCGAATTGGCGGTCGGAGGCGGTAAAGTTTGCGCCTGGCCTCCGGGTATTGGTGCTCAACGGCGCCGACCGGAAAAAATATTTTCGTTCCATCCCGCATGCGGATCTCGTCATCACGTCCTTCGCGCTTTTACAGCGGGACATCGATAAACTACTAGGATTCCAGTATCATATCATGGTGCTCGATGAGGCGCAGTATATCAAGAACCCGCGCGCCAAGGTAGCGCAGGCTGCATGCCGAGTCATCGCGCGACACCGCATCTGCCTTTCCGGAACACCCATTGAGAACCATCTCGGCGAGCTCTGGAGCTTGATGCATTTCCTGATTCCGGGTTTTCTTGGTACTGAGGAGACGTTCCAGAAAAACTTCCGTAAGCCCATCGAGGAAGAAGGTGACGCGGATAAAAATGCCCTTCTGAAAAAGCGAATTGCGCCGCTCGTCCTCCGCCGCACCAAGGATCAGGTGGCGAAGGAGTTGCCGCCGAAAACAATTATGGTCCACCTCGTCGAGTTGCATTCCGAGCAGAAGGATCTCTATGAAACTGTACGCGCCACTATGGACAAGCGCGTACGCGAGGCCATCGCTGCACGCGGCATCGAGCAATCCCAGATCGTGTTTCTCGACGCTCTTCTGAAGCTGCGCCAGATCTGTTGCGATCCTCGCCTGTTGCCCGCGGATTTCTCTGATGGTGTGAAAAGCTCCGCGAAGCTGGACTTCCTCGCCGAGCTACTGGAGACGCTGATCGAGGAAGGTCGCCGCATCTTGATCTTCTCGCAATTCACCACCATGCTCTCGCTCATTGAGGAGTACCTCGTGAAAACGAAAGTCCCTTTTTTGAAACTCACCGGCGCATCCAAAGATCGGGGCGCGCTGGTCGAGCAATTCCAGTCGGGAAAATTTCCTATTTTCCTCATTTCGCTCAAAGCGGGAGGCACTGGCCTGAACCTCACCGCCGCCGACACCGTGATACACTACGATCCGTGGTGGAACCCCGCCGCCGAAATGCAGGCCACTGACCGTGCCTACCGCATCGGCCAAGACAAACCCGTCTTCGTTCACAAACTTCTCTGCCAAGATACAGTCGAGGAACGTATCCACCGCCTCCAGATCGAGAAAGCAAAGCTCGCCGATGGTCTCCTCTCCGATGCGGATGTCGTGCGGAAAATAGACGCTGCGATGATCCGGGAGTTGTTGGGTTGAGCGCTTTTATGCAATGGGATGTAGGATATACATCACTTCGGAAATTGCCGCTACTGCGCGATTGGTGGGTAAATCACTCTCGAGCGGTAGGTGGATGAATCCAGCGGGGATTGCTATTCCGTTTTGTGCAAGATCATCAAGGGCTCGGAAAAAAAGCAGGTTGCAAAGGTAGCGGCCAGGGTCTTGGGAAAAGGCGACCGGATAGCCGAGGGCAAGGAGGCGTTCGTGGATTTCCTTGAGCGGGAGGGTGGAAGACAGGGAAGCGGGAGCGTTGCGGCGGATCGGGCGGGAGCAGTGTAAGCGTCCAGCGATATCCGGCACGCGGAAATCGATTTGATTCCAAGCCGTCGTTTCCAAACGGATTTCCCGGCTGCCGCTCGCCTCGCCGAGCATGATTAGGGCGTTGGGGCGAATTTTTCGGATCGCTTGCTTCAGTCGCGAAGGCGCGATCACAGCGTCCACCGGCATTACGCGGGTGTGGATGCCGGGAAGCGCTTTACGCAAACCCGCCAACGCGAGCGAGGATGCGTTAAGATTGCGCCCGCCGAAAGGGCCGAAGGCGGTTAGGAGAAGTTTCATAGCGGTGCGAAAGTCTGGCAATTCGGTGCCATGCAGGAGAATTTTTTGTATGGTAATTTTAAGGATATTTTTGTCATTTAGTGGGAGAAATGCATTGAAGATGCCTCATCGCTTTTTGCATCTGTCGCGTAGATCAGTCTGGCCTATTCGGCAAAGGATCATGCTGGCTATGAGATGAGACTGGCGCTTGCTTGGCCTCTCACGGAACTATTTCAGTCCTTTCGCGTAAGTTCCACAAACACATCCTCGAGCGTGGCATTTTGGCGTAAGAGGGAGCGCAGCGGCCAGTGATTGTGAGATGCGATGGTGTAGAGTGTCTCGCGTATATCGGTGTTGGAATCAACCCAGACCATGAAGCGATTCCAGCCGTCCTCCAATTCCTCGCAGGAAACCTTTTTCACATACACCAGCTCGGCAATAAGCGGAGTAACGGCCTCGGCCGGAGCCTGGAGCTCCACCTGCACGCGCCCGGCGGTACGCATTTCTGAGATCAGGTTCTGCGGCGTGTCGGCGGCCTTGATCTTTCCAGCGTCGATAATAATCACGCGGTTGGCGATCATTTCCACCTCGGAAAGAATGTGAGAAGAGATGAGGACGGTGTGATTCAGGGCAAGGTGCTTAATCAGTTCTCGGATCTGGCGAATCTGGACGGGGTCGAGACCGTTCGTAGGCTCGTCGAGGATGAGCAGGTCCGGTTGGTGGACGAGCGCATCTGCTAAGCCGACGCGCTGGCGGTATCCCTTGGACAGGGTTTTGATCATTTTCCTTCGGACTCCTTCGAGCCCGCAGGTGTCGATGACATGTGACACGCGGCGGCGGGCGTCGCCGTTGGAGAGTCCCTTAATGCGGGCACGGAAGGAAAGGTATTCGCGGACGCGCATGTCTTCGTAGAGCGGGACGTTCTCCGGCATGTAGCCGATGCGTTGCCGCGCCTTGATGGACTGCCGGAAAATATCGAAACCCGCCACGGTGGCTGAGCCGGAGGAAGGCGGCAGGTAGCCTGTGAGCATGCGCAAGGTTGTGGTCTTGCCTGCGCCGTTCGGCCCCAAGAAACCGATGATTTCGCCTTTTGTGACAGAGAATGAAACATCGCTGACGGCGAGATGGCGTCCGTAGCGTTTGGAGAGGTTGTTTACTTCAATCATCGGTGGCAGGAAGAGTGATAATTTCAGACGGCGAAGGTTGACGCAAGCCCTCTTGCCCTTTATCAAACTCCCCGCGCGTTACCGGAGAGTCTGGTTAAATTCTCTTCAAGCAGCGCGACACACAAGCATTCCCATGAACTCTTCGGTTTCGGCGCGCCTCAATTCGGATCTATTGGAACAAAAATACGCACTTTGGTGTGAGGATCCACGCTCTGTGGAAGGCACGTGGTCGGCGTTTTTTGAGGGCTTTGAGCTGGGTGTATCCCAAGCGAAAGCCAAGGAAGGCCAGGCTACTTCTGGTGCAGAGGCTTTCTCCGCTGCAGATCTCGAGTTCAACGGCAAGGTCGTGGGCCTGATCTATAATTACCGCACCCTCGGCCACACCCAGGCGCAGATTAACCCGCTAGATGAGAGCCCGGAGGTGAACCCGCGCCTGAGCCTTGCTGAATACAATTTTACCGAGGCGGAGATGGAGCGCGAGGCGTCGAACCCGTTTTTCCTGCGTGGTGATAAAATGAAGCTGCGGAATATGGTCGCGGCGCTCAAAGCCACCTATTCAGGAAAAATCGGCTTCGAGTTCATGCATATACACAACACCACCGTGCGCCATTGGGTGCGCGAGCGGATCGAACTGCATGGCTCAAGCGGTGTGGAGAAATCGATGGAGATGCAAATCAACTCCCTGCGCTGGTTGCTTGAAGCAGAGACTTTCGAAAATTTCCTGGCGAAAAAGTTCCTCGGTGAGAAGCGCTTCTCGTTAGAGGGCGGCGAGGGCGCGATGGTCGTTCTCAACGCCATCATGGAAAACTGCCCGAAGCAGGGCGTGCTCGAGATTGAGATGGGCATGGCACACCGCGGTCGCCTTAACGTCCTAGCGAATTTTATTCGAAAATCCCTTACCACCTTGCTCTACGAATTCACCCCTGATTACGAGCCGGGTCTCGTAGCGGGCGATGGCGATGTGAAATACCACCTCGGCTACGAGAGCATCCGCGAATTTCCGGATGGCAAAGTCCGCGTCAGCCTCGCGGCAAATCCCAGCCACCTTGAAGCGGTGAACTCGATTGTCGAAGGTAAAGCCCGCGCACGCCAGCGAGTGATCGGCGATGACGGCGTCACCACCGACCGCAAGCGCGTTCTCCCCATCCTGATCCACGGTGATGCGGCCTTCGCCGGCCAGGGCTCTGTCGCGGAGCTGCTTAACCTTTCCCAACTCCCCGGTTACCGCACCGGCGGCACGATCCACCTCATCATCAACAACCAGATCGGCTTCACCACGATGCCGGCCGACGCCCGCTCCTCTGCCTATGCCACGGACATCGCGAAAATGATCGAGGCGCCCATCCTCCACGTCAACGGCGAGGAACCCATGGAGCTTTACTGGGCGGCGAAATTCGCGCTCGAGTTCCGCCAGAAGTTTGGCCGCGACATCGTGATCGATATGTATTGTTACCGCCGCCAAGGCCACAACGAGGCGGATCAAGCTGCATTCACGCAACCGCTCGTCTCTAAGCAGATCGCCGCTCGCGAGACCTTCGGCCAAGTTTATAAACGCAATCTCGTCACCGACGGCGTGCTATCTCAAGAAGATGCGGATGCGCTCGAACAGGCCATTTGGGATCGCCTTGAAGAAGGCCATAAGCAGATGCTGGAAATGAGCGAAGCCGGCGACCGCACGGTGTTCAGCGGATCGACTGCCATCATCCAGCCGACCTATTCCCATGCGTCGGTTTCAACCGGGATCACCCGTGAAAAACTCCAGCACATCGGCCAGACTCTGACGTCGGTGCCGGATGGTTTTCACCTCAACCCCACGCTGGAGAAGCGCTTCCTGCCCCGTCGCGTCGAGGCGCTCGCCAACGCCGGCCCCATCGATTGGGCTTTCGCGGAGTCGCTGGCCTTCGGATCACTGCTGATGGAAGGCTCGCCCGTCCGCCTTTCCGGTCAAGACTGCCGCCGCGGCACTTTCTCCCAACGCCACGCTGTTTTCTACGATTATGAAACCCGCGAGCGCCACATTCCACTGCAGCACCTTTCCCCAGAACAGGCGAAATTCTGCGTTTATAACTCGCTGCTCTCGGAGTTCGCGGTGCTTGGTTTCGATTACGGATACTCGCTCTCCTACCCGAGCATGCTGCTTTTGTGGGAAGCCCAGTTCGGAGATTTCTCCAACGGCGCACAGGTCATCATCGACCAGTTCATCTCCTCGGCGGAATCCAAGTGGCAGACGCCCTCCGATCTCGTGATGCTGCTCCCCCACGGCTACGAAGGCATGGGGCCCGAGCACTCCAGCGCTCGCCTAGAGCGCTTCCTCCAGCTCTGTGCGGAGTGCAATATGATCGTCGGAAACTTCACCACGCCGGCCCAGTATTTCCACGCCCTGCGCCGCCAAAAACGCCGCGATTTCCGCAAGCCGCTCATCCTAATGACCCCGAAAAGCCTGCTGGGCAGACCCGAAGCAGTTTCCTACGAGGCGGATTTTCTAGAGGGTACCTGCTTCCAGGAAGTCTTGCCAGATCCCATGGTTTTCGCAAACCACGCGGATGTGAAACGCGTCGTCTTCTGTTCCGGCAAAGTCTATTACGACCTCACGGCACACCGCGCCGCTGCTGGCATCACCGACACCGCGCTGATCCGCATCGAACAGCTTTACCCCTTCCATGATGAAATGGTCGCCGCCCTTACCGCGCAATTCCCACAGGCATCCAGATTCGTCTGGTGCCAAGAGGAGCCGCAAAACATGGGCGCGTGGACTTACATCTCACCGCGCATCGAGGAAGCCCTCGGCACCCGCCCACTCTACGCCGGCCGCAAAGCCGGTTCCAGCCCCGCGGCAGGCTCCAAGGCCATTCACTACCGCGAGCAAAAAGCCCTGCTCACCAAAGCCTTCGAAATTTAATTCTTCAACACCTTTCCTCCATCATGGCCATCGAAATCAAAGTGCCCGCCGCCGGCGAATCCATCACCTCCGCGAACATCGCGAAATGGTATAAAAGCAATGGCGACTCCGTCAAAAAAGGCGAACCGCTCGTCAGTCTTGAGACCGACAAGGTTTCCAACGAACTCGAAGCTGAGGCTGATGGTATTCTTACCATCACTGTCGGCGAGGGCGAGGAAGTCGCCATTGGCACGGTGATCGGGAAACTCGAAACCGGCGGTGTACAACCCGTCGCCGTGCCTGCGCCAATACCCGCCGCACCTGCTCCTGCCGCTCTCGAAGCTCCCTCCGGCGCACCCGTCGAGATCAAGGTGCCCGCCGCCGGCGAATCCATCACCTCCGCAAACATCGCTGCTTGGCGCAAGAAGGACGGCGACCGCGTCGAGAAAGGTGAGATCCTCGTTTCCCTCGAGACCGACAAGGTCTCCAACGAGCTGGAAGCACCCGTTGCCGGTATTCTCCACATCCTCACCCCCGAAGGCGAGGAAGTCGCAATCGGCAACGTCATCGCAATAGTCACCCCTGGCGCCGCAGTGCCTGCTGCCCCGGCTCCAGCTGCCCCGGCTCCAGCTGCCCCGGCTCCAGCCCCGCGTCCCAAGCCCGATCTCGCTGTCGTTTCCGCTCCCATCGCCGTGGAAAAACCCACCGCACCCGTAACCGAAGGCCGCACCACTCGCAAAAAGATGTCGATGCTGCGCCGCAAGATCGCGACCCATCTCGTCAATGCCCAGCAGACCGCCGCGATCCTCACTACTTTCAACGAGGTCGATATGACCGCCGTGATGGAGCTGCGGAAAAGCGTGCAGGAGGATTTCCTCAAAAAGCACGGGGTGAAACTTGGATTCATGTCCTTTTTCGTGAAGGCCGTCACCCAAGCGCTCAAGGACGTGCCCTCGATCAACGCCCGCATTGACGGCACCGACATTATCGAGAACCACTTCTATGACATCGGCGTCGCCATTGGCACCGAGAAAGGCCTCATCGTCCCCGTGCTCCGTGATTGCGACGCGAAATCCTTCGCGCGCATCGAGCAGGACATTCTCGACTACGCGAAAAAAGGCAAGGAAGGCAAAATTGCTATCGAAGATTTGCAGGGTGGCGTGTTCACCATTTCCAACGGCGGCACCTACGGCTCGCTCCTCAGCACGCCTATCCTCAACCCGCCACAAAGCGGCATCCTCGGCATGCACACCATCCAGCAACGCCCCGTCGCCCTCAACGGCCAGGTCGTCATCCGCCCGATGATGTATCTCGCCCTCAGCTACGATCACCGCCTCGTGGACGGAAAAGAAGCCGTCACTTTCCTCATCCGCATCAAGGATGCGCTGGAAGCCCCTCATCGCCTGATGCTTGAGCTGTGAGGAAAATCCGGCTTGACCGGCGGATGAAACCGGACCCGCCGGAGACGAAACCCCATGAGCGGCACCAATCCTACCTTCTTCCGCCACATCAAATGGCATGCCGAGTGGCTGGCGCAGTCTGGTGCGGAGTGGGTCATTGCGCGGTTGCCCGGGCCGCTTGTTTTCCGGCTCGGCTCGGCATTCGGTAGCCTGCTGTGGCACATCATGGGACATCGGCGGCGCATCGTCCTCAAGAATCTCCGCATCGCCTTCGCCGGTGAGAAAAATCTCCCGGAGCTGCGTGAACTCGCCCGGCAATCTTTCCGCCGCAGCGTGGCGAACCTCGTATCCGCCGTGCATACCGCGCACATGGATTACAAGGATCTCCGAGCCTGCGTGGAACTGGAAAACCCGGAACTCGCGGAGGCCACCGTCCAGCGCGGCAACGGCATGCTCCTACTGCCGCCGCACATGGGAAATTGGGAAATCCTCAGCCGCTTCAACCATCTATTCCCCGCCGGGCATGAGGTCGGTGCGTTTTACCGCCCCCTCAATAATCCTTACCTCGACGCACGCCTCGCGAAAAAGCGCCAGTCCGAGGGCACGCGCCTGTTTTCCAAGCGCGATAGTCTGCACAATGTCGGCGCGTTTTTGAAAAGCGGTGGAATGATCGGTATTCTGGCCGATCAGCGTGTGGGCCGCCAAGGCGAAGTGACTTCTTTCATGGGTCGCCTCACCCGCTCCAGCCCACTGCCGCGCTTACTCATCCGCCGCTGCGGATGCACTGCGATCGCGATTTCTGTCCGCACAATCAGTCCAGGCCGCTGGAGCGTTCGCTATCACAGCGTGGAGGAACCGGGTGACACCGCCGCTTGCATGGCCGCCATCGAGCGGGCAATACGCGAGAGTCCCGTGGACGTCTTCTGGTTCCAAGATCGCTGGAAAACCTACCTTTCGCCGGTGTTCGGAGTCAGTGACTGGCTCAAGGGCACCAAGGCGAGGAGCGATAGGCATCCACACCGCGCACTCGTTTGGCTGGCGGGCGGTCCGCCGGAGTGGCAGGTTCCCGAGGCATGGTGGCACGGCGATGTGGGCTACGAATTCGTGATCGCGGAGGGAGCCCAAGCTCCTGCATGGATACCCGAGGGCGCGACCATTCATCATGTGCCGCCCGCTGCCTCGATCCGCGATATTCAGCAACACCTTGTGCGCATCGACTTTTCAAAAGACCTTCCGCTTGATTTCATCCTGACCGGAAACACCGATGAAAAGCTCCGCCGCGCGAGCCGACGCGAGGCCATTCATCTCATCCCTTTAGCCCCATGAAAGTCCTCCAGATCCTTCCCGAACTGAATTCCGGCGGCGTGGAGCGCGGGACGCTGGAACTTGCTGCTTTTCTTGTAGCGCAAGGCCATGAGGCGCTGGTCGTCTCAAACGGCGGCAGACAGGTGGAGGCCTTGGAAAAATCCGGCGCGCGCCACATCACGATGCCAGTGCACCGCAAGAGCCTTGGCTCGCTGTTTCAGGTCAGGCCGTTCCGGAAATTATTAGAACAGGAGAAACCCGACATCCTCCACATCCGCTCGCGGGTGCCGGGCTGGATCGCATTCCTCGCGTGGCGGAAAATGGACAAGGCCACGCGCCCCCGCCTTGTCAGCACCGTCCACGGTTTCTACTCCGTGAACCGCTACTCCGCCGTGATGACAAAGGGTGAGCGGGTAATTGCGGTTTCCGAAAGCATTCGCGATTACATTATAAAAAATTACCCTTATACGCCGGAGAAAATGATCAGCGTCATCCATCGCGGCGTCGACCCCGCGCAGTTTCCCAGCAGTTTCCAACCTGATGCGGCATGGCTTGAAAAATGGCGGGTCGAGCAACCGCAGCTTACAGGAAAAAAAGTCCTGCTGCTGCCGGGAAGGATCACGCGGCTCAAAGGGCACGGCGATTTTTTCAGCCTTCTCGCCGCTCTCAAAAACCAAGGTCGCCCCGTCCATGGCCTCATCGCCGGCGATGCGCATCCGAAGAAACAGGATTATCTCGCCGAGCTGAAATCGCTGCTCGCGGAGATGGGTTTGGCGGACGATGTGACGTTCCTCGGCCATCGCGGCGATGTCCGAGAGATCATGGCCGTTTCCGATGTGGTCTGCGCCCTTTCCCAGCAGCCGGAGTCGTTCGGGCGCACGGTGCTGGAGGCCATGGCGATCGGAAAACCGGTTCTCGGCTACGATTGCGGCGGGGTGGGGGAGTTGCTCTCGGCGGTTTTCCCAGTGGGGAAAGTTCCGCTCGGCGATGCCGCAAGGCTGCTGGAAAAGGCGGCGTTAATCCTCGATGAAAGCCCGGAACCCAAGGTGCCTGAAGGCGCTTTCACGCTGGAGGCCATGTGCGGAAACACGCTCGCCCTCTACGCCGATCTCCTGAAATCCCCCCGCGCGTAAAAATCTTCTACCCATCGACCCCCAACCCATGGGAAGAAGGGCGCGCCCCATGAGTCATATCGCCATCGTTGGTCTCGGTTACGTCGGCCTGCCCCTCGCGCTCCAGTTCGCAAGATCGGGCGCGAAGGTGCTGGGACTCGACATCGATCCCAAGAAGACCGATGCGATCCTCGCCGGCCGTAGCTACATCAAGCATGTCTCCGCCGGGGAAATCGCCACCCACACCGCTTCCGGCGCGCTCGATGCCTCCACGGATTTCTCCCGGGTCGCCGAGGCGGACGCAGTGATCCTCTGCGTGCCGACCCCGCTGAACCATTTCCGCGAACCCGATCTCAGCTACGTGCTCGACACCGGCAAGGCCATCGCACCTTTTATCAGGGATGGTACGGTGGTCGTTCTCGAATCCACCACCTACCCGGGCACCACGGACGGAGAGTTGCGCGAGGTGCTGGAAAAGTGTTCCGGAAAGAAGGCGGGCGTCGATTTCCATTTGGCCTTTTCCCCCGAGCGCGAGGATCCGGGCAACCCCGATAGCAAGGTCGCGATCATCCCCAAGGTCGTCGGCGGCCTCACGCCGATGTGCCTTGAGAAAGCGATGGAGGTTTACGGCATCGCGATCCAGAAGCTCGTGCCCGTTTCCTCCTGCCGAGTCGCCGAGGCCACCAAGCTGTTGGAAAACATTTTCCGCTCCGTGAACATCGCCTTGGTGAACGAACTGAAGGTCGTTTACGGAGCGATGGACATCGATATCTGGGAGGTCATCGAGGCTGCGAAAACGAAGCCCTTCGGCTTCATGCCCTTCTATCCCGGACCGGGTCTCGGCGGGCATTGCATCCCCATCGATCCGTTTTACCTGACATGGAAAGCCCGCGAGTTCGGCCAGCACACGCGTTTCATCGAGCTGGCCGGCGAGATCAACACCGCCATGCCAGATCACGTGGTGAAGGTCTGCTTCGAAGCCCTCAACAACGACGGCAAGGCGATCAAGGGCGCGAAGATCCTGCTGCTAGGCCTCGCCTACAAGGCGAACGTCGATGATGACCGCGAATCGCCCACCTACAAGCTCATCGAGAAATTCGAAGCGCTCGGCGGCGAGGTGTTTTACCATGACCCCCACGTCCCCGTGATCCCCATGACCCGCGAGCACTCGGAATACGCCGGGCGCAAATCCGTATCAGGGATTGCCGACGAATACGATCTGATCGTCCTCTCCACCGGCCACGACGGATACAAATCCCACAATTTCTCCGGCTACGCCTGCCCTCTGGTGGATACCCGCAACGCGATACCTGCCGACCACAGGCCGGTGAAATATCATAAGGCCTAAGCACTTTATTCTGAATCATGAGCGAGGAAAAAACCGAAAGCTACGCCCAGTGGGGTGACGACGTGCTGGTCTGGGAATACTTCAAGGGGAAAGCCGACGGAGTGTTCCTCGAAGCGGGCGCGAACCATCCCATGTCGCTTAGTCAGACGTATCTGCTAGAAAAACGCGGCTGGACAGGGGTTCTCGTCGAGCCGGTTCCAGAATGTTGTGAAAAGCTCAGGGCTGCGCGTCCGGCTAGCCGGGTTTTCCAAAATGCCTTGGGTTCCCCGGAGCAGAGGGGTACCCTTAGATTCTCCATTCCCTCTGGTGTTATGGAACTTGCGGCAGCACTAAGAGATGGAGAGCAAGCTGGCGAGGGTGACAGGGTGTTCGAAGCAGAGTTGATAACGCTCACGGAAGCATTGGATGAAGCGGGTATCCTGCGTCTCGATTATCTTTCCCTCGACCTCGAAGGCATGGAGCTTGAGGCACTTAAGGGGCTGGATTTCATAAGATTCCGGCCGGATCTTTTGATTGTGGAAGACAGGCTTGATAACCTTTCACGTCATCGTTTCCTGAGGTCTAAGGATTACAAGTTGGTGTGGCGAAATGGATCCAACCAATGGTATATTCCAAAACTACATCCCTTTAAGGTTACGATCAAAACCAAACTAAAACTTTTTCGCAAGATGTATTTATCTATGCCGTTTAGATTTATTCGTGAATTCATGAGGGAAATGAGGGGTAAAAAATAAGATTGGTTCAGTTTAAGGACAATTCTGATATCGTAGTTATCAATTATGAATCAATGACCACTTGAAATCCAAATTTTATTCATGTCCGGTAGCTTAGATTATACGACTCTCGGCCAAGCTCTCCCCGAGAGTTGTGGTGTTTGTGTGATCAATTTGTCCCATCGTAAGGATCGTTGGGAGGACTTCCAGCAGAATATGCTCCCGCACCTTGCACCGCTTGAGGTTCATCGTATCCCCGCAGTGGAAGGCATCAGGCTTCCGGGGTTTGGCTTGCCGCCCTTCTTCCGTGGTCGCCCGCGCGATAAAACTTGGGCAGCTCGCGCGGGCTGCACACTATCTCATCGTGCCGCCTTATTGCATGCACATGCTGCGTGCTGGAGCCATGTTCTTGTTCTAGAAGATGACATTCAAATGCCCTTGCTACCAGACCCCAAATCACTTTTTGATTTGCGTGTGGCTCTTGAGTCCCTCGACCCTGACATCTGTTATCTAGGATTCACAGATCCTGTTTCGCCCTTCCGTGAACTGAGGTGTCTAGGCGCGAACCGCGCGCTACACCAAGTCTTCGGGTGCAATACAGCCCATGCCTACATAGTTTCAAAACGTGCCATTGTTCATCTGCTAGAAATTCTTCCCCAACCGGAAGATATCTGGCACTGGCTCACGCGACATCGCGCGGTAGACCGTTTCTACTACCGTAATCTCTCCCCAACACTCACTGTAACCGCTGTTTCACCCTCTCTCATTGAGCAAAAACCGGGTTTTTCCGATATCATCGGTAGGAACGTTACTGTTCATTCTGAAATGCATAAGACTACTATTGATTCGCATCACCCAGATCCAAGAGACTACGAAAAACACCTTGTATGTCGTGCCTCCACTTTCACTCGTCAATATCGCATAGACTTTATTAGGGGTTGGTGGAAATCAATCCGCGGATTCTAATTTTTACCAGATTTATGCCAATCCGTGTAAAGTTCCTTTCCAAAACCCAAGGTGCAGACCCGACCGCGTACTGGCGGCGCTTCTTGCCTGAATCGGACACCCGCATCGGACAAATTGAATTCGTGTTCCGCCCTGACGAGCGGAATTACGACTGGCTGGTTGCATACGATGACCTGCCTTCGACAGGTGGCGAACGCTTCACTCGGAGGTGTGAATCGCTTGCCTGTAATCCACGCAACACGCTGCTAATTACCACCGAACCATCAACAATCAAGATCTATGGCAAGGGATACCTCGCGCAGTTCGGACATGTATTGTCCAGCCAAGAGCCTTGGGCGGTGCCGCATCCGAATGCCATCTTATCCCAGTGCGGATTATTGTGGTTTTACGGGAAATCTTACGAGGATACCGCTCTAGATTTTCCGGAAGAAAAACCATTCGCCATATCCACGGTCTGTTCTTCAAAGCAACAACGACATACCCTGCACTCGCGGCGTTATGCGTTCACCGCGCGACTCAAACAGCAACTTCCTGAACTCGAAATCTATGGCCACGGCCACCGACCCATTGATTCAAAGGTCGAGGCTCTTGATCCTTTCCGTTACCACATTGCCATCGAAAACCATTACGCAACCCACCACTGGACCGAAAAACTCGCGGACACCTTTCTCGCCGGTTGTCTCCCATTCTATTTCGGCTGCCCTAACGTCTTCGAATACTTCCCGGAGCAGAGCCTGATTCCCATCGATATCCGCGACACGGAGGGTAGCCTCGAAATCATCCGTAAAGCGATGGAGGATGATGCTTGGAAGAATCGCCTACCCGCCATCCGCGAAGCTCGTCGCCTTGTGCTGGAGGAATACTCAACCTTTCCGATGCTTGCCCGACTGATCCCACAACTCCATGTATCGCAGAGTAAAATGTCCGGACAGCAGAAAATCCTCAGCCGTCACGAGTGGCGGCGCAGGCATCCCATTGCCGCCGTTTCCTATGGCATCGAGCGCTTTCTCGGTCACTGCAGAGCGGTTAGCGAAATGCGTAGTCGCTTCAAAGAATAGGGGCGTTAGCTAAGTTGAATCTTATGTCACGCACTCTACTTGTCGATCCCGCGCCATCCGGCCATCGCGCTTTTTATTTATCGCTCATCGCCACCGCTCTCGGTCCGGATCGTGTCCACTTACTGGTGCCCGCGGGTCACCGTCATTTGACTGATTGCTTTTCGCGCCGTGGGCTCAATCTTGAAGATTTTAAATCATCTACAGTGGACAGCGCCGAAGCGTCATGTCTGATCGCGCGGGCAGCCCTTGTAGCCCGCGAGCATGATTGCGGGCGGGTTTTCTTTGCGTATCTTGATTCACTCATCGAACCATTACTCACGCTGGGCGAGGGCTTTCCGCTTCCGGTCACCGGTATATGGTTTCATCCCTACGCGCTTGACCGCCGCTACCGTTGGTTACCTCCAATCGACAAGCGCATGCGCCACCGTCGCACCGTCCATCATGAACTGCGTGGACTACCGAATGGCCTCAATATAGAGCGCTTGTTTTTTCTCGATCCCATTGCTGCGGTAAACTTACGACGCCTCAATTCCTCGATTCTATCAGCCGTCCTGCCCGATCCCTGGGAGAAAATCCCGGAGCTCGACCGCTACACTGCCCGGGCACGCTTTGGATTGCCACAGGATCGGCATATTTTTCTCCACATCGGAAGCTCGGAGAAGCGCAAGGGACTTGCCGACACACTCGCCGCGTTTCATCGGTTTGCTGATGACCCGTTTTTCAGCCAGCGCGTCCTGCTTCTGAGAGTCGGCGAGAACGAACGGCTGAGTGCCACTGACCGTAGGTTGTTGGACTTAATGACCGAGAGCGGTTTAGTAAAATACGTAGATGGATTTGTGCCAGAGTCAGACTTTATCGAATACTTTGCCGCTGCTGACTGGATACTAATTCCCTATCGAAACTTTCGCCACTCATCAGGCATTCTCTCCAATGCGATTGCGGCCAACCGTCCGGTCATTGTTCCCGACCAGGGCATGATCGCAGATACTGTGCGCAATGGGCGTTTTGGATTATTGTTTTCCCATGGCTCGCCACTTGCGCTGTCGATGAAAATCCGCGAAGCCGTGAAAACGGATAAACCCCTGATCGACCCAGCCTTGCGACAGACTCTCCATCCAGATCGGTTCGTTCACCAACTTTCTCTGCTCATGAAGCCAGCTCCGGATACAGGCTATGCGGGTACAGTGATCAAAGGCGTTTCTGTTGTCCTATGTTGTTACAACAGCTCCGCTAGGCTGCCAGAAACGCTGCGCCACCTTTCGGTGCAGAAACTTTCAAAGGGACGCCCCTGGGAAGTGGTTATCGTTGACAACGCGTCGAATGACGATTCGGCGCTCGTTGCGTCGAAGTGGTGGCAAAAGCTCGGACAGCCGGCATCTATGACTATTGTCTGCGAGCCGTCTCCAGGTCTCAGTGCAGCCCGCAGTGCCGGCATCTCTGCCGCACGATATGAATATCTAGTCTTTTGTGATGATGATAACTGGCTGGCCGCGGATTATCTTGAAAAGGTTTACGCAAATCTATCATCCGATCCTTTTATCGGCTGCTTGGGAGGGAGAAATCTGCCTCAGGCCGCTACAAGGCTGCCAGACTGGTTCGGAAGCGTCTGTGAAATGTATGCGGTTGGACCACAGGGCATTTCGTCGGGAGATATTTCCGCGAGAAGATTTGTTTTCGGCGCGGGCATGGCTCTAAGAAAATCGGTATGGAATGTTTTGGTTCTTAAAGGATACCAATCCTTCCTCAGCGACAGAACCGGAAAATCTCTCAGTTCTGGTGGCGATGCTGAGATCTGTGCGTGGCATCTCTTGGAGGGTTTTCGGCTACATTATGACGAGAACCTAATTCTCACTCATTTCATACCCGACGAACGGCTAAACCATGAATATGCGGCATCTTTGAAAAAGGGTATGATCTTTTCCAACGGCGCCCTAAGGATGTACCATTCGATGCTTGACCGTCCACCCGATAAGAGACGGGCGGGCGATTTTTTCTGCGGAGCTGTCCAGCTAATTTTAGCTTTGGCGCTTATACCCTTCCATCGGAAGGCTGGAACCCGCAAACTTGCAAAAAGCCAGATATTTATGGGCAGTCGGCTGAGAATTCTTCCAGCTTTTCACTCGATTCTCGCCCACTACTCCAACATAATACCGTCACGGTTGCAGGAACCGCCGGAAAAATAAAGACGAACCATGAAACATCAAGCTGAGCCGATCCACTACAACCATCAGGCCAATCGGCACGGCCTTGAGGGTCCGGCAATCGCACTGCCAGCGGCCATTAATGGACTTAAGGTATCGTCGATACTAGACGTGGGCTGTGGAACCGGAACCTGGCTCGCAGCAGCGCGCGGACTTGGAATCAAGGATCTCACAGGGCTCGACGGTATCATTCCGGATGATGGGCAGTTACACATTGAGCGGGACAGACTCCACAACCAAGACTTCCGTAAGCAGTGGAGCCTTGAGCGCAGCTTTGACCTCGTGCTATGTCTGGAAGTGGCCGAGCACCTCGATCCCGAATATGGCAGACTGCTTGTGGACTGTCTTACCCGCCACACCGACTTCATCCTGTTCTCCGCCGGAGCGCCATTTCAGGACGGTGACCATCATGTCAATTGCCAGTGGCCTCTGTATTGGCAGCATTATTTTAACAGCTGTGGTTTTGCTTGCAGCGATGCAATCCGCTGGGAGCTCTGGAATGACGTAAGGGTGGAGCCTTGGTATCGTCAGAATCTGTTCATAGCCTGCCGCAGCGTGGATGCCGGCAACGAACCCCGCTTGAAATCCGTCTATCATCCCGAGATGATCCAATTTCTGGTCGCTAAAAAACTGTTCCCCAAACAGTTCAGAAAACTGCGGCGAAAGAGTCTTTTCAGGACATTGTTCGGTAAAGACCGCGAAACAGAGACCATCTAAACCACCGACACATGAGGAAAAAGATACGTCACTACGCCCGCTGCGTGATTCACCTTAAGGAATTCCGCACCTATTGCAAATTCCGTAGGTTCACGATGATCCCATGCGCTAGCTACATGCGCAACCTGCGGATTGCCCGCAAGGCCTTCAGCATAGAGGGGGCAATCGTGGAATGCGGAACTTGGAAGGGCGGGATGATCGCCGGAATTGCCGAAATTTACGGGAATCGTCGAGATTACTATCTATTTGACAGCTTTGAGGGCCTGCCGGACGCGGATCCGATCGACGGCATTGCTGCATTGGAATGGCAAAGCACACCTACCAATCCGTTTTATCACGATAACTGCCGAGCATCCGAACATGAAGCAGCGGAGGCTATGGCTCTGGCGGGGGTTGAAATTCCGCACATCGTAAAGGGTTGGTTCGAAAAGACCCTTCCCAATGTTGAGATTCAGGGCGGCATCGCTCTGCTTCGATTAGATGGTGATTGGTATGAATCAACCATGCAAATCCTCAATAATCTGTTTTTCAAGGTAAACTCTGGTGGCTTACTGATTATTGACGATTACTATGCGTGGGATGGTTGTTCGCGAGCTGTGCATGATTTCCTGTCTCAGAATAAACGCACGGAACGGATTGAAACCGCCGGTGGGGTATGCTTTATCCGAAAGCGGGAGTAGTTGGTGGCCGTTTCAGAGCGGTTTGGGCGAATGATTGAAGTCCCACTCGTGAGATCGGCGCAGGGTGCCCTTACGTAGTGCGAAAGCTAGATCCACCTGACCAAGCGCTCCATCCAGAGGGCGCCTGAGATATTCCGTGATATCGTATAGCACATAACCGTTCTCCTCCATGAACTTGATACAGTCAAAGGTCACCGGCATGCTTTGAATAAAATGATATAGAGATGTTTCGAGGATGATCACTTCCGCCTTTCCCAACAGGGATTTTGCGCCGGACAGGACTTCAAGCTCGAATCCCTGGGTGTCGATTTTGAGAATATCAGGCGTGAATCCGGGACGCTCGGTCAGGATCTCGTCAATAGTAGTTACCGGGGTAACCCGTTGCGTGCCGTCGGCCAGCCGTTTCTCTGAAGTATCGGGAAGGAAAGATGACCCGGCGAGGTCACTCCAGATTGTCTGTACCAGCTCTCCTTTTTGGCGGCCTGCACCGCTGGCAAGGAATTCCACATTCTTATGGAGTAGGCAGAACTCGGTCAAGGTCGGTTTCAATTCCTCCTGCGGCTCGATCATGATGACCTGCGCGTTGGGAAAGACCTTCAGCGCCATCCTAGTCCAGTCCCCCCGGTGCGCCCCCACATCGATTATGCCCTTGGGTTGGAATCCTCTTACTGAGAGGTCCTCCAGGAAGAACTTGATATTGGCGATCGGACGATTTTTGTCACCCGGAGCGGGTCCACGCTTGCCGCCCAGTGCCATTTTTAATTTTTGAATTATTTTCTGAATCATCATGTGCATTTTAGTGTACGCGAATGTTGCGTGATTTTATGTATAGTCTGAATTCGTGTCTAGCCCGCCAAACATGTTCACGAACGGTTGAGTAAATGATGGGTAGATAAAAGTTAAAAACCTTACAAGCTGGTTGACTGTTGGCTCGTCAGTCGTACGATGCAAAACCTGCAAGCACGTTCGGATTCATGAGGGTGGGTATTTATTGTCAGGCACGCATCTGCATATAGATCTCAGAGACGCATTCACCTTGAACCTTTCCACTTGCGGATGCGGGTTTTAATCAGGATTCCGCTTTGTAGAAGCGGGTTGAAGGCCATGGTTCTGAGCCGGGATTCGTATTTGTTCCCCCAGCGGCTGCGATTTCTCCGATAGGCGGCTTCCAAGGGTTGGCCGAAGATGGACGCGAAAAAGCGTTCGTAGTGTCCGGTGGAAAAACAATCGGGTTCCATCCCGTTGCGGAACCACGGCTGTGAAAGCATGTAGCGATAACGTGATTCATCGGCATCGATGGCCTTGATTTCCTCCACAGCCTCACGAAGGGTGGGAAAGTCATGGCAATTCACAAAGGCCTCGGGATTGAACACCGATGATATATCCGGATCGCCCCAGTAGATGGGTATCGCGTTGGATTGCGCCGCTTCGGCGAATTTTTCCGTGAGGTATCCGGGGCGAGATTGGTTCTCGAAAGCGATCACGAAGCGCGCCCTGGACTGGAAGGCTATCTTGTCGCTGACCGGGCCACCGCTATTATTGCGCCATTTTCCGCCCGAACTGACCGGTTTGTATTCGGAAAGGCGGTTGAAAATCTCGATCCGATCCTGGGCGCTATCGTCGAGGTTTGAAACCGTGTAGGCGCAGAAATCCGATTTTGATTCCGCGATCTCATTTGGATTTTCGCGTTGGCGCTTCAGGAATGAATATGCTTCTGGATAGAGCCTGAGGAGAGGTAGCCAGCAGTTACGGTCACCATAATCCATCCTCTCGAAAGCGGCGGCGTAGTCACTGATATTGAAATCCGGTGTTACACACTCTCCGGCAGTGAAGATCCGCACTCCGGAATAATTCAAGACATCATATCCCATGCAGGAGTGGAAAACGTAGTCCGCGTCCCTGCGGGATGTTTCTTCAAGGCCGAACTTTGAGGCGAACGAGTCGAGAACGATTCCCGGAATGCCACGACCGCGACCTGCATCGACAATCGTGACAGTTTTTTTGGTTTGGTAAGATAAACGCTTAGAATCCATGGCGCGGCGAACGGTCATTCATGGGATAGTGGGACTACGTGAGGTATGACTGGGGAATGCGCCGCACGTTGCGTCGGATCACTACCTTTAATCTCAGGATCTGAGGATTTCAGGAACTTGTAGATTTCTGAATCGGTGGAGAGGATGAGGGTGGATTGTTTGCCGATGGTTTCACGGTACATCTCCATGGTCTTGATGAATTCGTAGAGATCGGCGGCTTTGGGGTTCTGGGCGTAGATGCGTGCGTAGATGCGGGCGGTTTTGCTCTCGCCTTCGGAGCGGGATTACAAGGACAAGGCGATCTGCTGGCATGGTTATTTCCGCCGCTCTGGCGCATGGCTTCATGCCGAAAGGAGGTAACGTGATCTTACTCCGTATGGGTAGAAAATTCTTTCGCCATCCGCCGATCACAGCGATGGGATTTCGCGGGCGGGGAGGGCGGTTATGTGGTCGTCCATCGCGAAGCGGAGTTCCCCCGGATGGAGTACGTAGAGGTGGTCGAGGTGGAGGTCTTGCATGGCGATGCGCATGGATTTGGTGGTGCGCGGGGATTCGGAAAGTTTCATTTCGAAACCGATGCGTTTGCCGTCGGTGATGGCGAGCAGATCGAGTTCCGCGCCCGACTGGGTCTGCCAGAAAAATGCCTGATCCGGCTTTAGGTGGGCGAGAATCTGCTCCAGCACAAAACCCTCCCATGACGCGCCGACCGATGGATGCAGACTCAGCGCGGCATCGTCCGGTATGCCGAGCAGGGCATGGAGCACTCCGCTGTCACGGAGGTAGATTTTGGGCGATTTCCGCTGTCTTTTTCCGATGTTTTCAAACCACGGCTGCAGACGTCGGATGACGAAGGAGTCTTCGAGGATGTCGAGATGGTTGGCGATGGCGGTACGGCTGCGGTTGAGCGATTGCCCGAGTTCGGAGACATTCAGGAGTTTGCCATGGAGGTGGGCGCACATCATCCAGAGCCGCCTTAGCTCGGTGGCGGGTATCCTCACTCCGTATTGCGTGAGGTCGCGCAGAAGGAAGGTTTCGACAAAATCCTTCCGCCAGGAGAGGGATTGTGGATCGTCGGGTGCGAGGAAGGAATCCGGGAAGCCGCCGCGGCTCCAGAGGCGGTTGAGAGTTTCTGGGCCGGTCTCATCGAGGCGGAATCCCTGCATCGGGATCAGATGAATGCGACCGGCTAAGGACTCGGAGATGCCCGTGACAAGCTCGGGAGCCGCGCTGCCGAGGAGCAGGAAGCGGCGGTTTTTTCGTGTCCGTCGGTCATCGTCTACCAGCACGCGAAGGACGGGATACAGGGCGGGGACGAGTTGCGCCTCGTCGAGGATTATGAGGCCTTCCAAGGGCGCGAGCACAAGTTTCGGATTCCGGAAGGCGGCCGCTACCTCCGGGTCCTGCATATCGAAAAACGTAGCCTCGGGCTCATCGCCGATCTGCCGTGCGAGTGTGGTTTTGCCGCACTGGCGCGGTCCCAGCAAGGCAGTGACTGGGTTGTGGATTAGGGATCGGCGAATCTCCTCTTTCAATGAATTCCGCGAAATCATTCAAGGATAATGACTTTTTGGAATGCGATTTACAAGGTTAAAATTTCACGCCCTATTTCAGGGCCATCCAGCTAGGGAGAAAGTCGAACGTGCTAATCTTTTGAGTCCCGGCAGGGACGGCCCGAGAGTAGCCGGGGGTGGAGTGAAACGGGAACCCCCGGACATATCGCGCATGCATTTACGGGCAAGGGAGAGACTCCGCCACACAATCCTCTCCCGTCGCAGCCCGCCAAGGGCATGGTA
>CAMAXN010000034.1 GCA_945862245.1 Prosthecobacter debontii
GACGCGCAGACGACGGTTTACAAGACGGGGGATGTGAATGTGACCAACGCGCAGGTGAAATGGACTGCCAACGGCTACCGCCTGCCGACTGAGGCAGAGTGGGAAAAAGCCGCGCGCGGCGGCTTGAGCGGCAAGCGCTTCCCGTGGGGCGATACGATCAGCCATGACCAAGCGAATTATCGCGCAAACTCCGGTTACTCATACGATCTGAGCGGGTCTGTGAACAACTACCACCCCACCTACGCCAAGGGATCGACTCCATACACGTCACCAGTTGGAGCATTTGTAGCGAATGACTATGGTTTGTATGACATGGCGGGGAACGTGTGGGAGTGGTGCTGGGATTGGTATGGAACCTACGATACTGGCACACCGACCGATCCGAGAGGTATTAGTTCGGGCGCGTACCGGGTGGGCCGGGGCGGCAGTTGGTTCCGCAGTACGATCTACTGCCGCGTCGCCGGCCGCATTTTCAGCGGCCCGTCCGACACGTACGATAACCTCGGTTTTCGTGTGGCCCGCAGTTCAATTCCCTAGAGCCAGCAAGTAGCGGAGCGAACGGAACGGAGTGGCTAAGTGAGGAGCGAACGCAGGCAACGCAGTGAAGGAAGTGGAGCGAGGAGAAGTATGAAGCTGAAGGGGTTGTAGGAGCGAAGCCCCTGCCGGCGATTTTTTGAAAAATGGAGCTTAGAGACTGATGCCATTTGAGTTTATCCAGATTCCCGCCAACGGGCAGGGCAGCGCGAAGGAGGAACTGAATCGACTGCTGCGGGGCGGGCGGATTGCGTCAACCTCCATTTCCCCGCCTTCCAATCTTCGCTAAGGCTACGACAGGCAGGCCGGTCCGACTCAGGGGCTCTTTTAGAGGCCTCCCGCACAAATAAATTCCTAGAAGTTAACCCGCTGATCACCTAGACTCCGGGTGTTGCCATTAGCACAAAAGCATGAAATCCCTCCTCACCTACATTCTCTTTCTCGCACTAACGTCTTTGTTGCAGGGCCAGACGACGATCAGTCTCGGCACTGGTAAAATCACTGGCTCCGTCACGGGTTTGAGTACGGCAAATTCAAATGTCTCGGGTCTCAGTGCGGGCATTAGCTTTGATCTCACGATCACGGCCTCAAATGCCACCACCGGGCTGACGGTGGCGCATCACGCCGACGGTATCGGCGTCTACAGCCTTTCCAATGATTTCGAATTGGAAAATCGCGGCAATACCAACGCCGCGGATGATGAGTCGCTCGTTTTTACCCTGAGCAATGTCACTGGCCTTGTCGTTGGGCAATCGCTGCGGATTTCGGGCATCGGCGCTCGTTCGGGTAGCAACAGCACGACCAAGCAATACGCGATCTTCGACGGCACTACATCTGTCAGCAGCGGCTCGTTCACGGCCACATCCTTTGCGATCTCCGTGCCGAATCTCACCAGCGCGAAGATCACGGCGACGGGACCGACCAGCGGCACCGCCTTGAATTCGCGATTCCTCATCAATCAATTGCTCCTGACCATCACAGGTGGCAGCGGCACTGGCGGCAGCGCCAATGCCGCGGCGAAAATCACCCAAGCGGGCATTGATGGCAGTAATCATCCGTTTTTCACCTTCGATAGCGTTGCAGGCGAGAGCTATGAGATCCAGTGCTCCACCGATCTACTTTCATGGACGCCGATGGCCACACTCTCCGGCACGGGCGGCTCTATCACCTACACGGACGAGTTCACCCAGGCCCCGAGTGTGCCGAGGCAGTTTCATCGTGCCAAGACCGTGCTCACGCCGAATGGAAACCTCGCCAACACCACGCTCAGTATCACACAAACCTGGACCCAGCAGACGAGCGGTTACGCTCGCACGGCCGTCGTCGAGGTCCCTACAGGCGCAGGTCCGCACCCCGTCATCATCTTGCTTCACGGCAATGGTGGGACAGGCGCTGGCACCATTGGTGCGCTCGGCACGTCTGCCAACACCGCCATCCGCGTGGCACCGGATGGCTACCTCACCAGCTGGAATGTCGATGGCGAAAACTCCAAAGCACCCGATGTGGCCTTCATCCGCGATCTCATCTCGCTGCTGAAGACCTACGACAATGTCGATGCGGGCAAAATATCCATCTTTGGTAACTCCAACGGCTCCGCCATGACGAACCGCCTGCTCATTGAGCTCGATGGGGCCGCCTTTCAGAATGCCGGCTGTCAGGTCTCCCAAATGCTCGCCAAGATGTATCACGACGGCAATTTCTGGTTCAATGCCACGGGCAGCAATGCCTACGACCAAACCACCGTGCCAGCCAGACGCCGCCGCATCATCAGCCTCAACGGCACGGCCGATCCGCTCATCCCCTACAACGGCGGCACCAGCGCCATCGGCACCTTCATTTCGGCCCAGGAGAGCATCTATCGCTTCGCTCAGGCCATGGGTGAAACCGGTCCGCAACTCGCCGATGCCGCAGGCGTCGGCGGAACTGGCACGAATGGCCACTCCACACCCTTTGTGAAATACAGCTATCGCAGCGGTCAGTTCGTCCACTACAAGCTCATCGGCGGCAATCACGGCCTTAAAGTCGGCGACAGCTTCGTCTATGCCGATGAAGCGAAGCAACTCGTCGCGGCGTTTCTGTTGCAATAGATGGGCTTTCGAGACGCTCCTCATGCCGAATCATCATGCGCCGGACACGGCAATATGACATCCGTCCAAGGCTACGTCGCTCAACCCCCTTTTCCCCGCTTTTCTAACCTCTCATTTTTACTGCCATGCACATCAACCCTAAAAGCAAATTCCTAGCAGTGCAGTCAATCAGTTGAAAGGCGTCAAGCAAGCCGATTGACAAAAGTGCAAAATCTGTGTATTGATGTGCGTATGACTACAACCCTCTTTTCCCGGCTCTTCTAACCTCTCATTTTCACTCCCATGCACATAAACCCTAAAAGCAAATTCCTAGCAGTAAGCAAATTCCTAGCAGTAGTTCAGATGAAATCACCGTCACGATACCGATCCGCCGTCTTGGTAATGCTCGCCCTGCTGGCTGGCACTCCGTTCTTGTCCGCCGCTCCCCGGCCGATCCGGGTGCTGTTTCTGGGGCATGAAAGCGAGCATCATAATTCCGGCAAGTACCTGCCTTATCTGATGGAGCGCTGCGGTCGCGAGGCGATCTACTTCGACTACTTCACCACGCCGGAATGCCTGAACCCGAAGACACTCGCGCTCTACGACACGGTGATGCTTTATGCCAACCTCGGCAACATCACCGACGCGCAGTACCAGGCGCTCGACAACTTCGTCGGGAGCGGCCGCGGCTTCGTGCCGGTGCACTGCGCCAGCGCCTGCTTCGGCAACAGCCCGAAGTTCATCGAGATGGTGGGCGGTCGCTTCAAGTCGCATGGCGGCGGGGTGTTCAAGGCGACCATCCTCGAGCCTGGCCACCCGGTCATGTTAGGGGTCAACGAGTACGAGACCTGGGACGAGACCTACGTCCACGACCAGCTCAACGAGAAAGGCCGCAAGCTACTCATGGAACGGGTAGAGGGCGAGCACCGAGAGCCCTGGGCCTGGGTCCGCCAGCAGGGTAAGGGCCGCGTGTTCTACACCGCCAGCGGCCATGATGAGCGCACCTGGAAGAACCCGGATTTCCAACTCAAGCTGCGCAACGCCATCGTATGGTCGGTCGGCGAGAAGGTGAAGGGCGACTGGGAGAAATTTCTGGCGTCGCGCGAGAAGGAAGTTCGCGAGAAGAATCCGAACGTCGCCAACTACGAGCGGCGGCCGGAGCCGGTCACCTTCCAGCATCCGTTCAGCGTGAAGGGCAGCATGGAGCGGACCCAGGTGCCCGCCGACATGAGGCTCGAACTCTTTGCCAGCGAGCCGGACATCCGCAAGCCGATCGCTTTTGCCTTCGACGAGCGCGGCCGCTGCTGGGTCGCGGAGACCAGTGACTATCCGCACGGTGTGAAGCCGGACGGTGTAGGCAGCGACAGCATCCGGATCTGCGAGGATACCGATGGTGACGGCAAGGCGGACAAGTTCACGGTCTTCGCCGAGGGCCTCAACATCCCGACCGGGCTGGTCTTCGCCAACGGCGGTATCATCGTCAGCCAGCCGCCGCGCTTTCTCTTCCTCAAGGACACCAATGGCGACGACAAAGCCGACGTGCGCGAGGAGATCATAACAGGCTGGGGCATCGGCGATACCCATGCCCAGGCCAGCAGCCTGCACTATGGCTACGACAATTGGCTTTACGGCTGTGTCGGCTATTCGGGATTTGGTGGCGAAGTGGGTGGCAAGCGGCAAGGCTTCGGGATGGGGACCTACCGATTCAAGGCGGACGGCTCGGAGCTCGAGTTCCTCCATCAGTTCTCTAACAACTCGTGGGCTCACAGCCAGAACCAGTGGGGCGACCAGTTCGGCGGCACCGCGAACGGCGCGCCGATCTTCTACGGCGGCATCCCGAAGACCGCCTTCCCCGATGGCATGCGCGGCATGACCGCCAAGCGCATCAACCTAGTCAACGAAGCCCATGCGATCACCCCGAACTACCGCCAGGTCGATGTGATGGGCGGCTACACCGCGGCGGCCGGCAGTGCCTTCATCCACAGCGCCAACCTGCCGCCCCGCCTCCAGGGCAAGGCGCTGGTCACCGAGCCGACGATGAAATTAATCGGCCTGATGGACGTCCGGCCGGATGGCGCGGGATACGTCGCGCATGATGGGTTCAACCTGGTCGCCAGCACCGACGAATGGATGTCGCCGGTCTTCGCCGAGGTCGGCCCGGACGGCGCGGTGTGGTTCGCGGATTTCCAGAATTTCATCATCCAGCATAACCCGACGCCCTCGCAGGGCAGCGGCGGCTACGATGCCAAGACCGGAGTCGGCGGAGCGCATGAGAACCAGCTGCGCGACCACGAACGCGGCCGGATTTACCGCGTCGTCTGGAACCAGGCGAAGAAGCCGGCGATCACCAGCTTGAAGGGAGCATCCGATGACGCGCTGGTCAGCGCGCTGGGCAGCGATAACCCCTTCTGGCGGCTCAAAGCCCAGCAGATGCTGGTCGAAGGTGCCAAGAAATCGGCCGTTCCTTCCTTGAAAAAGGTCGTCGCCGCGAATGACGGCAACATTGCCGCGATCCATGCGCTATGGTCGCTCCACGGCCTCGGCGAACTCAACGAGGAGACGCATCGCACGGGCCTGCTCGCCCGCGACGGCGGTCTGCGCCGGAATGCGGTGCGCGCCCTCGGTAGCGATGCCGCGGGGCAGTCGCTGCTCTTTGGCTCGGGCACCCTGAGCGATCCCGACGCGGTCACGCGTCTGGCGGCCCTGGTGAAGCTGTCCGAGTTCCCGACCACGCCAGAGATCTCCACCTTTGTGGGGCTGAGCAGCAGCGATCCCGCCATCATCAAGAACGAGTGGCTGGCCGAGGCGTCTCGGCTGCTTTCCCAAAAGCACAATCCCTTCAAGGAAGGCGCGAACGTGCTCGCGAACTCCGGCTTCGAAGAAGCGGCCGATGGCTTGCCTGCCGGATGGAAAGAAGAGAACTACGGGAGCGCGCCCGGCAATCCGGGAAGCGCGTGGCAGGTGGCCGGTGACATCAAGCACGCCGGCGAGCGCTCGCTTCATCTCGAAGGCAAGGGCGGCTTCACCGAGAAGGCGATGGTCATCAAGGCGGATCTCAAGCCGAACACCTACTACCGGCTCGCCGCGTGGATCCGCACTGAAGATCTGCGTGGCCGCGCTTGGATCGTCGACCGCGCCCGCGGCACCGAGGTGGCGCCCTTGTCGGGCACTTCGGATTGGCGGGAAGTGACGCTGCTCTTCAACTCCGGCGAAACTCCACGTGCCGACATTCACCTGGTATATGCCGGGGAGCAAGGGAAGGCCTGGTTCGATGACGTCCGCTTGATCGAAATGTTGCCCATTGATAGTGGCGAGGTGAAAGCCGGCGATGCGAAGCGCGGCGAGGCGATCTTCTGGACGCACCCGGTCGCGGCGTGCATGAATTGCCACATGCTCGATGGTAAGGGGAGCACCGTCGGCCCCGCGCTGGACGGGATCGCGTCGAAGAAGGACGAGGCCTATCTGCTCGAGTCCCTCACCGCGCCGAACGCCAAACTGGCGGAGGGCTTTGACCAGATTCTGGTCAGTTCCATGCCGCCAATGGGGCAGATCCTGACCCCACAGGAGCTGGCCGACGTGCTGGCGTTCCTCAAGGGACTCACGAAATGAGTCGTTTGGATTGCGGCATCACATCCAAACCTGATCCAAGTCGATGAAATACCCTGAACACAAGACCCCAACCCTGTTGTTTGGGCGGGCTTCGAGGAGTTGGTCTTCGAGTGCGGTAGTCATCGCAGGTGATTTCGTGTCAACCGAGGTGTGATAAACTTTGAGGCGGCGCATGGCTTCTGCGCGGTCGGGAACCGTGCCTGCGAGGTTGTGGCGTTGTGCCTGCTTGCCGCTGAAGGTCTGGCCTTCCATGGCCTCGGCGGGAATCGCCCGACCACGGGAAAGCACGGCATCGTGGAACTCGGCGGCGCTTTCCAGACAGACGGAAGGAGAGCTTAGGCCTAGGCTTATGCTACTCATGCCTGAGCGCATCGATGGGATCGAGTCCGGCGGCGCGGCGGGCGGGCATGAATCCGAAGATGATGCCGATGGCGGCGGAAAAGATGAAGGCGATGATGTTGATCTTCGGATCGAAAAGGAATGGCGCTCCGACAACCTTGGCGAGGGAAACGCACAGGCCATAGGCGAGAAGGATGCCTGCCACCCCGCCGATGCAGGAGAGGGTGACTGCCTCGACGAGAAACTGGAGAAGCACCTCGCGGGCACGTGCGCCGATGGCGAGACGGATGCCGATCTCCCGTGTGCGTTCGGTCACGGACACGAGCATAATGTTCATGATGCCGATACCGCCTACGAGAAGGCTGACGCCGGCCACCGCGCCCAACAGGGAAGTCATCACTTGGGTGCTTGAGCTGATGACGCTCGCGAGTTGCTGTGAGTCGAACACGTTGAAATTGTCCTCCTCGTTGGCACCGACATTGCGCCGCTCGCGCATTAGTGAACTGACATCCGCCACGATGTTCGCGCTGGGATAGTTCTCTTGTCCGGAAATCATCACCTGGCTGATGTTGTTGCCGTTGCCCCGCCCGTTGAGGCGCCGGAGGACGGTGGTGTAGGGCGTGATGATGTTGTCGTCGAGGTCATCGGCAAAGCCGCCCTGGCCCTTGGCTGCGGTGACGCCGATGACTTCAAGGGACATGGATTTCAGGCGGATCTTTAGTCCGGTGGGATCCACGCCTTCGCCAAAAAGCTCTTTGCGTATCGTCTCGCCGATGACGCAGACAGGCGCAGCCTCTTCCACCTCGGCATCGGTGAAAATCCGGCCTTCGGCAATGACCCAGTTGGCGATGTTGAAGTAGTTGGAGGTGGTTCCCTGGACGTCGGTGTCGCGATCATTTTCCTGATAGACAGCCTTCGCAATGCTTTGCACCAACGGCGCGAGCGAGGCGATTCCGGGCACTTGGTCGCGGATGGTGCCGACGTCTATCATGCTGAACTGTGGAGCCCCCCAGCTCCCCCAGCCCTGGCCAGGGCGGAGGATGAGTAGATTGCTGCCCATCTTGGAAATCTGATCCTTGACCGCCTCGGTAGCACCGCGGCCCAAGGTGACCATCGTGATCACGGCCGCCACGCCGATGACGATTCCGACAACGGTTAGAAATGACCGCGTCAGATTCCGGCGGATCTCGCGCAGGGCGATGAGAAAGGCGTTGAAAATCACTTGGTGGAGTTATTGGTTAAAAGTTATTGGTGAAAAGGTTGTGAGTCGGTGGAGGAATCAAAGGAAAATCTGGCCTTATAACTCTTAACGAATAACTTCTCACCTCGTCGTATCCGACGAGATGAGGCCGTCGCGGACTTGGATGATCCGCTGGGCGTAGGCGGCGACCTGGTCCTCGTGGGTGACTATGATGATGGAGATTCCGAGTTTGGTATTGAGGCCGCGGAGCAGTTCCATGGTCTCATTGGTAGTTGTGGAATCCAGGTTTCCGGTCGGCTCGTCGGCGAAGAGCGTGTCCGGATTCGTGACGATGGCGCGGGCGATGGCGACGCGTTGCTGCTGGCCACCGGAGAGTTCGGCAGGGGTGTTGCGCTCCTTGTTCGGCAGGCCGACGCTGGCCAGCGCCGCACGCGCCATTTCGTGACGCTGCCTGCGGGAATAGCCGCGATAGAGCAGGGGTAGCTCGACATTTTCCAATGCGGATGTCCGGGCCAACAGATTGAAACCCTGGAAAATGAAACCCAGTGCGTGGCGGCGTATGAGGGAGCGCTGGTCCTTGTTGAGCGTCTCGACTTGGATGCCCTTGAACTGGTATGATCCGGAGTCGGGGGTGTCGAGGCAGCCTAACAGGTTCATCAGCGTGGATTTCCCCGAGCCGCTGGGGCCCATGACGGCGACAAACTCACCGCGTCGGATAGATAAATCCACTCCGCGTAGGGCTTGGAAGGCTGCTTCCCCGGTGCCGTAGGTTTTGGTCAGGCTACGGAGTTCGATGAGCGTTTCTCCGGTCATTCGGCATTTACGGGCTTGATGCTGACAATGACGGGGGTGCCTGCCGTCAGTTCGGAGCCGGTGATTTCGGTCATGCGACCATCGGTGATTCCGAGGGCGACCATTACTTCCGCCGGCTCACCATTGCGGAGAATCCAGACATGAGGTTCGGCGTTGCGGGAGCCAGCTTTGGGAACCGGCGTGCCACGCCAGCGTCGGCCGCCACCGGGTGATAGGCTTTGGACAAGGGTGCGCTCTGTTTCGTCCGGTTTCCCGACTGCCGCTGCGAAGGCGGGATCGAAGCGAAGAGCCGCGTTGGGCACGACAAGGATGTCCGGCTTGTCCACAATGGCGATGTCCACAGTGGCTGTCATGCCGGGGCGCAGCGAGAGATCCTCGTTGGCGACATCCAGCTCGGTGGTGTAGTTGACGACTCCGCTGGAGGCGGCACCGGCGGTGGCATTGTTGCCATTGCCGGTGTTCTGGTTGTTCGCCGAGCCGAAGGCGACCTTCTTGACCTTGGCGGTGTAGGAGCGGCCGGGCCAGGCATCCACGCTGAAGGTAGCCGTCTGGCCAGCCTCGACGCGCCCGATATCGGACTCGGAAACAGCGACAATGAGTTCCATTTTTTTCAAATCCTCTGCGATGGTGAAAAGGGTGGGGGCGGTGAATGAAGCGGCCACTGTTTGGCCGACCTCAATGGTGCGGGCTAGCACGATGCCGTCCACCGGGGAGATGATGGTGGCTTTCTGTATGTCGCGCTCGAAGGATTTCACATCCGCCTCGGCTCCGGCCACGGCGGCCTGGGTGCTTTCCAAGTCTGCCTGCGCGCGGGCGACGGTGGCCCGTGAGGTATCCATTGTGGCGCGTGAGGGAGTCTTACCGCCGCTGATGTCGAGGAGTTCTTCCTGCCGCGCGAGCGATGCCTTGCTTTCAGTCAGTGTGGCTTGGGCTTGATTCACTCTGGCCTTGGCGGCTAACAGCGCGGCGCGGCTGCGCTCGGTTTGTTGAATGATCTTGGTGGTGTCGAGCTTGGCGAGAGGCTGGTTCTTTTTCACCATGTCGTTGGTGTCCACGTTAACTTCGTTGATCGTGCCAGAAAGCTCGGAGCCGATAATTACTTGGTTGGTTGGCGCGAGATTTCCTGCCGCGCTGACAATGAGCGAGATGCGTCCCATTTTCACCAACTCTGTGAGGTATTCTGGCTCTTCGCTGACACCCTTGTTCCGGTTGAGCCAGAACCAGATTCCTCCTCCGGAAATCGCTAGGACAATCGCGATGATCAACCACTTACGGATCGGGCGCGATGCGCCGCTGCTGACGATTTCCGCCAGATCTTCATTCGATTGCAGTTTTGACATGATGGATGGAAAAAAGTTAAGAGCCGGGAGACCAACCACCGCCGAGGGCTTTGTAAAGCTGGATGTATGCGATTGCGCGGTTGGCGCGGACGGTGAAAAGGCTGTCTTCGAGGCCGAGCAGGGCGCGTTGGGAATCGAGGACGGTTAGAATGTCGGTGATGCCCGCTGCGTAGCGCTGCTGGGCGAGCGTAGCAGCCTCGCGGGCGGCGGCTGTGGCCTTTTTCAAAGTTGCGAGACGCTCGGTGGTGCGGCGGCAGGCGATGAGTGAATCCTCCACCTCTGAGAGTGCCAGCAGGACGGTGGAGCGATAGGTTTGAAAGGCTTGTTCCTCGATGGCGTTCTGCCCGGCGATGCCCGCGCGGATGCGGCCTGCATCAAAGATGGGGCCGCTGAGCCCGGCGATGACGCCGCTGGTCACGGTATCTGGATTGAAGATTTTCCCGGCGCTGAGTGCGTTCGTTCCGAGTGAGCCTGTTAGATTGAGTGAGGGGTAGCGCTCGGCATCTGCGGCTCGCACATTCGCCGCGGCGGCCAACAGTTGATAACCGGCGAGACGGACATCCGGCCGCTGCCGGATGGCGTCTGCGGGAATGCCCACGGCAAGGCTGAGGGCGGGATCGGGGATGTTTTTTTGGCCTGAGGCAAGTTGGCCATCTAGACCACCAGGGACTTTGCCGGAAAGGAGTGTGAGGAGATTGCGGGTTTGAGAAATGGACTGCTGGATGGACGGAATCCCGGCGCGTGCTTGCTCCAGGCTGCTCAGGGCTTGGCTGGACTCCAGTGTATCGGTCTCGCCAGCCTGATTACGCCATGTGGCGAGTTGGGAGGTTTCCGAGCGGGTCTGGATAGTGCGCTCAAGCACTTCAAGCGCGGCCTCATTGACGCGGAACTGGGTGTAGGCGATGGCGATTTCCGAAGCGAGCGAGGCTTGCACGGAATGGAAGTTTTCCTCGCTGGCACCGACTTGCGCGGAGGCGGCCTCCACCATGCTGCGGCGCTTGCCGAACAGATCTGCCTCCCATGAGGCATTGAGACCGGATGTATAATTGGTAGTGGAACTTGAACCGGAGTTATCGCTCGAACCGACCAATGCTGAGCCACTCAAGGACGGGAAAAACAGGGATCGTTCGGCATCTCGCCGCGAGCGAGCCTCTCGAATCCGGGCGGAAGCTGATGCTGTGTCTGGGCTATTTTGAAGGGCTGTGGAAATGATCCGTGATAGCGTGGGATCATCGAAACGATTCCACCACCGTGAAAGATCGCGTGACGGCGATGTGACCGGGAAGTTTGCCGCGTTTTTCCAATCCCCAGGCAGTGACAGGTTTTCTCTCACTCCCGGAACCGGCAGCCCACAACTGGTCAATCCAGCAAACAGGAGACTGATAAATGGCAAGGAGCCGGGAAATTTCATGATCAAATGGCAGGAGCCACGACCCATGTGAACCCTGAAATACAAGGTGAAATATGGATGTGCGGCAAAAGATTTCATGAATACAGCGTTCATGGTGATGAAACTTACCCGAATTTACTAGGGTGGTTTTAACCCGGAAATGCTCAATTCTTGTAAGTGCGAAATGGGATCAGTCAACCGATTTTAAATTCCTGAGAAAAAATGAAATCACAAAAGGATCCGGTGCTAGGTTTTTCCTTACACGATCTGGATATTTTAGGAACGCGACGTGGTTGCCGACAGCAAAGAATCTGACTTCTAGGAATTTGATTTTGGAATGAAGTCCGTTGAAAGAGCCGTTTGGCTAGAGCGGCGGGCGGGGGCGAATTCAGGCTGCTGGCGCAATCTGGGGGATACCGATCAGAGTGAGTTAGCCGCATCATTTCCGATGACGTGAGACGAGCTCGTTCTGGATTTCTTTGACGGCTTTCGGTGTCGGCACCACGAACCTCGACCTCAGCAGCCTGACCGAACGCTTCCAAACCCGCTTCCAATCCGTCCGTCTCCACCCCCCCGAAAACGAGGCTCTAGCGGCATTCCTCGCCAGGCGCTGGGCTGCCCCATCTCCATCACCCGCATGATCGCCGCCGGGGCAATAGGCAATGTCAGGGCGGCGATGGCGGATCTGGAGATGTGGTTGGAGTGAGGTGCCATAAAACAGCCTGTGACTAAACCCGAGGAAAGGTAAACAGGCTTGCGTAACTAGGGCATACTCACTTCCACGCGGAAAAAATATTTAGATGATGTGCCTGGAGCGTAAAGTGAACCAGCTTTGGCTTGCCAAAGTGGTCATGAGGGCTAGACAATCACGTATGCAAAATAACTAAGAATTGTCCTTGGGCAGGCAATTGCTGGTGGATCGCCCCCCATTCATCTGCCATACAACCCGACCCTAAAGTTCTTTCAGAAGTCTCTCATCTAAAGTAAATTAATAACTGCCAACAGCTAAAATTCCAAAATCTATCACCAATGTCATCGAAATCATATCATCTTGCGCTTCTCTCTTTTGCAGTCACCTTGCAAATTTCCGGAGGGTCAGTCATCAGTGCTTACGACTGGAACGACGGCACCACCCAGGGCTGGTATAGCTCTACTCTCGCGAGTAACGTTGAGAACCGTTTGCGGGTAACTAATTCTGGAAATGGATCGCTGCAGTTCGGAGGTCCGTCCTCGGTCTATTCCGTTGAGGAAAGCTTCACGATTTCCTTTGAATTAGAGATAGATAGTTACTCTACGGTCATGACTCCTGCTGACTTAACATTCGCCAGATTGGGTTTCAATGGTCCTGGTATGATGTCCGGTCAACTGTATTTTCCGCTCAACCTAACGGGCTTGTCTTTTGATGAAACGAGGGTCTTTACTTTACTTGTTTCGGATGGGATTTACTCGGATTATGGTGTGGGAATATCTCGTGAAAATTTTATCTCAAATCTCGGTGCTCCGAGTTTCCTTTTTGCTGACCCTTCATTTAGTCCAAATACGTCGTCAGCGTTCATTGATAACTATTCCATTATTCCGGAGCCAAGTGTTTCGCTTTTCTCGCTAGTCGGAGGACTTGCTCTTATTGGATTTCGGCACCGGAGGTCTTGAGATTCCATGGATCACCTGAGCTCTTTTTGTTAAGCAAACCCCATTTCTCCAGCTCTCTGGACTGACTCAACGGCTCGTTTTAGGAGCATCCCATCAAAAGGAGCCTCCTAGCAGCAAAAATACCCACTGATACCAACGCAAAGAGCGGCGGGTGGCGACTTTTGACGACAACCCCGTTTTTACCCGCCCTTCAATCTTCGCCAAGGCTACAACAGGCAGGCCGGTCCGACCCAATGGCTCTTTCAGGGGCCTCCCACAGAAAGCAAACTCCTAGCAGCAGTCCCGTAGGTATTTTAGAACTCAGCACCAACCTTAGCAAATCCACTCTAACGAGAATACATTCCCACCATGAAACTGCTTTCCACCCTCGTTGCCGCCGGACTGATTTGGTCCATTACATGCTCCCTCAGTCACGCCGAAGACTCGGGCGTTGAATTCCGTGCGGACGCGTTTATCGGCCGGCAGGAATCCTATCACACCTACCGCATACCGGTCATGGTAGTCACTGGCAAGGGGACAGTCCTGATGTTTGTCGAAGGCCGAAAAAACAGCCGGGCGGACTCGGGAGATATTGATTTGATCATGAGGCGCAGCGAGGATGGCGGAAAGACTTGGTCGAAAAACGTGCTCATCCACGAGGAAGGTGACAAGGCGCCCATCGTCGTGGGTAATCCCGTGGCTATCGTCGAGCGGGATAGCAAGACGGTGCATCTGCTTTTTACGATCTGGTCGTCACCAAATGGCGGTAACGGGCTTTATTACACCAAGAGCACCGATGACGGGTTGACGTGGTCGCCCATGGTCGTCACGGCGGACGACCCGATAAACAAGGGTTATTCGGACAAGAATTTTCTCAAAGGCTTTGGTGGCTCACCGGTGGTACTCGGCGTAGGACCCGGCAACGGGATTCACACGAGCAAGGGACGGCTGGTGGCGCCTTGCGGGGTGAGTTGGAAGGTGGACGGAAAGGGCACCAGCGGAGACGGAATCATCTACTCTGACGACGGCGGAAAGACATGGAAGGCGGGCGGTGTGATTCCCCCATCGACGGAGTTTGGTGTCGGCGAACCCACCGTGGTCGAAAGGAGCGACGGTTCGTTGATGATGAATATGCGCGCGGGCGGCCCCACTGGAGCTTACGGCCTCGGCTTTCGGGTGACATCCATCAGCTCTGATGGCGGGCTCACGTGGTCGAACCCTGTGGTGGACAAGAATCTGCCCTGTCCGGCCTGCCAGGGGAGCATCTTTCGACTGAACGACAAGGAAATCCTGTTCCTGAATCCGGCCGTTTCCAAGCCGGGCGAATTTAGTCGCGGAGCCCGGCGGAACCTGACCCTCCGATTCAGCGCAGACGATGGGGTCACCTGGCCGCACAGCCTGATGCTCAACGCGGGCCTGTCCGGCTACTCGGGCATCGCCGTCACCAAAGAGGGTAAAATCCTTTGCGTGTACGAAAACGGGACACGAGATTACTGCGAGAAAATATCTGTCGTCCAAGTGGACCGCGCCGCGCTCGTCGCCCCAAAGACTGCCCCCGCGGCCGAGGCGCCAAAAGCCCCGTAATCATTTCACAATCCAAACTCAACCGACCTACACCAAGAGCATACCTATGAAAAACCCCCATTTCACCTTCCTCCGGTCTGACCCAATGGCTCTTTCAGGGGCCTCCTGCAAAAAGCAAACTCTTAGCAGCCAGCCAAAATCACGGATGCATCGGCAAAATTCCCGACTAAAAGCACCCGTCTATGAATAAAGAATCTGTTTGTCGCTGGGGCTTCTTGGGAACCGCTGTTATTGCTCGAAAGAATTGGCAATCTATTTTGGATGCTGGCAATGCCCGCCTCATAGGCGTGGCGAGCCGCGACGTAGCGAAAGCTCGGGATTACATTGCGGAAAACCAAACCCAAGTGCCGCATCCTGTCGAGCCGAAGGCGATGACGTATGACGAATTGCTGGCTTCTCCGGACATCGAAGCCGTTTACATTCCTCTGCCCACGGGAGTGCGTAAGGAATGGGTTCTAAAGGCCGCCCGGGCCGGGAAACATGTTCTGGTGGAAAAGCCTGTGGGTTGTAGCGCTGCCGATGTTCAGGAAATGATAACGGTTTGCGCCCAAAACGGAGTCCAATTGATGGATGGTGTCATGTTCATGCACAGTGCCCGGCTGGCTCGCCTGCGCCAGACTCTCGACGATGGCGAAAGCGTGGGGGACATTCGCCGGATCGCCTCTGGTTTTAGCTTCAACGGCGGTGACGAATTCATGAAGAGCAATATCCGTTCCAGTCAAGCATTGGAACCCTTTGGCTGCCTGGGCGACTTGGGTTGGTATACTATTTTATTTTCGCTCTGGGCCTTGAAATTTCAAATGCCTCGGCAGGTGCGGGCGACCATGTTAAATTTAGTTAAACGCGACGGAGAAGTCGGTGTGCCCACGGAATTGTCAGCGGAAATGATTTTCGATGGCGGAGTGAGCGCCGGGTTTTACAATTCATTTATCACCGGAAATCAACTCTGGGCGCATGTGAGCGGGACCACGGGAAATGTTTTCATCCCGGATTTCGTCCTGCCATTCTACGGGAACCAGCAGCACTACACGGTGAGAAATTCCGTTTTTGAACAGCAAGGCGGGACTTTCTACATGCACGAAAATGCTGAATTCATCACCGTGGAAGAACCCAGTAACAATGCCCCCGGTTCCCAAGAGTCGAAACTCTTCCGCGATTTTTCCGCCCTAGTGCTTTCCAAAAAGACCGATGATTTCTGGACCCAATCCATGCTAAAAACTCAGATGATCATGGATGCTTGTCTTACTTCCTCACTGCAAGATGGGAAATGGATTCACATTTAATTCGTAGGCGGAGGGGCATTCTACCCACTACCCCCCACGCAAGCTAAAATCTGGTCTGCAAAAGATTGGCGGTAAAAAAATAAAATCCGGCATTAAGAGCCCCGCACAGATCCTAGACTTGGCGGCAGATTGCCGCCGCCACGGTGTGTTTCCCGCAGTATTGGTCAATACGAAGATATCATTGCCAAATGGGGACAGTCTTGTAATCTCTGCTCCACCTATAACCCCATTTCCCCGCCCTCCGGTTTAACCCAATGGCTCTTTCAGAGGGCCTCCCACAGAAAGCAAACTTCTAGTATGTACATCCTCCTCGCTCTACCTCTCCTCCTCTCCGCCCTCTCGCTGCATGCCGCGCAACCTATTAGTGATGCCCTTCGCAAAGAATTCAACCTCGCGCCCTTCTATCAGAAACACCTCCTCGTTGGTCCCTTCCCCATCGTCGCCTCTAGCAAAGTCCACGATGCTGCACTCACCGAAATCGCACTCGTCGTCAAAGGCATGATCGGCCACCGTCCGGATCTCCTCAAAGCACTCGCGCAGGACAAAATACGCCTCACCGTCATGGCTGCCTCTGAGCGCACCACCGACGTCCCGGAACACTCCGACCTCACCCCCGCCGAATACTGGAACTCCCGCGCCCGCGGCCTCGGCCCCAGCCGCCGCCGCCCCTCTGTCTCTTGTGCCGAAGAAAACGTCCTCAACTTCAAAGGCGACCCTTACAATACCGAATCCATCCTCGTCCACGAGTTCGCCCATGCCATCCACCTCATCGCACTCGACCGTGTCGACTCCACCTTCGACCAACGCCTTAAGGCCGCACACGCTGCCGCGCTCGCTGCTGGCAAATGGAAGGACACCTACGCCGGCAGCAACCATGCAGAATACTGGGCAGAAGCAGTCCAATCTTGGTTTAACACCAACCGCGAAAACGACGATATCCACAACCACGTCAACACTCGTGCCGAACTCACTGAATACGATCCAACCCTCGCCGCACTTTGCAAGGAAGTCCTTGGCGACCGCCCATGGCAATACATCCGCTCCGACGACCCCGCCCGCGCCAACGAACCCCACCTCAAAAACCTCGACCGCTCTAAACTCCCCACCTTCAAGTGGACCGAAAAGGAAAAGAACACTCCCCAACAACCCTGATCATCAGCGATACACGTTGGGAAAAACTTTCACGTCGCGATGCAACCGCACAGGTGCCAGGACTTGCATGAATATTTTAAGTTCTGGGAAAAGTAAAATTGGTCGAACTCGCGCCCCTCTGCGGCACTGGTAAAGTCGCAGATCTTGCCGGACACGCACGCACCCACGAACTCGACGTCATCGTCATGGACTACGGCCTTGCACCCTCCGCGAGTCCCATACTGATCTATCGCTTAGGGGTGGAGTGAGAGTCTGATTGTTATGAAATACATTTTGATAAATCCCTTTTATGAGATCTGTGGAATTACGAAGACGCTTTGATCGGTAATCGGATAGAGCGTTTGTGCTGCCATGGGTTTCAAGATCTGACCCGCTGTAAATGTGCCGAAGGCGGGGAGGACGAGAAGGTTTTCCGTGAGCACGAAGCAAGGCAGCCTCGAGGCACGGATAGCTCGCCCAATCCGGCAGAGTGGGTGCAAGTGCCCGGCGATGGTTGGCTTTCCCGGGCTGGCATCGGCGGGATCGTGGACGAGCTCGATAGGCAACCAATCGAGCTGGTCAACCATTGGCAGAAGTTCGTGCCGTGCTTGATCGTGATTTCCGCGAACCAGAATGATCTCGGCATCTAAAGAGTCGCGAAATGTGGCAAGCGAGTCATGCAAGATTGGGCTGAGGGCGATGCCGCTGTGGTAGAAATCGCCGATTATAGCGAGGTGCTCCACTTTATGTCGTCTGACCAGTTGTGTGATGCGATTGAGGTCGGTTTGTGATTCACCTTCCGGGATGGGGATTCCATGAGCACGAAAGGTGGCAGATTTTCCGAAATGGACATCGGATAGCATCAGGGCACTGCGGGCTTGCCAGAGAACGGCGCGATCCGCGAGAAGCACGAGCTCCTCACCCGCGAAACAGATCCGCCGCGATCCTTCAGGAATGCTTGAGGGTTTCATTGGCTTCGGCGTTCAGGGTCGTGAGCATTTCCTCCAATATCGACGCGGTATCTTGTGTGGTGATGACAAAGTTCAGGCGCTCCGCCCAGAGCGGAAATGCCATCGGGGTGAGCCGCTTGAGCTCGATGAGGCGCATGGGCTTTTCGGAAATTTCATGAAGGACGCGCTGTAGGCGGTCGATTTCAAGGCTGTTTTCCAGCATCTCGCGACGCGACTGGTCGAGGAGCAGATTTTCGGGATCGTAGCGTCCGAAGACTTCGAAGAGCAGGCCGGCGGAGGTTTGGATCTGGCGCATGCCCTTGCGGGCGCCTGGCTGCATATGCTGGATCAATCCGGCCACGCGGGCGACCTCGCGGAAGCGGGTGCGGGAGAGTTCGTGGGTGTTGAGGCAATCCATCAGCGTTTCTAACAGGTTGTCCGGTGAGGCGGCCATCCTGAGGCGTTGTTCGTCGAGTGGCAGGGGTCGGCTGGATGTGAGGGAAAAACCATAATCGTTCTGCGTCACTTGTATGCTTTGCGGGCTGCTTTCGCTGAGGCGGTGCGCGAACAGGGCACCGAGCCCTTCATTTGCCATGCGGCCGGCGAAGGTGTAGAAGAACAGATGTTCGCCATGCCGGGAGCGCGCGTGCTCGACCTGCAGGACCCGGTCGTTCGGAACCTCTGACCATGCGCTCTGGATGCGCAAGAGGTCGTTGATCGCGTCGGTTTCTGGGCGGGATGCGAGGTTAGCGTCCGCATCGAGACGGCGGGCAACGGCTTTTGAAAGTTCAGTCGACAAGGGCATTTTTCCGCCTCCCCAGATCGGTATTTCACCGCGCGCCTTGCTGCGTGCGCAGGGTTTCACGGTGGCGATCAACTGATGAAGGCGCACTAACTCAAGCAAGCGTCCGGCAAAGATAAAAGGTGCGCCGGGTTTCAGCTTGCGAATAAAGCTTTCCTCCACGCTGCCGACACGCTGGCCGTTGGAGAACCGCAAGCTGACGGCTGTATCCCCCGTAATCGTCCCGATATTCATTCGATGAAGCTGGATCATGCGTTTGTCCGTTAAGTGAAGAAAACCGCCTTCGCGTGTGACCTTGTGATATTGCGGATAGGCGCGGAGGGCTTCGCCGCCATTCGAGATGAAGCCTAGTACCCATTCCCAACGTTGCGGGGAAAGCTCACGGTAGGCATAGGCGGAACGGACTTCCGCAAATAACTGCGCCTCTAAGATACGCTCGCCGATGGCGCAGCTCGTAACGTGCTGGATCAGAACATCGAGCGGTTGCTCCAGCGGACGCTTGGATTCGATTTCCTCGGCGTCGATGGCATCTTGTGCGGCGGCGAACTCTAACAGCTCAAGCGCGTTGGTAGGAACGCAGAGCAGCATCGGCGTGCTGCCCGGTTGGTGGCCGGAGCGCCCGGCGCGCTGGAGGAGGCGCGCTACCCCTTTCGGGCTGCCGATTTGTATGACCTGTTCGACGCAGGAAAAATCGAGCCCGAGATCGAGCGATGAGGTGCAGACCACGGCGAGTAATTTGCCCTCCATCAGGAGTTGCTCTGTTTCCCGGCGCTCTTCCTGCGCAAGCGAGCCATGATGAATCGCGATCCGGTCTTTCAGTGATGCGTCGGCCTCCAGTAATGCTTGTAACCACAACTCGCTTTGTGAACGTGTGTTGGTGAAAACTAAAGATGCTTTCACCATATGTAGGGACTTAGCGACGCGCCCGGCCATTGCCAAGCCGAGATGTCCGCCCCATGGAAAAGTCTCCACGGATTTTGGAATCAAGGTGCGAATGTTGATCTGCCGCCTGATCTTTGAATCAACCGAGCACATTTGAGCCGCGGCGGATCCACCTAGTACTTCGGCGGCTTGTTTCAGGTTTCCCAGCGTAGCTGAAACTCCCCAGACGCGCAGGTTTGGTGCCCATTGGCGCAGGCGCGCGAGGCAAAGCTCGGTCTGAACTCCGCGCTTGGTGCCAAGGAGTTCGTGCCATTCATCGATCACTACGCAGGTCAGTTGCGCGAGTTTGCTGCGGGAATCCTCGTAGGTGAGCATCAAGGAAAGGCTTTCCGGGGTAGTTACGAGCGCGAAGGGAAGTCGCTCGCGGAGCTTGGCTTTCCGATAGGATGAGGTGTCACCCGTTCGCGCCGCCACCTCCAATTGGCTGCCAAGCGCGCGAAGCGACTCGGCGAGTGAACGCGCTGTATCCTGGGCAAGAGCCCTGAGCGGAGTGAGCCAAATCACACGGCAGCCATCCGGGGCTTCGTCTGCATCTAACGCTTCCACAACCGGTCCCAACCAAACCGCGAGCGTTTTCCCGGTGCCGGTGGGTGCATGGAGTAACCCTGATTTCCGCTTAGCATAGGCACGCCATGTTTTGAGTTGAAAATCATTGGGCTCCCATCCACGCCCAGCGAACAGGCGTTGAATCATAGGGTGCGGCGCGTTCATTTCCTGACAAACAAGAGCCCGGATTACGCCTTCGGCAGGAAATAGCCGCGTTGTTTCTCGGAGATCGGCATGCCGAGTTTTTCCATCGCGGCGAGCATGTCTTCCCACAGTGCGCGTTTCACATCGTTCGAGCCGCTGCTTTGGAGTAGGTAGCTGGGGTGGTAAGTTACACGAGTTGGTATGCCGGAAACCTCATGCCATACCCCACGCAAGGAACCCACTGTGCCCTCTAAACCGAGCAAACCTTCTGCCGCAGTCCCGCCAAGCGCGATGATGAGCTTGGGACGCACTACGGAAATTTCCGCCATCACCAGCGATAGGCAGGCGAGTATTTCTTCGGCGCTGGGCTTGCGGGTGTTGGTCGTCTGCTTCGGTAGCGACGGGCGGAATTTTACGAGATTTGAGATATAAACGTTCTCGCGCGGCACGCCCATGGCCTTGAGTATATCGTTGAGTTTTTGTCCCGCCGGGCCGACGAATGGCTCGCCCTCTTTCTCGTCATTGTAGCCAGGTGCTTCACCGATGAGCATGATCTCGGCGTCTGGATTTCCGGTCGCGAAAACCATCTTTTCCCGCAAGGTACCGAGCGAAATTGCGGGTGCCCAGTTCTCTGCCTGCTTGCGCAGACCTGCGAGTTGTTCTTCCTTGCCGCTGCCGGAAACCACCGCGTCTTGCATCACCAACGGAGCGTGCGCGGTTGTCGCGGGCGTCGTAGTAACCTCAGGCTTCCTCATACGGACATAAAGTTTGCGCAGGCCATCACGGGCACTGTCGTCAAGGAAGACATGGCTGCGACCACGCGCTTTTTCAGCGTGCAGAAAATCGATGAGGGAATCGACGGGGCGGCTCATGCATTCTTTCGTAAAGCGGCGGCGGCAACGACGCAACTACGGCTTCAGTATTTCTAACCTTTCGCTCTTGCTACCACACTTCAGAACACGTAAATCTTCCTCACGATGTTCTTCCCCGATATTCCAAAAATCCAATTCGAAGGCTCTAAGTCAAAGAATCC
Organism: Prosthecobacter debontii; assembly: GCA_945862245.1. Lineage (GTDB taxonomy): Bacteria > Verrucomicrobiota > Verrucomicrobiia > Verrucomicrobiales > Akkermansiaceae > Luteolibacter. Next base: position 21,337 of record CAMAXN010000034.1, read on the forward strand.
GTTCGCTTTCAAGCAATACAATCCTAGTGAGGTCGTTGCCGGGAAAACTATGAAGGAGCATTGCCGCTTCGCCGCTGCCTACTGGCATGTAATGCGCAACGGCCTCTCCGATCCTTTCGGCAGCCCGACCGCCCTGATGCCATGGGACGACCAGTCTAGCTCAGTGGATAACGCCCTCAAGCGTGCGGATGTGTTCTTTGAGTTCCTCGATAAGACTGGTATCGACTACTACTGCTGGCATGACCGCGACATCGCGCCTGAACTCGGTGATCTCGCGAAATCAAATGCCGCTCTCGAAAAAGTCACCGATCACCTCCTAGATCTCCAGAAAGCCACCGGAAAAAAACTGCTGTGGGGTACCGCCTGCCTATTCTCCCATCCTCGCTACTCACAAGGCGCGGGCACCTCGCCAAACGCCGACGTTTTCGCCTACGGCGCGGCGCAAGTGAAGGCGGCGATGGATGGTACGCTGAAACTCGGCGGCGAAGGCTACACCTTCTGGGGCGGACGAGAGGGCTACTCGACGCTGCTCAACACCAACATGAAGTGCGAGCTAGACAACCTCGCAAACCTTCTCCACCTCGCCGTGGACTACGCGAAAAAGATCGGCTTCACGGGGCAGTTCTACATCGAGCCGAAGCCGCGCGAACCCTCGACACACCAATACGATTCCGACTCCGCTGCTTGCCTGAATTTCCTCCGCCAGTATGGCCTGATGGATCACTTCAAGCTAAACTTGGAAACAAACCACGCGACCCTCGCCGGTCACACGATGCTCCACGAAATGACTGTGGCGATCGACGCTGGTGCGCTCGGCTCCGTGGATGCGAACCAAGGTGACGAGCTCATCGGCTGGGACACTGACCAGTTCCCGACCGACATCTACCTCACCACCGAGATCATGCTCAAGGTGCTGGAAATGGGCGGTTTCACCACCGGCGGCCTCAACTTCGACGCGAAGCGCCGCCGCGAATCCCACGAACCATCCGACCTTTTCCACGCCCACATCGGTGGGATGGATGCCTTCGCACGCGGCCTGAAAATCGCCGCCGCGATCCGCGAGGACGGGCGCCTGCAGGAGTTCGTCACGAACCGCTACAAGAGCTGGACAACCGGCATCGGCGCGAAGATCGCCGGTAAGCAAATCTCCTTGGATGAAGTCAGCGCTTACGCCCTCTCCAACGGCGAGCCGACCCTCGACTCGGGTCGTCAGGAGATGCTGGAGAACTTGGTTAATGAATTCATTTGAGCGTAGCGGCAGAATCCGCCATGCCAGCTTCATCCAGTAGGGCTGATCCGGCTCGGTCGGCCCATTTCCAAAATCAAACGCACCGCCTACTCTGGCGGGAGTGAGATCCCGGAACAAAACTCCGACCCACATCGGTTTCACTACCATTCCGGGAATACGGATCCTCCGTTTTTGATCAGGGCCGACCGAGCCTTGATCGGCCCTACTGGTATGGAATATACTTGGGTTGCGGTCATCATCCGCCGGGAAAATCACAGCCGCTCAATCCGGAAACACGATCGCGCGGTGGCCGTCGATTAGAGTGCGATCATGGACGTGGTAGCGGATGCCTTTGGCGAGGGCGATGCGCTCGCATTGGCGGCCAAGTCGGGCGAGATCGGTGGGAGAGTGGAAATGTGAGACTCGCTCGACTTCCTGCTCGATGATAGGGCCGGCGTCGAGATCTGTGGTGACGTAATGGCAGGTGGCGCCGATGAGTTTCACCCCGCGCTCGTGGGCTTGCTTGTAGGGGTTAGCTCCTATGAATGCGGGCAGGAAGGAGTGGTGGATGTTGATAATTTTTCCGGAGAATTTCTGGCAGAAGGAGTCCGGCAGGATCTGCATGAAACGGGCAAGGACGATGAGTTCCACATCCTCCGCAACAAGCAGATCGCGGATTTCTATAAAGCCTTTTTCGCGCATCGGACCGTCCATCTCGACGTGGTGGAAGGGCAGGCCAGAGCGCTCTGCGAGTGGGCGGCAGTAGTCGCGGTTACCGATGATGGAGGTGATCTTGATGGGTAGTTCGTTCAATTCCGTGCGCCATATGATCTCGTTGAGGCAATGATCGGTCTTGGTGACAAGGACAGCGGTGCGCATCTTATATGGCAGGGCGCGGAAGTGCCACGTTGCTTGCAGCGCGCGACCGAGGGTTCCGAAGCCGTTGATGAAATCGGCAACGTCCACATCGAGGTCGGTGGTATCGATGTCTAAACGGGCGAAGAATTTACCGCCGAGCTGATCGGAAAACTGGTTGAATTCGATCAGGTTGCCTTTGTGTGAGGCGACGTAAGAGGCGATTCTCGCGACGATGCCGGGTTGGTCAGGCGAGGAGAGTTTAAGGATGAGTCTGGGGCGCATATGAGGGTAAAACTTTAAGCCTTAAAAAGAGTTGGGTAGAAGCGGGCGGCTGCTTTACCGAGGAGAGGGTCGGTATGGCAGGGTAAGATTAATTAAAGCGAGGGTGACGGGAAACATAGAAGTAATCATCGTGGGAAAAGGGCGAGCTGGCAAGGATTGGGATGGCGTCCGGATGCAGGAGCTTTTAGTAGAAAGCTATGGAAGTCAGAAACCGCGAATCCCAAGCACCATTCACCACAGTGGACGGCTCTACAATCATCAGCCTACTTGATTCTGCTAACGCGCCGGTGAAAAACCAGAGTCTAGCCGAGGCTCGGGTGCCCACCGGTTGCTCAACGCAACGGCATTATCACAAGGCAAGCGAGGAGTTTTATTACATTCTAAGCGGAAGCGGGCAAATGGAGATCGATGGGGAGGTGGAAACGGTTGGTCCGGGAGATGCGGTGCTGATACCTGCCGGGGCGTGGCACCAGATTATAGCGGAAGAGCAGTTAGTTTTCCTGTGCTGCTGCGCGCCGCCTTACCGGCATGATGATACATTCTTCAACTGAAACTCTTAGGGTGCGAGGAGAAGATGAGTGGTCCGCTGACCACGGAGTGCAGGGTAGTTTCGATTTTGCTAATACTCGCCGCTTCCTCCCCCGTAAAATAACAGCCGCTCGCGAAATGTGGGCTTTCCTTTCTGGAACGTTGCATGGATGTTTTGCGCGGTGAACTTCTCCTGTACACTAGCGTTTCTCGGCATTTGCTTGTCGCCGCTGATGGCAGCCGATGTGGGCGAGGCAGCATTGGCTTTCCTCGGGAAAGTAAGAGACGGGGAAATCGACCTTCAACCGGGTGGAGACACCGCTTTGCTTGAGCAAACCACGGAGGAGAAACGCGAGAGCATACGGAAGAGCATCGCGAGGCTGGGTGCGGAGTTGCGTGGCGGGAAGCTTGAGCTCGGTGAGGTAAAGCAGGACGGCGGCTTAGCGGCGGCGATGATTTGCAAAAGCGGTGTCTTCGATTCCGCCGAGATTCAGGTTTTTCCCGTCGCGGTTGTGAAACGCGGCGACGAGTGGGTGGTCGCGCCGGTGCCCGCTTCCTTTGAGAACGCTGTTGCGGGATACACCCTGCCGCTGAGAGAACGGCTCATCGCGTTGGAAAACTGGATGATGCGCAAGCGGGTGACGGATTTGGATCGCTTGATATCGGAATCAGCAAAGAGGACACGCGAGTTGATACGCAACAGCATCACCGGTGAGGATTTGGAGGGCGATGATCTCGGAAAAATCACAGAAGGTTTTCTGGAGGCATCCGCAAAAGGCGACAGGGCAGCGATTCTCGCCTACCTAGGTGGCTTGTCTGATCCGTTGCCTGGGGATTGGGCGGATCGGCTGAAAACTTCCAAAGCTGCAGTAAGCGACAATGCAGGCTGGAGGTGGTTGGTTTCCCCTGAGGTTGTACGGGTCAGGGTATCGGAGACGCGTGATGTTAAGAATGGATCAGTTTTGATTGCCTGCCTTGATCCCAAAGATACTAGCACCACCGGAATAAAAGGCGTGCAGCTAGAATTTTCCAAGAACCTTGAGGGGCAATGGAGGATCAATTTACCGAATCTGGTCACTAGTGGTGTGAATTTTTCTGATGACGATTTTGATGAGCGCTTGCTTGACCAGTTTTCAGCAATACTCCGCAAGCAAGAGCCAGCGCTATACTCGGGCACTGCGGGTGCGGCAGACGCAGCTTTGAGGATAGCCCTTGAGTCCGGTGATTTTCGCGAAACGTTGCGCCGGATTGATCTTGGTGCTAGCCCGAATCAAGGCACCAAGGCTTGCGTGCAGGCGGCGGTGCTTTGGCGGACGCTGAATGAGCCGGGAGTGTTTCGCAAACCTGTAGAAATGGCATTTCGGGAGGAGGGCTTGCTCGCGGTTTTCAATTATCAGTGGTTTTCTCTCAGCGATCCGGATCAGTTTGAGCGCAGATCGCTCTTTTTCCAAAAAACGGATGCTGGCTGGGTCTGGTGTGCCGGTGCGATTCCCAAGGCCCTCAGACGGGATCAGGAGGTCTTGTCGAAATGGATCGAGGCTATGGAACCGGAATGGAGGCTTTCATGGAGAGAGGCACTGTTGCGTCCCAGCGTGAAGCTCGAAGGGATAAATTTCGGAAAACTGCCGTCCGATGTGGAGGCTAAAGCCTTGGTCGATAGATGGTTGGTGGCCCTTGAGAACAAGGATATGAGTGCGGCGTTGACTTGCTCCGCTTGGTTGAGCAATGGACAAGAAATCCCGATGTTTGCGTTACGAAATATCAGCTATGAACTCAGTAGATCAAAAGGTGACAATGTAGAGTTCTCTAATTTTCACCGCTCCGGTTCATGGTTGGTAGCGACGATCCGCTGCGTTTCTGGTAACAAGACTCAGGATGTGTTCCTGCCTATTGTGATGACTCCAGATGGTGCACGTCTGCTGCCCGAGATCGACCTGATCGCAGAGGACACTAGAACAAGGAATTTTTTGAATACGGCGGCATTCGAGAGACTGGGTAAAATCGTGCCTAAGGCATTTGTCGCCGATCTTCAAAAGCTCTTTGAGGAGGTTAAGAATGATTCAAAGTAACGCGAGATTGTAGTATAGCTGTTTAACTTATCGTAGTAATTCACATTCTACTATCGCTCATTTCAATGATCTTCATCGGTGTACGGGGTTCAGGTCTATCAAGCTAAGGGAAAATTCATTTCTTAACCCCGGAGGGTGTTTCCCGAATATAGCCTTATGCAGCGCAGCGGAATGCCGTTTGAATGGATCTTCGTGTAGAACAGCCAGCGGCAATCTCCCTCCTGTCAGCGAGCTTTACATAGACTATTTTGCTTTTCCGCCTTTTAAAAGTACGTCCCCTGCAATAATGCCAATATGTATATAGTATAGGAAACGATTTTTCGGAATCGACAATCTGGCGGCAGATGCCAGACTAATTCACAACGCTTATTCTCTGAAGCTACTACTTATGACTATCTATACTAGGCTACGCAATGCGACAATCTCTATTGGCCTTTTTGCCCTTTCGAACCCGGTATCCGCACAGCAGGCGGATTTCAATGAAGTGGGTAAGCAGATGGCGATTATGTTACAAAACAGCCATTTTGCTAGGCTGCCCTATAATGCTGAATTGGGTAGTAAGTTTTTAGGAGATTACTTGGAGGAACTGGATTCCCAAAAATTATTCTTCACTCGTGAGGATATTGACAGTTTCAGCGCAAAATACGGCGATAGTCTTCACACGCTGATTTTGCAGGGTAATAGCGTGGAACCGGCCACAGAAATCTATGCGCTTTTTAAGGAGCGCGTAGCCTCACGCCTTGCCGAAGCCCAGAAATTATTGAAAGGTGACTTCGACTTCACTGTTGATGAGACGGTGCTGATGTCCCGCAAAGATGCGACTTGGCCGGAGAATGAGTCGGAAGCCAAAAAAACCTGGGCTGTACAGATCAAGGAGGCGGTGCTTTCAGAAACCCTTCGGCGCGAGACGATTGCAAGATTGGCTAAGGAGCAGAAAAAGACCGATCCAGGTGTCGATGACTTAGATCCGCGCGAGAAGGTTTCGCTACGATACAAGCGACTCCTCGCCAGCGTCCAGGATGTGGATAACGAGGATGTGGCCAATTATTTTCTTAGTTCTGTAGCACGCGCCTACGATCCTCATACAGACTATATGAGCTTTCGCGAAATGAACCGTTTCAAGGGAGACATGAAGAACGAACTCATTGGAATAGGTGCTCTTCTTCAGGCGGAGGAAGACGGCGCAACGATTATTAAAGGTATCGTCGTTGGCGGCCCGGCAGACAAGCAGGGAGCCCTCAAGCTCAACGACCGCGTGGTTGCGGTTGATTCGCTTAACAGCGGTAAGGCGGAAGGGATGGTCGACATCATGTTTATGCCAATCGACAAAGTCGTCGAACTGATCCGGGGTAAGGAAAGTAGCTCGGTTGCGCTCAAAGTTGAGCCGGCCAGCGGAGCACCGGGTGAAACAACTATCGTTGTGATCAAGCGTGAGAAGGTCGAACTCAAGGATGAGCAGGCCAGCGGTGAAATGATTCAAATGAAATCTAAGGAAGGTGAGATGCGCAGGATCGGTGTGATCACTTTGCCGTCGTTTTACGCTGACTTCGACGAGGGTACGACACGTTGCTCTGTGGATGTGGAGCGCATTCTCCAGCGTTTGATGAAAGAGAAAATGGACGGACTGGTTTTTGATCTCAGAAACAATGGCGGAGGTTCGCTGGAGGAAGTCCGCAGGATGACTGGTTTCTTCGTTCCAAAAGGTCCTGTGGTGCAGGTAAAAAACACCATTGGTCAGGTTGTGGTTAAGGATACTGACGGCGAACAAATCTACGACGGCCCCATGGTGGTGCTTGTGGATAAGAGCAGCGCCTCGGCTAGCGAGATCCTAGCCGGCGCCTTGCAGGACTACAATCGAGCCGTCGTGGTAGGTGATACATCCACTTTTGGTAAAGGCACTGTCCAGCAGCCGATAGATATCGGGCGTATGCTTCCGCTCTTCGCTGAGCGCGAAAAGGCGGGTTACTTAAAAGTCACGATTCAGAAATTCTACCGCCCCTCTGGTTCTTCGACCCAAAAGGAAGGTGTGGTTCCCAATATCGTTTTGCCGAGCATCATGGATGCCCTAGATGTTGGTGAGGCATATCTCGACAACGCTTTGCCACATGACCGCATCCGTCCGGCTGCTGA
>CAMAXN010000035.1 GCA_945862245.1 Prosthecobacter debontii
CCGCTCGATAAATTCCGTGGCGTCCTCGACTCAGACAAATACAACCGCATCGGCCTCATCAACGAGATCGAGCTGGAAGACCCCCGCGCCCGCTACCCCATCGCCGGCATGATCCGCAGCATCGAGTCCCGCATGACCAAAGCGGGGAAAGCCTTCGGCATCCTCACCATCGAGGACTTCACCGGCTCTTGCGAAGTCATGCTCTGGTCGGAAAGCTACCTCCCCGCCCGCGATTCCGGCATCCTAATTCCCGGAAACATCATTCGCCTAAAAGTCGCCATCCAGCTCGACGACCGCACCGGCGGCCGCCGCCTTACTGGCTCCGACATCGCCGAGCTGAAACCCAAGAAAGCCAATAACGGTAAAGGCCCCCTCGAACTCCTCCTCTTGACTCACCGCCACACCACCAAGGATCTAGAGGAAATACACTACCACATTACCGGTAACCCCGGCCTTACTCCCGTGATCTTCCACTTCCAGAACTCCGCCGGCAAACGCCTTTCCCTTCAGAGCTCTGAAACCTACTCAGTGAAGCGTTCCGCCGATCTAGAGCAGGCACTAGAGCGCTTCATGGAGCAGTAGCTAGACGGGGGCAAGGTTAGACTTTTGATCCTTCTGGAAATTTATTGGGCTTGTTAAAATCATCAGTGAAGACTCTTGCCCAAATATGCCATGGCGTAAAAGTGAAACTTCATATACCGCAATGATTCGTAATGCCACAGAAGGTATAGGATGGACCGGAGCGCAGATAAATAGGGGGCACGGCGCGTAGCGTATCAGTTGCCACGACTGTTCGACAAAGCTTCAGGTTGCTCGGCTAGGATGCTCATAAGTTCGTTTACGGTTTCTGTTTCGGTAGCAGCGAGATTCTGGGTTTCCAAGGGGTCGGTCTGATAATCATACAGTTCGAGTTGAGCTGTGGATGATTCGGCCCCAGGTATTTTCCATTCCACAAGACGATACCGCTGGGTGCGAATAGCCCGGCCCATGACTTTGCCACGTGGGTAGCAGTGGTAGGCGTAATTACGTAGAATTTTGTCAGGATCGTGCAGAAGAGGAACCAGGCTGATGCCATCGATGGGCTGTGGGCCTTCGGGGGCCGGCAGCCCTGCCAATTCTGCAAGAGTCGGGTAGAGATCGACCGATTCAACAAGGTGCTTAGAGGAAGAACCGGACTTGGTGACAGTTGGGGCAGAAATGATAATCGGAATCCGGTTGGCCTGTTCGTAATTGGTGTGTTTTGTCCAGTAACCATGATCGCCGAGATGCCAGCCGTGATCCCCCCACAATACTACGATAGTGTTTGCGGACATGTTCAATTTATCCAACTCATCAAGTACTCGCCCGATCTGCGCGTCGGCAAAAGTGACTGATGCATAGTAACCATGGATAAGATCCCGCGCGAGATCATCCGGCATTGATCCGTTTTTCGGCACCGGTTCGTAATTGGTAATTTCCCCCCCACGTTTGTGGGCGACTGCCGGAGCGTCTTTGGGCGCAGTGATGAATTCCGCCAACTTGAATTTCGCCTTATCATGTAGATCTAGATATTTCTTGGGAGCGGTAAACGGAAGATGCGGGCGGACAAATCCCAAAGCCAAAAAAAACGGCTTCGGACGCTTAGCTGCGGCTTGCAAACGTTCGATACCCTGGATTGCTATGCGCCCATCGGAATGAGCTTGGTCTGGCAGATCTGTAAATTCCATGGCGTTTCCATGCGGCAAGCTCGCGATGTCTACCTTATGGTTCCCAAACATGGCCGCTTCTTTAGTGAGATTTCCTCCAGCACTGCTCGCGGGCAGGAGATATTCGATCACGGGTTCGTGTTTCCATGGCACCGACCAGGAAATCGTATCATCTTGGTTGCCATGCCCAGTATGAAAAATTTTACCAATGCCCTCGGTGCGATAACCGTGAGCCATAAAGTGTTGCAGCATCGTAATAGCATCCGGTATCGCTTTGCGATGGAAGGTACTCAGTCCATGAATTCCTGTAGATGTGGGGCGCGAGCCTAACAACAGCGCCGTCCGTGAAGCCGCGCAAACGGCTTGATTGCAATAGGCAAGCTCGAACCTCATTCCGCGAGCGGCTAATTTGTCTAGATTGGGAGTAATAGCCAGTTTGTCTCCATAGCAGCCAAGACTTGGCTTCAGGTCATCGACGAGCAGAAAAAGAACGTTCGGCTTGTCCGTAGCAAGAAGGAAGGTGGAAGAAATAAGAAGAAATGTAAGGGCGATGGTAAAGTTCATGGCCAAATAGAGTGATGAGCAAGGCCGTAGCAATTCTGGGCGATTAAATCGTAGGTGGCCAAAGGGGGAAGCTTTCCCCTCACTGGCAGGCCTCGCATTCACCACCATTGAGCAACGCATCGATGGAGCACACTCGTGTTTCTTCTGCGCTATATATTTTAGCGTCCGCGTTTGCCAAGGCTGCGGCGGACAGGGCGGCTGCTGTGGCGGTTTGAGTGGCCATTACGCCGCGCTGGTCTTTTTGGACAGCGACGGTGGATTTCTCGATATTAGATGCTTGGAGAGTGCGGAGGTAGTAAGTGGTTTTGAGACCTTTGTCCCAGGCGCGGCGATACATGTGGGAGAGGGTTTTCATGTCCGGTGTGGCAAGGAAGAGATTGACCGACTGGGACTGGTCGATCCACTTCTGGCGGCGGGCGGCGGCATCGATAATGTAGGTGTAGTCGACGCCGAAGACGGTCTTGTGCTTGTCCTTGATGGCTTGCGGGATGTCATCGATGGAGTCGAGCTCTCCGTCGAAGTATTTGAGCTGATCGACCATTTCGGGGGACCAGAGACCGGCTTTCTTGAGATCCTTAACGAGCTCAGTGTTTAGGATGGTGAAATCGCCGGAGAGGTTGGATTTCACGTAAAGGTTCTTGTAGTTCGGCTCGATGCAAGGAGTGGTGCCCATGATATTGGAGATCGTGGCGGTGGGCGCGATGGCGAGGACGTTGGAGTTCCTCATGCCGTGCTTGGCGATTTTCTCACGGACAACGGACCAGTCCATTTTCCCGCCGCGCGGGACATCAATCTTGCGGCTGCGCTCTTCCTGGAGGATATCTACTGTATCCTGCGGCAGGAGGCCGCGATCCCATTTTGACCCTTCGTAGCTGGAGTAGGTGCCGACCTCGGCGGCGAGGTCAGAGGAGGCGCTGTAGGCGTAGTAGGCGATGGCCTCCATCATCTCGTCGTTGAACTCGACAGCGGCATCCGAAGCGAAAGAGAGGTTACGCTTGTAAAGGGCGTTTTGGAGACCCATGACACCGAGACCAATTGGGCGGTGGCGGGTGTTAGCGGTTTTTGCGGCTTCGGTGGGGTAGAAGTTGATGTCGATGACGTTATCGAGGGCGCGGATGGCGACAGTGATTGTTTCTTTGAGCATCTCGTGGTCGATGGCTCCGTCTGGGGTGATGTGGGAGTCGAGGACGACGGAGCCGAGGTTGCAGACGGCGGTTTCCTCGTGGGAGGTGTTGAGCGTGATCTCGGTGCAGAGGTTGCTGGAGTGGATGACGCCGCAATGATCCTGAGGGGAGCGGACGTTGCAGGGATCTTTAAACGTGATCCACGGGTGGCCGGTCTCGAAGAGCATTTTCAGCATGGATTTCCAAAGCTCTAGAGCGGCGATCTGGCGGGACCAGATCTTTCCCTCGGCCGCCTGGGCTTCGTATTCCTCGTAGCGCAGCTCGAAGGCTTTGCCGTAGAGGTCGTGGAGGTCAGGGGTTTCGTTAGCGCGGAAGAGTGTCCAGTTCTGGCGATCCTCCATGCGTTTCATAAAGAGGTCGGGCACCCAGTTGGCGGTGTTCATGTCGTGGCAGCGGCGGCGGTCGTCCCCGGTGTTTTTGCGGAGTTCGAGGAAGTCCTCGATGTCGTTGTGCCATGTTTCGAGGTAGGCGCAGCCGGAGCCCTTGCGTTTCCCGCCCTGGTTCACGGCGAGGAGCTGGTCGTTGTGGAGTTTCAGGAATGGGATGATGCCTTGGGACTCGCCATTGGTGCCTTGGATGTAGCCGCCGGTGCCGCGAACGGAAGTCCACGAGCCGCCGAGGCCACCGGCCCACTTGGAAAGGTAGGCGTTCTCCGCGATGCCGCGCTGCATGATGGACTCTATGGAGTCGTCCACCTTGTAGAGGTAGCAAGAGGAGAGCTGGGAGTGGAGCGTGCCGGAGTTGAAGAGGGTCGGCGTGGAAGAGCAGAAGCGGCGACCCTTGTAGAGGTTGTAGAGGCGGATCGCCCATTCCTCGGCCTTGGTTTCCTCTTTCTTGAACAGGCCCATGGCCACGCGCATCCAAAAGAACTGTGGGGTCTCGACACGCTGGTGGCGATCGCCCGTTTTGTCCACGATGAGGTAGCGGTCGTAGAGAGTCTGTATGCCGAGGTAGTCGAAATCGAGGTCGGCGGTGGGATCAAAAGCTTCAGCGAGTTTTTCGAGATCGTATTTCTCAAGCAGTTCAGGGTGGAGGCGCTTGATGGCGACGCCGTGCTTCAGGTAGGACTTGAATCCCTGTTTGTGGGCTTGCTTGAGCTTGTCCACGCCATCGGTGGAGATGGACCAATCGAGGACTTCCTCATAGATATAGGACAGCAATATGCGGGCGGCGAATTTAGCGAAATCAGCATCCTTCTCGATGAGTGTTTTCGAGTTTAGTATAATGGTGGCTTTGAGGTCTTTCGCGGAAATTTCGGAGCCGATAGAACGGCGCAGCTCGCGCTCGATATCTGCTTCTGGGAGATTCAGGGAAAGGCCGATGGAGGCGTAGGCGATACGCTTTTTCAACTCGAGACCATCCCAGAAGGAAGACGTCCCGTCGTCTTGCGTGACAACGATCATCGAATCCTGCGAGAGATCTTCGGTGGATTCACCTTCCAGTTCGCGGCGGAGCAGATTGCGTTGGGCGCGGTATAGGATGTAGTGCTCCGCGGCCTTGAAGTGACCTTGGCGCATGAGCTCCTCCTGCACCATATCCTGGACGTCCTCAATATGGACGAACGATTGGTCGCCACGACGAACGCGCTCGGTGATGGCCTTGGCGATATCGATAGCGGGCTCGGGATTTTCCTTGATGGTGAGGAACGCTTTTCTAACAGCGATCTCGATCTTTGTTTCGGACCATGGCACAACGTTGCCATTGCGGCGTATCAGACGGACGGGAAGGGCGTGTGGGCCGGAGCCGATATCGACCTGGCCAGTTTTCTCAAGTGAACGGCGGAAGGCCAAGGATTTCGCGACGTCGTAGGCTTCGTTTTCTAAAAGGGCTTTCTCGATGAGCAGGTAGAGATCGCCTTCAGAAAGGCGCAGGCGACCGCCGGCTTCGAGGGACTTGGTGAGGGAAACGGCGACATTGTGCGCGACCTGAGAGACAAAGTTTCGGTTCACATCCGAGAAAATGGATTTCTCGTCCTCGGAGCGAGCGATGAGGAGATCGGCAAGGGAATCGCCAATGGCATCAGCCACGTCCTCAAGTGAAAACTGGGTCTCCTTGTCGCCGCGGGTAACGATGATGTCAGCGTGTGGTGCGCGCTTGTCTATCGGAATGGTGCCGCGCCAGTCGAAAGGACGATCGGTAGAAGCGAGTTCGAAGCGGTCAGATATTACTTGTTTAAGTAGGTTGTCTTCAGTGAGGTTTAGTGAACGATACATTTTCGGAGAAATTGGGGTGCTTTTTAATCTAGTGGAACAGTGTCGGCGAATTGTATGCGCCATGCCGTAATATGGATTGCGGTGTGGAGAAGACCGCCGCCATGATCACAGTTCATCGTCACTAACCGAATGAAGGGCAGCGGCTTTTTGGTATTCGGTGACCCGGCCTTCAAAGAAGTTCTGCTCCTTCTTTATATCCATCATTTCCGCTAGCCATGGGAATGGGTTAGAAACGGATTCGTTGAGAGGAGCGAGGCCGCAGGATGTGAGGCGGCGGTCGGCGATGAAGTCGATGTAGGTTTCGAAATCGGTAGAGTTAAGACCGAGTCCGGAGACTGGGAGGCAATCGCGGATAAAGGCTTTTTCAAGACGGATACCCTCGGCCATGGTGGAGCGGAGATCCTCGCGGAAATCCTCGGTCCAGATATCGGGATTCTCATCGATCAGATCCATGAGGAGATTGCGGAAAACTTCGATGTGGTTCGACTCGTCGCGTAAAGTGTAGCGGAACATCTGGCCGATGCCCGGGAACTTGTTCTGACGATAAAGGGAGAGAATCATTCCAAAGAGGCCGTAGAATTGCGTGCCTTCCATGATCTGACCAAACATGAAGATGTTTTTTGCCAGCGCCTGCTTGTTAGCGGTGACAGTGAGATCGATATCGCGGCGGAGGGCGCGGGAGTTTGATGTAACGAAATGATTTTTAGCGGTAATGGTGGGGACATCCTCAAACATGGCCTCGCACTCGTGTGGGTTGAGGCCGAGGGAAGAGATCATGTAGACAAGGCTGTCGGCATGGATGTTTTCCTCATGAGCATGGCGGCCAAGAACAAGCTTCAGTTCGGGGGCGGTGACGACCTCGCGGACAACGTGGAGAACATTGTCACCGACGATACCTTCGGCAGCAGAGAAGTAGCCGATGCCCATCTTAATGATCCAGCGTTCAACGTCGGATATCTCGTCGGAGCGCCATTGTTCGACGTCCTTCTGCATCGAGATGTCCTCCGGCTCCCAATGGTTATTTTTCATCGTCTTGTAGAGGTCATAGGCCCAAGTGTATTTGAGCGGGAGGATGTTGAAGAACATCGTTTCCTTACCGTTGATAACTTTCTTGGAATTGTAGGCGAGCTCGGCTTTGGTCTTGTCGAGGACGAAGCTTCGAGTTCCTAGAGTGATGGTGGTAGTGGTGGACATGATCGGAATGTATTTGGATATAATTTAGTTAGGTGGAAGATCGAATTAATATCGCGTTACCGATGGAAAATATGGAGCAATTTACCTAATTAGGTCAAACAGATTTTGTAGATGTAGTATCCACAAATTATTCACAATACAAGATGTAGTAGTTGGTAATTAGAAGTACAAAGTAAAGCCCATTGAAAATCTACGGCTTAGAGACTTCTTTAGGCGTCTCAACTTGCGGACCTAGGGGTGAAAAAAAATTAGGGTAAATCGCATTCAGAGAATACAGATAGAAATTTGAAAAACTTTATTAAGATTTCCGAAGTATCAAAGAAAATTGATTAGTTGATTTACGTAACTCATTCATTTTTTATGAGATAAATTTTTTAAACTAGCGGGGTTTAAATAAGAAAATAGCGGTGAGACTTCCCTTTAGAAGTCGAATCGGCTTGTTTCGCTGTATGAAACGTTTGGCAAGTCACTGGCATATATTAATCGCACTTGTTTTGGCGACGCTCACGGCGCTCGTTTTCCGTGGGCTTTTCGATCATGCGACAGTGGATTCATCGGCAGGCAGGTTCGTCAAGGCGGTGTTGGAGATGTGCGGTTTCGTAGGAGATCTTTTTATGCGCGGATTGAAGATGATCATCGTGCCACTGATCATAACGGCGGTGATTTCCGGGATCACGGGAATGAAGGGAATCGAAGGCTTCAGGCGGCTAGGGATAAAGACGGTGGCGTTCTATATAATATCCAGCCTGGTCGCAATTATGATAGGTCTAGTAGTTGTGAATGTGGTCGAGCCCGGCCTTGTAGGTGGTACGCCAAACGAGTCGATACGTGCGGCCTTCGAGGAACGCAGTGCGTCAGCGAATGAATCTCAGAAAGAGAAGGTATCCATCGCGGGAGGGCGAAATGGCAAAGATTTTCTTAGTTTTTTTACCGCGATGATCCCGGAGAACGTGGTGAGCGCGGCCAGCGACAACGGGCAGTTGCTGGGTGTAATCGTGTTCAGCATTCTGTTCGCGATCGCGGCGACGCAAGTGCCCGGCGACAGCGGCAAGAGTGTGAGTGATTTTTTCGCAGGGGCGAACGAAGCGATGATCACGGTCACGAAATGGATCATGGCGGTGGCGCCGATCGGGATCTATGTGCTGATCTTGCCGGTGGTTTATGAAACGGGAGCAGATCTGTTCGCACAACTTGGAAAATACTTTTTCACCGTGCTATTCGCACTTTCCTTCCACCTTTTCGTAATCTTGCCACTGGCCCTTAGATATGTCGGTAAAACGAGTCCATTCGGTCATTTCAAGGCGATGAGGCCGGCCTTGCTAATGGCGTTTTCGACCGCTTCCTCATCAGCGACGCTGCCGGTGACGATGCGCTGCGTGCAGGAAAACGCGGGTGTTTCCAAGCGAGTAAGTAGCTTCACGCTGCCGCTCGGATCGACGGTGAACATGGACGGCACGGCGCTTTACGAGTGCGTGGCGGTTATCTTTGTGGCGCAGGTGATGGGTATCGACCTCGGTATGGGTGCGCAGTTTTTCATCGTTGTCGCGGCGTTGCTGACTAGCGTGGGCGTAGCGGGTATTCCTTCAGCGAGCCTTGTTGCCATTCTGCTGATCCTGAAAAGCTCGGGTATCCCGAACGCGGAGACAGCCGTCGTTGCTTTGCTCTCAGTGGACCGGCTACTCGACATGAGCCGCACGGCGGTGAACATATTCAGCGATAGCTGCGCGGCGGTGATCGTCGGGAAAAGCGAGGGCGAGGTATTTTCGCCTCAGGAGTCTTGAAGATAGTTTTTCGGACGGTAGATCATCGCAAAAGGAATGAATAGTATGGCGGTGGCACCCATCAGGGAACTGAAGAACCAAAAGTAGGATGCGCCCTGGAGGCGCACCTGGCCGCCGGCGAAGGTAGTTTGGGAAAACATCTCCCCTGCCCCAGCTTGCGATTGCTTGATGCCTAATTCGCGCTTCCTAATCGAAAGCCATGATTCTTTGGGGCGGAGCTTGTCGAACCATGAGGTCTTCTTTTCCGGCTGCGGCTCGGCCATAGAGATGATGATGCCAACATCCCATTTGGTGTTCCATTTGCCGTCGCCACCCGCACTCCAGATGCGGACAGTGGTAGAGTTCAGGATCAGGTAACGGAGCTGCCTGCCCCAGGCATCCTTCATACCGGAGAGGAGTTCTACTGCAGTTTTGCGGTCGGGGAAATGACCAGCTTTCTCCGCGTGAGATATGATTATTTTCGCAGCGCGGTTGAGGGTTTTCTGGCCTGGTACTTCTAGCGGGACTTTCTCGTCTTTTCCAAGGCGGCGAATGTATGCGCCATCTGGATCGTTTTTATCATAACCGGGGAGCACGACGGTGCGGGAATCGCCTTGCCAATCCTCCGCCATCGAGCCGATGTGTTCGGCTAGCTGCTCTTCAGATGAGCTGGGTATCTGGATGAATTGGTTCACGCCAGCCACGAGGAAATTCCCGAGAGCCACGGCGGCGAGGTAGAAGCACATGATGAAGGACTTCATCTTCTTCGGTGCTTGAGTATAGGCGAATTCCAATGCGACGATGGATACCAATATCTCTGCCGCACTGAGGAGTGCAAAAGCGGCGATCTGCCAGACGATGCTTGGCCTGCCGCCGCCATCGATCTCCACCTGAATGAAGCTGACCAGTACAAACGCCGCTGCCATCAGGACGAAGCCCGCACCCATTTTCCGCAGAGGGCTGAGCGGGCATAATTTCTCGACCCACGGGTAGATGATGAGGCTGAAAACGGGGATAAACGTGAGGACGAAAACTGAGTTAAGCGACTGGATCTGCGAGGGCAGCCAGTTGAATCCGAGAAAATTCCTATCCATGTCCTGCGATTGGAAAATCCAGGTGGAGCCTGTCTGGTCGAAGAGCGCCCAGAAGATCGCGACGAAAAGATAGACGGGCGTGAGCTTCAGCATAACGAAGATACCCTCGCGGTCGAAGGCCTCCTTGAAGAAACCGATACCGCCCGGCGGGATGTGGGCGAAGCGTTTCCGACCGAGCCAGAAAATGAAGGTGGCGACGGCCATCAGCGCACCCGGCACACCGAAGGCCCAGTGCGGGCCATACCATTCCAGCAGCCACGGCGTGAGCAGCATGGATAGGAATGCACCGAGATTGACGGAGAAATAGAACCAGTTGAAAATGCGCGGCAGCAGGCGGGAATTGAGGGATCCAAATTGGTCACCAACATGGGCAGAGACGCAGGGTTTAATGCCACCTGCCCCAAGCGCGATCAACACAAGACCGGCAATCATCCATTGCTCCGAATGGCCGAAGTGCCCCATCATCGCCAACGCCGCATGTCCCATGCAATAGACAATGGATAGCCCAATGATGACTTTGTATTTCCCGAAAAAGACATCCGCCAAAATGGCTCCCAAAATTGGGGTCAGGTAGAATGCACCGTTGAACAAATGCACTAACTCGGTGGCACGCGCCTTCTCCATCGGGTCGCCGGAAGCGCCATTCATCAGGAAAAGGTATTGGCTGAGGAAGACAGCGAGTATTGCCTTCATGCCGTAGAACGAGAAGCGCTCCGCGGCTTCGTTACCGATGATGTGTGGAATACCCGAAGGCATTCCTAAGCTTTCCTCCGGCTTTGTGCGGTATTGCATAACGGATATCCTCTCCGTTTGCCGGGGAAACATCAAGCCCATACTAGTTCGACAGGCCCGGCGGTTAGCTTTTCAACTGGTTCAATTTCTCGAAGATTTCGGCGAATATTAGCCCTTCGCGAAAAAACGATGTCCCTTAGGAATTTGTCGCCATCCTGAAACGCGAATCCCAGAGTGAACGAGATACATTATGGATTAGAAAGCTTGCGTTCCAACTTCGCGAGGTCGAGTTGGCGGGCGCGAACATTGAAGCGAGCCCGACCCTTTGTCTCCAGCAGCGTGAGTATCTCTTCGAGTTGCTCAATCGCCTTACGACACTCCTCCGGGGTTTTTGGATCAGACTGATAGGCAGAGGATTTCAGCTTTTCATCATCCCCAAGATAACCCTTCACCACTTTTAGATACCCAGCGAGCACCTTATCATTTACAAGCGAGCGATCTGATTCGAACGCACGGAGAAACGGCATGGCTTGATCCAATCCACCCTGCTCCCAGTTTTTCAGACCCGCAATAAGGGCGGCCATATAAATCTCGCTACCCTCTGAACCCATATCCACTTCATTAAGATCAATGAAAGCTGGTTGCTCTAACTTGTACAAAATCGGCAAAACCGCCTTTTGAAATTCTGATTCGTCCACTGGATGCGTTTGCTTGATGTGATCTCTGGCAGCGTTCGCATGCTTGCATGCATCGACCATGCGTCCGTCGAGCATCGTCACCACCACCGCCTCCAAGCCAGCCCAAGTACGCGTTGGCTCCTGCACTTCGCGATCCTCCAGCAGCTCTGCAAAGCTAGTTTCTGCGAGCCTTAATTCGCCACGTTCCATAGCCATGCGAGCCTCACGGTATTTCTCCGCGATCCGAAGCGAATCGTCGTCCCCATCATCCGACGTTGTACCCAAAACCATCACCGGAGGCTTGGAAGAAAGAGAACGCGGATTCATCACAAAAATCGCCCCTACAACCGCTAACAATAGCGCGACGGCAGCGACTAGCAAGAAAGTGCTCTGCTGCTTTTTTTTGCGCAATTCAATGCGCCTCTGGGATTTTGTAACTCCCTCCACATCCCTCACCAGTTCACTGCTGGCCATCTTCAGCGCCATCTGGAGAGCATCGATCATTTCGTCATAACTTGAAAAACGGTTGACCGGGTCAAAGGCCATCGCGCGATCGATCACGACGCATGTCTCTACAGTCAGATCGGGAGCCGCCTTTTTCAGGGGTACAATCCGTTTCTTTGCCTCTCTCAGCAAAGCGGTGGCCATTGACTCCTCATTGCAAGGCGGCTTGCCAGTCAGTGCGTGGTAAAAAGTGGCACCGAAGGCGTAGATATCGGCACGGAAATCCTCGACGCCGCCCTCGACCGCCTCCGGTGGGACGTAGTATGGTGTCGCCCAGATTTCCTCGGCCTTTGCTTTCCCCCCTTGTGTCACTAGCGCGAGGCCGAAATCCACGAGCTTCGCGTTCCCTTCGGAATCGAGTAGGATATTTCCAGGCTTCACATCACGGTGTATAAGACCGGCCGCTTGTGCTCCCTTGAGTCCCTCAGCCACCTGGATAGCAAGAGGCAAGGCTTCCACTTCCGGAATACGTCGCCTCTCTGAGATGTGTTGTTCAAAGTGCCCCCCCGGCACAAATTCCATCGCGATGTAGAAGCGGCCGAAGGCTTTTCCGGTTGTGAAAACCCGCACTACATTCGGATGGCTGAACGAAGCCGTCAGGCGGGCTTCGGTCTCGAAGGCAGAAATGCGCAGTTCGTTGCTGGAAAACTCCTCACTGAGAATTTTCAATACTACCTCGCGATCGAGCGTGCTGTCCATCGCGATAAAAACGCTGCTCATGCCGCCGATCGCATGCCGGCGATTCAGGACATAAGGACCGAACTGCTTCTTGACCCTGTTCTCGGTCTGGCAGGATGGGCAAAGCACGCGCGAAAAGGGCGGATGCGCGGCGATATTCATCAGCGCTCCGCACGCATAACACTCTACAATTTCTTCCTCGCCGTCGGTCATTTTTTGTTAGCGTATGTGCTCTATTCCAATCTGAAAACGACGAATCTTCGTAATTTCTTACTTCCTGAGAACGCCAGAGACTTTCCACGTAAATCCAAACTCTGACACTGGCCAGAATGCTTCCCTCTTGCAACCGGCCGATTTTACCCCGAAACCTCCATTGTGATCGCGAGACTACGTGGAAAAATTATCGAGGCCTATCCGAACCGGTTGATCGTGGACTGCCATGGAGTGGGTTACGAGGCGATCATACCGATTTCCACCTATGATAAGCTGCACCCCACCGAGGGCGCTGCCGTTGATCTACGGACCCATCTGCACATAAGGGAAAACGCCCACACACTCTACGGCTTCGCCACTGAGGAGGAGCGCGATGTTTTTCTCATGCTGATCGACCGCGTTTCCGGCATCGGCCCGTCCATCGCTATCGCGATCCTCAGCGGAATGCCCGTGGCCATGTTCAAATCCGCCGTGGTATCAGGTGATTCAATTATGCTGTCCAAAGCAAAAGGAGTCGGAAAAAAAACTGCTGAGCGTATCATCCTGGAGTTAAAAGACAAGGTAGGTGTTACCGACACATGGCAGGATGCCGCCTCCGGTCATGTTAGCTCCGAGGCCGCTGATGCGGAGCTCGCCCTTATCGCTCTTGGCTACAAGCAGGTCGATTCTCGCAAAGCCGTCCGCTCCATTCTCGAAAAAGAACCGACCTCCACTGCCGAAGCCCTCATCCGCGGCGCGCTGCGCGCACTCCAGTCCTAGCTCTTGTTTGAGGTTTAGAGTTTAAAATTTGAAGTTTATGATACGCACCCGTTTTGCACCTTCCCCCACCGGTTACCTCCACGTCGGCGGTGGCCGCACCGCCCTGTTCAACTGGCTCTTCGCCCGCAAACACAAGGGCACCTTCATCCTCCGCGTCGAGGACACCGATGCCGCCCGCAACACTGAGGAAGCCCGCCAAGCGATCTTCGATGGCATGAACTGGCTCGGCCTCGATTGGGATGAAGGCCCCGACAAAGGCGGCCCGCATGGCCCCTACTACCAATCCCAGCGCAACGACATATACGACAACTATTTCGAGAAACTCCTCGCCGCTGATCGCCTCTACAATGACGGCGGCGCCTACCGTTTCCGTTTCGAGCGCAAACCGATCACGATGCAAGATCTCGTATGCGGAGAAGTCACCATCGACTACCGCGACGAATCGAATACTCCCGACATGGTCGTGAAACGAAGCGATGGTTCATACGTGTTCCATTTCGTAAACGTTGTCGATGATCTGGAAATGAGAATGACCCACGTGATCCGCGGCGAGGATCACCTGATGAACACGCCGAAGCACCTCCAACTCATCGCTGCGCTTGGCGCACAACCGCCTCAATACGCCCATATTCCGCTCATCCTCAATCCCGATGGCTCGAAAATGTCGAAGCGCGATGCCGGGGCCGCCGTTGGCGATTATCCGAAGCAAGGTTTCCTCTCCGAATCGGTCGTAAATTTTATCGCCCTGCTCGGCTGGTCGTCGAAATCTGACGATGAGATTTTCACCCTCATCGAACTCGTAGATCGTTTCTCGCTGGAAGCAATAAACCGCGCGCCCGCCCGTTTCGATTTCGAGAAATGCAAATGGGTGAACCAGCAGCATATTGCGAAAATCTCCACGGAAACCTTCGCGGATTTGGCGAAGCCTTTTGTCGAAGCAGAGAAGCTCCCGATCACGGAAAACTACGCCGCGGTGATCTCTGCGGTGAAAGAGAAAGTGCGGCTCCTCACTGAAGTCCCCGCCGCCATCGACTTCTTCATCACCGATGACGCCGCCCAAGATGCGGAGACTGTCGCGAAAGCAAAAGCCAACCCGAACTCCGCCCTACTTACCACCCTCGCCGAGCACATGGCCGAGCTCACCGAATGGTCAGCGGATATCGCGAAGGAAGCCATCACCACCGTCGCCCAGGCGAACAGCGCGAAACCCGGCCAGCTCATGTTCCCCGTGCGAGTCGCCCTCTCCGGCCGCGCACACGGACCGGATCTCGGGGATGTTTTTGAGATACTGGGGAAAGAGCGGACGATTGCGAGATTGAGGATTTTCTGATTATTGGAGGGCCGCTTTCTAGTACCCCGCAACCCGAGCACGCTGGTGCAGACTTCGCTGCGTGATTCTTAGTTGATCAAAGAATCAAATTCCATAGTTCTCAGCAGAAAGTAGTGGGAAACAAGAAACAAAAAAACCGCATCGTTGGATGCGGCTTTTCGGAAATTAATGAGTTCCAGCTTAACGCTTGGAAAACTGGAATCGGGCGCGGGCACCGGGACGACCGGGCTTTTTGCGCTCCTTCATCCGTGGGTCGCGGGTCAGGAAACCCTCGGCCTTGATCGGCTTGCGGTGCTCAGGGTCGAAGAGCGTGAGCGTGCGGGAAATCGCGTGACGAATCGCAATGGCCTGGGCGTGCTTGCCACCGCCCTTGACGATAGCTTTCACATCGAACTTGTTTACCATGTTCAGGGTCTGGAAAGGAGCGATGACGGAGTTTTGTAGATCTATTGTCGGGAGGTAATCTTCGAAGGAAATGCTGTTGATGGTCATTTCCCCGGTTCCTTCGCTGACCCAGACGTGGGCGACCGCAGTCTTACGGCGGCCGGTGGAGCTTTTGATTTCGGTGGCAGGCATGATGATGAATGGAAAAATCTATGGCTTCAGCGGACTTCGAATGCGACAGGCTGCTGGGATTCGTGTGGGTGCGCTTCGCCAGCGTAAACCTTGAGCTTACCGAACTGGGCGCGACCGAGGCGGGTCTTCGGGATCATTCCCCAAACAGCGCGCTCAACCATCAGAACCGGACGGCGATCACGAAGCTTCTGGGCCGTTTCCACGATCTTGCCACCGACGTAACCCGAGAAACGGGTGTAGATCTTATCGGTCTCCTTGGAACCGGAAAGCACGACCTGATCGGCATTGATCACGATTACGAAGTCGCCGGTGTCAACGTGAGTAGTGAAAGTAGGCTTCTGTTTGCCGCGGAGAAGGCGGGCTGCTTCCACGGCAACTTGGCCGAGAACTTTGCCCTTGGCATCGATCACATACCATTTGCGTTCGATCTCGTTTGGCTTAGCGGAAAATGTCTTCATTACGTTAATAGGGAAAGTCTTCGGCATAGTTGCGGGAGCGTGTCCACTCGAAGGGTGCGAAAACTAGGCAGCCAGCTCTGGGCTGTCAATCGGGAAATATTCAGAAAAATGAGAGTATTTGCCTTCTAGGAAATAGGGCTTTAGCTCATCACATTGTGTTACGCTGCTAATAGAAATGCCCCGGCTGGGAAAATGGCTAGAAGGAAAAGTAAATCCACAAAAGCGCATGAGAGGATCAATCAACAATCCACCCATGTCCATGAAGTTTCCATGGAAAACGCGAAAGCATGCCGCATTCGCTTGCCATGGTCATCGGCGGATTCTGATCCGCCGCTCCATGTCTAAAGCATCTCAGCAAATTCCCGCCCGATCTCCGCGAGCCGCGCTTTTTCCGCCTCGGAAAATTCATACGGCGTCACTTTCCCAACTCCCAGTGTCCCTAACACCACCCCATCTTCGGAAAGGATAGGCACCGCAAGCGAACCCGAAACACCCGTCTTCCGCGCGTCCTCCTTTGCCACGCCGCCGAGATCCTGCTGGAGATTACACAGCTCCACCGGCTCACGCGTCGATGCCGCCACACCTGCGATGCCTTTACCGAAAGGAATCACGCTGATCTTATCCAACAAGAAATCCGGCACTCCAACCTGAGCCACCAAATGCAGCCACTCCCCCTCCGCCCGATGTAAAGTCCCTGTCTGGCATCCAAACTCCGCCATCGCTTCCTGCAATTTTTCTTCTGTTTTTTCCATGCCGGAAATCTGCCCGCCCCACCCCGCCCTGTCCACATGGAATAAGCGGAGGTATTGCCCCGGATTTTAAAACAAACGTAGAATCTCAGCGCCTATCCGCAGTTTAAGTGACGTCACTTCGCAGCGGCGACAACATCCGCGGCAGTCATGCCGAGTTCTTTCATTACCACATCGCCGGGGGCGCTGATGCCGAAGCGGTCGATACCAAGCGCCTTGCCTTCGGTGCCGACGTATTTCCACCAGATGTCGGTGACGCCCGCCTCGATGGAGACTCGCTTGGTGCAGGATTTTGGAAGGACACTTTCCTTGTATTCGGCGGCTTGGCGGTCGAAGCGCTCGACGCAAGGCATGGAGATAACGCGGACGCCATCGCCAAGTTGTTTCGCGGCCTCGACGCAATGCTGTAGCTCAGAACCGGTGCCGATGAGGATAGTCGTGAGTTCACCAGTTTCCTTCACGGCAATATAGCCGCCGCGCATTACGCCATCGCGACGCTCTTGAACGGAGAGGTGATTCATAAGCGGAATCGCCTGACGGGTGAGGATGAGTGTAGTCGGTCCGTCGGTGCGCATCATCGCGGCGATGAATGCTCCGGCGGTTTCCTCGGCATCGCCGGGGCGGATGACATCGAGACCGGGGATCACGCGGAGGCCACTGACGGTTTCCACCGGCTGGTGGGTCGGGCCGTCCTCACCGACTCCGACGGAGTCGTGGGTGAAAATGAAGGTCGTCGGCAGCTTGGAAAGCGCGGCGAGACGAATCGCGGGGCGGACGTAATCTGCGAAGACGCAGAAGGTTGCGCCGCTCGCGCGGAAGATGCCGTCGTAGGCGATGCCGTTGCAGATCGCGCCCATGGCGTGCTCGCGGATGCCGAACCAGATGTTGCGACCCAGAGGGTTTTTCGCGGAGAAATCACCCTCGCCAGACAGATAGTTTTTGGTGGAGCCGAAAAGGTCAGCACTACCGGTAAGGAACTGCGGCATGACCTTCGCCACGTCGTTGATGACCTTGCTGCCCGCCGAGCGGGTGGCGTCCTTGTAGTCCGCCGGGAAGCTTGCAATCTTGTCGCTGAGATTGGAAGGAACGGCCGCCGCGACGCCTTCGGTGAGTTCCTTGGCGAGTTCAGGATTCGCCTTCGCCCATGCGTCGTAACTGGCCTGCCATGCGGTGAATTTCGTGATCTGCTCCGCCTTGCGCTGCGCGAAGAAGGTTTTCGTTTCCTCCGATACGAAGAAATGCTCGCTGGCGGGAAGGCCGAGTCCAGCACGGGCAGATTCGATAAATTTCGCGCCGCCTTCACCGTGCGCTTTCGCGGTTCCTGCGACTTCCGCAATGCCTTTTCCGATGAGTGTCTTCGCGATGATGACCTTTGGCTTACCGTTGTTCGCTGCTTTCAGGTCGGCGATGGTTTTCGCGATAAGAGCGAGGTCATGGCCGTCGATTTGCACCGCCTCCCAGCCCTGCGACTCGAAATATTTCAAGGCGCATTCGCTTTGAGTAAGATCTGCCATCGCGTCGAGAGTGACATCGTTGCTGTCGTAGATGAGAATAAGATTGTCGAGACCGGTGTGACCAGCAAAGGCGATCGCCTCTTTCGCCACACCTTCCTGAAGACACCCATCGCCATGAAGTACAATCACGTGGTGGTCGAAAAGCGTATGTTTGGCGCTATTGAATTTTGCGGCCGCGCGTTTTCCGGAAATCGCAAAACCAACGGCGTTGGCGATGCCTTGGCCGAGCGGTCCGGTGGTCGCCTCGACGCCGGGCGTTTCATGAAACTCAGGGTGGCCGGGGGTGATGGAGTGGAGCTTGCGGAACGAAGCAACATCATTCTTAGAAACGGCGTAACCAGAGAGGTGCAACCAACCGTAAAGGAACATCGAGCCGTGACCAGCGGAGAGGATGAAGCGGTCGCGGTTGAGCCAGCGCGGGGCGTCGGGATTGAATTGCATGCTCTCGCCGAAGAGGACGGCTCCGATTTCGGCGCAGCCGAGCGGAAGTCCGAGGTGGCCGGAGTTGCAAGCGTGGACGGCGTCCATGGCGAGGCCGCGGGCTTCGTTGGCGGCGTTGGCAAGTGCTGTGGTGTTCATGATGAGAAAAGGAACGCCGCTTGATTCGATGGGCGGCGAAAGGCAAGTAGACTAGGAATCTCCAGATACATGGCAAGCCCGCATCGGCGATTTTTATGTGCGAATTGAGCTCCGTCCCATCGCTACGAGATCTGCGTAGCGGACGCCGCTGCCGCCGTAGAGATCGAGTGCGCTACCCACCGTGACATCGACTATCCCCCTGCCCGCATCAGCGACAAGACGCACATCATCCATGGAGGCAGCTCCACCTGCATAGGTCACGGGAACTTTTCCCCACCCTCCCAGCAAAGCCACAAGCTCCACATCAATACCTCCGCACAAACCCTCGACATCGGCGGCATGGATCAGGAATTCATCGCAAAAAGGAGCGAGCGAATCCAGCGTGGCTGCGGTCACGTCGAGCTCGGTCATGGTTTGCCAGCGGTTCATCGCCACCGTCCAACCGCGATCCGTGCAACGACAGGAAAGGTCGATCACCAGATTTTCCTTCCCGACCTCCACTACGAGTTTGTCGAGAATGTCAGGGAGAAATTTTCCACTGCCATCGAACAGAGCGGAGGTGACGATCACATGACTCGCTCCCGCAGCGATCCATGCGGCGGCATTTCCGGGGCATATTCCCCCGCCTACCTGCATCCCGCCAGGCCATGTTGCAAGCGCCTCTTTCGCGGCATGCTCGTTGCCTTTACCAAGCATGATTACATGTCCACCGGTCAAATTATCGCTACGGAACGTCTCCGCAAACCAGGCTGGCGTCTTTTCCGAAACGAAATTCGCGCGCGGCGCAGTACCGTCATCGCGCAAGCTGCTGCCGACGATCTGTTTTACTTTGCCCTCATGGAGGTCTATGCAGGGGCGAAAGCGACAGCTCATGACAAAAATCATAATCAGCGAGGAGATACAGTTTTTGCAAGCGGAAGGCGCGTTCACCTGCGAATAAAAGCTGCAGAGCCTGTGTTTACCTCCATATCTTATTGCTTCCAAAGCCACTCTCCCCATTTCATATTCATACAGTGAAACATGTATCCGCCATCTTGTTCCTCGCATACCTCTCCGGCGTGCAAGCTGCGACGTTTTCACCGCTCCTCGATTCAGCGGAAAGAGCCATGCAGAGCCGTCTCTGGGATGTGGCCTCACTGCGCCTTAAGGCGGCCGCTGCTGCGCCGGATCTGCCAGTTGAGCAGATACCGGAAATCCGTATCTTGCTCGCGGAAACCCTGATCAGGGACAACCGACCGCACCAAGCGCTATCCATTTTGGCGGAATCAAACGTGCGAGATCATCCGGAAGCGACTTTCTGGATGGGGCAGGCGCTGGCTGGTAAAGGTCGCTTCGCCGAGGCGGCTGAAATGCTCACAGCCGTCGCTGCAAAGCCTGAGTCTCCCCATCGTGAGGAAGCCGCCTTTACGGCCGCGAATCTCCGCGTTTCCCTTTCCCAGCCGGAAGCTGCACTTGAAGCTCTGGCACTGTTAGATTCGGTAGACTCCAAACTGCGGCGTCTCGGCCTGCTTATCGATCTGGGCCGTATCAAGGAGGCGCGCGCGCTTTTTCCAAAAGCGTCCAGCATTCCTCAAAGGCTTTCACGCTTCGCGAACCTGTTAGAGGGCCAGCTTCTTTTCGCCGAGGGCAAATTTCCCGAGGCGGCATCGCTGTTCGAGCCGCTGGTTTCGAACCCCGACGGCCAAAGCTTGGAACACCATAACATGGCTGCGGTCAGCAAAGCCGACAGCATGGCGGCGCAGGGCGATCCGGAAGGCGCGACGGAATACCTGCTCAACTTCCTGCAAAAACGGGCTGAAGCCGCCATACTTGCACCGATTTTTGATCGGATCATCGCTTGGCTGCCTGCCTCGATACTTAGAACCGATCATCCGACTTTGGCCATCCTTGCGGAATGGTCTCCCAAACACCTCCCAAACGGTAGCGGTTTTGTGAATACGGAATTTGCCAGCGCCGTGTCCGCATGGCCCCAACCAGAGTCAGCTCTTACGGATTTCGAAGCATTCTCCTTGCACGCGCTATCGATCGCCATGCGCAGGGTCGATATTCCGACCGCCAAAGCGGAGGCATCTGTGCTTATGTGGAGGTTGATGGTCCTCGCACCACAACACTTTCTTGTTTCCCGCGGCATGCTTACTCTTGCATCGTGGAGGCTTGAGGAAGGTAAGATACCGAACGCCTTTGATATTCTCGATCAGCTCAGGTATGGCGCGAAATCGTTAGCTATCAAAGGCGAAGCCGCTTTCCTAATTGCCCAAAGCGCATTTGAGAAAGGTGATTACGCCATGGCATCCAAGCTTTTTCATGATGCCGCCGAATTACTTGAGGGGGAAAATCGGGCAATTGCAGCGCTGAACTCCGCATTGTCAACGTTGGATCAGGAGCAAGGAAACTCCATCACTATACAAAATCTGGATCCTGTTATCAAGGAAGGCCTGTCAGTCGAACTCGCTCTGGAGCGGGCTCTCGCCTCGGATGCGCCGGAGCAAACTATTTCCGCTCTTGATGCATTTCTAAAGGAACATCCGGACCATCCCCGCTCCGTCGAAGCGAGGCTAGCCATTGCGGAAGCCGCCATCGGCTCGGTGCCACCGGACCTCTCACTTGCGAAGGCACAAACGGACACTTTGGTCGCATCCAAGAGCGACCTGCCCGAAGCATACGCCACACGCCTGGAAATCGCTCGCTTGCATATCCTAGATCTCTCGGGTGACCCAGCCGCTACTGTCACTTTTGCCAATGAGATCATCGCTATATTTCCAGGCACTCAAGCGGCATCCGAAGCTTTGCTAATACTTGGGAAAAACCTGTTTCGCTCGGGAAACTACAACGAGGCCCGTATCGCTCTTGAAAAACTCGCGGCCTCCGAGCCGCAAACCCAGCGTTCCCATGCCGCCTTACTTCTGGCGGCTCGCTCTGCTGCCCTCGGTGCCACAGAGCAATCCCGCGAGGAGGCGCTCTCCCTCTACGACCGAGCCATGGAAACCGACGGCACCCTCAAGGTGCTCGCACTTCTGGAAAAAGCGCACTTGCTCATGGATCTCAACCGCCTACCCGCCGCAATCAAATTGCTCTCCGCCGCCTACGCCACAGCCCCTCCCGATGATCCCTCACGTTTTTCCACCGGAATACTACTAGCAGAAGCAACCTACGCACTCGGCACTTCCGATCCCAACAATCTCACCGATGCCTTGGAGATTTACGACAACCTCCTTGAATCTACATCCGGAAATTCCTCACGCTTTTTCCGCCTCCAATACTTGCGTGGACTCACCCTTGAGAAACTTTCCGATCCCGCGGATCCCTCGCAGAAACGAATCGTCGAAGCACGTGAGGCTTATTTTTCCGTAATTGACCGTCCGACTGAACCGCCGCCTGCCGAGTGGGAGTGGTTCGAGCTCAGTTGCTTCCGCCTACTAACCATTCTGGAGATGGAGGAGGATTGGAATGCGGCCATTGCCATTGCTGGAAAAATCGCTTCGTTCGGCGGACCACGCGCCGAAGAAGCCACTACATATGCCCGGCAGCTACGTCTCAAACACATGATCTGGGAGGACTGAGCCAACGCAATCACTCGACAGGCGAAGATGACGCGTCCAAACTCACATCATTACATGTTGAACAGTCCACGCTGGTTGCTTCCGATTACCTCTCTTGCATTCGGCGGCATTGCGATCTCTTTCCTCGTTCCGCAGGAGATCGCCGCGGTGAAGCAGCATCTCGAAGGATTTCCCGACTCCCATATCCTCGCCCACAGCATCCGCCCCTGGATACTTGCCTTTCTATGCATGATGCCGGCAATCGGAGCTATAGCATACCGATTGAGTGGCACTTTCGACCGCTACCTCGCTCGGCAGTTCATGGCTATTTTCCTGATTTGCCTCGGCACACTCTCCGGCCTCTGGCTACTGCTCGACCTGAGCGAAAACCTCAGTGATTTCAGGGAAGTGACAAACCGCTACCATGTGATCCTGACTTTCTATCTCCTCCGGGCACCGGCGATTCTGATGGTGATCCTGCCCTATGCATTGTTGCTAGCGTTGATCTACGGCTTAGGAAAATTTTCTAAAAGCAACGAGATCGTCGCCATGATCCAGAGCGGGGCGGGCGTTATCCGCGTATCCTCACCACTGGTGTTCGCGGGGCTGTGGTGCAGCACATTCCTGCTCGGTTTGAATTATCACTGGAGCCCCCAGGCAGATGGCAAACGAAGCGAGATGATCGCCCGCGCCAACGGCTGGCCGATCTACGATGCTAAGAACGTCCTCTACCGCGATCCCGCCTCGCAACGGCTGTGGATGGTCGGTGCTTTCCCAGAAAATTTCCAGCAGGACGGGTATCTAGAGAATGTGGAGATTACCACCCTCAACCCGGACAACTCCCTAAAAATCCGTTTAACTTCTCCGCGCGCCCATTGGGATCGCGCCTCTAGGGAATGGACTTTTGAGCAACCGCTCATCGCCCGTTACATCAAGGGTAAATCGCCGAGCTTCGAGAACACCGATGGGGCAATAATTCGCGAAACATGGAAGGAAACACCCTCCCAGATCATCAAACCCGGCCTTAGCGTCGAAACACTAGGCATCCCAGAACTTAGCTCCTGGCTCGCCTCGCCGCTGGCGCAGCAGGTGAGTTCGAATAAATCCTCCTACCTCACTCACTGGCATTACCGCTGGGCGCTGCCGCTTAGCTGTGTGGTCACTGTGCTGCTGGCCGCGCCCCTCTCCATCCACTTCGCGAGGCGCGGCAGCGGCACTAGTATTTTCCTCGCTATTCTACTCGCCGTCCTGATGCTATTTTTCTCTAGTGTGTCCCTCGCCTTCGGAGAAGCGGGGATTATCCCGCCCGCCCTCGCCGCATGGCTACCTAATCTTTGCTTCGGCCTCCTCGGCCTTTGGCTTTACCACCGCCGCGTCACCGGACGCCCGATCTACCAGACCTTTTTACGCCTTATCAACGTCAATTCCTAAACCATGGCACTCAACGAAACTTGGCACCTCCGCTCCCGCAGCCGTCAATGCTCTACAACCGGCACACCTTTTAACGAAGGGCAACCCATCATCACCGCGATCTTCCCAGACCTGGAATCGTCCGGATACCTGCGTAAAGATTTCCTCGAAGATTCATGGAAACTTCGCAGCGAAGAAGACGAGCAACCCTTTTCCTCCTGGCGCACCACCTACAGCGCCCTCCTCACCACCGAGAACCCTCAGACTGTCACCAAACAGGGAGCCGAGGAACTCCTGCGCTCGCTCTGCGAGGAGGATCAGGAACACACGGAAAATACCCGCTACATCCTCGCCCTCATGCTCGAGCGCCAGAAACTCCTCCGTGAGACCGACTCCCAACCCACCGCCGGCAGCACTCTCCGCATTTACGAGCACCGCAAGACCGGCGAGGTCTTCATCATCAAGGACCCCAACATCGCCCTCGACCAGGTCGAGAAAATCCAGGAAGAGGTCATGATTTTGCTATCGCCGCAACCAGTGCTGATGGAGGTAACGGCAGATACAGAATCAGACTGTAACGCCAATCATTGACTTCAGAAAACGCAGGCGAAGCCACCCGCATCCAGCGTGCCAATTGAGAAAAGAGGCATTCCGCCAATCAAGCGAAACGCCCTCTTAGTTAAGAGGCAGTTCAATGCTCCCTGCAGAACTGCTCGAAGCGTGTGAGGCCTTCGTTGAGGACGTCGAGGGTCGTGCAGTAGCTGAGGCGGATGCCCTCGTCGTAGCCGAAGGCAATGCCGGGGACGGCGGCGACCTTGTAGCGGGAGAGCAGCTTGTCGCAGAGGTTCATGGACTTGATGCCCATCTGGCCGGTGTAAACGAAGAAGTAGAAGGCACCCTTCGGCTCGACGACGCGGATGTTGTTGATGGCGCTGAGGCGGGCGAACATGAACTGGCGCTTCACGTCATACTCGCCGCGCAGATCCTCGATGAAGGTCTGGTCTCCCTGGAGGGCGGCGAGCGCACCGTATTGGGCGAAGGTGGTGGCGTTGGAGACGGAGTGGTTCTGGACCTTGTCGATGGCGTCGGCGATGGCTTTCGGCGCGGCGGTGTAGCCGAGGCGCCAGCCGGTCATCGAGTAGGCTTTGGAGAAGCCGTTGACGGTGATGGTCAGGTTATAGAGATCCTCGCTGAGGGAGGCGATGGAGACGTGCTCCGCCTCGCCGTAAACGAGCTTTTCGTAGATCTCGTCGGAAAGGATCACGATGTCCTCCTCCAGCGCGATCTTGCCGAGGGCGAGAAGCTCGGCCTTGGTGTAAACGGCTCCGGTAGGGTTGCCCGGTGAGTTGATGATGACCATCTTGGTAGCGGGGGTCATCGCTTCCTCGAACTGCTGCGGGGTCATTTTCCAGCCGGTTGATTCCTTCGTCTCGACGATAACCGGGATGCCGCCGGCCATACGCACCATTTCCGGATAGGAAACCCAGAACGGTGCGGGGATGATAACTTCATCGCCCTCTTCGACGATGGCGAGGATCGCGTTGAAGCAGGCCATTTTTGCACCGGAAGTGACGCAGATCTGGTTCGGCGCGTAGTTGATGTTGTTGTCTTTTTTGAATTTATCGGAAAGCGCCTGGCGGAGCTCCGGGATGCCGCCGGAAGGGGTGTATTTGGTGCGGCCTTCCATGAGGGCCTTGACGGCGGCTTCCTTGATGAAGGTCGGGGTGTCGACTTCGGGTTCGCCGCCGGCGAGGGCGTAAACTTCCTCGCCGTTAGCTATCATGGCCTTGGCCTGCGCGGTGACGGCGAGTGTGAGGGAGGGAGAAACCTTGTCGATACGTGATGAGATGCTGTGCATATTTGGCGCTTGGATTGGTGTGATGTGGCGCAGCAGCGGCGGCGCAACAGTCCATTGATGCACCCCCGAAACGGCGGCGCTTGTTGTGGCGGCGGTATCCGTCGCTGGCAAGAGAAATGGTGGCGAAATGCGGTCAGGGTGTCAGCACTGAGGAGCTGGATAAGCTTCTGCCCCACGGAATGAAGATATATCGAACCGCAAAGGCGCTAAGACGCAAAGTTTCTCGAGTTGTCTTCTCCCGATAAAATGGATTTCCTTCGCGTCTTTGCGCCTTCGCGGTTCAAAAACCGTTTTTTAGCGAAGTTATGTTGTTTGTATCCTCAGAGTGGTGCGATGGAAATATGGGGTTCATTTCCCGAACACCACGACATCTCCGTGGGCGGCGTGTAGAACGACCTCATCGCCGATCTCGTGGATCAAGTGAGGGTTCATTTCCACCACTTGCTGGCG
>CAMAXN010000036.1 GCA_945862245.1 Prosthecobacter debontii
TCCGGCCTTTGCCAACGCTGCGACGATGTGATTTCCACCGCGAACGGACGCGAATGAAGACTCTTCCTTCGAGTTTAAAATTTAAAGTTTCATGCCCCGCCTCCTCCTCTTCCTTACCCTCCCGCTCTACCTCCTCGATCAGGTGACGAAGGCGTGGACTGTGGGGCATTTCTCTGAGCCGCCTAAAGGCGGTTTCAGTTCGCAGGACTTGCCGTGGATGATCATCCCTGATTGGTTCCACTGGATCCGCGTTCATAACCAGGGCGTGGCGTTCGGCCTCGGCAACGGCACCTCTTGGGCACCAATCGTTTTTCTGTGCGTGCCCATCATCGCCCTCGTCCTGATCCGGTTTTTCTGTAAAAAGGGCGTATTCGACCACATCATTTCCAAGTTCGCCGTCGCCTTGCTGCTGTGCGGGATTTTCGGAAATCTAACAGATCGATTAGTGCAGGGATTCCTCCTTGAACATTCGAAGGACGGCTCCTTCTGGGAGCGACTCTCACAAGGTTACGTCGTCGATTTTATCTCCGTCCGCCTGCCCTTCTACGAGAAGATAGTGCCGCGCAGCGGCGGTTGGTGGCCCACCTTCAACGTCGCGGATTCCTGCATCTGCATCGCTGCCGCGCTGCTCTTCATCGGCGGTATTTACGACGAGAAAGCGAAGGCGAAAGCGGCCAAGGCAGAGTGATTTATTTTCCGGTCAGCCGCCCTTCGCCTCTTCGAAAGTTTGCTTCACTCGCTCGACTTTGACCGCCTCGAAGCCAGATTTTTTTATGTGATCGGTGATCTCCTTGTCGGTGATTGACTGGCCCTTGCTCTCTTCCAGTAAGACGATCTTGCGCGTGAGATCTACATGGACATTGGATACGGCAGGATGCTTTTTGAAATGGGCTAAGATACCCTGCGCACAGAACGAGCAGACCATGCCGTTGACCGTAGTTTTTACCGTGGCAACCCTGTCGGGCGCGGCTTTCGCGATGATGGCTGTGAAAAGAAGCAAACAGATGATGTATGGAAGTTTCATTGAATTGTAGTTTTGATGTTAGAAGTGAACCATGAGAGTGACGATTGGCTTACCTGAGAGGGTGCTGCCAAGTTCCAAAAAATATGGGCCTTTGAAGAATCGAGCCTTTGGTATGATTTCTAGTTCCTCCTCCATGCCAGAAACATGCTCAGCTTGTATGATGAGCTAGGTGTTGAGTTGGTCAAATTCTGCTTCATACGGAGCAACTCCGAATGAAGTACTAAAAACGCCACGGGAGACGTCGGTGGACTCAATCCATTTCGCATCGAAAGCAGTATAGATTTTCCGCGTTTCGTAATCGGCTCGGAAAAATCCCAAGCCTGCAGGTGCCGCGCTATCGCCCACAACAGCTGCGAATCCGGCGCCAAGACCGCTGTAGATGTTTGCTTGGGCGGAGGGCAAATTCCATCGCTTCAGCAACCAGTTATGCTGGAGACCGGTGAATATTTCGTCCTCATCTCCCTCGAAGCGCATGGCGTGCATACCCCACGCGACACGTTCAGAATACGAGCTGTAAAACTCGAAATTTTGCACATCTCCGGAGTAGCCGAACATGAGCTGTTGCGCGCCCTCAAAGGCGACAGGATGGGCCGTAGCAGTAGCAGCGAACAGAATACTTATTGAAATCGTTTTCATTGGTTTGGTGATCTTTAATAGGGTGAATGACGTCAATCGCACCTAAAGGCGCGGCAGCAATTTCCCTGAATCACAAAATCCAAACCGACAAGCGCGCTTGTGTTTCTTTTGGCGGCGCATGCCAAGGCACAGAGGGATGCCAACCAGGGAGTAAACCGGCGAGCTGCCTGATCTTTCTGATCGGAACAGATTCCGCAGGAAGCATGAACGAGTTTGGAAACCCGACGAAGAGAGCGACTTCTAGAGGATCTTATGACGGATGATCAGCGCAGAGGCAAGGGGTCACCGTTTCGGGGCCACTACAGCAACAGGAATTCTCGGCCGGACATGTTCCGGTGTGA
The DNA here is from genome assembly GCA_945862245.1 of Prosthecobacter debontii. Lineage (GTDB taxonomy): Bacteria > Verrucomicrobiota > Verrucomicrobiia > Verrucomicrobiales > Akkermansiaceae > Luteolibacter. The sequence continues at coordinate 2,002 of CAMAXN010000036.1, forward strand.
GGCAGCCGAAGATCTGCAAAACCCAACACGAGTGCGGCCATTAAACAAGCAACTATGGCAAATAGCCCGCACATATGATCTGAAACTGTATATCCTTCTACGCCAAATGCAAGGAGTGTGTGTCGCTTCAGCGCATAAAACTCATTTGGCAAATGGGCGGCGGCACATCCTCACTACCATCAATGGCTGCTGTGAAGCACAACCTCAGATTCATCTGCGAATCCTTTGATAACCAATTTTCCTCGCGCAGATACGTTCACGGTCAAACCGCCGGTTCGCATTTGCTCAATTACGCGGATGCCTTTCTTTTCCATCGATTTTTTCTGAAATTCACGGAAGTTGTCCAACTCAGAACCGGCCGGACTGGCTGTGATGACCGCCTGCGGTTTCACGGCGGCAACGAATGCATCGGTGAGACTGAGGTCACCCTCATGAAGCCCAGCGACGATGACATCTGCGGCGAGATCCGTTCCGGATTCGAGCAGCGCTTCTTCGCTCAGTCGGCCCGCATCCCCCGTGAAAAGAATTTTCCAACCCTGCCAGTGCAGACGAAAAATCAGTGCGTGGTCATCGGCGAGGGAACCGCGATATCCGTCTTCCGCCGAGAGCAAAACCTCCCCCCAAGCGCCGCCGCCAAAATTGAGGCGATGCCCCTTTGATGGACGAAGCACGCAGACACCCGCCACTCCGAAATCCGTCCACTCCTGCGCGACCGATCCCGGCGCGGGCACCATCCCGTTCGCCACTTGCCGTAGCGGGAACATTTCCAATAGTAACTCCGGCGTTGCGGCATGCCCGGAATCAGCGTGCGTGAGAATCACCGAATCTGGCCTCATACCCAGACGCATCAGCGACGGGGCGACCTGGCTTTCCAGCGAGAATTTGCCGCCGGTGTCGATCAGGATCGCATTCCCCGCGCTTGAGGCAAAGCACGCGGCCGCCGCCCCGTAACCAAGATCGTAAATGACCAGCGTGTCCGTTTCCGGCGCGACAACAAAACCCGACCCGCCGGGTATGCTGGCGAAAAATCCCGCCGTTGCGGCGCATGCGTTGGCAAGCTGGGCGTTAGTCCGGTTGAGAAAAACGGCCGCACTTTTCGAGATTGGGTGCAGCGCGCAGGAGATTAGTGCGAGGCCGAGCAGCGCATAAACAATCGGTACGAGCGCCACCGTCGCGAAGACCGAGATCGGTGATACCATGGCGAAATGAAAAGCCGTCAGCGGCGCAGAACCCACCGAAGCCGCCGTGGAAACCGCAAACGACTCCGCAAGATTTCTCCGGAAACTCATCCAACTGCGCCGCCAGAATCCGGTCTCGCTATTCGGAAGATAAAGCTCATCCGCCGCGATCCATGTCAGGCCGCGCCGCGCCAGCGCCGTGCCGAGCCCGATGGCAGCGACGACACCGTAGGAAAGCTGCACGCCGGGCATGCGGATCATACGGTGATCCCATAGTAGAGAAACGATGAGCACCGCGCCAAGTGCATTGAGCAGATCCTGCCTGCGGCGGAAGGTAAAGGCACCGAGAAACACCGCACCCATCCAAGCCGCGCGAACGGCGGCAGGGCCGTTTCCTGACAGCCACGCGTAACCAAACATAGAGGCAATGATCATCGGGATCGCTGCCCGGCGCGGGACGCCCGTCCATTTTAGAGCGAACCAGATTATACTCCCCAGCATCATCACATGCATGCCGCTAACGCTGAACACATGTAGTGTGCCGCTCTCGCGGAAATCCCGAACCAAACCCAGCGAGTCCTTCGCCTTCTCGCCGATCACCACCGCCAGAATCACCTTCGCCGCGAGGCTTTCCTCATCTAACCCCACCGTGATACTCTCACGGAAACCTTTTTTAATACCCGCTGCCCTTAAACTAACTGGTCCAATCCATTGCTCTGAACGCATCCCATTCGCACGGAAAACGGCAACTATGCCCTCGTTACGCAGTCGCTCCACGCGGTCGGGCACGCCGGGATTTCTCTCGCCACCAAGCCCTTCGAAAACACCGCTAGCCTTAAGTTCCGTCCCAGCGGGCGGCGGCTCGCCGATGCCGATCCAGCGCACTTTTTTACCACCGTATTTTTCACCATGCAGCCGTGCCACCGCCCTCCACTCACCTTCCTCACCAAGCGCATCCTCGACCAAACGTGCCTCCACATCCACCAGACCGATTTTTGAAAAACTCGCCTCATCCGCCGCTTGCCGCGCGTCCCGGATACGCCCGCCCCCGACCACAAAGGTTATCACACAAACCACGGCAAGCCCGATTTTCCAGCTACCGCTACGCAAGATAGCCACCACCAAAACAAGCCCGACCAGCCACAGCAAACGCGGCTCGAAATGATCCATTGCGAGCAGAGCCACAAGCCCAGCGGCCAGCACGAAGAGCGGACGCTTCGCCCACAGCCGCAAGAGCGCCGCGGTCATTGCTATATCTAGGCCATGCCCCATTCGTGGAGCTTGGTGCGCGCGTTGGCTGCGTGGCGGGTTCCGGGAAATTGCTCCATGACCTGCCTGAAAATAGCCGCCGCTGAATTGCGATCCTCTGCGTCCTCATCATAGAGTTCCGCAAGACGGAACATCAGGTATGCGGCATCATTCTCCTCCCACACATGGCTTTCGACCGCATCCCGCAGGGTGCTGATTGCGGCCAGCGGATTTTCTAGGTGAGTCTTTTGGATTTTTGCAATCTCGATATAAGGCATCCGGTTATGCGGATCTTCCACGGCTGCCAGCTTGAACGCCTCGATCGCACCATCCCACTCGCCTTGCGCCATTAGCACACGCGCATCATGGAATACATCGCGCTCCACCTCCTCGCCGCTATCGTAAATAGTGTGGGTGAATTTCTGCGCAATGATGGGCAGCACCTCACTCACCAAAATAATGCCGATTAGGCCCGCGCTTAGGAAAGTTAATAAAAGCCCTTTGAAAAACCTTTCTGCCTCAACTCCACGCAAATCATTCTTAAGTTTCGGCAGCCTCTCCTCGGGATCTCCGTCATACTCAATCGATTCGATTTGTTTCATCGTTTCCCGCGCTTCGTTACCGGACTGGTGGAACATGAACCAGCTTCCCGCGACGAGCACAACTAGGACACATATGAAAATCTTTTTTGCCATGAACCTAGCTTCTATATCTGAAAGCCATAAAAAAGGAAAATTTCACTCCGGCAAATGATCCACGCAATATTCCTCGCCGTCCCCCGCCATACGGAACTCAAGCTCGGGATCGGAAAGCTCCGTCCGACCGCAGACCTTGCAGCGATGGAACGCTTCTCCATCATTGAGTTTGTGCTTATCGAATTGCCGTTTCCTCGCCACCGATTTTACCACGCGCGCCTGCCCACGCAACGCCGGAATGCCCGCCCAGAGCAGGTAGTTCGCAAACCCAAGCAGCAGAAATCCAAAGTAAATGGGATTAGGAAATATCCCGATGATGAGAAGCGCACCGAACAGGATTGCTAGCCACCTCACCTGAACGGGTATGATTAGGAACATCATAAACTCATGTTTTGGAAACAATGTTGCGAAGGCGAAAAAAGCGGAGCTGTAGACGAAAAAACCGCTGCTTGGCATGGGCACTGGGTAGAGAAAATTCGCGAGGATAAGCCCGACGAACGCTGTGTAATGGAATATGCTGGTGCGAAATGCCCCCCACGCGCCTTCCAGCGAGTCATTCATCATGAAGGCGATCATCACCATAAAAAAAAGAAACAGCGCGCCGAACGCTCCCAGCCCGCCCGAGCCGCTGTCCGCAAAAAGGAAGGTGAACGCCCGCCACACCTCGCCATTCATGATCTTTGCGCGGTTGAAATCCAGAATCTCGCCGATACTCGGATTCACAATCTGCAGAAGATAAACCAGCACGTGAAATAGTGCGTAATATTTCAGCAGCCCAGGGAACGACAACCACCCGAATTTCCTCTCACACTTGTCCAGAAAAAGCATATATGCAAATCTTCCCCAGCCACGCCCGGTTGACAAGCAAGACCGTCGGCGACAGTGTCCGTTTGTGTCTGATTCCATCCTCCACTCGCCACTCGAATCCGCTCATCTCGCCCTCGGCGCGCGCCTAATCCCCTTTGGCGGCTGGGCAATGCCGGTGCAATATTCTTCCATCCTTACCGAGCACGCCGCCGTCCGCGAAAAGGCCGGTGTCTTCGATATTTCCCACATGGGTCAAGTCTTCGTGACCGGCGCGAATCAAATCGCGTGGCTCGACACCCTACTCACCAACAACCTTTCCAAGCTCGCCCCCGGCCAAGGCCAATACACGATCATGCTCAACGAATCCGGTGGCGTGATCGACGACCTCATCGCCTACCGCCTTTCCGAAACGGTAACTCTCCTTGTAATTAACGCCTCGATGATTCCCGAAGATGTCGCATGGATGGAGAAACACCTCGTTCCCGGCGTCATTCTCCGCAACGAATCCGACGCTTGGGCAGGCCTCGCCATCCAAGGCCCGGACGCAACCGCGCTCTTCGGAAAGCTTTTCCCGTCCGAAACACTCCCACCTCGCAACGGCATTTCCCAAACCGACACCGGGGAAATCGTTTGCCGCACCGGCTACACCGGAGAGGACGGATACGAGTTTTTTTGCCCCGCCGCCGTGGGCTCCTCGTGGTTTTTGAAGTTCATCGAAGCGGGCGCCACCCCTTGCGGACTCGGAGCGCGCGATACACTGCGCTTGGAAATGTGCTTCCCTCTCAACGGCAACGACCTTTCTCCCAACCGCTCCCCCATCGAGGCCGGCCTCGGGCTTTTCTGCGATCTGACTAAACCCGATTTCATCGGCCGCGACATCCTCCTCTCACAAAAATCAAACGGACCGGAAGTAAAGCTCACTGCCATCGAACTCACAGAAAAGAGCCCGCCACCACGCCCACACTACCCAGTCCTTTCTGCCGATGGCGTCACCCTCGGCGAACTTTCCAGCGGCGTCCTCTCTCCCACCCTCGGCAAAGGCATCGCCATGGCCTACCTGCCCGTCGCCTACGCGAAACCTGGCAGCGCTCTCTTTATCGACATCCGCGGCCGCCGGTTCAGGTCCGTCACGGTGAAAAAGCCCTTTCTGAAGAAATCCTAAAACGCACCCATCCACCCTTACCGGTGGTAATTCTAGCACCTGAACTGTAACTATATACCCACAGAGGCTATGCGTTCGCTATCTTATAGCAGGTAATAGCGGGCATGGCTGTGCGCAGCAAAGCGTCATTCTCCACACCCCATGCATCGGCGAGTTTTCACGCAATCGCTTTTGTGGCGGCGGCCCCACACGGCTCCGCGTGAAACCAAATTTCAAAACCCAATCTCCGTCATCAAATTTTACAATTTTCAACTTCCTTAACCTCTCCAAATCTTCCCCAAAGCAACAATTCCGCCACATTTCCTGGTTCTTACCTCTGCCAATCAAAAAATAAATAAGAATACGAAAAAATCAAAAATCCATCTTTTTCCCATCGTTACCCTTGATTTACAACGTTTCCACCCAAGTCCCGTCCACCGCCGATGACCCTCAGCTACCAATCTCTGACCCTGATCTCCGACCTCCGGACTTGGGCCTCCTCCCTAAAAAATATTTTAATGCCCCAAAAAAAACTTGCCTTCCCCTCTTTTTGCGTGTTTTCTGGTTCTGTAACTCAGTTACAAAACTAAACCACTGTCGTTGATGGCTTTGAAAAGTAGTTTACTCAGAGCTAATTGACCATAGCATTAATTGATAGTCCAAACCCGAATCACAAGTTAGAATCTACAAAACATTACACCCATGAAAACATCCATCTATTCGCTGCTATCCTTCGCCGCCTGCGGAATAGCCTTAGGTCAAACCACCGCTTATACAACTCCAGTAGGATATACGACAAAGACTCTGGCTCCGAACCAGTTCACGCTTGTCGGCTTAACTTTGCACAACTCGACAGTTGCTTCGGGTCTAATCGAGGCGGAAAGTGCGACTTCTGTTACCGACAACGATGCCAACTTCACTACCCTACTGACAGCGGGAGAGACCTACATCATTGAATTCCCGAATGGAACATTGCAAGAAATCTCTAGCTGGTCACAAAGCGTATTGACTACTCCAGATGATATCACTCCTTACGTGGCATCCGGGGACAGTTACAAGATTAGGAAGGCGGCAACGATTTCGGAAGTTTTTGGGGCGAATAACTCTGCTGGTTTAACTCCTGATACCGATGGCACTCAGACCGGGGCTGATAAAATTTTGGTTCTCGACGGCACGGCATTTAAGACAGTCTATTATTTTGATGATGGCGATGCGACAACTGCGGGTTGGTACGACCTTCAAGGAAACCCTGCTAATGATACGGTAGTAGCCTACCCTGATTCATTATTTGTTCAGCGTGCCGCGGGTTCTCCTTTGGACTTGGTGATCACTGGCGAAGTTAAGACTGGAAAAACTGGTGGAGTACTTATTCCCGGTTTCAATTACGTTAATGGTGTCGCTCCTGTTGGTTTAACACTTGCTAACTCTGGATTGGAAACATCGATTGCTATTGATACGGATGGAACTCAAACTAACATTGATTACGTCCTCTTACAGCAAGGTGGTGTGTACACATCTTGCTATTATTTTAATGATGGTGATGCAGCTAGCAAAGGTTGGTATGATCTTCAAGGCAATAGCGCTAACGATTTATCAATTGAGGGTGGTTTTCTCATCAAAAGCGCCTCTGGACCGAAGCTTTACACAGTAAATGTCCCATCTTACGTAGCCAATTAATTCTAAATTTATCATCAAATTAGCAATCCACATTAAATAACAATCCACCTTAAATAAAAATATGAATCGTAAATTATTAACTCTGTTATCTTTAGCTGTTGCATCAACTACAGCTTCTTATGGGGCCCTGTACACGCTTAGTTCTGGAGTAAGCGCCACCGCATCAGGTATAATTGATACTCAAGGTCGTGCCTTCCGTGCGGGCACGACTCCGGGCACTGCTTTTACAGGTACTGCTGGCGGGACCTCTGCAGGTCCAGGCGTAGTAGGATTCGGTATATTTAGCACTGATAATTTGTCGGCACTTTCCAGTACCCAGCTCGTAGCTGCATTCACAGGATTTGGTTCGACAGTGCCTTTCAACGTTGCTGGAACAACCGGTAACCGTAGTGTATATAGTAGTGCTCAAAGTCAAGCTGTGCTTAATTCACCATTCGCTGGCAAAGCTGTATATCTCTTCGCCGGCAACGGAACTACATATGGAAATTCGACAGAGTTTTTGATCACCAAGGCTGCGTCGCTTACATTTAACGCATCAGACGATAATGTTCCGACTCCGAATAGTTATGTAATTACTCCAGGTAACTCTTCGGTCCTCTTCGGATCTGTTGTGAATGACGTTAAGACCAGCTCATCTGACACAAGCGTCAATAGCGGCTGGCAAATGGCTACTCCTGTCCCCGAGCCTTCCGCCGCCCTCCTAGGTGCACTGGGTGCGATGGTTCTTCTTCGCCGCCGTAGGATCTGACACATCGGCTGCCTGAGGCAGTACTAAACAATTAAAGTAAAGGCAGGTCCGCAAGGTCCTGCCTTTTTTCTTGTAGGGAGCACGAGTCTGCGTGTCGCATGTCCATAATATACCAGCGCAAGCCCAAGCCTCTTCATAGCTCCCATGATCCACCCGCGCATATGCGAGTTACAGACTCGCATTACCAGCGCGCCGGAAGTATTGAGGCATGGGGACTGGGAAATAGGCATGCTCATCGGCATTCTTAGCGGTCCAGCGCCCGTGATCATGATCGAGAGATTAAAATGATACCTCCTGATGGAGTTGGTGACACAGTAGAGTCGAGGAAGTCTAGGTAAGATCTTCACTGTTAAGGATGCGCATCGACTGCCTAACGCCGAACATAATCTACCGTTCACCACAACCGATTGTGCTGACGGCATGAATCCGTCATGCAAACTATGAATGTCCCATTCCGGTTGAAATCAAACCCGTAATAGTCGGCCACAAAGTCTGAAGCCAACTGACAAGACTGGTGTACTGAAGCCGGATATCAATCCACTGAAATTACGCCTTCCTTCCACGCCGTTTATCCTCCACAAAAACATCCACATGAGCGCCACATTAATCCCCGTAGATCTCCTTTTTCAAACCTCCCACGAATGGGCACGCATCGAGGGCGACATAGCCACCGTCGGTATTTCTGATCACGCGCAATCCGAACTAACAGATGTCGTTTATGTAGAACTACCGCAACTCGGCAAAACTGTCGATGCTAGCGACCCCACCGCCGTGGTGGAATCCGTAAAAGCCGCCTCCGACATCTACGCCCCCGTGTCCGGCGAGGTCATCGAGGTGAATCCCGCTGTCGAGGCCGATCCGTCCCTCGTCAACACTGATCCCTACGGGGCTGGCTGGATTTTTAAGTTGAAGGTTACGAAGCCCGACCAACTCCCCTCCCTCCTAAGCCCGCAGGCCTACGGCGATCTGATCGGATAAATGTAATTCGGCTTTTGCCCGCGAAGTAAGTTGGATCAAAATCAATACACCTCTGATCCAGAGCAAGGGAAATCACTGCTGCATATGGCTGGTCTAAAATGGGATCTGTATCGAAGTGATCTTAGATTGAGACTAGTCTCAGCAATGAAAATGTAGACTAGATAGGCTGGTATACGGTGCCAATTACTCAGAGATTCTTATCCGTCACCGCGCCTTCACTTGCGCTGGTGACTAGCTTCGCGTATTTCGCAAGCACCCCGAACTTGTAGCGGGGTTCTGGGCGTGTCCATTTCGCCTTGCGGGCGGCGATTTCGGCATCGGGGAGGTTCACGGATATACGGTTCTCGACGGCGTTGATTTCGATCTCATCGCCATCCTCTAGGATACCGATCGTGCCGCCTTCGAAAGCTTCCGGTGTGATGTGGCCGACGACGAAGCCGTGGCTTCCGCCGGAGAAACGGCCATCGGTGATCAGGGCGACGTCCTTGCCGAGGCCCATACCCATGACGGCTGAGGTTGGTCCAAGCATCTCGCGCATTCCGGGGCCGCCTTTCGGGCCTTCGTAGCGGATCACGATGATATCTCCTTTCTCGATTTTCTTTTCGAGGATGGCGGTCATGGCCTCTGGTTCGGAGTTGAAGACGCGGGCTTTGCCTTTGAAGACCTCGCCTTCCTTGCCAGAAATTTTCGCGACGGAGCCGCCTTCTGCGAGGTTTCCGTAAAGGACGCGGAGGTGGCTATCCTTTTTGAGCGGGTTGTCGAGCGGGCGGATAATCTGTTGGTCGGCGGGGTATTTGATCGGGGATTTTTCCAGATTCTCGCGCATGGTGCGGCCGGTGACGGTCATGCAATCGCCGTGCAGGAGGCCGGCTTCGAGTAGCATTCTCATCAGCGGCACCGTGCCGCCGATGCGGACGAGATCCGCCATCGCGTATTTGCCGGAGGGCTTGAGATCGGCGAGAACCGGGGTTTTTTTACCGATGCGTTCGAAGTCGTCCAAGGTGATTTCAACCCCAGCAGAGTGTGCCATGGCCGGAATGTGGAGGCAGGCGTTGGTGGAGCCGCCGAGGGCGATTAAAACGGTGATCGAGTTTTCAAAAGCCTCTTTCGTCATGATGTCGCGGGGCTTGATGCCGAGCTTGATGAGGTTCAGCACCGCCGCGCCGGCATCGAAGCAATCGCGCATCTTGTCATCGGAAATCGCGGCCTGAGCGGAGCTGTTCGGCAGTGACATACCAAGCGCTTCGATGGCGCTGGCCATGGTGTTGGCGGTGTACATCCCGCCGCAAGAACCGGGGCCGGGGATCGCGCAGGCCTCGACGTGCTCCAGCTCCTCGTCACTGAACTCGCCGTTCGCGTGTTTGCCCACCGCCTCGAACACCGAAACGATATCGAGATCTTTTTCCTCACCCTTGATCTTGCCGCAGCCGGGCAGAATCGTGCCGCCATAGACGAATACGGCGGGGCGGTTCATACGGCCCATGGCCATCACGCAGGCGGGCATGTTTTTATCACAGCCACCGATGGCAACGAAGCCGTCCATACCTTCGCAGCCCACCACGGTCTCGATGGAGTCCGCGATCACCTCGCGGGAAACGAGCGAGTATTTCATCCCCTCAGTGCCCATCGAGATCCCGTCGGAAATGGTGATCGTGTTGAAGATGATCCCCTTACCACCCGCCGCATCGACGCCTTTTTTGGATTCGATGGCGAGCTTGTCGATGTGGATATTACAGGGCGTGACCTCGCTCCATGTGGAAGCAACGCCGATCTGCGGTTTCGCAAAATCATCTTTCTTGAAACCCACCGCATAAAGCATCGCGCGGCTCGGCGCGCGGTCGGGGCCATCAAGCATCAAACTGGAAAACGGGCGTTCTTGGTCATTCATCGGGCGGGGATGTTTCCCGAAACGCGCCGGATTGGCAATCCGCTTCCTTGGGAAGAATCAGACTCACCAAGAATGAAGAGAAGAAGCCTTCCGCTCAATAGCAGGGGGCATAATAACCGCCGTGATAGCTATTATAACCGCGTCTGTGATAGTAACCGCCGCCGCTGTAGTAGTTGTGGGAGTGGTGACTATTATCGTCCGCGAGCGCGTATCCGACCAATCCCGCTGCCGCGACACCCATGATCGCAAGGCCGGGATCAACCGATTGCCTAGGCTGTCCGTATGCGTCATAAGTAGTCATACAACTCGTGCTGAGGGTCACAAAGGCGAGCAGGGCGGTGAGGCGAACCGGGGACAAGATTGTCTTCATGATAATGGAAAGACGTGGACTTTCAGGAATCTATTCAGCGGGAATTTGGAAATTTTTTTGCGGCGGCCTTGGGTGGCCGTGCGGTGGGTTTCTGCGGTTTGGCAACTTCCCTTTCCCGAGTCCGTTTCCGCCAGTCTTTTTTGGCGGGCGCGGCTTCAATAGCGGGGGATTTTGCGTAGTAGTCGAAGCCCCGGAGCTGTTTCCTAGGTAATCGCTGGCCGATGGCCATTTCCAAGATACCGAGTAAGTTGAGATCACCCTTGGGCACGAAACTGATCGCCTCGCCCTCATGCTCCGCGCGGCCGGTGCGGCCGATACGGTGGATATAGTCCTCGGGGTTCACCGGAAAATCGTAGTTCACCACATGGCTCACACCGTCGATATCGATCCCGCGCGCGGCGAGATCCGTGGCGACGAGCACCCGCACCGCACCCTGTTTGAAATCCGCCAAGGCCTTCTGTCGCTTCTCCTGCGTGCGTCCGGAGTGCAGCCGGGTGACGCTGATTTTTTCCTTCCGCAAAATCTCCGTGAGCCGATTCGCTCCGTCTTTCATGCGGACGAAAACGAGCACGCGTGTGAACGTCTCATCTTTGAGTAACGCCAGCAACATCGCGTCTTTGAGGTGCGGCGGCACTTCGTAAATAGCCTGCTTCACCGTCTCCGCCGGATTGTTTTTCGCGCCGACCTGGACCCGCTTGGGATCGTGTTGGAAACGCTTCGCGAGCGACTCGACCTCGCGCGGGAAGGTGGCGGAAAACATCAGAGTCTGGCGGCGTTGGCGTTTCGGCAGGGCGGCGACGATGGTCTCGATGTCTGGCAGGAAACCCATGTGGAGCATGCGATCCGCCTCATCGAGGACGAGCACTTCGAGGCGCGAGAAATCGAGCTTGTGCCGCTCTAACAGATCGATGAGCCGTCCGGGCGTGGCGACGATGATATTCGCCCCTTTTCGCGCCGCGCGGATCTGCGAGTTTTCATCCACCCCGCCGTAAATCGCGGCAACGCGGATGCTGAGGTGCCTGCCGTAGGAATGTATGCTTTCCGTAATCTGGATGGCGAGCTCGCGGGTCGGGGCGAGGATCAGGGCGAGTGTGCCGTGAAGCTTGTTCTCCGCCTTCCTCAGGGAAAGCTGGTGCAGCATGGGCAGGACGAAGGCCGCTGTCTTGCCGGTGCCTGTCTGCGCGATCGCGGTGATATCGTCACCGCGCATCACCTTCGGGATCGCAGCGGCCTGCACCGGCGTCGGGCGCACATAGCCCACCTTTTTGATGGCGCGAAGAATCCCATCCTCCAATCCGAATTCGCTGAACGGCATGGCAGATCCTAAACCCATCCGCGCGGCTCTGGCACGGATTTAAAATCATCACACAATTCCCTCGGCCGTCTCCTGTTTCAGCCTTAGCTGCCCGCAAGCAGCGTCGATGTCGTGACCTTTCTCGATGCGGAGGGTAGCTGTGACTCCGGCATTTTTCAGGACGTCCTGGAAGGCACGGCAGTGAGAGATGGCTGGGCGCTGCCATTCGAGCCCCTCGACGGTGTTGTAGGGAATAAGGTTCACCTTGGCGGAAATATTGCGGGCGTGGCGGGCGAGGATAGCAGCCTGTTCAAGATCGTCGTTAATACCTTTGATAAGGATGTATTCGAGCGTGAGCTTTTGCTTTTTGGTAGAGTTCCAGTGGGCGAGGGCATCCATCAGCTCGGCGATGGGATATTTCTTGTTCACCGGCATGATGCGGCCTCGGACTTCATCAGTGGCACCATGGAAGGAAATGGCGAGCCGGATCTGCTGTGGATGATCGGCGAGTTGCCGGATCTGCGGGGCGAGGCCGGAGGTGGAGATGGTGAGGTGGCGAGCTCCGAGGTGTAGGGTTTCCAGACCAGTGATGAGCGCGATGGCGGCCATCAAGTTATCAAAATTTGCCATCGGCTCGCCCATGCCCATAAAGACAAGATTGTCCACGCGCTCACCAGAAATTTTCTCTGCCTCGAGCACTTGGCCAGCGATCTCCGCGGCGTCAAGATTTCGTGTGTAACCGGCGAGGCCGGAGGCGCAAAACTTGCAACCATATGCACAGCCGACCTGTGAGGAGACGCAGAGCGTACGGCGGTCGGATTTCTCGCCATACAATGCGGGGTTGGCGGGGATGAGGACGGACTCGATGTAGCGTCCGTCGTGAAGGCGAAAGAGGAACTTACGGGTTGTGTCGGCGCCGCCCTGGGTCTTGGCGTGGGTGAGGGCAGTGAGTCGGTAAGAGGCGGCGAGTTTTTCGCGCAGCGTGGCGGGTAGGTTTGTCATCGCATCGAAGGATACTACCTTCTTTTTCCAGACCCATTCGAGGATCTGTTTCGAGCGGAAGGCGGGTTCGCCCTGCTCCCTGAGCCATGCGGAAAGGGCGGCGGGTGATTGGCCGGAGAGAGCGGGGAGTGGGGAGGGCATCGGTGTGTTTGCGGATCAGAATGCCACGTCGTTAATCTCTTTCCAAATCATCGTTTCACCCTCGAAGACGAATTTTCCGATGATGCTCTTCCCAGCGAGGACGAGAGGTAGCCAATGGCGGTCGTCCTGCCACATGCGTTCGTAGGGAATGAAGTCGAGCGGCACCCACAGCGGCACGGCCTCATCGGTTTCAGTGGGTTTGCCTTCGAAATCGCTTCCTAGGAATACATGGCAGAGGATGTCCGGGCAATCCGACATGCGAAACCAAAGCTCGGCGACCTTGTAGGCGTCTTTCACGGAAATTAGTAACTCCTCTTCCGTCTCGCGAACGGCACATTCGAGCGGGGTCTCGCCGGGATCGATCTTACCACCAGGACCGTTCACCTTGCCCGCGCCGTGGCCGCGCTTTTTTTCGATGAGCAGGATCTCCTCGCCACGCACGACGAACATCAGCGTTGCTTCGATCTCACACCGCCAGCTTGTCCAATCATACAACTGCACTCAGGGAATTTGTGGATTGGGCGCACAATGTCCAGCTTTCTGGTATTGGCTTGTCGCCGAAAGGTGCTACTTATATACGATAGATTAAAAGATATTGAAGGCTTATCACTTACTATCGATCATAGTAATCAGCACGCAAGTGTCGATCGCCGATGACGCATACAAGTCGCGGATTGAGCCTCTTCTTGTGAAATACTGCTTGGATTGTCATGGAGATGGTTCGCGGGAAGGGGATTTCCGTATGGACAGCTTTAAGGATCTCTCAGCACATCTAAACGACCGCGAGCACTGGATGCCGGTTTGGAGAAACCTACGTTCACAGATTATGCCGCCTTCGGACGAGGCGCAGCCCAGCGTGGAGGAAAAGCAGAAGCTACTCGCATGGATCGAGTCCGAGGTTTTCAAGCTTAATCCCCAAAACCCGGATCCGGGGCTCGTCACGATACGCCGTCTGAACCGCATCGAATATAGCAACGCGGTTTTCGACCTTCTGGGTATCGAATATAACACTGCCGAGGCCTTCCCGCCGGACGATACCGGATACGGTTTCGATAACATCGGCGATGTGCTGTCCATCTCCCCACTGCTGATGGAAAAATACTTAGTGGCTGCCGAAGAGGTTGTGAACCTCGCGCTTCCAGATGACGCCTCCGCACAGGTTCCCGATGTTGAGTTTCAAGCCAGTGAGTTCAAGAATTCTTCCATAACTTCGACCTGGATTCCCTTTTCCGATAAAACGGAATTCATACTGAATGTGCCGGTGAAATTGAGTGGAAATTACCGGCTCACCCTCCAATACGCGATACAAGGAGCAACCGAAGCGACCACCGCCGAGGCCTTCCTAGAAATGTCTGCCGACGGAGAGAAACTCGCGGAAGCCGCGCTCGGCTGGGATCAGCGCCGCAGTATCGACCTCGGTGCCGCCGTGGAAATGGAGAAAGGCGATCGCACCATCAAGGTGACACTTAATACGAAAAAGCCGCCTGCGGCAGGCGAGGAAGAGCTCTACCTCCGCCTCCAGCGGCTCATTGTCCAGGGGCCTCTCGATGGAAATCAGACTGAGTTCTCGAATGGCTACCGCATGATTTTCGTCGATGGGCAAGTTCCGGAAGACCCCGAGTCAGCCAATGCCTACGCGCACAAGATCATGCGCTCATTCGTATCCCGCGCTTTTCGGCGGCCTGTCGTCGAGAGCGATATCACCCGTTTGGTGGCCATCGTGAACGAGACTGATAAGCTACCCGGAAAAAGTTTTCAGGACGGCATCAAGCAGGCCATTTCTGCCTGCCTCGCCTCGCCGCGTTTCCTGTTCCGCGCGGAGATCCAGCCGGAGCCGAACAACCCGGCAAAAATTGTCCCGCTCGACGAATACGCGCTCGCCTCGCGGCTGTCTTTTTTCCTGTGGGCATCCGTCCCCGATGACGAACTACTATCCTTAGCTTACAACAATAAGCTCCGCATAAACCTCCGGCAGCAGGTGGAGCGCATGCTCGCCGATACGCGCGCGCGGCGGCTCACGGAAAACTTCGTCGGACAGTGGTTGCAGGCGCGCGATGTCGCTACCGCGCCGATTTCAGCGCAGACGATTCTCGGTGTCGCGGACAATCGCGAGGCAGCCGAGATCTTCGATCCCCGCCTCCGCGACGACATGCGTGCGGAAACTTACGCGCTCTTCGATTTCATCCTGCGCGATGGTCGCCCTGCCGAGGAACTCATCTCCGCACGCTATTCGTTCCTCAATGAACGCCTAGCTGCTTTTTACGGTGTGGAAGGCGTAAAGGGAGAGGAATTACGCCCTGTCGATCTGACCGAGCATCCGGAGCGCGGTGGTCTCTTAACGCAAGGCACGTTTCTCATCGTGAGTTCCAATCCCACTCGCACCTCGCCGGTGAAACGCGGGGTTTACGTACTCGAGAACCTGCTCGGCACACCACCACCACCACCGCCGCCAAACGTACCTGAACTCATAGCCGCCGCCAAACAAGATGGCGCCGAGCCCACCATGCGCGAGATGATGGAGATCCACCGCAAGAACCCTGATTGCCGCGGCTGCCACGCCCGCATGGATCCGATCGGGCTGGGATTGGAAAACTTTGATGCACTGGGTCGTTTCCGCAAAACCGAATCCGGCAAGCCCATTGACACCGCCGGCCAACTCGTCACCGGTGAGAAATTCGCAGACGTTGCCGCCCTCAAGACCATCCTCGCGGAAAAACGCCGCCCGGATTTCTACCGCACCCTTTCCGAGAAACTTCTGACCTATGCGATCGGGCGCGGCATGGAGTATTACGACTCCACTACCATCGATCAGCTCACCGCCCACATGGCGAAAAACGACGGCAAGCTCATCGAGCTAATCCACGGCATCACCACCTCCGCCCCATTCCAACTGCGCCGCGGTGATGAGTGAGATTCCTTGTGGGCCGTTCAGGTGTTTTTGAAGTTCTATTGTAAATCCTGACAAATGTATCGACCAGACGGACAATCCCGTCCGGGTTACAAGCAGGCTCAATCAGCGAGCGCTGTATCAATTGATTTTTTCAGCTCTGCGCTATCGGGTTTAGTGAAGGCTTCGAAGCGGGCCACGGGCTTGCCATTTTTATCTATGAGGATCTTGCCGAAGTTCCATTTCACGTTGCCTGGGAAGGCGCCATCCGGACCAGTGAGGGCTTTGTAGAGCTCGTGCTGGGAGTCCCCTTTCACGGAGAGTTTGCCCATGATGGGGAAGGTCACATCGTACTTGGATTTGCAGAATTGCTGGATCTCCTCGATGGTGCCAGGTTCCTGACCGCCGAAGTCGTTGCAGGGGAAGGCAAGGATCACGAGGCCATCGGATTTGCGCTCTTCGTAGAGTTTCTGAAGGCCTTCGTATTGACTAGTATAACCGCATTTCGAAGCGACGTTAACCAAAAGTATGGCCTTACCTTTGTAATCAGCGAGGGTTGTATTTTTACCTTCCGCCGTAGCAAAGGCTATTTTGGTGATGTCCGCGGCTAAGGCAGTGGAGCACATGACAATGGCAGGAAGGATTATTCTGTAGAACATGGTTAAATTTACCGCCAATTTGTGGGGCAGCAAGCAGGGAATCAGGAGATAATGGTAGGAGAGTATATTGGTTTGTCTCACGCATTTTTCACCTTTTCCCATGCGGCGGACCACAGTGGTAGCTGGTCATCAAGGTAGCCAATTGATTCGCATTTTGCAAAGAGCTCATCGGTCGGGAAAAGGATGGTGCTGCCCCGGAAATCTTCGGAGAGGTGGGCGTTGGCGGCAGTGTTCGGTGCACGATATCCGATCCATTCCATATTCTCAGCGGCGACCTCAGCGTCGCAGAGGTGATTGATGAAGGCGTGGGCGAGATCGGCGTTCTTCGCGGATTTTGGAATGCAGAGATCATCGCACGAGAAAGCGGCTCCCTCCTTTGGTATCACGATCTCTATGTCGCCATTTTCCTGCTGAACGGAAATGAGTTCACCCGCGTAGCCGTGGACTAGATGGAACTCACCGGAGGCTATGCCGGCCTTGAATTGCTCATTCTCAAATTTTGCAATGTTCGCCTTCCATTGGATCACTAGCTCGGTGGCGGCTTCGAGTTCAGCCGAATTAGTAGAGTTCAAGGAATGGCCGAGAGTTTTTAACGCGGCACCCAGCACTTCACGCATATCGTCGAGGAGAGTGGCGCGACCCTTCACATCGGGACGGGAGAAAAGCTGCCAACTCGCCTCCGCGTCAGGCAACTTTGATTTCAGGTAAGCAACGACGGTTGGAGCCATCATGTAGGGTGCGGAAATTTTCATCTCCGGATCAAGCGCGTGGGAGAGGTATGCCTTGTCGATGTTCGCGAGATTCGGGAGCTTCGCGTGATCAAGCGGTTGGAGCAGGGCTTTCGATTCCAATTGCTTCACCGCGTAGGAAGAGGGTACGAGGATGTCGTATCCGGCGGCTCCGGATTCGATCTTCGCGATCATCGCCTCGTTGGAATCAAAGGTGTCGATCACGAGCTTGCAGGCGTGCGCTTTCTCGAAAGATGCCTTCGCATCATCGCTGAGGTAATCCACCCACGTGAACACAGTGAGGGTCGGCTTGTCGCTTTTCCCCGAGCAGGAAGGCAGGAAACCCGCAGCAAGCGCGGCGGACGAGGTGGCGATGAAATGACGGCGTTTCATGATGGCTATCGGTTTACGGGACGAGTGAGCCGTTGGGAAGCGAATACGAGCAGGAAGGTGAGTAGCAGCATGAGCGTCGAGAGGGCGTTTATGACCGGGAGTTCCTTGCTTTTCTTGATCATGGAATAGACCAGCGTGGGCAGCATGTCAGAGCCAGGCCCTTTCACGAAGAAGGTGACCACGTAGTCGTCGATGGACAGAGTAAAGGCGAGCAGTCCGCCTGCCAGGATACCTGGAAAAAGGATGGGGAATGTGATTTTCCGGAATGCTTGGAACCGCGACGCGCCGAGATCGCGGGCAGCCTCCACGATGTTCGGATCAAAATCCTGTAAGCGTGCGAGCACCACCAGCGCAACGTAGCTGATGCAGAATGTGATGTGCGCGATTGTGACGGTGGCGAGCGAAAGGCTGACGCCGGCGGCGATGAAAAGCAGTAGCATGGACATACCCATGAGAATGTCGGGCAGGACGAGTGGGATATTTACTATCATCCGGTGCACGTCCTGCAGTCGGGATTTGTAACGGTGCAGCGCAAAGGCGGCAGAAGTACCCAGCAACATCGATACAGAGGCGGCTATGAAGGCGACTTTGAGCGAATTGATAAAAGCGGCTAGGATATCATCGCGCTCGAAGAGGCGTTCATACCACTTGAGTGTGAAGCCTTTCCACTCCGGGCTGAAACGGGAGGAGTTGAACGACTTGGCCACCAGCGCCGCGATGGGCAGGTAGAAAAAGGCAAGTACGATGCCCGTAGTAACCAATGGGATGCGGGACGGTTTCATGCGGCCTTCTCCTTTCTCCTGAGAAGCATCGGCGCAAGGACGAGCAGGGTCAGCGCGCAGGAAAGGGCGGCGGCCTGCGGCAGGTTTCGGTCGTTGAAATTCCGCTGCGCGATCTTGCTGCCGAGCATCTGGCTGTCCGTGCCGCCGACCATGTCCGGGATCACATAGGAGCCGAGCATGGGGATGAAGACGATGAGGATGGCGGTGACCAGGCCTTGGCGTATGCCCGGCAGAAACACGGAGCGGAAGGCGCGGAACGGCTTCGCGCCGAGATCGCGGGCGGCGTCGAGCAGCGCAAAATCAAATTTCTCCGCCGCCGCAAAGATCGGCAGGATCGCGAAGGGCAGATAGGTGTAGACGCTGACGATAATGACCGCCACGTTGTTTCCCAACAGCCTGTCAGATTCTCCGAGGATGCCGATGAAGCGGAGAGCATTTGCGATGATACCCTCCGCGTGCAATATCTGCTGCCATGCAAAGACGCGGATCACGAAGTTCGTCCAGAATGGGATGATGATCAGCATCAGGATTCGGGAACGCCACGTTGGCGGGAGCTTCGCGAGATACCACGCCACCGGCAATGCCAGCGCGATGCACAGTGCAGTGGTGACAAAGCTGATGATCACCGTGCGGAAAAGCAGGCTTATATAAATGGGGTCTTTCAACGAGCGGATCGCGTCTAGGCTCCAGCCCTCACCGATCCCCCCCGCAGGCAGTGCCGGACGAAAGGCGATGGCGAAAATGATCGCAACCGGAACGAAAACGAACACCGCCAGCCAGAGGAAGCTGGGTGCCGTAGCGAGGAGTTCTGGCTTGCGAGGTTTCATTCCTCGTCAGGTAGTGTGAGTAGAGATTCATCCTCCTCGCGGTATTGCTCAAGGAGGTAGCCGTCGTTGGCGTGCCAAAGAAGGTAGACCGTGTCGCCCCATTTGAGCGGGGCTTGGTCGAGCTGATAGGTGCGGTGCTGGGTTTCTACACAGATACGCCAGCCGCTGCAACGCACCCATAGCCGCGTGTGAGAGCCGAAATAAATGATGTCCTCGATCAGGCCTGGGACGCTGTTCTCGTTTGTGCGCAGTTCGGGCATTCCGCGCGAAACGATGATTTTCTCCGGGCGTAGGGAGAGGTGTACGAGATCGCCAAGGATCGTGGGCTTGTCGTTGTCGATGATGATCTCGCCGATGCCTTCGATAGCGCATTTTGAGAAGCGTGCATCGATACAAGAGGTAATTTTCCCTTCGAAAAAATTCGTATCGCCGATGAAGGCGGCGACGAATGAAGTACGGGGAGCCTCGTAAATTTCTGGGGGCTTACCGATCTGCTCAACCACTCCCTTGTTCATCACCGCAATGCGATCTGAGATCGACATCGCCTCGCCTTGGTCGTGGGTGACGTAGATGAAAGTGATGCCGACCTCGTCGTGGATCGCGTCCAACTCGACGAGCAGGCGCTGGCGGAGCTTGAGATCGAGGGCGGCGAGCGGTTCGTCGAGAAGGAGTACTTTGGGCTTATTCACCAGCGCGCGGGCGATGGCGACTCGCTGTTTCTGACCGCCGGAGAGTTGGGTGGGCTTTTTGTCGGCGTGTGCCGCGAGATCGACGAGATCGAGCATACGGTCTACCTCGCTGCGGATCTTGGCGGCAGGGCGTTTGGAGAGCTTCGGCCCGAAGGCGATATTCTCGCGGATAGAGAGGTGGGGAAAAAGCGCGTAGGATTGGAAGACGGTGTTCACCGGGCGCTGGTCGGGAGGGAGGCGGGTAATATCGACCCCGTCGAGGAAGATGCGACCCTCGTCCGGTACATCAAAACCGGCCGCCATACGCAGGAGCGTGGTTTTCCCACAACCCGATGGCCCTAGCAATGAGAAGACCTCGCCTTTCTCAATCTCCAATGAGACGCGATCCACCGCCGTGAAAGAACCGAATCGACGGGTAATGTTCTCGAAGCGAAGATGTCCGAGCATACGCGTGAACGATTCTAGCGGTGCACGGCGGCGTTTGTCGATGTGGGAATGCCCTCAATAGGGATGCTTTATTTCCGCGCTCATCATTCCTTTCCCCATCGCCGCAGGCAGTCTACAAGCAGACATGCGCGATTCACAATGGTTCGTCTATCTGATCCGCTGTGGGGACGGCTCGCTCTACACGGGGATTGCGACTGATGTGGACCGACGTTTTGCGGAGCAGCTTTCGCAGGGGCCAAAGGCAGCGAAGTATCTGCGTGGTAGGCTCCCATTGAAACTGATTTATCGCAGGAAAATCGGCAACCGCTCCGAGGCGAGCAAGGAAGAGCTTAGAATCAAGCGCCTGCGGGTGAAGGAAAAGATAGCCTTGGTCGAGGAGAGATTGCCAAGCCTCACCAAGGCAGCGGAAACGCGCGGTTGAAGGCGAAGACCTTGTCGCGGAGGGCGTGGAGCTTGGCGGTGTGGGTGTGGTCGGCTAGGGCTTCGGCGATGAAATCGGCGACTTGTTCGACGTCCTTCTCCATCATGCCACGGGTGGTGACGGCGGGGGTGCCAATGCGGATGCCGCTAGGCTTCATCGGGCTGCCGGTGTCGAAGGGGATGCCGTTCTTGTTGACGGTGATGCCTGCCTCGTCGAGGGCTACGGAGGCATCGGAGCCGTTGAGGCCTTTCGGGCGGAGATCGACGAGCATGACGTGGTTGTCCGTGCCGCCGGAGCAGATTCGGAAACCGTGGTGCGTGAGGCGCGCGGCGATGGCTTGGGCGTTTTTCACGACCTGGGCGGAGTAGGTTTTGAACTCAGGCTTGAGCGCCTCGCCGAAGCAAATGGCTTTTGCCGCGATAACGTGCATGAGCGGGCCACCTTGGATGCCGGGGAAGACTTGGGAGTCGATTTTTTTCGCGAACTCTTCTTTACAGAGGATGATGCCACCGCGCGGGCCGCGCAGCGACTTATGAGTCGTGGAGGTGACGAAATCCGCGTGCGGGAAGGGGCTTGGATGGACACCTGCCGCGACTAGGCCGGCGATGTGCGCCATATCGACGAAAAGGTACGCGCCGACCTCGCGAGCGAGTTTTCCCATGCGCTCAAAGTCGATGATGCGGGAGTAGGCAGAGGCACCGACGGTGATGAGCGTGGGCTTGAGCGTGCGAGCGGTTTTTTCCAACTCAGCGTAGTCGATGCGCTCGTCATCCGGCGAGACTCCGTAGTGGGTCACTTCGTAAAAGCGGCCGGAGAAATTCGCTTTGTGGCCATGGGTAAGGTGGCCGCCGTGGGAGAGATCCATGGTGAAAATTTTATCTCCTGGCTTGAGCACGGAGAAATAGACGGCGGTGTTCGCCTGGGAGCCGGAGTGCGGCTGGACGTTGGCGTGGTCGGCGCCGAAAAGCTCCTTGGCGCGCTCGATGGCGAGGGTTTCCACGACATCCACGTATTCGCAACCGCCATACCAGCGTTTCCCGGGGTAGCCCTCGGCATATTTGTTAGTGAGCAGTGAGCCCTGCGCCTCCATTACCGCGGGCGAGGCGAAGTTTTCCGAGGCGATCAGCTCGATGTGGTTCCGCTGGCGATGCTCCTC
>CAMAXN010000037.1 GCA_945862245.1 Prosthecobacter debontii
CCCCACGGGAAGCGCTTGCCGCTCAAGCCGCCGCGCGCGGCTTTTTCCCACTCTGCCTCAGTCGGCAGGCGGTAGCCGTTGGCAGTCCATTTCACCTGCGCGTTGGTCACATTCACATCCCCCGTCTTGTAAACCGTCGTCTGCGCGTCGTTGGTGTAATACACCGGCGTCAGCCCCTCCTGCTGGCTGCGGGCGTTGCACCACTTAACCATCTGGTACCACGTAATACTCTGCACCGGATGATTGCTGGCCTTGCCCGCGCCGGACGTGAGATCGCTGTAGCCGTTGCTGATGGCCCAAGTTCGCACCGTGTCCCAGTCCGTCTTCGTCACTAGATTCTGCGCCATGTAAAATGCACTGACATTCACCGTGTGGGTGGGGGCATTCGAATCACCATCCAGCGCATCGCCCATGGTGAAGACACCCGCCGGGATCAGCGAGAAGCCGGTGGGGACGGCGGGGGCATTGACGACCGTCAAAACAAAGGTGTCGCTTGCAGTGAAAGAGCCATCACTCACCGTCACCGTGATCGTCGCCGTGCCGCTCTGACTGCTGGCAGGGGTGACTGTGACCGTGCGGCTTGCTCCGCTGCCGCCGAAGACAATGTTGTCGTTGGGAACTAAAGTCGTATCGCTGCTGCTACCGCTGAGCGTGAGGGAGGACTCCAAGGTATGTGCATCGCCAATTGTGAAGGCGATCGCTTCCGCACTACTATCTGCGCTGATACTTTGTGCCGCGATATCGGAGATCGTCGGCTCGGTGTTGGCCTGCACCGTGACGGTGACCGGGTTGGAGTTAGCTTCGCCAAACGCGTTGGTAATCTTAACCCAATATTTCGTGGTAACGGTAAGATCTGGAGTGGTGAAGGTAGGTGAATTAGTTCCTACGGGGGCGGTGGTCGCGCCGAGGTTGCCACGATACCACTGGTAGGTGTAGGTGAAAGGCGCGGAACCCGTGGCGCTGACCGTAAGCGTGGCGGTGCTACCCAACTCTATGGACTGCGAAGTGGGTTGGCTGGCAATCGTGGGTGGGCGGTTGATGGTCACCGCCACGGTTTCAGAATTGATGCTGCCGGCAACATTGGTGACCTTCACCCAGTAAGAAGTATCCTCAGTATGAGCGCCTGTGTTGTAGGTCTGCGAGGTGGCGTCTTGGATGGCCTGTGAGGTGTCTCCACTCTGCCCCAGATACCACTGGTAGGTCAGCCCCTCACCTTGCGAATCGACCGTGAAGGTCACAGACTCACCTTCCTCAATGCCAGTGGTGGCTGGCGGTGGGTTGGATATTGTTGGAGACTCCAGCAGGCGCACTTTCATCCGATAGAACTGCTGCGAGCCTGAAGTCGGCACCAGGAGCTCACCCGTGGAGCTTACCATGTCAGGAGTGATCGTGACTTTCTCCCAGACATTGATAGCTGAGGATTTTTCCAACTCAAGTTTGCTAACACTCTGGGCATTGAGAGGAAGGACGAGCGACGCAATCGCGAGCCACAGGGGTAAGGGGGAAAATAGTGTTTTCATCCAATAAATGTCTTTTTATGGTTTATTATTAACATTCTTGTAGGGCAAATATCAGGGGGGACAAAGCTTTTTTTGAAAAGACTAGGTTTGGGCTGGCTGACTAACTGCTAGGAATTTGCTTTCTGCGTTAGGCCTCTGAAAGAGCCATTGGGACGGACCGGCCTGCCTGTCGTAGCCTTGGCGAAGATTGGAGAGCGGGGAAATGCGGTTTGACCGCTCGGGTAAACGGCTGATTCGGAGGATTCACGGCGACATGCATTTTTTCGAAATTCTATATCCAAGCCGCACTACCAAGAATTCTTTCGTGACGGTTTTTACTACGTAGTACTTCATCCCCTGCCCCGAATTTTGCGTTGGGTGCCGCGTAGGAGCACGTGCCGGACGCACAATGTGTGCCGGTATCCCCTACCCTCTCATGACCATTCCGCGTCGGTTAGGCGGCGTTGGCGCGCAAGATTCAGGCGGTCTCACAATTCAAGCCACTTCCGCAGCAAGGCATCGAGGGCACCCCGGTCGGTTGCGGTGATTTTACCGACCACCTTCCGCACCAGGCGTATCTCCACCGTGCAGATTTGCCCCTTGATACCGCTCGGAACATTAAGACCTGCCTCCGCCCACTGGCCGATGATCAAATCAGCGTTTTGCAATTGCGAAGTCACCGGCACCACGAGCAAATCGCCCGGCCAGCTGCCGTGACCCACCACAACCGCGGGCCTCACCTTGGAACTGCTCAAATCCGTAAAAGGGATCGGCAGCAGCACCACATCATCGCGTGAGCAGAACATTGTAAACCTCATCAGCCTCGTTGTCCCAGACACCCATCAGCGACCGTCTGCCCTGATCAAGCCACTCTCGGCGCTCGGCGTCGCCCTCATGCCCGGTCTCCAGGGAGATTTGCACCACCGAGTTTTCGGCCAACTCCAATGGCTCAAGCGGCCGGAGTTTTCCTCCCTCGTAAATGGCACTGATCGCAACCGTCATGCGTACATCATACTCACCATTTTCCTTCGATCAAACCCTTTCTCCCGCCACAATACGACAGCGACTCCCGTCGCCTTGAAAGCGCTCAAATACCTCACCTACGTCGGGAAACTCGCCGAGTTCGTTTCCGCTCTCAACGTCATCCCCTTCGTCGATCCAGCCATCGGGGTGCTCGTGTTCGCCGCCGCCTCCCTCCTCAAGGACACGGTGAACCGCATCGGTGACCTGGTGGATGATGGGTTGCCGAACAAGAGCTTCAAGGGATGAGCGGTGCGGCGCCCTTGCGGGATGTTGCACGGGAGGCTCCTGAAGGAGCCATTGGGCCGGGACGAATGGCGGAAAAGGGGGTTATCATCGTTGAAAGGGAATTGGGGATATGAAATTGAGAGATTAGGTTTTCATTTTTAATCACTTGTCATACGGCACCATCTTCAAAAAGTAAGGCTTCATAAAATCGGCTTCATGAATTGTGCCCTCACGGGCAAATCAACTTCACCTTCGGGAAATACGTCCGATACCGGGCGGCATCGCGTGTCAACAACACCAGCCCTTCCGCCTCTGCATGGGCACCGATGAAAAAGTCGGGCAGTGGAGCTGTCCGTTGGCCGCCGGATTTGCGGTAGGCCTGAAACGCACGGGCCGCAGGAAATCCTGCCGAAAACGGTAAGGTCAGGCGGCGGAAATCCGAGGGAGGGACCAGATTCAAATCCAGTTCCCGCGCATTCCGGTAGAGCGGGGCGAGTTCAGCGTAGATGACCGGATTGATGGCGGCCTCCCGCGTGTTGATCAAGGAAGCAAGCTGCCCGCTCGACCATTCAAACCAAACCGCGTCCTGGGTCGCGATATCGAGCAGCACGTTGGTATCGACTAGAACCATGGGCTCAATCCTCCCCTCGGGTAATTGCCATGATTTCATCCGTGGTCATGCCTTTTTGGGCCGAACCCGCCGCCTTGGCCAGCCAATGATCGAAGGCGCTCGCCTTCTTCCGGCTCCGCTTGCGCGGCTTCATCTGCAGAGTCCCTTCTGTGGCGACAAACTCAACCTCGGTTCCCGGTCGCAACCCGAAGCGTTCGCGCATGGCGATGGGGATGGTGATTTGGCCTTTGATCGTCACTTTCATGGGGTAAGTATTACTTCCAAAGGTATTACTTGTCAAGTTGCTTGGTTTTACTTTCTGCAGTAGCCATCCCTGAAACTTGATAGGGTCGAGCCGCCAAGCTAGGCCTTGCCGATGGAGAAACCCACCGCCTTTTCTAGGAAATGCCTTGGGGGGAGTTCGGTGCCGCCTTGGCGGAGGGCGATGTTGGCGGTTTGTTGGTGTTTCTGGCTATCGGCACGCAAGGTGTAGACTCTTGGAAATCCTTCCGCGCATTGGGAAAAGGAGGCATGGCGGAGGGTGGCGCGGCATGCAGCGAGAGGGCGGAGAGGACGAGAGGTAGAACGAGGAGGATGTAAATAGTAGGAATTTGCTTTGTGCGGGAGCCCCCTGAAAAAGCCATTGGGACGGACCGGAGGGCGCGGTAATGGGGGGTATCGTCGGCAGCGGAGGCTGTGGAAACGTTGGCACGCCAATTGGCCACTTTACTTTTCACTCATTAGCATGGCGCAGAGTCTTCATTCCTGGCGCAGGCGGAGTGCAATGCGGTAGAAGGTGCTGGGAGCAGTGGCGGCTGTTGCCGGGATGATGATGCGGAGTTCATCGCCGCCGCTGCTTGAGATGGCGGCGCCCGCCACTGGGGTGAAGCTGCCGGCAGCGAGCGAGCTTGATGCTTCGAGGATGAAATCGAATTGGTTCTGATAGACGGCGGGGAAGCGGAAATCGAGGAAGTAGGCATTGCCCGGGGTGTTGGCGGCTTGGAGGACTGATGCCTGCAGGCCGAGGGTGACGGGCGGGCCTGCGGGTGTTTCGCCGCCGCGGGGGTCGATGCCATCGAGGAAATATTGTAGCAACTGGTGGCCGCTGCCATGGGGGTCCGAGAACGGGTCCTGGCCGGTGGAGCCGAAGAAGAAACGCTCCCATTCATCGTCGAGCAGATTGCCGTCGCTGTCGTTGTCGGATGATGCCGGAGCGAAGCTGAGCGAGGCTAGGCTCACTTCCATTGTGTCCATGCCAGCTTCATCGGGAGTGTCGGTGAAGCCGGTGACGGAGAAACGGGTGCCGGGCCGCAGGCCGAGTCCTTGTTCGAGGGTGATGCGTTCGCCGTTGCGGTTGAGCAGGAGAATTGTGTTCGAGTCGCTGGTGCGCCGGTAGGCACCGGTGGAAGGCGGCGTGGCGATGACTTCCACGGTCCATGTTTGGGACGGGCGGTAGGATAAGGATAAAAAGGTGACTGCCAGATTATAGGCATTGCGAGCGTTGTTGAGGTTGGTGGTGGTGACGGCACCCGAGTATTCGGCCGGCGCGCTGCCGCCGCGCAGGATGATGCGCAGGGCATCGAGCGGCATGGCGATGCCCGGGTTGCTTGCCGAGCTGTTGGCGTGGCGCGAGTAGATCTGGGTAGCTGCATTGGTCATCATGCTGCGCGCGGTAATGGCCAGATCGAGCGCGAGCCTCAAATCGAAGCCCGTGGCGCGAAGGAGATTCGCGTCATCGGCAGCGGGTGCGCTGCGGGTGCGGTCGCCGTCGCGATCGGCGAAGAACGTGAAGGCGTCAAGTACGGGTGCGGGATCGAATGCGGGTCTCGCGGCAGTGATCGCGCGGTGCACGAGGTCTTCCATGAGCACGGCCACCGCGGTGTCAGCCGGTGTGATGACCGTGCGTGCGGCGGTGTCGGGCATTGCCGCGGCGGCGGACTGGGCCGCAGTGACCCAGCCGGTGGCATCAGCGGCGAGGTTTGCTCCAGTCGGGGCGAAGGCGGGCGAGAAGGCAACGGGGTCAGGCGACCGGATGAATGCGCGTAGTTCGCGGCCGTTAACAGGCGCGCCGGTAGTGATATTGAAATAGAGAGGCGTCCCGAGGGCGACGAGCTGGTCTGCGGGCACGGCGGTGTCGGATGCGAGGATCGCTCCGCGCGTACTGCCGTCGGGCAAGGGCGTGGCAAAGACGGCGACCGCCTCGCGGTCGAGCAATGATCCGTCGGTGGTGTGGGCGAGGATTTCCTCGCCATTGGCGATTTCGGTTCCACCGTGGTGGAGCGCCGACACCGCGATGCGGAAGCCGCCGCCTGTGGCGATATTCTTTGATGTATCGGGCGCGGGACTTGATGCCGTGCTGGCGGGGTTGGTGCCGTTGAGCAATTCGTCGAGGTCCGACCATCCGTCGCCATCGTGGTCGGGTCCGCTGAATGCATCGAGGTCATAGTGCTGCTCGACATAGTCGGGCACCCCGTCACCGTCGATATCCTCGTCGGCGAGATCCGCAGCCGCAAACGTGTAGCTGCGCGACACGATCGGCCCCATGATGCCGGTACCGATTGAGCGCAGCGAGAACTGCAGCGAGCGGGAATAGCTAACGCCAAGCGGTCCGCTCCACGCGATCCATGCCCCGGAGCCCGCGTTGCGCCATAATAGCTCTTGGCGTTCTTCGTCGTAGAGCGCGGTCACTTGGATGCTGCTACTGCAAGGGCCGGATGGTGGTTCGATGCGCAGATCGGGCGCGAGCAGATCGCCAGCGGTGCCGAGGGCCGTGATGCTCACCCCTGCTTCCGGCTGGTTGGTCATCAGATAGGTCGCGCCAGAAGGAGCACTTACCGTGTGGTTTGCAGCGAAGGTGAGCCCGCCCGACGAGGAACCATAGGTCTCACGTTTTATGATGGCGGGAAATGGCGCAGGATAGGACAGCGGGCGCGTCCAATCCGCAACTGCTTGGATGCCTATGAGCGAGGCGGACTCATTTACCGACGGGTCGGCATCGAAAAAGAGCAGGCTCGCCGGAGAGAGCGATGCGGTGGTAATGCCCGGCAGCGTCCCAGAATCGACCTGGTTCCAGGTGCTACCGTTCCAGAGGAATGATTTAAACGAGTTGCTGGGACCTGCGGCGGATGCTCCTTCGAGATGAACCATGCCGATGCCTGTGAGAGGAATCATGCCGGTCAAGGAGAGTCCTGCGGTGGGTATGAACGACTGCGTGGTGGAAACCAACGCCGTACCGGCTGAATTGATGCGAAACCAGTCCGCGCGTGTTCCATCGGCGGCGATCGCTATGAATCCGTCGGTGAGCGCTCCGTAACCGCCGTTGAGCAGTGGCACGACCGCACCGATCGCGCGGGGAAACGTGACGGAGGTGGACGTGAAGGTGCCGGCGGTGGTGATAGGCGTGATGACCTTGATGATGGCGGCCTCGGTGGTGCCTGGGCGGATGCCGAGGATGAGTGGGATGCTTGTTGTGCCGTCCTGCGTCCTAACCGCGGTGGTAAAACGGAACGTGCCTGAGTGGCTAGTCTGGTTGTTACGATTCACTGCGGAGCCCGAGCGGGTAAGCACGCCGGTGGCGGTGCCTAAAGCGCTTTGAGCACTGTAAAATCCGACGATGGTGGACGGCGATACTGGATTGGTGAGAGGTTGCAGGCTGTCGAAGACGGAAAAATAACTAGTGCTTGCGTTGCGGTTGGCGATAGTGGGCATATTGGCATGTGTCTCAGCCGTTCCCGCGGTGCTTCCATTCTGAGACGAAATCACCATTAATTCCTTCTGACCGCCGATAACAGTTACCGCCAATCCGCATGGGCCAATACCCGCGAGGTTTGGCATGACCCGCGCCAGCGGTGATTGGGTATCGATTTCTACGAGCATCACGCGGTTGGCCTCGATCGAGGTGATGGCCACCGCTTCGCCGCTTGAGGCCGGCACGGCAGCACAAACGGCGGAGACGTTGGAGACGCCGGTGGCGACTGGACTGCGCCACACTAAGACGCCGCTCGGCTTCATGTAGGCCGGCCGCACAATGCCCGTTGCGGTGTCGACTAATGTGAAAGACTGTGGGTCCGAACCATGCGGAACTAGCCATTCAGCGGCGAGTTTCGAAACCGGGGATGTCGCGTTAGCGGATGCGGCGAGTAGAACCAGTAAGAAAAATGATAGTATCTTCATGGGTGTTCTGGTGGAAGATCAGTGTTGGACTGGCTCTAGCGGGATGATGCGCTTGATCTCGCCGCGCTCTTCGAACTGGACGACGAGGTGGCGGTATTTCGCGCCCTGAGTGACGGGCAGGGTGTCTTTCACAAAGATCATGCCGGTGGAGTTTTTGAGGTAGGTGGGGCGGTTGACCAAGATGTCAGGATAATTGAGGCTCGGCATCACGGTATCTGTCCACGTTCCCGAATACGGCACTTGGATGTTGCTTTGTGCGCTGTTCACAAACAAAAGGAACGGATCAAACAATTGGTATCCCTCTTCTTTCAACGATTTCACATAAACACCCGAGATGCGGTCAATCAGCGGCGTGCACTGAACAAGGTTGGCGCGCGCGCTTGGAAATTTCGAGCTGGCCACTTGGTAGCGGTAAACCATGAACGGCATGAGGTTTCCCAGTTGGGACGCATCACCGGTGGATTGACGCAATTTGAATAGCCATGTGTCCGGGGTGGTCGTGGTGTTCACCAGCGTGCCGGTGCGGGTGCTGGTGCGCGTGATCGGGTGGCGCGTCAGCCCGATGAGGATGCCGGTGTGGAATCCATAACCAGTCGGCATGACAGTGGGCCAGAGCGGACCTTCGTCGGCGGCGTAGGTTTCGATCGGACGGCGGTGTTCGAAGTCGCCCGGCATCGGCCGCGCGGGCCAGGGGATCACCGGTTGCGGTCCGCTTACCAAGGGTTGCCAGCGGGCGGTGACAAGGTTGCTTACCGATCCGTGGGTGCGTGGATATTCACCCGGTCCACAAGCACGCACGGCGAACAACAATGGCTTGTCGATGGGCGCAATGATCTCCATGCCGAATGCCGGACCGCTGCCAATGACAGCACCGACGCGCGACGTCTGGTATGGATAGAATTCCAAGTCCGGCCGCTCGGCCAGCAGGCCGGTGATCGCCGAGTTGTCGAGCGCATCGGACAGGCCTGTCAGATCGGGGATGCCGCCGCCGTCGGCTGCGCAAAGGATTTCAAAGCGGTCCACGCCGACCGGATCGCAGAACCACTCGAGCTTGATTTTTATACCATTGGGTGTTTCAGCGACGATATCTGCCTCTGCCAGCATCGGAGTGGGGAGATCCGGATTTACAAGGGTGACGCAACCGAGAATCGAGAGCGGGCTTGGGTTAGCGTTTTGATCGATGATTTGTCCGTAGTAACAAACATTGACGCCGTTCTCCGCGGGGAGGGCGTCGTCCACCCAGATACCCGGATTCGGGATGCTGTCGCCCTCGGCCTTGGCGATTAGTGAGAGCGCGCCATCGGTGCCGACTCGGCGGTAAACGCGCCATTCCCTAACGCCCTGGCCGAGCGGAAACGTAATAGATCCGTTGATCACGTTGACCGAACCGTCTGCCTCGGATGATTCATGCACCGGCGGAGTAGCCATCGAGACCTCGACGCATTGCCGGGGCGCGTTGGCGGTGAAGAGGTGCGCCACGTACGGAGTTTCTTTATTGGCGTAAATGTTCTTCATCGCGGGTGCGGAGACTAGACCGTTGGCGCTGATAGCGCGCACCGTGATCGTCATCCCCACGTTGTCCGAACTTGGTTCGCGATAAGGCAGGTTGATGCGCACGTTGTTGCCGGTTCGGTAACTGAGGCGCTGGTTACACAGTGTACGACTGATACCGCTGACGCCAGAAAGCGAGACCTCGATATCCGCCTCGACGATTGCGGGACTGGTGCGCTGAACTTCGACAGTCATTCCCGTGAAACTTGTCGGCAGATCGTTTTCGACCGCGCGCTTTTCATCGCGGCGGGTCCACGACACATTGGGCAGGCTGCGGCAGACGAGGAAGGATCCGGCGGGTCCGTCGGGCGCCTTGAAGTCGCGGAGCACGCCGGACATCGGCGCGCTGTGGCCGCTGAGGACCTCGCCCGAGCATGCGGTGGCCCCGACCGCGCGCATAGTATACCAGACCGAACGGTCGGCATGGGTCGCCAGCGTGGGTGCGCCCGCGCCATTGTCATTGAAGGTGATGAAGGTCGCACCGGGCGCGTGCGGGATTATCGCGCCGATGCGGTTGTGCACGGGATTACCAATAAAATTGAGGTATTCCTGGGAGCTTTCCCAGCGGTAAAGATAATAACCAACTGCTATTTCGGATGGGTTTCCTTCGGGGATCTGGCGGATCTTGACTTGGAGAAACTGGGATCCGCCTTGGGCAGCCCAATCAGCCGGTGCGGCTGGGCGGACAAAATTACTAGTGACCGAAAAAATTGACGGTGGATTCGGTGGCAGACGGTCGCACATGGTCACTAGGGTGCCGGGCGAGAGTAAGCCTGTTGATCCGGTGATCGTGCGTGCGGCAACGAAGAAATAGAATTGCTCGCCGTCACTGTATGGACGGCGCACAGGCGCGCCGACTGCGCCCTTGTGCCAGACACCGTCATCGGAGAAATCGATGCGATCTCGGTTGCTCGCGTCGGCGGCCTGTGCGGGCGTGAGCAGGTCGGTCACGAGCACGGGGATTTCATTGGCCGCGGCCACATCCGGGGCTAAATCTGCTGGGTCGCGTGCGGCCACCGCGGCGTTGATCTGGGCGGGGGTGGGCGGAGTGACGTGCCAACCGAGGCTTTCGGCGGTGGTGCGTTTTACGCGGTAGATATTAAAACCGAAAGTATGTGGTATCTGGCCGCGCAGAGCTGGTCCGACACCCCAGCGCAGGCGGGCATTGAGGTTGTCCTTCGCGTTGATGGTATATTGTGACCCGGTGGCGACCGGGTGGAATACCTGAAATGGTGCTGCAGGTGCGGCCGGCACGACCGGTGAGGCGGTGTCGAGCGTGATGCGGCCGACGACCCGGATGTCGTTGTCGGACAGGTCGACCTCGCGCACCTCGAAGGTATGGATGCCGGCTGCGACCGGTATGGAAAAACCGTGGCCGAGCGTCTGCATTAACCCTGGGTGGGCGCGGCCGAGGAAGAACAAGCGTGTGAGTAAGCGGTTGTCGGTGGCTGCTGCCTGAATAATGTAGGCGAGTTTTTCCGCAGCATCTAACGAGACGTCCACTGGGCTTGCCGGCGGGTTTGCCGCCTGCAGCGTGAGGTCGCGGTGGATACCATCGATACGATCATAGCACCCTGCAGCTGCGGGGTCGAGTTTCTCGCCGAGTTCGAGCAGTGCGCGGATGGCATGCGGGCTGGTTTGAAGAGTCTGGATGCCGAGGCGAGTATAGCTGCCCGGCGCGTCGGCGTTGCCGCTCTTCGAATGGATGGAGAATTGTTTTCCCAGAGTGCTGCCCGCATCACCCGGCTGCCAGAGCAGGTAGACGTGGTGTTTACCAGCATGCTGCACGG
The DNA here is from genome assembly GCA_945862245.1 of Prosthecobacter debontii. Taxonomy (GTDB): domain Bacteria; phylum Verrucomicrobiota; class Verrucomicrobiia; order Verrucomicrobiales; family Akkermansiaceae; genus Luteolibacter. The sequence goes on from CAMAXN010000037.1 coordinate 10,872, forward strand.
TGGTTCCTAGCGTGGTGAGCAATTCATTCGCGTTCTGGCCGAACCCGGAAATGGATGCGGAGGCGAGTATCGCAATGGCGGCGAAGATTGTTTTCATCTGAGAGGAAGCTGCATGGTTGTGGAGGGATTCAGAAGTCGACGCTCCATGCGCCGTCTTGATAGGTAATGGATGCGCTTTCGCTGAATTTGAGGCAGAGTGGGCACCAGCCTGCCTTGCCGGTGAGCGTGCCTTTACCCTTGAAGCGCAGACTGTTGTCGGACATCACACCGATCATCGAAACTTGTCCGCTAATCGAGACTGCGCAAAGCACCTCGCCGCTGATCCCGAGCAGCATCTTACCCCCAAAGGTCGGGCCTTCTGCAAAGTAGAAGGCACCCGCGCCGACGCCAGCGGAGATACGGAAAAGACAGCTGGCGGGAATGCCGAGGACGACCTCCGAGATCGGGATCCACACCTCACCGTAGACGTAGACCCCAGTGAACGGTGCCGGACCGAGCAAAGCAGCAACGTCGGGATCTACCAGTTCGAGCGGTTCGATCGAGCAAGTGCGTCCGAAGAAGATGCCACCGGCCGCCTCGTAGCTCGAGACGATCACCCGGGCGGTGGCAGCGAGGTAGCACTCGTCGGACCCCACCGCGATCCCGGCGGCGAATTCCGTGATCTTGAGACCCTGGAAGTCGAGTTCGCCACCAGTCATTTCTAGTTTCCCGCCGATGCCTTTAGGACGGACCGACGGAAGGGTCTCCATCGGGACCGACGGAAGGGTCTCCATCGAGAACTTCACTTCGAGGTTGGCGCGTAGGTCGGGGCTTACCCAATCGAGCGGCACGTCCAGAGCGCCGATTTTCACCTCCACCTGCTGTGTGCCAGCGGCGAGGCACCCCGCGGATCCGACATCGGTCTCGGAGTCATAGCAGAGCATCTCGAAATACGCCTGAAGTTCCATTTCCTCGGGGATTTTGAACTGCACCTTCGCATCGATGCGCAAACGCCGCAGCGTGTCGCCTTGAATGTGCGCATAGCCATCGATGGATCCCGCGCCGACATATGCGTTCACCTCGCCGATGAGTCCGTTGATCCTGTCATCGATCGGGCCGAGTGCCTCTTGGATGAGCTGGCGGCACATCCGGCTCACCTCGCCGAACGCGGAGTCGATCGCGGAGTTCATCGCCATATCCAGTTCGGAAATGTGCTGGCGCAGCGTGTACTGAATCTGCTGGATGAACTCGGCGGCGAGCAACTGGTCGCGCAACTCGTTGCGAATCAGCATGACAAATTCCTCTTTGCTGAACTCGTTCATCAGGTCGCCGGCGGTGCCGAGCGCGGTCGCGGGACCAAAGGTGGCGGCCGCAGCGATCTCGTCGATGAACCCATAGGCGGTGCCACGCAGTCCGTCGACGATGCCATCAATCTCGGCGCTCGCGCCGGCGACGATCTGCTGAAAGCTGATGAAGATGTCCTGTCCAGCGGCGAGTTCGCTGCGGATCGTGACAAGGTAGGAGCGGGCTTCGAGCAGCGCCTCGGTGATGCGGTCGAGCGTCGGATCGAAGTCCGCCAGCAACGCGTTGAGTTCGGCGTTGGCCTCTGCGGTAAGTGCACCGGCAAGCGGGGTGAGGATGGCGGCTAGATCCGGCGGGGCGAGTTCGCTGATGAGCGCGCCGACAAGCTTTTGTGCGATCTGGCGTTCGAGCTGGCTGGTGGAATCGTTCATCACCTCGGCAAGGATGCCGTTTACCAGCTGGGCTGTGGGGATGCTCGGCACAGTCGGCGGGTTGAGATTGAACTGCGTGTTGCCGTCGACGACTTCGATGCGGCTGGTCACCGCGTCGATCGCGAGGATGCTCTGGTCGATAGCACCTTGCACCTGGGCAATGAGGTCGATCGCGTCGCCGCTGCTGGTGTGCAGTTCGTCGAGCCGGCCCTTGATGCTCTCCGAAGCGGGTCCGATCGAGCCGTCGAGGAAGCGGTCGAATTCCAGCTTGAGTGCGCCGGTCGAAGTGTGGACCCATCCCGAGTAAGAGGTGTTAGCCGCGACGGCGTCTTGATAGGATTGATCGACAGCGTCGTAAAGCGGGTTGATGATTTCCGCCTCCATTTCATCGATCACCTCATCGAGCACGGCCTCCAGGGTGTCGCTGGCGAGGTCGCCGAGGGCGTCGACGCCGTCATTGAGGGTATCAGTGATGAAGCCGCTGGCGGCCTCGGTGAGAGCCTTGGCCGCGCCTATTTGCTCGTCGGCCGCCTCGATCGCGGTGCTCACTAGGTTGATCTGCGGCAGCCCGTCATACTGGGCGCCGAACGAAATCTCCGCGTTGTCGGCACTGAGGTAGTCCACCTGGTGTTCGACGTTGAGCACGAGCAGGTCGTTGGTGACGGCGCTCCACGAATTGAAGTAGCGACCGGTGGGGCTCCATTTGAGCGGGTAGGAGAGCGGCACGATGCCGAAGAGCGACTGCGTGGCCACCGGCACGTACGCGTTCTGCGCGGACGGGTTGCGGTAGTCCTCGACCTGTACGGCACCGCCGGGGAACCCGCGGTGGGTCGCATCGAAATCGGTCTGCGTGAAGAACGTCTGGCCTGCCTCGGTCCAGCCGGACGTGAGATAGACGGAGGCGGGCACGCCAGCCTGCGCGCTGGTCATCACGTGCACTTTGAGGTCTTCGAAAAACGGCACGTTGCAGCGTGCGGCGAATCCGACGTAGCCGGTGGTGGCGGCACCGACCGCTTCGGGATTGTTGAAGTAGAGTTTGCAGACCGGGGTGAGCTGATAAATTTCCTCGCCCGGGCCTTCGAGCGGGAGTGTTCCCGGCAAGCCGAGTCGGCTGTCCACACCTTCGATGGCGTCGGCGATCGTGCCGATGTTGCCGTCGGGCATGAATGCGAGGCTGCCCGCCAGCGGCGTGTCGATGTTGGCGGCGCCGGAGATCAGGCCAAGGACAAGGAAGCGATCGCTGTAGCATCCTCCGCCGGTTTGCGGGTTGAAGCTCATAGCCAACGGCGAGAACGATCCGTTCCAGTATGTGAGGGGTTTGGAGCCTGCATCATCCGGATCGATCTCGGCTTGGTCGAGTGCACCGGTGCAGGTGAGCGTGAGTTCCTCGAATGCCTGGGTGAACCCAGAGGGGTTCGGCACCTTAACGCTGCCGTTGATCCATGACTTTTCGTTTTCGTTAGAGAGATAAGTCAGCTGGAACCGGGTGAGTTTGAACTCGTAGTCGTACATCGTCAGCTGGCCGGCGAAGCTGCCATCGACCGCGACGTGCCTTCCCGACACACCGCTCGGCCGCACGTAGTATTTCGACACGGTGTCCTGGAGTATGTACGGATAGTCGGTAATCATGTCCGCCAATCGCGACACGCCAGTGATGCCGCCGCTTGGCACGACCATCGTAGCGCCCGCATACCAACCGCTACCGCTTTTGTAGCCGGCGGTGCCGGGATAGACCGGGCTATTATGCGAAGATGGATCATAGCCCGTGAGCAGCAGGCTGCCGGGCGAGAGGACCGACGCCTTGGCGGCGAAAGGGCTCGACGATGAGGCTAACGGGTTGTCGGACTGGTACAGCTGGTTGCCTGGCGCGTAGAACGCCGCTGCCGAAAAAGCTTCCGTGCGGTGGGCGACCGAACCATCGCCGCGGATACCCCAGCGCAGGTCGACGGGTACCATTGAGGCGTTGGCATGGATGCCGCCGTCCGCGGTGAAGCCGAATTTTTCAAACAACGGGGCGAGGGTGACGTTTCCTAAGGCGCTACCGGGCGGCGGTCCGCAGGCGTCGCTTTCACAGGAACCGTCGTAGCTTACGACTAAGTTCGAGGCGCCTTCGAGAATGCTGGCGGGGTCGATGCCGCCATCGGTGATGGTGATTCGTCCGGGTCTCGACCAGGCCACAGTGGTTTCTTTCGGAAAATGGGTTTGGTATGAGCCAGGCTCCACATCGAGCTGCCCGCTGCGCATGCGTGCGCTGCCGTCAGTGGCGGCGATGAAAGAGATTATCCTCGGCGCTGCCAGATGGGCGTACCGCAGATAGCCATCGTTGCTAAGGCGGAACTGCATGTCGGGGGTGGCGTGCGCACCCGCGGTCTGGTTCGTGTCGAGGTTCCGGTACGCGGTCTTGTGTGCCCAACTCGCGGCGGTGGCGTTGAATTCTATCAACCCGGCCTGCGAGAGGCTGAAGCTGCCCACCGAGTAGAGCATAGGCCTCGCTTCATCGAAGATGCCGGCGGTGACGGGAGTGGCGAGGCTCAGGGTGCCGGTGTGTTTGAAATCATTAGTGAGCGCACGGGCAGCCAGCGCGATCTCGGAAGAATAGCGGCCATCGGCCGTCGAGGCGTTGGTTGCGTAGCTGAGCCCCTGCGGCAGGTGAACGATCGTCGAGTTCGTGGAGGCTCCCGACGCATTGATAATTGTGTCCGGGTAGGTGACCCGCACGCCGCCGTAAGTCGCGCCCACTTCACCGCTTGCCGCCGTGACATTGCGCGAGCCGGAGGTCAGCACCGCGTCGCCGTCGCTCTCGAGTCGCACGCCCAGATCGCCTCCCGCGGCGACCGAGTAATTCGGAAAACCAGTGATCGCCGCCGAGGGCGGATTGATCGTCGTGTTGATGAAGTTCGCACCCGTCGAACCGGCTGCTGGCGTGTTGGTTACAGAATCGAAGGTCGTCGCGACCCCGCCGAAGAACAGCCGGCCGTTGAAATGCAGCAGCCGCTGCAGCGACGTGGCAGCCGAGGTGCCGTTGTCGCGGTAGGTAGAGGTGGACGGGGTCTCGAGATGCTCGAACTTGACCGCGATGCGGTAGGTCCGGTTCGCGGAGTCGAGTTGGACCGAGGGGGAAAACGACAGCATGAAATCCGAGCTCAAGAGATGCGGCGTGTCGGGCGTGCCGGTAATCGACGCGTTGCGGCTGAACGAAGAAGTGCCGAGTCCGCCGCTCTCCATTGCCACCGCGTTGCCTAGATCATCGGTGACAATGGCGGTAAAGCGCACAGGGATCGTAGCGGACGACCCGCCGACATCATAGCGGGCGAGAGAATAGGGAACCTCGACTCTGAATTGTTTGACGCTGCCGGTCCCGGACGAAACGGCATCGGTCTTCGTCCACGTCGGGGCCGCGCGCAGCCAGCCGCGCGCATTGTGGTTGGCCGTGTTCTCTGGCAGATCGGCGAAGTGGCATACGGTGAATCCGGTGCTGCCTACTGCGGCAGCAGCGGTGTCCAGCCAGGAAGAAATTGGTAAAAAAAATGCCTGAACCTTGTATTCCACGGTGTATTGTTGCCCAGCACCGAGGTCGGTGGTGGGATCCAACTGAACGGTGAAGTTCTTCGTTGTGCTTGCGCCCGCGGCCAGAGTCACAGACTGGCCGCCGCTGTATGTGAACCCCATCACCGCGGTGCCGCCGGAGTCGCGTAGCCTTGCCGAAATGCGGTAGCTGGTGGTTTGGGCCGAGATCCCGGTGTTATTGAAGGACACGGTCGCACCACCGCTAATTGTTTCCCTAGTGTATCCGACATTCGTGTTAACAGCATCAGAGTCGATCACGTAAAGCGGAGCGGTGGCCGTGCCGGTAGGACTGGTGATACTGCTAATACTCGTCTGGATGCCTTGCGCCTCTAGCCGCTGCATCAGCGCAAACACGCAAAATATTAGCAGCAACAACCGCCATGAGATGGCAAAATTTGTGGGAAGTTTTATAGCTGTTAGGAGTTTGCTTAGCCTGCCTGCCTGCCTGCCTGCCTGCCTGACTGCCTGACTGACTGACTGACTGCGAGGAATTTGCTTTCTGAGGGATGCGCCCTGAAAGAGCGATCGGGTCGGATCGGCCTGCCTGTCGTAACCTTGGCGTAGACTGGAGGGCGGGGAAATGGAGGTTGGGTATTTCACAACTACATTAAATAATTACTATCGTGGCTATCCAATCCCCTTTGCCAAGATTTCTTTTGTGACGGTTTTTTGACGGATGAGGGGACTCCATTCCCACCCCCAGATTTAGCGTTGAGTGCCGCGTAGGAGCACGTTCCGCCCGCACAAGGGATGGCAAGATGGTCAACCCTCACAGCTCCATTCCGCGTCATTTTTCAGAGTTGGCATGCGGATTGAACGGGCGATCACTTCTCGATGAGCTTGCCGTTGAGGGTGATCCGGTTCTTCCGCCTGTCCCATAGGAACGTGTTCTCCATCTGTCCGTCCTTGGGCAGGATGCCGAACCACTTGTCAGCCTCACTCTCGGTGGTCAGCTCGCGGTAGTGTTTGAAGATGATGGTCGCCGAGTTGCCAGCCTTCAGCGCCACTTGATAGGCACTCTGGACGATGGCGATGCGGTAACTGATGAAGGAGTGCCGTAGCACGTTGCGCGGCCATTCCATCTTGAGGGCGCGGGCCAGTGCGGGCACATGGGTTTGCAGTTCCTTGGTGCGGACGATCTTCCCTTTTCGCTCCAGAGGCGTGAGCCACGCGGCGAGGTTGTCGCTGATGGGGATCACGCGGCGGGAGGCGGTCTTGGCTTGGCCGGCACGAATCTCGATGAACTTCCTCTCCAGATCCACTGCTTTCCAGTCGAGTCGTTCGAGCTCGGCCATGCGGATTCCGGCAAAGGCACCGATGGCGAGGATGGGCACCAGCCTCGTTCATGAGACTGGAACCACCGTCAACCTCGGCAGTTGATGCTGCCGTAACCCCTTGATTATTAAGGGGAAGTGCTCGAAAGAGGACTCGAACCTCCACAGGTTTCCCTACTAGATCCTTAGTCTAGCGCGTCTACCAATTCCGCCATCCGAGCTTTTCCTTCCGGTTTGGGTGGGCGCAGGTGATAGGATGCCCGACGGGTCATTGCAAGCGAATCTTCAAAAAATCCTTTCTTTGGCAGCGCTTCACACCGCCCGTTCTCTTTATCCGTTTTTTATATATTCAGCATTCTGTGGGACTGCCCTATTCACTAACCTAGGCGCAGATGAAAATCTCGGTTGCGCACCAGGCGTTCTAGCCCTAAGTATTTCCTATGAGTATACTTTTAGAAAAAACATCCATCGTATCCAAAACAAGGAAACTCTGCGCTGCCATCGCAGAAGACGCACAATTTCTTAAGCTCCATGCCGACGTAGAGCGCTTCCTCGCCGACGATTCAGCGAGGTTGCAATACCAGTCCGTCCACGAGAAAGGCGAGGAACTGCATCATAAGCAGCACGCGGGTGTGGAACTCGGCGCGGCGGAAATCAAGGCTTTTGAAGCCGCGCGCGACGCGCTTTTCGAAAACCGTATCGCTGCGGATTTCATGGATGCACAGCGTAAGCTGGAAAGCATCCAAAAAGACATTGATCAATACGTGGGTATGACCCTTGAGTTGGGTCGTGTGCCCACCGTCGAGGAGATCGAAAACGCCAACTCCGGCGGTTGCTGCGGTGGCGGCGGCGGCACAGGTTGTTGCGGCTAGTGACTTTGCCGGCAACCTTGTGCGAAGCGGAGACGGACTAGTAGTGACATACAAACCTACCCGTTGAATCAGTTCTGCCCAACCTTTTCGATTTTCCATTCGCAACATCCATCGGCAAATCCATGTCTGCCGCAGCATCCTCCCTACTTTTCCTAGGCACCGGCACTTCCGTTGGCGTCCCTGTCATTGGGTGCGATTGCAATGTCTGCCGCTCTATCGATACGCGCGACAATCGCACGCGCTCTTCGGTGATAGTATCCGATGGAACTACTACACTGTTAGTAGATTCAGGGCCAGATCTGCGCGAGCAGGCGCTGCGGGAAAAAATCAGCTCCATCGACGCGGTTCTCTACACGCACTCGCACCTAGATCATGTGGTTGGCTTTGACGAATTGAGGGCGTTCTGTTGGGGGAAAAAAGAGCCGCTGCCGCTCCATGGCACGGCGGCATGCATTGATGTGCTAAAAGGCATGTTCGGCTGGGCTTTCAATTCCGACAACACCCACCGTGGTTACGTGAAGCCCGCCCCGAAGCTTGTGACCTCCGCGTTCCGGATCGGCGGGCTCGAAATTACCCCGCTGCCCGTGGAGCATGGCACAGTGGAAACCGTGGGCTACCTTTTCGAAACGGAAAGAGGATTCCGCGCCGCCTACCTGCCCGATGTAAAACGCATCCCTGAAGCCACTATGGCTTTGCTAGGAAATCTACAAATTCTGATCATTGATGCCCTGCGCGAGGCTCCGCACTCCACACACCTTTCGTTAAACGAGGCACTGAAAATCTCCCGGACACTCTCGCCGTGCCGAACCCTGCTGACCCACATCAGCCATGAATTTGGCCACGCGGAGCTTTCCGCCCGGCTGCCGGATAGGGTGGAGGTAGCTTGGGATGGACTCCGGCTGCCGCTTGATTAACGAAAAAGGAAACCATCAGTTCCTCATCTCCATCCTTGCCCAATCGCCGCTTTTCCCCGAGAACCCTCTGTGTATGAAACTACTTGTCGTAGGAAAAGGCGGGCGGGAGCACGCGCTGATCCATACCCTCTCCCTCTCCCCCTCCAAGCCCGAAATCTTTTCCTTTCCGGGCAGCGATGCGATTTTTTGCATAGCAAAACCGACCACCGCCTCTGACCTACCCTCGCTGATTGCTTGGATGAAGGAAAACGGAATCGATCTCTGCATCGCTGGCGAGGAGTCTTATCTCGTTACAGGCGATGGCCTCGCGAATCTCTGCGAAGCGAGCGGTATCCCTTGCTGGGGGCCACCGAAGGAATCCGCCCAGCTAGAGGCCAGTAAGGAGTTCGCGAAGGATTTCCTTATCCGCAACATGATCCCCACCGCCAATGCGAGTGCGTGCGCCACGTTGGAAGAATGCGTGGCAGCCATCGCAGGCAACTACCCAACGGTTTTGAAATTCGACGGACTAGCTGCCGGAAAAGGTGTAGCCGTCTGTGCCGATGAAAAGTCGGCGCTCGATTTTCTCAACGAGGTCTTCACCGAAAAACGTTTTGGCCCTGGCCGTTTGCTCGTTGAGGAATGCCTGACCGGGCCGGAAGTTTCGATCTTCGCAGCGATCGTTGACGACGATTACATGATCCTTACCCCAGCGCGGGATTACAAACGTCTAGGCGATGGCGACGCAGGCCCAAACACCGGCGGCATGGGTGCGGTAGCCTCACGCAAACTCATTTCCGGTGATCTGCTCGCCACCATCGACGAAGCCATCGTCGCCCCCACTGTCGCGGCCTTGCGGAACGAAGGTCTGCCTTACCGGGGCTTCCTCTACTTCGGCCTGATGCTTACGCCAAGTGGTCCGAAAGTGATCGAGTATAACTGTCGATTCGGTGATCCCGAGTGCCAAGCGGTGATGCCGCTTCTCAGCGGCGACCTCGCAGCCTTCTGCCTCGCAGGCGCGAAGGGCGAGTTGAAAAAGGAGCTCATTTCCTTTTCCGATGATTGGTCGGTCTGCGTGATCTTTGCCTCACATAGCTACCCGGAAAGCTCGCGATCCGACGATCTAATCTCCGGTCTCGACGAAACCGGCGCACGGGTTTTCCACTCGGGCACAAAACTCGACGGCAACGAATGGCTGACAAATGGCGGGCGTGTGCTTGCCTGCGTTGCCACCGGGCCGGAACGCGCCGCGACCGTTGCCACCGCACACGCCGCCGCCAATAAGATCTCTTTCGCCGGGCTGCAGCGTCGCCGCGACATCGGTATCCTTCATTTTCCCGAGGCGATATCCCACACTGCGGAATCCGTGAAGCTCACACTCACACCGGACGACATCGCAGCGGGTATCGCCAAGCTCGCCGAATCGATCCGCACTGCGAACCCGGAAGGCTCAATCGCCCTTGTGGGTATCCGCTCGCGCGGCGATGAGGTGGCGGAACGCCTACTCAACCTCCTGTCCGCCGACGAACGCGAGCTGAATTTCGGTGTGCTCAACATCTCGCTCTATCGCGATGACTACGAGCACCTCCACTCAAACCCTAAGCTCCAGGAAAGCGACATCCCCTTCGCCGTGGACGGTGCCCACATTATCCTCGTCGATGATGTCCTCTTCACCGGCCGTACGATCCGGGCTGCACTTGATGCCCTTTCCGACTACGGCCGCCCGGCCAAAGTACAGCTCGCCGCACTGATCGATCGCGGCCACCGCGAGCTTCCCATCCATGCTGATTACATCGGGATTTTGCTAGAAACCGACCGACTCGATCATGTTTATGTTTCCCTAGAGGGAACGGATGGCGAGGACATCGTCCGCATCATCACTCCCCCGCCCCTATGATTCCGCAGAAAAAAAAGACCGCTGAGGAGATCGTAGCCCTGCGACAAAGACTGGGTATACCGCAGCCGACATCCGAACCTGACGCAACACCCGCTCAACAGGCACCACCTTTGCAAAGTCAGCCGCCAGCCGCTGCGAGAGCTGTCGAACCCATCGCCAAGCTCGACTTACCGCCGATTATGCCGGCTGAAAAGAACGATCTCAAGCCCCGCCGCTCTTTCCGAAAGCACGATCTGCCCCTCGCACCCGCGCCTGCCATCACGCACAAGACTGAGCTTCCAAGTTTACGCCTCGATACGCGGGACTTCAGCCAGATCGACAAGCGTGAAGCCTTAGCGGCGTTACAACAGAGCAGCATGGAGCCTATCACCCATCTCTTTAACCAAACCGCATCGCCTTTTCTCTACGCACCCGGCTACCTTTTCGCCTTAGCCGCCGGCATCACTGCCTACCATCGTTTCCTTTACATCACCCCGGCCGCGCTGCTCTCCCTCTCCACGATCATTCTGCTTTATATCGCTTGGCGGAAACCACACTCCCGCTATCACGCAGCCTTGCTTTTTGTCATAGTTTTCCTAACACTTGTCTTTGGTGCGCTTCACTACGCTACTTATTTCCAAAATGCCCCGTAAAGACCTGCTGGATATCGCATCGTTAGGAAGGGAAGAAATCGATTTCCTTCTCGATCAGGCTGTACCGTTCAAAGAACTCTTCACCCGCTCGGTCAAAAAAGTCCCCGCGCTTAAGGGGAAATCTGTTCTCATGCTTTTTTACGAGCCGTCCACGCGCACCCATTCCTCCTTCGAGGTCGCTGCGAAACGCCTCTCGGCGGATGTCACGAGCTTCGATGTGCACCACTCTTCGATCACGAAAGGCGAGTCTGTTAGGGAAACAGTTGAGACCCTGCAGGCGATGCGGACGGACTACATCATCGTCCGCCACTCCCGCCCAGGCCTGCCAGCCGCGATCGCCGCGCAGACCAAAGCCTCGGTGATCAACGCCGGCGACGGCGCTCATGCCCACCCCACCCAGGCGCTGCTCGACGCCTTCACCATCAGGGAGAAGTTTCCCGAACCCGCCGGCAAAAAAGTTCTCATTATCGGCGATATTCTGCACTCTCGCGTCGCCCGCTCGACCTCCTGCATCCTGAAAAAGCTTGGCGTGAACGTGGCCTTCCTAGGCCCCGGTTCGCTGTTACCGAAAAACGGTCCCGAGAACATCACCCGCTTCACCGATTACAACGAGGCCATGAAATGGGGGCCGGACATCGTCTATCTCCTCCGCGTCCAAATGGAAAGGCAGCATGCACCCTTTTTCCCCTCCGTCCGCGAATACCACCGCCTTTACGGAGTCACAAACGCCCGCCTCGATGAGATCCGCAAGCGCGGCCTCTACCTCATGCACCCCGGCCCAGTGAACCGCGGTGTGGAACTCTGCGACGCGGTCATGGACTACGAGCGCTCCCTCATCAACGACCAGGTCGAGAACGGCATCGCCGCCCGCATGGCCGTGCTTTACTACCTCAAGTCGGAATAGGTTCGGACTTGGGCAAAAACTCAGAACGGGATATCGTCCTCTTCGTGATAATCGTCGGCAGGCGCGGCGGAACCGCCTTGGCGCGATTCGCCGTCATAGCCGCCTGACTGGCTTTCTGAAAACTGGCGGGGCGCGCCGCCCTTGCCGTCTGGAAGGAACTGCAGATTGTCCGCCACGACCTTGAGCTTACTGCGCTTCTGGCCTGTGGCCTTGTCGTCCCAGACATCCATCTGGAGACGTCCTTCAATGAAGACGCCGCGGCCTTTTGTGAGGTACTTCTGGGCGTTCTCCGCGCTGCTACCCCATACGGTGACATCCACGAAAGTAGTTTCATCCTTCCAACCGCCATTACCGTCCTGCACCTTGCGGTTCACGGCCAGGCCGAGGTCGGCTACAGCAGAGCCCTTCGGCGTGTGGCGCAACTCTGGATCACGGGTAAGATTTCCTATGAGCATCACTTTGTTGAGATTGGCCATGGCGGTGAGAAAATTTTAAACTTTAAACTTTAAA
>CAMAXN010000038.1 GCA_945862245.1 Prosthecobacter debontii
GCGTAGGGTTGGCATACTCAATTATACGATTCGTCATGGTATTTTCCGGTACGGCGAAAGTGCTTGGAGCCGGATGATCCTTTCGCCCGTTTAGTTTCCTAGTCGAAACATTTTTTCGTCACAGATAAGTTTTGGAATCCGCACGGTATCTGCTTGATTAGGTGCAAATGAACTAGAGGCATAGATTTTCCCCAGCGACCGGCGCAGTCGCTGGCGGAATCGCCTGTGAGCGGAGTGTGGAACGAGTTGCTTGATAATAAAGGTGTGATACGTCCCTGCTGGGCTGAAATGTCAGTGAGGATTTAGAGTTGGACGCCAGATGAACGAAGTGCGCTTTCCCAGGAAACCAGACGCATGCTCGATAACCTCGGGATGACCTATCGCCGCCGCTACTTCTCAAGGCCGGATTGGCAGGGCGTGGTCGAGTTGCTCTTCTTCGACCGCAGCAAGCCCCGCTCCGTCGGCTTCCAGCTCGCTGTCCTACGCCGTGAGTCGGAACATTTTCCTGGCGACAAAACCTTCGGCCTTTTCCTCCGCATCATCGCCGAAGTGAAAGCGCTGGACGCGCGACTCGCAAACCCCGCCAAGCACGATGCCGCGGTGCAGAAAAAACTAGCAAACCAACTCGCCGCGCTCTCCGATCTTCTCACCCAGCACTATTTTAGCCATTCGGTACGCAGGGTATATTGAATTAGAAGAACTCACCTCAGACCGGCTTTTACATGTATCATTCCCACAGGTTCCGAAGCGTTTTTCATTAAGCGCGCCTGATTTTCCTTGCCTATAAAACAATCTTGCGCCGCGAGGTGCGTCGGGGGATGCTGTCCTTAGCGACAAATAATGGGAAACCGAGTCAATAAGAAGCGTGGCCAAACGGAGGAGCCGAAAAAATGGTCCACTGAGATCGCGGGCGTGAGCTGGATGGCGGGCGGGCTGATCCTGCTGTTGTCGCTGCTTTCCTACAGCCCCGCAGACTTACCGGAGTGGAGTATGTTCGACCTTTTCGCGGACAAGGGTGGTGCAAGTGGGGAGAACTGGCTAGGGCCGGTTGGTGGCATCCTAGCTTTTCTGCAGATTCTTGTATTCGGTGCGGCGGGCTGGATTCTGTCGGTCGGCTTCATCTGGTTCGGCGTGATGAAAATTGCTTTCAAAGGCCAGATCTGGCCGCGGATGGCGCTGGGACAAGCACTGGCCCTTGTCGCGGGCGCGGTGTTTTTTCACGCGGCGGGCGTCTTTTTCATGAATTGGGTCGAAGACTGCAACTTGGAAGGTCGTCCGGGCGGTGTCATCGGAGAATCGCTCGCTGGCTCCCTTCTCATGCCGCTGATCGGGAAACCGGGAACCATCGCACTCGCGGTTGGCATCTACGTGCTCGGAATGATCTGGCTCTCTGCGCAGTCGCCTGCCGATTTCGTGAAAGGCTGCCATCGCTTGCTTAAGGCGAAAATCGACGATTGGAAAGAAAGCCGCTCCGAGTCTGGACGCGCCGCGGCACGCGAAAAGGAACTCCTCCAAGAGCGCGAACGCCAGCGCGAGCAGCGTAGGATTGAGCGAGAGATAGCTCGCCTAAAAAGCGCCGAAACCGATGAGCCCGGCCAGAAGGAACTCGCCATCCGCGAGACCCCGACACCGCAGATTATCGACTCCTCCCAGCGCCGCGCAGCGGGCGTGATGGAACCCGGTGCGAAGCCCTTCGAGCGTAAAAAGCCTTCCCATCAATCACTTTCGATCTCCGGTTTCGAGGATTACGAGCTGCCTGGATTTGATCTTTTGGATGATGTTGAAGTTGAGGCCGAGGCCGCGAACCATGCCGAACTACTTGATATTCAAACTACGATCATTGCGACCTTGAAAGCCTTCGGCATCGAGGTTACGCCCGGCGACATCACCCGCGGCCCGACGATCACGCGCTACGAGATCTATCCCTCCACCGGTCTGCGCGTTTCCCGCATCTCGCAGCTTGAGGCGGACATCGCCCGCGCCACCTGCGCCGAGCGCATCAACATCCTCGCCCCCATCCCGGGCAAGGACACAGTCGGCATCGAGATCGCGAACTCCAGCAAGGTCGCCGTGCCGCTCCACGAGCTGCTCCACGACCCCGATTTCCGCTCCGCGAAAAAGAAAATCCCGCTCGCGCTCGGCAAGGACGTTTACGGGAAAACGGTCATCGGTGACCTCGCCGCCATGCCCCACCTCCTCGTCGCGGGTGCCACAGGTTCCGGAAAATCCGTCTGCATCAACTCGATCATCGCCTCCATTCTCTTCAAGTTTGGCCCCGACGAACTACGTTTCATCATGGTCGATCCCAAGGTCGTGGAAATGCAGATGTATAACAAGCTCCCGCACATGGTCGTACCGGTCGTCACCGATCCGAAAAAGACCGTCGCCGCACTTAAGTGGGTGGTGAACGAGATGGAGAAGCGCTACAAGATCTTCGCGAAAATAGGCGTGCGGAACTTCGATGGTTTTAACAATCGCCCGCGCGATGAGAAAGCGGCCGATGCCATTCCGCAAGTTCAAGAGCCGGAAGCCGACCTCGACGAGATCGAAGCCATTGCCGCCGCGCTGGAGGACGGCGATCTCGGGCCCGAGGCGGATTTCGAGGAACTGGAGATCGAGGAGGATGAAATCCCCGACCGTTTCCCCTACATCGTTGTGCTGATCGACGAGCTAGCTGACCTCATGCAGACCGCGCCGGCGGATGTGGAAATGTGCATCGCCCGCATTGCGCAAAAGGCCCGCGCGGCCGGCATTCATCTGATCATCGCCACACAGACACCCCGCGCGGATGTCGTGACCGGCATCATCAAGGCAAACATCCCGAGCCGCATTGCCTTCCAAGTTTCCTCTGCGCTCGACTCCCGCGTTATCCTCGACACAAAGGGAGCCGACAAGCTCGTTGGCAAGGGCGACATGCTCTACCTGCCGCCCGGCTCCGCGAAACTCGAGCGCGCGCAGGGGGCTTTCGTTTCCGACGAAGAAGTCGAGCGCATCGTCGCTCACTGTGCCGGACAGGCGAAACCGAACTACGAAAGGGATATTCGCGAAACGATCGATGCCGCCGGCGGTGACGATGCGGACGAGGTGTCCGAAGCTGACGAGGAGCTCATCATCAAGTGCATCGAGGTCGCGCGCCAGGAACAGAAATGCAGTACTTCACTGCTTCAGCGCCGCCTTCGCCTCGGTTACACCCGTGCCGCCCGTATGGTTGATATACTTGAGCAACGCGGTGTGGTTGGACCCGGCGATGGTGCGAAGCCGCGCGAGGTTTTCCTGAAGTAATTAAGGTGTGATTCTTCTTGTGTGAGAGCCATCCGGGATGCACGGGATAAAATCATGGATGTTAGGATCTTTACCTCGCGCAGACATTCGCTTACCCTCCGCTAATAAACGCGAACTCAACTTCATTTTTCCTACAGATGGCAATCATCCTGGTTGTTTGCCGGTTGGTGGGGATGGCCGCAAAACGCATCGGGCAGCCGCAAGTGGTGGGGGAAATGATCGCGGGCGTGATGCTCGGCCCGTCTCTCTTAGGATTGATCTGGCCGGGATCGACGGCGCTCATTTTCACCCAGGAATCACGCGGCATCCTCTATGCGGGAGCTCAGCTCGGCGTAGGGCTCTACATGTTTCTCGTCGGGCTGGAATTTCGCACGGATCACTTCCGGTCAAGGGCCCGCAGCGCGGCGTGCGTATCGGTGGCAGGTATGATCGTGCCGTTTATTCTGGGAGCATTGCTGGTGCTGTGGCTGATCGATGTACCGGGTATTTTTACGCCGAAAGTAAAATATCACGAGGGTGCGCTATTCCTTGGCGCGGCCATTGCAATTACGGCGTTTCCGATGTTGGCGCGGATCATTTCGGAAAGGGGACTTTCCGGCACACCACTGGGAACCCTCGCGTTGGCGGCGGGAGCCATCGATGATGCCGCTGCGTGGTGCGTGCTCGCCTTCGTGCTGGCGTCGTTCGGAGCATCACAGCCACTGCAGATCGGTGGAATGAGCATCGGCGCGGAGGTGATCGCGATCGGCGGCGCGGTGCTTTACGGCGTGCTGATGCTGACGGTGGGGAAAAAGCTGCTCGCCGGGCTGGGACGCAAGGCAGAGAGGGATGGAGAAGTTTCCCAACCGATGATGGCCGTCACTCTGGCACTGTTTTGCGCGTCGGCTTGGTATGCGGACATCATCGGAGTTCATGCGGTCTTCGGCGGATTTATTCTGGGGATTGCCATGCCGCGTGGCATTTACGCAGACGACATCCGCCGCAAAATTGAACCCTTCACCGTGATTTTCCTACTGCCGATGTTCTTCACCTTCTCCGGGCTAAACACCAAGCTGGATGTGCTGGTCGATCCGGGCTTGCTGTTCGTCGGTCTGGTGATCCTGATCGCTTCAATTTTCGGAAAAGGCGTCGCCTGCTGGGCGGCCGCGCGTCTCAACGGAGAGGACAATGCGACCTCACTCGCCGTCGGCACGCTGATGAACGCGCGGGGTCTGATGGAGCTGATCATTATCAACATCGGCCTCCAGAACGGCATCATCGGCGAGGCGCTGTTTTCGATCCTTGTAGTGATGGCCATCGTCACGACGCTGATGGCATCGCCGGTGTTTGAGATGGTTTACGGTCGGCGCATGAGAGCCGCCTCGGCGGAATCAAAATAGCGGCAGGCTGCTCCCGCCAGCACACCGACGGAAAATCCGAAGACGTGCCCGAAGACATCGACACCCTCTCCCGGTGCCGCGCCACCAAGCCAGCCGAGCAAGACCAAACCCGCGAGCAGCGGGGCGAGTACGCGCAACCACGGCATGCGGAGTTCCTCGCGGAAATTTTCCACCAGTCCGATGCCGGAGAGGATGCCAAGCGCACCGAAGACGGCGGTGGATGCTCCGAGCGAAAGAAATGCCTCGGGGTATGTAACCAATGAAGTGGTCGCGTTGCCAAAAGTGCCGGCAAGCAGGATCATCGCCCAGCCTTTCCACGGGCCGATGGATTTCGAAACTAATGCGCCGAAGACCGCGCCGCTGGCGAGGTTGCCAATGATGTGTCCTCCATCGCCGTGGAGGAAAAGCGCGGTGAAAGGACGCCACCACTCGCCGTTCGCAATTAGGCTGATGCTGGATGAGGCGTAGCGATCGGCGAGCGTGGGATCTTGCGATTGTTGGCGGAAAACAAGTAGCAAGATGGTAGCCCAGACGAGGTAGTGAAACGCTCCGGCGGGATGATGTGACCAGCTTTGGGAAAAGAGAGGCGGCCGCGGCGGTTTCACCTCGGACTCGGCGGCGTATTCTCGCAGCTCCTCAGTCACGCGCGGCGCGGCGGCAGGCTCCACGCGCAGCTCGAACTCGCCGGGAACGTCCCCGTGATCGACACGAATCGCCTCGCCCATCGCCAACGCGACGAGGGCATTTTCATGAGCTTCATCGAGGTTGGGAAAACGGGCGACATCGACCCATTCCTCTTCGTCTGCTTGTTGAGTTTCAGGCATGTTCTTTTAATGATCATGGCCCACATGATCGCCCAGCAGGTCGCGGGCGAAGTCGTTGGCGCTGTCGCGCCAGACGGCGTGGATGTGGTTGCCGTTGTTCTGGACGTTGGCGACTTCTACTAGGAACGTAGTCCCTTGGATGCGGTAGTAATACGGCTCGCCGCGCTTGAGGCCACCAGCCCAGCCGAAGCGGAGGTTCTCCATGTCGGCGCTGATTTTCACGATGTCAGCTTCAGCGAGTTCCTTGCGGTGGCGGTTCGCATAGACGGCGATGAGTTCCTTCAACGCTTGCTGCTGGGCGGCGGTCATTTCCGTGGCTTTCATACCGACAGGTTCCAGTTGCTTCACCGCGCGATCCTCGGCGGTGAGAATGTCCTCCGGCGGCTTTTCAGAATAGACTACGGCTTTCCCGCTTTCCTTGAGCGTGGTGGCTAGGGCGCGCGCGAGGTCTTCCTCGGCATGGAAAGGTCGCGTGCCTTTCATCTTGTGATCGATGGTGACCTCGCCAGGGTTCGCCGCGAAAAAGGAGGGCGTGACGACGACCGTCTTGCCATCGACGACGGTGTAGTTGAGCGAGAGGTGATGACCCTCGAAGCGCCATGCCCATGTGCCGCCGGCTTTTGGCTCGCCGAAGACGGAGGTGAAATAGGCTTTGGGATTGCGGAAGTCCGGGCGTTTCTCGATCTCTCCTAGAAACGCTTCGAGGGCGATCACAGCATCAACCTTTTCCAAGCCGGGATCGCTGAGCGCGGTTTTGAGGAGCGTGCGGACGAGGGCGGTTTGCTTCTCATCGAGTTCCTCCAGCGCCAGGCCTTTGCGATCACGGGGAACGAAGCCCCAGTTCTCGCGCTGGTCGGCGGCGAAGGGAAAGGTGGCTTTTTTCGCCTTTGCTTCATCAAGCGATGCTAGAAATGAGTTCGCAGCAGCGGCCATCTCGGCGGGAACGTTCGCGGGCTCCTTTGCTAAGGCAGCGCAAGTGGTGAGTATGCCGATGAGGAAAAGTTTTTTCATAGTGGTTGCAGTTACGTGCGTTCGCATCATGGGCTTGCAAGATTCGTGCGGGAAGAGATTTCCTTCGGCTCCCGGGACTGCTAGAAATCGCGGCGGTGAAGGATTTGCTGCGAGAGGTTTTCGGTTTCGACGCGCTACGGGCGGGGCAGAAGGAAGTGATCGCTGCGCTGCTGGATGGGCGGTCATCGTTGGCGATTTTTCCGACAGGAGGTGGAAAATCCATGTGCTACCAACTCCCGGCGCTGATGCTGGAGGGGACGGCGCTGATTGTCTCACCGTTGCTGGCGCTGATGAAAGACCAGGTGGATCGCCTTGTCGCGAAAGGAGTCGCGGCGTCACGGCTGGACTCGACGCTCGGGGCGGACGAATACGGCGAAGTTGTCGCGAGGCTGCTGCGAGGCGAGTGGAAACTGCTTTACGTTTCCCCGGAGAAACTCGGTAACGCGGAATTTCGCAAACTACTGAAAGGCGTGTCGCTCTCGATGATCGCGGTGGACGAGGCGCATTGCATTTCCGAATGGGGTCACAATTTCCGGCCCGACTACCTGAAGCTCGGCAAGATCCGCAAACAGCTTGGCGTGAAGCGCTTGCTGGCTCTCACCGCCACGGCGACGCCGAAGGTCGAGGCGGATATTCGCAAGCGATTCGGCATCGCGAAGGCGGATGTGGTGAAGCTGAGTTTCCACCGTCCCAACCTCGATCTGCGCATTACGCCGTGCAAAGTTGCGGAGAGAAAGCAGCTTCTGTTAGATCGGCTCGCAACACACGGCTCGCCGGCTGTGGTGTATGTGACGCGGCAGGAAACGGCGGAGGAGGTGGCGACGTTTCTTTCAAAACATGGCCTTTCCGCGAGGGCTTATCATGCGGGTTTGCGGAGCGAGTTGAGGCGCGAGATCCAAGAGGAGTTCATGGGTGGCGCGGTCGATACCGTGGTTGCGACGATCGCCTTTGGGATGGGCGTGGACAAGGCGGACATCCGCGCGGTGATCCATTACAACATGCCGAAAAGCCTAGAAGGATACACCCAGGAGATCGGGCGCGCGGGGCGCGACGGTCAGCCCGCCGTCTGCGAATGGCTTGCCTGTGGCGATGACCGGACAACGCTGGAGAATTTCATTTTCTCCGATACACCTAGCGATCGTGCCGTGCGTAACCTGTTAGAGCGCGTGCTCAAACTCGGCAGGGACTTCGATGTCTCGCTATATGATCTCGCGTCGACCTGCGACATCCGCCAGACCGTCGTTTCCACGATCCTCGCCTATCTAGAAATGGAAGGAATCATCGAGGCTAGCGGGAGTTTTTTCGACCGCTTCGGAATTAAGCTGTTGCGGCCATTGGATCGACTTTTGGCAGGTCGCCCGGCGAAGGAGAGGAAAACGCTGGAAGGTATTTTCGCAGAGCTAGATGCTGAGTGGAAATGGTTGCGGGTGGAGATTTCGGCAACGGCGGGGAGGCTGGGAGTTCCGGCGGCGGATCTGCGGAATCTCATTTCAGATCTGGAGGCAGCTGGCGATGTTGCCCTGAAAAAATCGAACTGGCGGCAGGCCTACCGTTTGAAAAAGGAGCCGGAAAGTATGCGCGAACTCGCGGAGGCGATGGCGACAGGTTTCAGGGAACGAGAAGTATCCGATCTCGCACGCCTTGAGAAAGTGCTGGCTCTTTCATCGACGAGGAGCTGCCTGACCGGCACGCTGCTTCGACATTTCGGCGAGAAGATGGAGCAACCCTGCGGTCACTGCGACCGTTGCCGGGGGATCGCGCCGACCAAGCTGAAAGTTTCCAAGCCGCGGAAAATCGCGGCGCGCGAGCTGTTAGATATCCGCGCCCTGGCGGATAAGAAACACGCTGCTCTCGGCACACCAAGGCAGATGGCTCGTTTTCTCTGCGGGATGTCTAGCCCGGCCACGATGCGGGCGCGGCTATACCGGCTCGATGGATACGGGATGTTATCCGATTTGCCCTTCGGCGAGGTCGAGGTAGTAGCGGAGAGTTTGTTTTGAAAAATTTTAGCGGGATCACGTGAAAGTCACGCAGGTCTCTCCGTCAACAGGCGCTTGAGACGGTTTTTTACGCTGACTTTTCCGACGGCCGAGAGCCTGTCCGTGAATAGGATGCCGTTGAGATGATCAATCTCATGCTGTAAGGCGCGAGCGAGCAATCCGTCTGTCTCGAGAACGAGCGTGGAGCCGTCCAGTTGCGGCAAGTTCGCTTTCACATCCATCGGGCGGCGGACTTCGCAGCGGATTCCTTGGATGCTTAGGCAGCCCTCGAAGGCGATGTCCTTTTCTTGGCCGTATTCCAAGGTAGGGTTGATGAAAATGAGCGGCATGATGTTGCCGAGTTCCGCGTCCTCACCGTTCACTTTCAGGTAAGACACGCATTCGGGATCGTGCGAGACATCAATGACCGCGAGGCGCAAATCACTACCCACCTGTGGGGCGGCCAAGCCTACCCCATTCGCATCGACCATCGTCTCAAGCATTTCTGCCACGAGCGTGAGGATGCTTTCATCGACTAACTCAACAGGGCGGCATTGCTGGCGTAGGATGGGATTGCCGTATTGGATGATGGGCAGGGGCATGGGCTAGGAAAAGGAAACGAGGTAAGCGATATCGGGTCGAGCTGAAATTGCCCTCACGAAAATACAAAACCTCGCCTTGCGCCGTTGCCTAGTGGGTCTAGCTTCGGCTTGTGAGTGGAAAAAAGGCGGTAATTCTAAAAGGAATAGCAGTTCTGATCGTGGTATGGGCGGTGGTCTCAGGTGTGCGCTCTTTCGCTTCATCGAAAAAAATCACTGCTGAGCTCATCGACCGTGAGATTCGTGAATTGAAGTTCGAGGATTGGTCGGAGAGCCCGCAAGCCGGGGCAGCGGCGAAGGAGCGCGAAGAAGAATTACGGCGCATCGCGGATATGGTGAACCAACTCGATTTCGCGGAGCGCGAGAAGAACCGCAACAATCGCTCGGGCGAGAATTTTTTTCGCAAGCTGAGCACGAAAGAGAAGAACCTGTTCATTGACCTGACCATTGTGGAGTCGATGAGCCGTTTTATGGAGGCGCTCGACCAGATGCCGGAGGAGCAGCGGAAGAGTTTTGTGGAGAAAGGTTTAAAGGAAATCCAGAATGGACGCACCGAGGAAGAGATGGCACGTGCGAAGGAACTGGATGAGAGCTTGCTAACGAAGATCAGCGAGGAGGGCATGCGTGCCTATTTCGACAAAGCCAGCGCCGACACCAAGCTCGATCTTGCACCGCTGATGGAGGCGATGAACGAGGTCATGCAAGGACTTAGGGGCAACGAATTCGGGCCACGATGAGAAATACCAACAAGGAGGGGTTGCCTTCGGCTGCCCGGCAAGCCGAGCCATTCCCATTGCAGCCGGGTAGCCGAAGGCAGCCCCTCCTTGGCTTCACGCTCACTGAGCTGCTGGTCGTCATCGCGATCATCGCAGCGCTGTCCGGCATCGCTTATCCAGTGAGCCTTTCGATGATTGCCAAAAGCCGGGAGGCCACTTGCCTAGGAAACCTCCGGCAAATCGGTGCCGGTCTGCAGGCCTATCTTTCCGACAACAACCAGCGCCTGCCCGTCCTCGCCCTTGGACGAGATAGTAAAAGTTCGAAGGAACCGGTTCTCGAAACCGTGCTGATGCCATACATCGGAAGCCAGGAAGTATTCCGTTGCCCCGCCGATAAGGAGCAGTTCGCAAAAACCGGCAGCAGCTATAACTGGAACATTACGCAGAACGGCCTTCACATCACCAAGCTTGCATTTTTCGGCATCGAGGACAGGCCGGAGCTGATCCCGCTGATAAGCGACAAGGAGAGCTGGCACCCGAGCGGCACGAACTTTTTGTATGCTGACTCCAGTAGTTCAAACAAAGCCCGCTTCGTCACAAGCAACAAACAGGAATGATATGCTGGAAGCGCGTGAACTAACTAAAGCCTTCGGCGGTAAACCCGCGCTACGTGACGTTTCCTTCAAGCTGGAAAAGGGCGAGATCTACGGCCTACTCGGCCACAACGGCGCGGGCAAAAGTACCTCGCTTGGCATCATACTCGGCATGGTCGCGCCGGACGGAGGGGAGGTATTCATCGACGGTGTCTCCGTCCAGAAAAACCGCGGCAAGGCACTGCGTAAGGTTGGTGCGATCTTCGAGGCACCCGCGTTCTATGACTACATGAGTGGCTGGGAGAACTTAAAAATTCTGATGGGTTACTCCAGCGGCTTTGATGCAAAGGCGGCGCGTGAGGTCGTTGAGCGTGTAGGCCTGACAAAGCGGATCACTTCGAAAGTTCGCACCTACAGCCACGGTATGCGGCAGCGACTCGCTCTCGCACAGGCGCTGCTCCCGGAACCGGAACTACTTCTGTTGGACGAGCCGACCGACGGCCTCGACCCCGAGGGAATCAAGTGGTTCCGCGATTTCATCCTACAGCTCCGTGAGGAACGCGGGATGACCGTCCTTTTTAACTCCCACCTCCTCGCCGAGGTCGAGCTTATGTGCGATCGCGTGGCGATCCTGCGCGAAGGGAAGCGTGTTTTCGAGGGATCGGTGAATAGTTTCCGGGACGGGATTCCGTGCTATCAAGTCACGCTGGAGCCATGGGAAAAAGGTGCGGAAATCGTCCGCAGCTTGGGCGGGGAAATCATCGCACCGAACCGGATCTCGCTTCCTGCTGCTATCGATCCCGCGCAAATCATCGAGCGGCTCGTGCAATCGGGCGTGAAGGTCAGGGAGCTCGCCCGCATCCGTCGCTCGCTGGAAGATTTGTATATGGAAATCCTCGACGGGAAGGGCAGCCCAAACTGATGATCTTTTTCCAACAACTTAGGGGTGAACTCCGCAAGCTTTTTGCAAGGCCGCGGACATGGATGGGTTATGGGGCGTTCCTTGTGATGGAAGCGGTGATTCTCGCGGTTTACAAGCTGGAGAGGAGCCAACAACACATGCGCGGTCTAGTGGAGAGAAACGGCCTTGAGTTCGGCACTTACTACAGCTCATTGACGATCACTTTCACGATCATGCTGCTGAGTATGTTCTTGCTTGGCTCGATCTATTTCGCGCTGGTGGCGGGGGATATCGTAGCGAAGGAAAACGAGGATGGGAATCTGCGTATGGTCTTCGCGCGCCCGATCACCCGGCTGCGGCTGCTGGCGGTGAAATACACGGCGGTCTGCCTCTACACGTTCAGCTTTGTGTTTTTCGTCGGCGTCAGCGGCTATGCGATGGCGGTGGCGGCGGTGGGATGGGAGGGCGGATTATTCGTGATGGAGCCGAAGATGAAAGTTTTCGCCGCGTATCCAGATTGGTGGGAGGGTGCGGGGCGGTTGGTACTTGCGGCGGGCGGGATCGGCATCAGCATGATCACCCTTTCGTCGATTGCTTTTATGTTTTCCTGTTTCAAAATCAAGCCTGCGGCGGCGACGATCATCACGCTCACCATTCTTTTTGTGGATATGATCCTGCAAGGTTTCCCGTTCTTCAAACCCTACGAAAGCTGGTTCGTCACTTGGCGGATGAGCGCTTGGGTTTTTTTCATGGAGCAACACATCTCATGGCCGAAGATCATAGAAAGCTACGCGTTCCTATTAGGGCTGAATGCGTCGCTGTTCACCGTCGGCTGGCTCGCCTTTCAAACGCGAGATTTTAAGACCTAGGTTTTTACCTATTCCTTTATTTATCTTGTGGCCATGCCGATGCAGAGCAGCATGGTCCGACCATCTCGCCTTTTTCTTTCAGTCCGCGAATTCCTAGAAGTATACGTAGCTGATGGGGATCAAGCACGCGATCAATGGGATAAGAAGTCGTATCAAGCTGTTCGAGTTATTGAAACCCGTGGACGATCCAACCCACTGTATGATCTGAAATTGAGTATACATTTCGTGAAACCATCTCTCGGGCAGGCATCCCACTTACCAATACCAAATCTGGACAGACCGATGCTAATGCTTGCCTACCCGAGCCTTGGGAGCGAAACAGAACAGCATGAAATCGCTTACAATCATTCTGAGTCCCATACTTCTCAGCGGCTGCGTGTTGGGGCCTGAACCTGGCAATCCCAACATTGCACTGCCAGGAGCGATTCGTAGTGATTCCGCGCCACACGGTGCATCCTTCGGGGACATGGCATGGCGAAAAGTGTTCACTGATGCCACGCTCAGTAAACTCATTGAGCGCGCCATCGCAAACAATCCCGATCTCGCTGCCGCCACATATCGTATTGAGCAGGCGCGCGCGCAGGCCGCCGCCGCGAACTCCGATTGGTTTCCCCAGCTAAATGGTAGCGCCGGTGGTATGGGAAATTACGGCTCTGCTAACGCCGTGCAGGTAATGCCCGGTGCGGGCCGAAGCTCGGAATTGTATAATCTAACAGGACTTCTCAGTTGGGAATTCGATCTATGGGGCGGCATACACCGTAGCAATCAGGCCACGAGGTCGGAACTGCTTGTCGCCTACTACCAACGCGACGCAGTGCAAACCAGCCTCGTGGCGGCTGTCGCTTCTTCCTATGTTGAGCTGAAAAACCTCGATGAGCGACTAACTATTTCCCGACGCACGGTAAGGAGCCGGCGGGAGTCACTCGATCTTGTGAAAGCGCGCGGAGAAGGAGGTCTCGGATCCGAGCTGGAGACTGGGCAGGCGGAGGCCTTGCTTGGTCAGGCGCTGACAGCGATTCCGATCACTGAAAAAGCGATCACCGAAAAAGAGAACGAAATACGATTTTTGCTTGGCGAATATCCAAGTCGTGTTGTTCGCGGCGGTAGCCTCGAAAGTTTCGAAGACTCGCTGCACATCAAGGGGGGTCTTTCCTCTTCCCTGTTGGGTCGTCGCCCGGATCTTGCCGCCGCGAATCAATCCTACCAGGCTGCCGTGGCGCAAATCGGCGTCGCCGATGCATTGCGTTTACCTAATATTTCCCTGACGGGGACTGGAGGTATGATCAGCAGTGATTTTGGTAAATTACTGGAGAGCAATTCCACTGCCTATTCGATAGGGCCAAGTATTAGTGGCCCTATTTTTGATGCCGGGCGCAGCAAGGCGCGAGCTGATGCAGCAAGGGCTCGCGCCGGGGAAGCTCTTGTCAACTACAACAAAGCCTCACAGCAGGCATTCCGTGAGGCGGCGGATGCGATCAACGCCCATATAAAAATGGGTGAAATCACCACCCAGCTAAGCGCTTTGGTGAAATCCTATCAGAAAGTCGCCATGGTCGCTACTGACCGCTTCCAAGGTGGGGCTTCCGGATACCTTGAAGTCCTAGATGCGGAGCGGAGCCTCTTCAGCGCGGAACTGGAACTTGCTGACGCTCGCCGCGACCGAATTCTCGCCGTGGTCTTCGCCTATCGTGCGCTCGGCGGCGGTTGGCAGTGAATGCGACGCATTTCATTGTCAGTTGATGCGCCAGCAATCCGCCGCCACTTTATTTTCCCCAAGCCTTCATCAGTGCGGACGCCATTTCGCTGGGCGTTTCGGCCACAACGATACCACATTCAGCGAGTATCTTCTTTTTTGCGGCGGCGGTGTCTTCCTCGCCACCGACGATGGCTCCAGCATGACCCATGCGGCGGCCGGGAGGCGCGGTGGCACCAGCGATGAATCCAGCAATCGGTTTCTTACAATGATCCTTAGCCCAGCGGGCAGCCTCGGCCTCCGCGTTGCCACCAATCTCGCCGATCATGATTATAGCCTCGGTCTCGGGGTCGTTGTTGAACATTTCGAGCACATCGAGATGGTTGGTGCCGTTAATTGGATCGCCGCCAATGCCGACACAGGTGCTTTGGCCGTAGCCCATTTGTGTAAGTTGGAAAACGGCTTCGTAGGTGAGTGTGCCGGAGCGCGAAACGACGCCGACGTTGCCGCGCTTGTGGATGTATCCGGGTGCAATGCCGATACGGCAGCCGCCATGGCTTTTCTCCCCGGGACCCGGTGTAACGAGGCCGGGGCAGTTCGGACCAACCAAGCGTGACTTTGAGCCCTTGAGCGCGTGTTTCACCCTCATCATATCCATGACTGGGATGCCTTCTGTGATGCAAACAATGAGTTCCACACCGGCGTCCATTGCTTCAAGTATTGCATCGGCCGCGAACGGTGGCGGAACGAAGATCGCCGAAGCCGTAGCTCCGGTTTCATTCACTGCTTGGGAAACCGTATCGAAGATAGGCACAACGTCTGCGAATTTCTGCCCGCCTTTGCCGGGTGTGACACCGGCAACGAGTTTCGTCCCGTAATCAAGGGAGAGCTGGGCGTGGCGTGCGCCGAAGGCACCGGTAATGCCCTGCACGAGGACTTTTGTATTTTCGTCGATGAGAATAGCCATTGGGGAAAGTTAGTAAAATTTAGGTTCGGTTTTATGAGTATCAGCCAACCGCTTTCACGATCTTCTGTGCGCCATCGGCCATGGTGTCAGCGGCGACGATATTGAGTTCGGAGGCGGCTAAAGTTGCTTTGCCCATCTCAACGTTGTTGCCTTCGAGGCGGACGACGAGTGGGATCGGCAAGCCAGTTTCCTTGGCTGCGGCGATCACGCCCTCGGCGATCACGTTGCAATCCATGATACCGCCGAAAATATTAATGAGGATGCCTTTCACATTAGAATCACCGAGGATGATTTTGAACGCGGCGGTGACCTGTTCTTTGGAAGCACCGCCGCCTACATCGAGGAAGTTCGCTGGCTCGCCGCCGTAGTGTTTGATGATGTCCATCGTCGCCATAGCAAGACCTGCGCCGTTTACGAGGCAGGCGATGTTGCCATCAAGGCCGATGTAGTTGAGATCGTATTCCGAAGCAGCAACCTCGCGGGGATCCTCCTCTTCCTTGTCGCGCATCGCGACGATGTCCGGTTGGCGGTAAAGGGCGTTGTCGTCGAAGCCGAACTTCGCATCAAGCGCCAGCACGCGGCCGTCGGGAGTGGTGACGAGCGGGTTGATCTCCAGCATCGAGCAATCGCACTGAATAAAAAGTTTGTAGAGGTTGGAAAGAAGTTTCCCGAACTGCTTGGCGATGTCTCCAGAGAGGCTCAGCTCAGCGGAAATTTTCCGAATCTCATATGCTTGCAGGCCAAGAACTGGGTGGACGACTTGGCGGAAAATTTTCTCCGGCGTGTCGTGCGCGACGTCCTCGATACTCATTCCTCCCGCGGTGGAGGCGACGATGATCGGCGCGCAGGTGGCTCGATCCATGAGGATGGCGAGGTAATACTCATGGGTGATGTCCACCGCCTCGGCGATCATCACTTTCCGCACCAAGCGGCCTTCCTCACCGGTCTGCACGGTGACGAGGGTCTCGTTGAGCATTTTGCCAGCGAACTCAGCCGCCTGATCTGGGCTTTGGATAAGATGCACGCCGCCTTGGAAGCCGTTTTTGAAATGACCTTTACCACGGCCCCCCGCATGAACCTGAGCCTTGATGACCAGTTTCGCGCCGGCGAACTCCTTTGCCGCTGCCGCCGCCTCTTCTGCAGTAGAGGCCACCTTGCCCTTCGGACTGGGCACTTGGAAGCGGTCAAAGAGCTCCTTTGCTTGGTATTCGTGTATGTTCATAGGTCGTTGCGGGAATCGCGTGCGGCTTTTATCCCCCGTCTGGCGAACGGGTCAAGCAAGCCGTAGGAAAACTTACGCTCACCCTTCCCAGCCTTTAGTCCTCAGCGCTTCGGCGGCGGCGCGCGCCTCGGCCTCCTTCTTGCTCTTGCCTTTACCGGAGGCCAGTAGTTTCTCCTGCCACGTTACCTCCGCCTGAAACACGCGGCGGTGGTCGGGGCCGCTTTCGCCCACGATACGGTAAACGGGTGCGATGGGATGGAGCGATTGCAGGAATTCCTGGAGCTCGCCCTTGGGATTGCGCTCGTCGGGGCTTTCCACCATGCCCTCGATCTCGGATTCGAAAAGGCGCAGGATCATTGTTTTGGCGGCATCTAGACCGGTATCGAGATAAATGGCTCCGATCAGTGACTCGAAGGCATCCGCCAAAGTTGAGAGACGCCGCCGCCCGCCGGTAGCCTCCTCGCCTTTTCCTAACAGAACGTATTCGCCGAGGTGGATGACCATCGCAAACCTCGCCAACGCCCTCCGCGAGACGACACGCGAGCGGAGCTTCGTGAGATCCCCCTCAGCCGCTCCCGGGAACAGCCGGAAAAGGGCTTCCGTCACCACGAGCTGGAGAACAGCGTCACCGAGGAACTCAAGCCGCTGGTTGTCAAAATGCGGGCGCTGTGACTCGTAAGCGAGGCTGGGATGGGTCAGCGCTTCCGCTAAAAGAAGGGAATTGCGAAACTTGTATTGAATCCGGCTCTCCAGCGGTTGCATTGGCGAAATTTCTTGTTTTCACCGCTTTCCCCGTGCTCGGCGACATGCCGGATGCGGGGAAAAAGGTGGGGTGATCGACGGGACTCGAACCCGCGACAACCGGAATCACAATCCGGGGCTCTACCAACTGAGCTACGACCACCATTTTAGGCGGGCGGCTTGAATACAACAGCAACAAAGCATTGCAAAGGGAAAAATCGGTTTATGCGGTTAAATCGCGGGGTGCATCGTCGCGAGTGGGGAGGTGGAAGTGGAAACTGGCGTCGGTCGGCTTCGTAGGAACGGCTCGTCGGCTCGAAGAAAGTTTTAAAGTTACTAGCGAATCAGTCACTAGGGTGCGGGATTCTCTAGTTTTGTGTAACGGTGAAATTCGACATCAGCATATCCCAAAGGAATCAAAACATGAAATTTCTTATTTAACGGTCGCGACGAGTCTGGCGTAGCGAGGGCTGCCGGGTGGGAGGGCGACGCGGATTTCATCGGGTGAGGCGCCGTTGGTGATGACGGTGACATTTCCTGAGGAGGTGGCGGGGATGGGGATGTTGTTCCAGTTGGTCAGGTCGTCGCTCCATTGGACGGTGAAGTCGGTGTGGGTGAGTGATGCGTCGCTGCGGAGGAAGGTGAAGATGGGTGCCGTGGTGTCGCCGGTCAGATGCGGGGCGATGTTTGAGTCCGGTTGATTAGGGTGGCCGCCGAGTATGAATTCGAGGATGAGGGCGATGGAGTCTTGGTCGTCATCGGCGAGGGCGTTGGCTGCGTTTCCGGTGAGTTGGTATTGGTTGAGCCAGGATTGCCATGGGGTGAGGGTGGCGGCGGTGATGGTGAGGGCGTCGAGCTGGATGTTGCCGCTGGTTTTTGTCTGATAGAGAAAGGCGACGTAGCGGGTGGTGGTGGAGAGGGAGTCGGAGTAGGTTTCGACGGAGTTGTTTTTGTTAGTGACGGTGCGGAGGGTGGTGAAGGTTTCGCCATCGGCGGATTGTTGGATGAGGAAGGTTCCTTCGGTGGCGCTTGATCCGGAGAGGTTGCCTCTGAGGGCGTAGGAGAGCTGGGCGGGCGGGCTGTTGAAGGCGATAATGATTTGATCGTTGGTGTCATCGAAGCGGGCGGAGCCTGTGGCGGTGTCTTCGGCGAGGCTGGTGGTGTAGGTTCCGGCGCCGGTGCCGAGGAATCCGGTGGGGAGAGGGGACCATGGTCCGCCGTGGGTGACGGGGAGGGGGATGGGTTGGATGAGGGGGTCGTTGTCAGTGACAGTGACGGAGATCTCCGAGGCGCTTAGGATGGCGTAGCGGGGATCGGTGGTGGTGATGTCGTGGGTGATGGTGAGGCTGAGGGTTGATTCGAAAACGGGATCATCAATGGCTGTCAGGGTGACGGTTTGTGGGATGTTCCAGTTGGCGGGGGTGAAGCTGATGATGGTGGGTGAGGCGGTGATTTGGTTAGGGGTGGATGGGGTGGGTGTGAGTGTGACGTTTGCGGAGGGTTGGCTGGCGAGGACGATGGTGTAGGAATCGGTGGTGGCGCCTTCGGTGACGGTGGCGGTGAGTTTGTCTAACAGGATGGAAACCCAGACGCGGGCGATGAAGTCCGGTTGATCGACGAAGGGGTTGCGATTTCCCTGGAGGGTGAAGGTGCGTTGGTTGCGTTCGCGTTCGAGGAGGTCGACGGGGTCCTCGGTGTGCCAGCGGAGGAGTGTGGAGAGTTTAGCGAAGCGGCCGAGGGTGGTGGATGGGGATTCGGAGAGTTCGAGGTCGAGGGTGAGGAGCTCGCCGCCATCGTAACGGGTGGCCATGTAGAACATGGCGCGGGCGATATCGCCTTTTTCGGTTTCACGCGGTTCCCATGAGTTGGTGTCGTAGGAGCAGAGGGGGGCGAGGAGGGGGGTGGTGATGGCGCCGGAGCTGGTGTCGTAGTAGCGGTTGCTGCGTTGTGAGTTCAGGGTGTGGACGCAGGGGCGGAGGTTGAAGAGGTCGGTGTAGTCGGGGCCTGCATCGCCGTTGGTTGAGCCTGGGTTGATGTTTTCGGGGTCGAGTCCGTAGGAGTCTGGCCAGAGGTGTTCGCGGGACCATGTCAAATTGGGGTCGAGTTGGGCATCGGGGCGGAAGACGTCGTTTCTGTGGATGGAGGTGCCTGAGTAAATGCTGATGACGCGGTTGGAGTCGGCAGGGTCGGCGAAGATGGTGCGGAGCGGGGCGAGGGTGCTGCCGTAGATGATGGGGGTGTGGCCGGTGGAGGCGATGAGGTGGAGTGCGGCTTTGAGGGAATCGCCATCGAGTCCGAGGGTGGATGCATAGTGGTCGGGGGGTGGGGAGAAGGAGTCTTCGTCGTCCGTGACTGTTAGGGTGGCGGTGACTGGGGTGGTTCCGGGGGCGGATGCCTGGAGGGTGAAGGTTTGGGATTGATCGAAGAAATCGTCGTTGGCGGCGTTGATGGGGAAGGAGACGGAGGATTGGCCGGCGGGGATGATGCGAGTGGCGGGTGTTGCGATGGTGGCTTCAGTTAGATCGTCTGAGGTGAGGGTGACGGCGAGGTTTGACGGGACGGGTGAGGCGGTGGTGATGGTGGCGAGTGCGGCGTTGTTTCCCGAGGATTCCGAGATGGTGTATAGGGTGATGGTGAGAGATAGGGTGTTGGTGATGGAGGTGGCGGATGCCTGGATGTTATCGATGGCAATGCCAGAGCTGGTTCCGCCTTCTGAGCCGCGCCAGACGGCCCAGCGGATCTGGATGTTGGGTTGGTTGTCTGTGGAGGTAGGGAGCGGGCAGGAGACATTGGATTTGATGCCGGTAGTGCCGCCCGCATGGGAGAATGGGTTTGAGCCGGAAGATGGGGTGAGGGTGGTCCATGGGCCGGTGGTGCCGATGCGGAATTGGGCGACGATGCCGATGGTGCGGGGTTGTGCGCTGACGACTTCGAGATCGTAGGTTAGGATGATGGAGCTTTGGCCGGTGGTGTTGAGGGCGAGGGCGAGTTGGTTGGCTCCGTTGGTGGTGTTCGAGCTGGTTTGGATGTAGAAGCGGGCGTTGCTGCTGGTTGAGAGTCCGTGAGAGCCTCCGGTTGTGGTGGGTGCTGATTGAGTGGAGACGGTTGCGTTTCCGTTAGGGGTGCTGGATTCGGCTTTGGCGAGGGTGTTGATTGAGTCACCGCTGAGTCCGTTCCATGTGATGAGTCCGGAGGGGAGGGTGGAGAAGGAGGTGGTGCCGAAGGTGGTGGCGAAGGGGATGGGTTGTGGGGAGGGTTGGGTTTGTGCAGAGAGGATGGAGATGCCCAAGAGGATCCATGAGAGGAGGATGCGGAGATTTGAGGCTGGCAAACTTGGAGTGGAATCAGTTTTGGGTGCGCATCTTGATTCTCCCACCCGGTCTTGGATGGTGGCTTTTGCCGGTTGTTTTTGCAGTTTCAATGCCGAGCTCGGAGGCGTCGTAGATGCGTGCATATATTTCAGAGTTGGCACAATTGGATCTACATGTTTCCGAGTTCGCCATTGTTCACTTAGGTGTCGGTGATCAATCCAACGTGACTTGCGGAAGTATAGAAGTTACGGAATATAAATCGGCCAACGCATGCTTGCTAGGAAATTTCTATGTTAATAGGAAATTGCTTTTACACTAGGGGCGGAGAATATACAAGGGAGTCCCATAGTATGGGATAGCTGGGCGAAGAGCATCGACGAAAGATGGCTCCGCAGACTAAAACTCCGGGCCTTTGACTCCACACCGGTTTCAAGGGCGTGGCGGTTGATCAGCCCGCGAGGAATGAGGTTGAGCATTTTTTTGAGAGCGACCACATCGGCCCGAGTTGGTGTTATTTTCCTCAAAAAACCCTACCGAGTGGCAGGGATTTCGATTCAACATCAGCCCGCTTTTACTCCCTCAATTAAGCATCCCTGTGGGACAGATGTGAAATGAATGATACAACTTTGCTTTTCGAATAATCCATAGGACATGATGAAAAACTATTTTTGTAAAATGGTGAATTGGGCTGACTAGCCCCACTTGCGTCGCTCCACTGCTCGTATGCTTGGACACCCCTGCAATACCGCTTTGCTTACCCGCGTTTGGCTACGCAGGGCATGACTACCTTAGAATTATATACCGACACTTCTGCCCCTTAATCTATGCAACCCTTGCTTAGCCGCTTTTATTAAAAAACGAAACAGCCCCGAGACTTTCGCCTCGGGGCTCTTCCTAAACTTCCAACTAAACCAATTACTGCTGGACCGCTTCTACTCTCAGGAACTTTTTGGCTCCGCTGACTGGAACGCTTGCTGTTCTTTGCTGAACGCTGACACTGTTCACAGTTATTGGCGTACCTACCGCAATGTCTGTAACACCATCTGTCACCCACCCACTTGTGCCTGCAGCTAGATCAGTACTTGTTTTCGGCGTCACCGTTAATCCTGCTGTTCCCTGCCTTACGTAGTAGGTGAGCACCAGATTTCCACCTGTAACCGCAATAGATGGCTTCAGGCTCGGTTCTAATGTGCCTGGTGTCACCGCCCCAAAGACGTAATCCAAGAACGCCGCATCAGATGCACTGGCCCCACTCAACCACTCACTGTAGGTGGTGCCTGAAGGCGGAGCCGAAGCCTCATCTTCATAAATCATTACTGTCGTAGAACCATCGCTGAGACCAGAGCCCGATGCAGAGGCAGTCAATATGACATTGGTAAATCCAGCAGTATTAAACGCAGAATTGTCGATCGCCTCGACCGTAACAGTTGCTGTCTCTTCGCCCGCAGGAATTGTAACGCTTGTGGGAAATTGAACCAATCCAGTGGGGGACGCGGAAAGCGCAACCACCAATGCACCTGAGGTGCCGCCACCGATCCTCGACACAGTCAGCACGCTACTCACAGGAGTACCACCCAGCGGAAGGGTGGTGCTTTCATAAAGAAAAAATTCTGCAAACGTCAATCTTAACCCGGGCCCATCCTCGATATCCGCCTGATCCCGCGGCTGAATCTGCCCGCCACCCGTGTAGGGACTCGAGGCCACAAATTGTCCATAAATCCCGGTGATAGCCGCCGGATAGATCGGCTCAGTTAAAGCGGTACTCCCGACGTTCAGGCGCGCAGTTAAATCTACCCCGCCATTCGCAAGAATGATATTAGCTCCAGTCGGAAACGCACCGCTTTCGTTTAACGCCCACGTGCCGCTGACCTTGTTCAGACCGACCACACGGACCAAGCTTCCCTCGTAGGCTTCATGAGCAGCCGTTAGCTCTGCAATGGTCAGGGTAACCGGGATCGGGACTTCAGTCGCCGTTCCCAGTTGAACCACCTGACTACTCGCCGCTACTACTAACTCCGTCAGGCCGTTATAGTTCAAAACAGACCCTGTAACCACATACTCGTTGCCACGGACAAAAAGACTCCTTTGGCCGGAGTAAATGTTAATTCCCGCCTTGAGGACTCCATTGGGCTGACCACTCTGCAAGTACGCCGATGTGCTCGAAGTAGAATTAAAATTCTCCTCCATGCACACACCTTGTACGGCCACCGTCTTCCCCACATCCAAGGAGACCCCGTTCGCATCCACATCCCCGAGATTGGCGATCGGAATCGTCACTACCGTCACAGTCGGTAATTGCAACGGCGAAAGATTTCCCTCCACCCCCGTCTGCACCGTGAACGGATAGTTCCCATCCTTGGTCAGATCACCCGCAGTTTCCGGGGTAGTCAATCCAGCGATGTTGACCGTCGCCGGATTTAACTGATCCACCGCAAGCCCTGTTATCGTCAGGGTCGACCCGCTCAACGTAGTCGCAGCAGTGCCTGCCCCTGTTCCCGATACCGTCACATTACCTAAGTTCAATCCCGTGAAGGCCGCGGGCACCACCACACTCATAGAGCTGATCGTCCCAGAGCTGAGGGTTCCCGTGAGGGTCAACGATACCGTCTGCCCAGCCGTGGCCTTCGGGAAGATATTTTGTGTCAAAAACGGACTGGAAGCCGTCGTGTTGGCAATCGCCAGCGTTCCGGTACCCTGCACTCCCGTTGCGCCGAGGTTTTGTCCCGCATTCACTTGACCAGGGGT
>CAMAXN010000039.1 GCA_945862245.1 Prosthecobacter debontii
CTTGGTGCGGGTGTTTGAATTATCGATCAGAAGCCAAGCCATATTTTTTCCCAGTCTGCGGATTTCATTACCGCTTTGCCGTTCTTGTCCATCGCGGGCGCGCCTTCGTTTGTTTTCACACGTAATGTGCCACCGTTCATGCAGAGATCGATTTTTCCCTCAAGCGCCGCGTCCTCCAGCCAGAACTTAAACCAGATATCGGTTAAACCTTTTCCCGGAGCACCGGCGAAGCTCGTATCGGCGGGTTCGTGCTCCCTCCCGTCTGGGGTGACAAGGAAAACAGGCTTGAGCATGTCGTGCTCTTGTATGCCGCTTTTCCGAAGGTGGATTTCAAGCCATGCATAAGTGCCATCGCGCTTCAGGCTGGAAGCCTCAATGCGGAAACGGGCGCGCGGGTCGGGATCGCCATCGTATTTCCCCGTCCACAGCTTCACCGCAAGAAACGTCAGGCCAACCAGCAACGCGGCGATTAATAGGCGCAGGAGCGGACGTTTCATCGCGGTCATTTCGAACTAATAGCACCGCGCGGGCAAACGAAAACGGGCGGCCTGTTTCCAGACCGCCCGTGGATTTATTCTAATACCGATATCAATCAGT
This sequence comes from Prosthecobacter debontii, assembly GCA_945862245.1. Taxonomy (GTDB): domain Bacteria; phylum Verrucomicrobiota; class Verrucomicrobiia; order Verrucomicrobiales; family Akkermansiaceae; genus Luteolibacter. Next base: position 598 of record CAMAXN010000039.1, read on the forward strand.
AGTTGTAGCCTTCTTCGCCGTGATCATTGATGTCGAGACCGGCGGTCTCTTCTTCAGCGCTTGGACGCAAGCCCATGACCGCTTTCAAGACCAGTGCGATAACCGCTGTCGCGACTACGGAAATCACCAGTGTGATCCCGATGGCGATCAGTTGTTGGCCGAGAAGGCCACCGTTCGCCACCAGTTTGTCCAGACCGTTTGTAGCGGCGTAGGTGTTGACGGAGGTGAGGTTGCCATTGACGTCGCTGGTGGCGAGGACGCCTGTCAGGACGGCCCCCAAGGTGCCGCCGACGGCGTGGATGCCGAAGGTGTCGAGCGCATCGTCGTAGCCAATGGCTCCCTTGACGAACATCACGAAGATATAAGGAACTACGGCAGCAAGCACACCGATGATCATCGCGCCAGTGGCGTCAACGAATCCGCAAGCGGGTGTGATTACCACCAAGCCTGCTACGATACCCGAGCAAATGCCGAGGACGGAAGCGTGACCCTTGAGAATCTTCTCAATGATTGCCCAGACGAAGCCGGCTGTCCCGGCGGCGAGTGTGGTGGTCATGAACGCGTTTGCGGCGACACCATCAGCGGAGAGCGCTGATCCGGCGTTGAAACCATACCAGCCGACCCAGAGCATCCCGGTGCCGATCATGCAGAGAACCATGCTGTGCGGAGACATTTTGTCTTTGCCGATGCCGAGGCGCTTACCAAGGATAATGCAGAGCACGAGGGCGCTCCAACCGGAGGTCATGTGAACCACAGTTCCACCAGCGAAGTCGATGGCCTGGATGGCGGCGTCGCCGTTCCAGACACCGTTCATGAGGCCGGTCACGCCCCAGATCATGTGAGCCATCGGGATGTAAACTACGAACATCCAGATAAAGATGAACGCCATGATTGCGGAGAATTTCATGCGCTCAGCGGTGGCGCCTATGATCAGAGCCGGGGTGATAATCGCGAACATCAGCTGATACATCGCGAAAACGTTCTGGGAGACCCAGTAGCAGTAATCGGTGTTAGGAGCACTGGTTACTCCCTTGAGGAAGAAGAATTCGGTTCCGCCTATGAAAGGCGAGTTGAAGCTTTTTCCGAAAATCAGGCTGTAGCCAACGGCCCACCAGATCACGGTGACCATTCCGGCGCATCCAAGGCACTGAGCCAGCACGCTGAGGACGTTCTTTTTCCTCACCAAGCCGCCATAGAACAGGGCGAGGCCTGGAAGGGTCATAAAAAGAACCAATGCGGCGCAAGTCATGAGCCAGCTGTTGTGACCTGGACCCGGGGTGCCGTCGATATTCGAATCCCAAGCATCTTCGCCTGCTGCGCCAACGCCGATATTACCGAAGTAACTCTCTAGGTCGGCGAGGCGTTGCTCGGTTGTGGCCGCGGGTAGCGCCGCTTCCTCGGCTGGTGCTGGAGCCGCCACTTCTTCGGTTGGCGCCGGAGCCGCCTCTTCCTGACCGTAACTGGTCATTGGCATGAGGGGCACTGCGAAGCAAGCCGCCGCCGCAAGGGCTAGGGCTCGCCATGTCATTGGATGTCTTCTGGTCATTTTGGTCGGGGTTGTCGGATGTTTTGCTGCTGACCCCACGCCGAAGAGTCGGCGCTGGCGCAGTATCTTGGCTATCAGCAAACCCCGTGCCAAAACGCGCGTTTGTATCTAGGCTCTATCAATCGCGTCTCGCCTATCAGCGAATTACCCCCCCTTACGCCTCATTAATTGGGCAAACCAAAAGATTAGTTCTGGACACGGGCAGGCGGGGTCAAGCTGACTAAGCTTGTGGGGATGTGGGGCGCGTAGCTCCATGTCGCTTTCAGGCCACTTCACAATAACACCAAATTAATTAGGGTAAATAGTCCCAAAATTTACTATTGACTTGCTTACATTTTTTTCTTATCAATGTGACGTTCATATTCTTAAACCTTTAAGAACCGATCCGAATGCCACTACACAAACTTGCTCGCAACTACCTGCCGGCGCTCTTTATCGCTTCCACGATAGGCGCCATTGGGCAGTCTGACGAAAATGTGAACGCGCTCGAAAAACGCCTGGGTATTATTGAGGCTCGTCTTGCTGCACTTGAGAAAAAGCCATCCAACGTCGCTTCCATCAAGCCAAGCTCTTCTTCTATAAATCAGGCAACCATGGACATCCTTGCTAAAAGCGCTTGGAGGGATTTACGATGGACTGATCAGAAACAGTGGGAGAATCTCAAGAACGGAATGACTACAGATGACGTGATCAAACTCTTGGGCAAGCCGCCCAGATCCGTCAAATCCCTCAAACCAAAGGTCGACTTAGTATATTTTTACGAGGTGGGCATTCTTGACGCATCATCAGCGGTCAAAGGTAAAATTTCTTTCAAAAATGGAGTCGTCGTCGATTTCCAAACCCCAGATTTCCAAGCAGTTCAGAGCTATCTTAATAAGCCCTGAACTGTTTCGAAGGCTAGAATGTGTGACATTTAAATAAAATAGATGGCACCATTCAGCGACTAGTAACCGAAAATAACCAAAAACAACATGAAAAAACAAATCAGTATCGCAACCGCGCTAGTCGCGGCCTCGGGTTTCTCCTATGGGGAAATCAAAATCAATGAATACTTGTCCATCGAGGGCTTTGTCACCGCAGATTATGCGGTGAACGAGAACGAAAACAACGGGGTTAGTGAGTCCGATAACTATTTCGGTGTTTCCGAAGTTGAAATCGACTGGCTCTTTAATTTCGACCGCGTTAGCGGCCGCATCGATCTTCAACACGAAGATTTGAATACTTCTTATGAATCTTCTGGTGCTCTCGTAGAACAGGCCTTCATGACCTACGAACTATGGGACGGCGGCACCCTGACTGCTGGTCGCTACGCCAGCATGCTAGGATACGAAGATTTCGAGCGTCCTGGTCTTCACCAGTACTCATTTGCCCATGATCTTCACGATATTAATCCCGGACAAAATGCTCTGGACTCCACTAACATCGGAATTACGCCTGGATACAACCAAGGTTTGAAATACACCTATGATTCAAACGGCAATATGTTCGCGGTGTCTCTTCAAGATAGTATTGCGGGAGATGATGATCGCTTCGGTGGAGACGACAACGGCTCCTACGGACTCGAAGTAGCAGGCTCAATCCAGCTTGCGGAAGGTCTCCGTTGGTTCACGGGTGTTGCTTATCAAGATTCAGACCAAGTAAACACTGAGGAGGCTGTGGTGGCGAATACCTACCTTGCCTACGAGTCAGGTCCATTGACACTTGGTGCCGAACTGAGCCACGGAATATTTGATAGTGGTATTGCCGGAGTGCAAATAGATATCTGGCAAGCCTTGCTTGTGGCCAACTATGCCTACAGCGAATCCGCTTCTATCACTGGCCGTATTAGCTACACAGAAGCAGGTGTTGATGTGGCTGGTACTATCATTCCAACCTTATTTGATGCGATGAAGTTCACCATTGCTCATAATTATGCTTTCACCGACAATCTTGCGTTGGTAAACGAAGTGAGTATTGTTGATTCCGAAGATCTCGCTGGCGACGAATCCGAGGCGGTACTTGGTGCAGCCTCGCTGGTCTTCACTTTCTAATCCTCCTACCTAGTACTCAATCCAATCTGCCCTCATCCAGTCTCTGGATGAGGGCTTTTTCGTTTTGGGAAAATCTTACGTTCTGATGGGTCTACATCCCTTGCGGTTGCCGGTCTCATCCTTTCTGTGTCAAAATCCTTCTCCAGCCGCCCTTAGGAAACCCGTAACAGTGTCAAAAAATTTGCGGCCGCGAGAAGTTAAACTCATTCAAAATTTATGTAGATAAATCCTACGGATTGGTTAATAATACCCTCGGCTGTTATCATAAAGCCAACTTTGGTATGCTGAATGCTGATCATCAAAACATCCTTCTCTGAAGCCTGCACGGATCAGCTAGGGACGCTACTAACAACCGAAAACAACAACACTATGCAGAACTATTACAAAACTATTGGTGCCTTGGTCGCTGCCTCCGCCCTCGTGGCTGGCAACTCCTCGGCTGAAGTCGAATACGAACTCCACACCGGATACACCAATGATTATCTCTTCCGCGGTCTTGACCTCGGGGATGACCTAGTTGAAGTCGGTGTAGATGTCGCCACCGAATGGAACGGCCTTGACCTGAGCGCTGGCGCCTGGTACGGTTCATTTGACGCACTTACCCCGGCTGGTCTACCTGTAACTGGTAGCTACAGCACATCAGAACTTGACCTCTACGCTGAAGTTTCCAAAGACCTTGAGTTCCTTACTGCAGCGGTCGGTTACATCAAGTATATCAACGACGATACCACTGCCGGTCTCATTCCCGTCCCTACGAAAATCGACGACGCTCAGGAAGTTTACTTCTCCCTTGCGAAGGAATTCTTCGGAGTTGATTTCTCCTTGGCTTACTTCTGGGACATCGAGACCGACAACGATGGCTACACCGAACTCGGAGCCAGCAAAGGTTTCGAACTCAGCCCATGCGTCACTCTCAACACCGGGGTAGCCGTTGGCTATCTTGCCGAACAAGGCCAAGTTGGGCATCTCACTGCCAAGCTCGCACTTGACTGGGCGTTCACCACAACCGCAACCGTCTCACCGTTCATTGCGAACTCTTGGAGCCTCAGCGACGACGTTGATACCATATACGGTGAAAACGACAATGAATTCGTCGCCGGCACTATGCTGTCCGTCAGCTTCTAATCTGAAGTTTACGAGTTAAACAATCCAAAGGGCGGTTGCTTCGGCAGCCGCCCTTATTTTGTTTGTGCTTGAATGATCCGGACTTCACCGAAAACTCTGCGCATGTTCCTTGGACTCGATTCATCCACACAATCCCTGAGCGCCGTCATCATTGATCCGGCGAATGGGCAAATCGCCGCTAGCTGCTCGGTAAACTTCGGTATGGATCTGCCGGATTACGGTGCTTCCAGCGGCTTCATACCGGGCGGGAAAAACGGTGAAGTCCACGCCGATCCAAGGATGTGGCTCGACGCGCTTGATCTGCTTTTCAAACGGCTTTCCGAAGCGGTTGATCTCAAGGGCATCGAGGTCATCGCCGGTTCCGGCCAGCAGCATGGCTCGGTGTATGTGGGTGAGGGATTTGATGAAATGCTGGGGAATCTGGATCCGTCGCGAGGCCTTTCGGAGCAGCTTGGCCTCCATCTTTCCCGGAAAACCTCACCGATCTGGATGGATACTTCCACGGGAGTCGAATGCGTGGAGATCTCCTCCGCACTGGGTGGTGCCGCCGAAGTTTGTGCGCGTTCCGGCTCCATCGCTGTGGAGCGTTTCACCGGCCCGCAAATCCGCAAGTTTTCCAAAACGGATCCAGCCGGATACGCCGCCACGGCAAGGATTCATCTCGTTAGCTCCTTCATCGCCTCGGTTCTGGCGGGAAAGCCTATGCCTATCGACTTCGGCGATGGCTCGGGCATGAACCTGCTCAACCTTGCCGAGCTTGACTGGGATTCCAAGCTGCTCGCGGCGACGGCGCCAGGACTTGGAGCAAAGCTGTTGCCACCCGCGTCCTGCCTCACGCCACAAGGAACGGTGTCGGCCTACTTTTCCACGAAATACGGTATATCCAGTAGTTGCCGCGTCTGCCCTTTCACGGGGGATAACCCTGCTTCCCTCGTAGGCATGGGCGCAACGACTCCCGGCCAGGTCGTCATCTCATTGGGCACCAGCGATACATTTTTCGCAGCGATGGCCGAGCCGAAAACCGATCCACAGGGCTTCGGCCATGTTTTCGGAAATCCGGCAGGAGGCTTCATGTCGCTGATCTGTTTCCGCAACGGCTCCCTCGCCCGCGAGGCTTTACGTGACGAACTCGGCGCGGACTGGTCGGCTTTCGAGAAAGAAGCACTCGCCGCTACGGTGGATTCTGCCGGAAAAAACCTGACACTGCCTTTCTACGGCGCAGAAATCACCCCGCGCCATGATTTCGAAATGCCGGTCACACATTTCTCTGATGAGCCGACACCCGCGCTGCGCATCCGCTCGCTGCTGGAAGGGCAGTTCCTTAACATGAAACTGCATTCGGAGTGGATGGGAGTCGCGACCGAACGCATCCGCCTCACTGGCGGGGCATCGAAGAATGACGGCATTGCCCAGCTCGTCGCGGATGTATTCCAAGCCCCCGTTGAACGGCTGGATGTCGCGAACTCGGCGGCACTGGGAGCTGCACTAATCGCCGCTGCGGCAGGCGGGCACGACCTCGTCGGGCTTGAAGGCATTTTCTGCAAACCGGCTTCGGAATCCCTGTTGCTGCCCGACACAAGACTGGCCGGTAATTACTCGACCGCGCTCACAAATTTCAGAAAGCTTCTGGAGCAAACCATCAACGAATAAGACATCATGCAATTCATAGACAAGATCATCGCCGTCACCGGCGCAGGCAGGGGCATTGGCCAGGAAATCGCACGTGCTTTTGCTGCGGAGGGCGCGAGGGTAGTGTTGATCAGTCGCAGCGAATCGAGCTGCGGTTCTGCCGCCGAGGAGATCAATAAAACATTTCCGGGATCCTGCACCGCCTACGCCGTGGATGTGGCCTCCCACGACGCCGTCCAGGAACTCGCGAAAAAAATCGGGGATGAAATCGGCGCGGTGAACGTGTTGGTGAACAACGCGGGAGTCACTCGTGACGGCCTGCTGATGCGGATGAAAGAGGAGGATTGGGACACTGTCCTCGACACCAATCTCAAGGGCGCGTTCAACACCGTGAAAGCTTTCATGCGCCCGCTTATGAAAGGCGAAAACTCCCGCATCATCAACATCGCCTCGGTCATCGGGCTCATTGGAAACGCCGGCCAAGCGAATTACTCCGCCAGCAAGGCGGGGCTGATCGGTTTCACAAAAGCCGTCGCCCGCGAACTCGCCGGCCGCGCCGTGACTTGCAACGCAATCGCGCCGGGCTTCATCACCACCGATATGACCGACGAGCTTCCGGAGACTGTGAAGCAGGCGGTCATCGGGAAAATCCCGCTCGGCTCCTTCGGCAATACGGAGGACATCGCTAAAACCGTCCTTTTCCTCGCCAGCCCCGCCGCCCGCTATATCACCGGCCAAGTCATCGCCGTCGATGGTGGAATGACGATGTAGCCTGCGGTCGGTTAAAAGTTATTTGTTTCGATTCTTCACATCTTCCCTAATATCCAATCTCGAATATCAAATATCCCTTCTCCCCCATGCAACTCCTCCTTCTCCGCCACGGCAAAGCCGAAGACTCTTCTCCGGGCGGCGATTTCACGCGCGAGCTGAAGGAGAAAGGCCATGAGCAGGCGCGGCACGCGGCGCGCATCCTTGCGGCGGCGGATCTGCTGCCTGATCTCGTGCTGAGCAGTCCCGTCATCCGAGCGAAGCAAACCGCCAATACATTCACCTCCACTGCCGGGATGCCCGGCCCGATTTTTCTGGAATGGCTCGCCTGCGGCATGTCTCCGGAAACCGCGCTTGCGGAACTCGGCCATTTCCCCGAGTTCGAGCGCATCATGATCGTCGGCCACGAACCAGATTTCTCCCGCCTCATTAGCCACTGCCTCGGCGGCTCTGCTGATACCGAAGTCCGCAAAGGCTCCATCACCTGCCTCGACTTGCACCCTCCCTCCCCCCGCGCCACCCTCCGTTTTCTCCTCCCTCACAAGCTAGCCAAACACCTTGATTAGCGATACTCTTCCTTGCGAGTTGAAATTTGAGATTTGAATTTTATGTCATCCACCTACGGCGAAATTTTCCGCATCCACACCTACGGCGAATCCCATGGCGGCGGGGTTGGCGTGATCATCGACGGCTGCCCGCCCTCCATTCCTGTTTCGCAGGATGATATCCAGCGTGAGCTCGACCGCCGCCGCCCCGGTCAATCAGAGATCGTTACGCCGCGTAAGGAAGCCGACACCGCAGAGATCCTCTCGGGAGTCCATGAGGGGAAAACGCTCGGCACGCCCATTTCCATCCTCGTCCGCAACACCGACCAACGCCCGTCCGCCTATGAGGAAATGGCCGTGAAATACCGTCCCTCCCATGCCGATTTCACCTACGATGCGAAATATGGCATCCGCGCGCCTTCGGGTGGTGGCCGCGCGTCCGCCCGCGAGACGATAGGCCGGGTCGCCGCGGCCGCCGTGGCCAAGCAAGTTCTCGCTACACTTTGCCCTGGAATCGAAATCATTGCATGGATTAGCACCATCCAGCAGATCCAAGCTAGTGTCGATCCAGCCACCGTCACCGCCGAAGATGTAGAATCGAATATCGTCCGGACCGGAGATCCGAACGTCGTCGATGCAATGATCGAGCACATCAAGAAAATCCGCTCAGATGGAAACTCGGTGGGCGGCATTATCGAGTGCGTAGTGCGGGGTTGCCCCGCCGGACTCGGTGAGCCGATTTTCGACAAGCTTGAAGCGGATCTGGCGAAAGCCATGCTCTCCATCCCCGCCACCAAGGGGTTTGAGATCGGCTCCGGCTTCCAAGGCACCTTGCTGACCGGGAAAGAACACAACGACGCGTTTGAAATGAGGGAGGGGAAAATCCGCACAAAGACGAACCGCTCGGGTGGCGTTCAAGGAGGCATTTCCAACGGCGAGGACATCGTTTTCCGCGTCGCCTTCAAGCCCACCGCCACCATCATATCGACGCAGGACACTGTGACGGAAACCGGCGAGAGCACCACTCTCCAAGGAAAAGGCCGTCATGATGCCTGCGTTTTACCGCGCGCCGTGCCCATCGTCGAAGCCATGGCCACCCTTGTCCTCACTGACCATTTCTTGCGCCAGCGCGCGATGCGTCCACTCCCCTGAGATGGACGCCCTTCCGGAAATTTCGCTCGGCACGGCCGCCGTGATTATCTTCGGCTTCTGCGCGGTGTGTATGTTCCTGCGCGGCATCGCCCGCACCATCGTGAACGCGGCTTACATCACTTTCAGCGCATGGATCGGCTTCCGCGTCTGGCAGCAGGCACCTTCGCTGGCCATCGATTGGTTCGGCAAACCATCTGAACTCGTTGCGACCGGCTTACCCCTCGCCGCTTTCCTCGCCACACTTCTTGTCCTTCGGAAAGTGATCCGCTTCTTCCGAGCCCCGGTACCTCGCTCCGGTGAGGAGGTCGTACCGCGCTCAGGCGGACAGTTGGTATTTCGGCTTTTTATAACCCTCATTCCCGCCGCATTGCTCTGCCTGATCGCTGCCACTTTTGTCCACCACGCCAGCTCCGTCGCTGAGATACGGGACTCCGCCGCGGCCGGCCGCGCCGTGCCCTCTGATCCCAACGCGGCCGGCCGCCTCAAGCATTCGCTAACCGCTGCTATACCAAAAAAACTCATGGATTGGCTCGATCCCCTCGCCACCGAACCTCGCCTGCGCCTTGCGAAAATGATCGCCGCCAGTTCCGAGCCACTCGAAGCCGTGATCAATCCCGAGACCGGCAAGCCGTATCCCCGCGCGATCATCGTCGATGACCCGGAGTTGTTAGATCTCGCCCGCGAAGGCCGCTTCAGCACCCTGCTGCGCCATCCCCTGCTTTCCGAGGCGTTGAAAGATCCGCTCATCCGCCAGGCCTTAGGGTTGTGAAGATTTCCTACCGCGAAGTCGGATTCGCGGTTACCCCTCTTTCCTAAAAAGCAATTCCCGCTGCCGCCAACGCTGCATGGATTTTGAAATCCACCGCGAGTCCTTCGGAAATTTTCCCGGCCAGGAAACTCCTCAGCTCTGGGAGCGGCACATGATGCACAGTGATTTCCTCACCGGAAACGCCGCCGCCCTCGGTTTCGCGACTAAGTCCGGTGGCGAGAAAAAGATGAGTGAACTCCGAAGTCATCCCTGCCGATGTCGGCGAACTAAGTATAGCCCGGATCTCCGTGGCGCGGTGTCCAGATTCCTCCATCAATTCCCGCGCGGCGGTTTCTGCCAGCGCTTCGCCGCGATGCTCATCCTCATCGCCCACAAGACCCGCTGGAATCTCGATGACCCGTTTCCCCACTGGAATGCGGAACTGCTCCACGAGAACGACCTCATTGTTGTCCGTGATCGCGAGTATGCCCACACAGGAGTCGGAGTTGGGACGTCGAACAAAATCCCAATGGCCGATGCGGTAAAAGCCGAGCCATTTTGATTCATAGAGCGTGATCTCTTCGGGCATGCCCCACCCCTAACTCATGTGCCGCCGCTTTCACAAAGAAATTCGGACTCGGAGCGTAGGCTTCAGCCTACCATGGGAAGGGGACTTCAGTCCCCATGGCGCAGGGGGAAAGCGCGGACTGAAGCCCGCCCGCCTTGGTAGGCTGAAGCCTACGCTCCCAGTGGGAACCGTGCGAAACATCGCGCGGTGCGGAAAGAAAGGTTGGCAGAAACAGGTAAACGGGGATAACAAACCGCCTTCACAGCAAAAGCCTCCATGGATCGCCACGACTTTGATATCCCCGTCACCTTCAGGCATCGGGTGATATTCACCCGCAGCGCCTTCTCACATGGAAACAAAGCCTTGGCCGATGTCCTCGCGGAGGGAGGTGGCAGGCGGGCACTGGTATTTCTCGAAAACGCGGTCGCCGATTCATGGAAAGGTCTTGCCGACGACATTCAGGCTTACTTTGGGAAACTCGATCTCGACTTCCGAGGCATTCGCATTTTCGCCGGCGGCGAGGCCTGCAAAGCAGATGAGAATCTCGTCCGCGAAGTCTGGCGCGAGATCGACCTCAGCCACATCGACCGGCATTCCTACGTCATCGCGATCGGCGGCGGCGCGTTCCTCGACGCCGTCGGCTTCGCGACCTCCACGGCACACCGCGGAGTGCGGCTGGTGCGTTTTCCCACCACCACCCTTTCTCAGGACGACAGCGGTGTCGGCGTGAAAAGCGCGATCAACGCCTTTGGTAAAAAGAACTGGATCGGCTCTTTCTGCGTGCCCTTCGCCGTCATCAACGACTTCCGATTCCTTGAAACACAGGACAGAGAAACCAGCCGCGCGGGACTTATTGAAGCGATAAAGGTAGCCCTCGTGAAGGACGGCGATTTCTTCGCATGGATCGAGAAAAACGCCGCGGCACTGGCGAAGGGTGAGCGCGATCCTTTCGAAGAATGCGTGAAGCGCTCCGCCCTGCTCCACGCCCGTCACATCGCCCTCGGTGGCGATGCCTTCGAGACCGGCTCCAGCCGTCCACTCGACTTCGGCCACTGGGCGGCGCACAAACTGGAGGCACTTACCAACTACCAGCTCTCACATGCCGAGGCGGTTTCCGTCGGCCTCGCGCTCGATACGGTTTACTCGCACCGCATCGGCTTGTTGGCAGAAACGGATGCCGCTCGCGTCCTCGCCGTCCTCGCCGCACTGGGCCTCAAGACATACCACTCGGCGCTCGACTGGATGGACAGAAAAGGCCAACGCCGCGTCCTCGCCGGCCTCGATGAATTCCGCGAGCATCTCGGCGGCGAACTCACCGTTCTCCTCCTGGCCGACATCGGCAAAGGCACCGATGTCCACGAGTTCGATATGGATATTCTAGAAAAAAGTATCGTCGAACTACACACCGAGTGGGATCGCGAAAACTCCTGAGGGTCGCGGTCTTGGAAACCAAACTCGCCGTTGCAAGACCTTAGATAAAGGTCTAAGAAATTGAATATGGACGGCATTAAGCCAAAAAGCGCATCGGACGACGCACGCCTCTGGGCGGTCGCTCTCTGCATCTCCGTGGTGCTAAACCTACTTCTTGTCGCATGGGTCAGTATCGAGGCGATCCAGTCCGAGTTGAGGCGAAAAAATAAGCCGTCAGTGGTTTTTCAGCCCGAACAAGCGGTACAAATTTTCCCTGAAATGCTGGAGCTCATTGAGGAAGTCCCGGTCGCCGCCGTGAAACAACCCGAGACCCCGCCTGATTTCACCCGCACTACCCCGGAACAGGAAAGCGCCGAACAGCCCACCAGTCGTCGTTACATCGGCGAGCGCAACACCAGCGCCACCAGCGATCGTGCCCCGACCTCAGACGACGACACTATCTCCCAAGTTGGGCGCGAAGCTCGCCCCGAGGAAGCTCCGGAAACCACCGCAAGCCGATATCAGGACGGCAAGCTCAAGACCGCCGATTCCATCCCCACTCTCCACGCCGAGGCCACACCCTTTTCCCAGGGGACTCCAGAAATGACAAAAGCAGAGATCGCTAAGGGAGAGGAAAGCTCTGATCCCGGCGAGGCCGAGAAAGCCGAAACCGCCATACGCGAAAAGATTTTCGATGGCCCTAAACCTGTCGATACGCCTGTTGCAAAAAGCGAGATGCGCGAGGATATCAAGCCCCGTGAGCAATTAAAGGCTCGCGACGGCGCGCCAGATGCCATGGCGGAGAAAAAAACCGAGGAGCTACCAAAACCCAAGCCGTCCTCCGTTTCCGATCCGGCCTTCACGGGAAACCAGAGCAAGACCGCCATCCAAGGCAACATCTCACGCAACGGCGTGAGCGCGCTAGACGTCGCCGATTCACCGATGGGGCGCTACCAGGCGCAGATCAGCCGTGCCGTGGAGCTGGAGTGGCAGCGCAACTGCGTGAAGCACCGCGATTTCATCACCCCCGGCTACCTCACCGTCCGCTTCTACGTGGCGGAGGACGGCCGCGTGAAAAGCGTCCAGTTTGTTGGCGACAGCGAGACCGGAGAGGTGCAGAAAGGGTTCACCCTGAATTCAATCCGCAACGCCCCTATCCCGGCCATGCCCAAGGATGTGAAAAAGGAAATGGGCGGCGATGCCCTGGAACTCATCTTCAACTTCTATTTCTAACAGAAAAATCGTATGGAACTACTCGCAATCAGCGCCACCAAGGCGACCCTGGAATTCATCGATAAGGGAGGCATTTTCATGTATCCACTCATCCTCTGCTCCATCGCGGGGCTGACGGCGATCGGCTTCAAGGCGATGTCGCTCGGTCGTTCACGCACTGTCCCGGACGGCTTAGCCCGCGTTATGGCCAACATCGGCTCCAGCGATTCCGATGCCACCCTGCGCGAGCTGAAACAGGGCGGCAGCGCACTCGCTAGGCTAGGCGCGGTAGCCATGCGCCACCACAGCAAACCCGCCGAGGACATCACCCGCGCTGTCGAGTCCTCTGCTCGTGAGGAAGTCGTAAAAATGCACGCCGGAATCAGCTTGCTTGATGTGGTCATCACTGTCGCTCCCCTGCTCGGATTGCTCGGCACCGCCTCCGGGCTCGTCACAATTTTCCAAGGACTCGGAGAAACCACTGATCACCTCGTCATCGCCCGCGGCATCGCGGAGGCGCTCAATACCACCATTTTCGGCCTCGCCATCGCCGTGCCCTGCGTGATCGCCCACAGCTATTTCACCCGCCGCATCGAGCGCCTCACCGCACGCATGGAATCCGTCCTCGCCGATTTCGTCTCCGCCTGCTCCCACCAAACCCCGCCCGCAAACTGAGATGCAATTCTACCGCGTCCAGCGCCGCCGGGCCGAGGTGCCCATCGTGCCGATGATCGATATCCTGTTCATCCTGCTCGTCTTTTTCATCGTCTCCACCACTTTCAAGAAACCCCGCGAGATCCTCCAGATCGAGCTGCCCACCGTCCGCGAAATCCCCTCGGAGACGGTCACCGACACGCGCTCCGTCATTGCTGCGGATGCCACTGGAAACATCACCCTCGACTCCCTCGCCGTCCCTGAAGGACTCCTCGGAGCATACCTGCAAGCCTACCAGAAACAGAACCCCGGCCGGAAACTCGAACTCGAAGCCGACCGCCGCCTGCCCCTCGAAAGGTTGTTAGAAATCTGGGACGCTCTCGGCAAAGCCGGTATCTCCATCAACGATGTCCCGGCGCGGATCAAGGTGGGGAAATAGGCGTGACCTTGCCTCTTGCAGGATCAAAGAGGGTCGTTTAAACTTTTACGTGTTACCTCAAACTAGGACAGGAGAAGAAAATGATTCAGACTTTGGAAGCAGTGTTTGATGGCGAAGTGTTCCGCCCCGATTTCCCGCTTGCGGTGAAAGCGAATACGCGCGTTCGTCTTGTTATCGAGGCCATGCCCGAGACAGCGGGAAAGGCCGCCTCATTTCTCCAAACCGCGCGCGCCCTGAAGCTGGATGGTCCGGCGGATTGGTCGGATAGCGTAGACGCATATCTCTATGGGGAGGAAGCGCGGCGTGGGGACTGAGGCATTTCTGGATACCGCTTTTGCCATCGCGTTGTCTTCATCAGGCGATGATTTACACAGGGTTGCTCTTGCCCTCGCTGATGAGTTGGAGAGAAGCCCAACCCGCATCGTGACGACAAGGGCTGTCTTGATGGAAATCGGCAATGCCCTCTCCAAGCAGCGTTATCGCCCGGCGGCGGTCGAGTTGCTGCTGTCTCTCGAAAACGATCCGAAGGTCGAAATTGTTCCCGTTTCAGGCGATCTTTACGCGCAGGCATTCAAGCTCTTTAGCGAGAGGACGGACAAAGAATGGGGCTTGGTCGATTGCGTGTCCTTTGTTGTGATGCGGGAGCGGGGTATCACCGATGCCCTGACCTCCGACGACCACTTCCGCCAAGCGGGATTCAACGCGTTAATGCGGAAATAGGAGACCGATTTCCCCCTCAAATCCCCGCATCAAACGCCTGCACCTTGCTTTCCATTTCCTCGCGCAGGCGTGAGCACATCATCTCGCAAAGCTCGTTCACGATCGGATCCGCGATGTAACAGAAGGAGGAAAGCCCCTCCTTGCGCATCGCGATCATGCCCGCCTCGCGTAGCACGGAGAGATGCTTGGAAACATTCGCCTGGCTGGAGCCGGTCGCCTCGACGAGCTGGCCGACGCTCTTTTCGCCGCCCATCAGCAGGTTCAGAAGTCGCAGGCGCATCGGCTCGGACAACGCCCGAAAGCGCGCGGCGATGAGTTCCAGCGCGAGCGGGGAGAGCTCCTTTCTCGGCGCGGATTTTTTTTTGGCGGGCATGGTAAAATTGATTTGTTTTATCGTTACGTGACGATATAGTTATGTAATCCGAAAGGAAATCAAGCCGAATTTTCTCATCATGAACACGAACCAAGAAATCATCCAGCCCGCCGAACTCAAGTCCTTGCTGCCGTCCGGCTGCTGCCTCATCGATGTCCGCGAGCCGGTCGAGCACGCCGAGGAACATATCGTCGGCGCGAAACTCATCCCGCTCGGCCAGCTTGAGCAGCGCAGCGACGAGATCGACCGCAAGGCTCCGGTCGTGGTCATGTGCCGCAGCGGCAAGCGCGGCGCGGAGGCGATGAAGAAGCTGCACGCGCTGGGCATCACCAACGTCCGCAACCTCGAAGGCGGCATCCTCGCCTGGAAGGGCGACGGGCTACCCGTCGGCAAGAGTCGCGGAAACTCCATGCCGCTCATGCAGCAGGTCCAGCTCACCATTGGCTTCGGCGTGCTCACCGGCGCGATCCTCGCCCTCACCGTGCATCCGAACTGGGTTTTCCTCTGCGCCTTCTTCGGAGCGGGACTCACCATGGCCGGCTCCACCGGCTGGTGCGGTCTCGCCATCCTGATGTCGAAAATGCCCTGGAACCGCGTGGCCGGACAAAGCTGCTGCGCTTCAGGAAACTGTAGCCTCTGAACCACAGATCCCGAAGAAAAGGAACCACGGATCAACACGGATAACCCGGCAATCTTGGCCTTCCACTCGCCCAATCACGGGCAAGCGCATGGGCGATTTCTTCTGTATCTTAGCATCAACGTCCATCTGCGTTCATCTGCGGTTGGAAATTCTTCTCACCAAACTCCTGACCCAATCAAAACCATGTTCCTCCGCCAAATCCCCGACCACGCCCTCGCCCAATACGCCTACCTCATCGGTTGCCAGCGCACCGGCGAGGCGCTCATCGTCGATCCCGAGCGCGATGTGGATCGTTACCTGAAATTCGCCGCCGAGAACGGTTTCCGCCTCACCGCCGTGGCGGAAACCCACATCCATGCCGATTACCTCAGCGGCGCGCGCGAGCTCGTAGAGCGCCACGGAGCCATCGTCTACCTTTCCGCCGAGGGCGGGCCGGACTGGCAGTTCGAGTGGGCGAAGGGTAATCCCAACGCCCGCTTCCTCCATGACGGCGATGTTTTCAAAGTGGGCAACATCGAGCTCAAAGCCATCCTCTCCGCAGGCCACACGCCGGAGCACATCAGCTACCTCGTCACCGACATCGGAGGCGGTGCGACGGAACCCATCGCGCTCCTCAGCGGCGATTTCATCTTCGTCGGCGATGTGGGCCGTCCCGATCTGTTAGAGAGCGCCGCCGGGCAGGCGGGCGTGATGGAGCCGAGCGCGCGGCAGCTTTACGCCAGCCTCCGCGCAACCGCCACACTTCCGGATCACATCCAGATCCTCCCCGCACACGGGGCGGGCAGCGCTTGCGGCAAAGCCCTCGGCGCGGTGCCGGTTAGCGTGATGGGATACGAGCGCAAATTCAACGGGGCTTTGCGCGAGGCGCTCGCGGGCGAGGAGGAGGCGTTTGTGAAAGACATCCTCTCCGGCCAGCCCGAGCCGCCGCTCTACTTCGCACGGATGAAACGCGACAACAAGATCGGCTCCGCGCTCCTGCCGGGCGGTGTTTTGCCGAAACCGCAACGACTCAACGCGGATGATTTCACCGCTCTCGTGAAACAGGGAAAACACGCGCTCCTCGATCTCCGCGCCGACCGCGCGGCTTTCATGGATCGACACGTCACCGGCTCCCTTTTCGCACCGCTGGCGGGCGGGAAACTTCCGTTCGTTGCGGGTTCCTACCTCGATGAGAACGCGCCCTTTGTCCTGCTCGTCAACGACGCGGGCGAAGTGGAGGAAGCCGTCCGCCAGCTCATCCGCATCGGCCTCGACAAGGTGGAGGCATGGCTGCCCGCATCCGAGGCGTTCGCTGTCGATGAAATCACGGCTCACCAGGAAAGCATCACCACCGCGCAACTCGCCGAGGCCTTGGCCGCGAATCCTGGAGCCGCCGTGCTCGATGTGCGCGGAGCGGGCGAGTTCGCCGAAGGCCACGTGAAAGGGGCGGTGAACATCGCATACACCCGCCTCGCCGCCCGGATCTCTGAGGTGCCGAACGGCTCACCGCTCTTCATCCACTGCGGCAGCGGCCTCCGCGCCGCCTTCGCGACCTCGTTCCTCGCGGGCGAAGGGCATGAGGTCGTACATGTGAACGGCCCTTTAGGTGAAATCCCGGCGGGCATACGAATATGAACACTCTCGCCCTGCTCGGCGCCGCGCTGATCGGCCTTTCGCTTGGCCTCACGGGCGCGGGCGGAAGCATCATCACGTTGCCGGTGCTGGTGTATCTGGCGGGCGTCGCGCCGAAGGAAGCCGTCGGCCTCAGCCTGTTCATCGTCGGCTCGGCCGCGCTGGTGGGGGCGCTGCAAAGGCTGCGCGGCGGCGGGATTCATCCCAAGGCCGCGCTGATGTTCGCGCTTTCTGGCATGATCGGCGCGGCGGGCGGCGCAAGGCTCACTCCGCTCGTTTCCCCGCAGGCGCTGATGGTCATTTTCGCGGCGCTCATGCTCGTGGTCGCGGTGAACATGCTCATCGGGAAAAACGACGAGCTCTCCCCCGCCGCCGAGTGCAAGCCCATCCGTTGCCTACTCGCGGGGCTGGCGGTCGGCGTGCTCACAGGCTTCATCGGCGTTGGCGGAGGATTCCTGCTCGTGCCCGCTTTGGTGAAATTCGCCAAGCTCCCGCTCCGTCAGGCCACCGGCACTTCGCTGGCGGTCATCGCTTTCAACTCCGCCGCCGGCTTCCTCGGCCATTTCGGTGAAGCCCCGCCGTGCTGGCCTCTTGCTTTTGTCTTCGCTGTCCTCGCGACGGTTGGCGTCCTCGCCGGCTCGACCCTGACCAAGCGCCTCTCCGTCGCCCGCCTCCGGCAGGGCTTCGCGGTCATGGTCATCGCCACGGGAGCCTTCGTCCTCTGGCAAAACGGGGTTGGATGACTCACGGGATTATCCCTGAATTTTTTGCTAAGGATCCCGGATCTCGCGTGTCTTCCTATGAGAGGTATGTCAAAATGATCGATGGAACTCCCGACCTCCAGCGCCGCCGCCCATAGGAGGGACGCATCCATCCCGATTCTGCCTTCGGCTGCCCGGCTGCAACGGAAATGGCTCAGGTTGCCGGGCAGCTGAAAGCAGCCCCTCCATGCTTCATTGACTTCCCCAGCGCTTCACGCAGGCTTTCAACATTATGAACCCATCCGGTCGCACCCTCGTCCTTGTCGCGCTCATCCTGGCATCCGGCATTGCCGCGTGCGGATACTTCGCGAGCCAGACACTCTACAATGCCAAGGTCGCTGTGAATACAGCGCAGGCAAAAGGCCTCGCGGAGCGCACGGTCACCGCCGATCAGGCGAACTGGACGGTCGGCTTCAGCGTGAGCGGAAAAACCAAAGCCGAAATCCCCGCGCTTTATCAGCAGGCCGAAGCCCAGCAGAAACAGATTCTCGAAATCCTCAAAAAGGCGGGCTTCAACGATAAAGAAATCCGCGCCGAAATCCTCGGCTACAGCCTGCGTGAATACCGCGATGAGAACCAGAACCTCGTGGACGAAACACATCGCCTCGGAGGCTCGATTTCTGTCTCCACTTCGCGGGTTGAGTTGATTGATCCCGCTCGCGCCGAGGTCAACAAGCTACTCGCCCAAGGCATGGACATCACCGACTACGCTCCCAACTATAACTTTACTGGGATCAACGAAATCAAACCCGCGATGCTCAAGGAAGCCGCTCAAAATGCCCGCCTCGCCGCCTCGGAATTCGCGCTGAACGCCGGAGCCAAGGTCGGCAAGATCCGGAGCGCTTACCAAGGTGGATTCACCGTCGATGATTCTGCATCTAACAACAGCGGCACCAGCAGCATCACCAAGGAAGTCCGCGTGGTCACCACCATCGACTTTTACCTAACGGATTGATTCCGCTCTCACTTTTCCGAGAAGTTTCCGAAGGACGGGTAGTGAGACAAAATAAAAGAGCGGGATGAGGAAAATCGCCGAGATTGCCCATGCCTCAATGCCGTGGAGGGCGGCGACACCAAAGTCGCTAGCGAACTGTGCGGGGCTTTCCTTGAAGCGGGTGAGGAGCTGGGGGATGGAGAACGGAATAGGCGGGACGCCGTTGAGGTGCTGGCCGAGCCGGATGAAGACGAGAATTAGCCCGAGGTGGAGCGGGTAGGTGAAGGTCTTGAAAAGGTGGAGGACGGGCTGGTTCAGCCGAAGCAAGTGACCGACGGCGAAACAGACCAAAGAGGTCGAACCCATGATCGGAAAAATCCCGAGCGTGAGGCCGAGGGAGACGCTCCATGCGAGCTTCTCCGGGCCTGTGCCCTGCCGGAGCTGGTTAGCGATGGGGCGGATAACCCAGCGTTGGAGGCGGGATGGGGTCATAAACTTTAAATTTTAAATTTTAAACTTCAAGGAAGAGGAGGAGGATTTCTTCACCGCAGGCGCAGGGGTCGCAGAGGGGCGCGGAGATGGAGAGTCTTTTTTGAGGTTTAAAGTTTAAAACTTAAAGTTTCAGATTATTCGGGCGTGTGTAGATCGCTTGGACGACAGAGATGTTGCGGGTGGTGAAGCCGGCTTCGCAGTATTTTAGGTAGTAGTTCCAGGTGCGGATGAAGGGTTCGTCGAAGCCGAGGGGGCGGATTTGGTCGAGCTTGGCGTTGAAGGTTTCGTGCCAGGTGGCGAGGGTGCGGGCGTAGTCGAGGCCGAGGTCTTCGAGGTGGTGAAGGAAGAGGTTGCCGGTTTTGTTGATGGCTTCATTGACGCGGCCGACGGAGAGCAGGAGGGAGCCGGGGAAGATGACTTTCTGGATCCAATCGACGCCTTTGGTGAGGGATGCGTAGCGGTTGTCGGGGACGGTGATATACTGGACTCCTAGTAATCCGTGGGGCATGAGGACTTCGTGGCATTTCGCGAAAAAAGGTTCATGGAATTTGTGGCCGACGGCTTCGAGCATTTCGATGGAGGCGATCTTGTCGAATTTCCCGGTGATGTGGCGGTAGTCCTGGATGCGGATCTCGACGAGGTCGGAGAGGCCGGCGGTTTCGATGCGCTTGCGGGCGTAGGCGGCCTGGGCTTCGGAGATGGTGACGGCGGTGACTTTGCAGCCGTAGTGCTTTGCGGCGTGGTGGGAGAAACCGCCCCAGCCGCAGCCGATTTCGAGGACGTGGTCGGTGGGCTGGAGTTTCAGTTTCCGGCAGAGGGCGTCGTATTTTTCGGTTTGCGCTTCGGCGAGAGTTTTTGTTTCCGGGGTGAATTTCGCGGAAGAATAGGTCATCGTCTCATCGAGCCAGAGGGAGTAGAACTCGTTGCCCAGATCGTAATGCTCGGCGATGTTGCGGCGGGAGGTCTCGACGGTGTTGGAGCGCTTGAGGTGGCGGAACCAGTTGACGATTTTCAGGAGGTTCACTCCGGGTAGGGTCGAGGAATCGGAGTCGTCGCCCTGGAGGGAGGTCATGTTCATGGCGAACCATGAAATGACGGCGGCGATGTCGGGCGTGTCCCAGATGCCGTCAGTGTAGGCCTCGCCCATGCCGATGTTGCCGTAGAAGGCGCAGCGTTTGTAGAACTCTGCGGGGTTGTTGAGGGTGATGCGGGCGGTGATCGGGGCGCCGGCTTCGCCGAAGTGGAGGGACTTGCCGTCGGGGTAGGCGAGGGCGAGGCCGCCTTGGTTGAATTTTTTGAGGAGGGAAAGGACTAGGCGCTCGGGGAGAGAGTTGGCATTTACGGAGGAAGAAAGTTGAACCGCCAAGTCGCCAAGTTCGCCAAGGGAAGATTGTGTGGATGTGGAGTTCATAAGAGTGTTGCTGTGCTTGAGGGTTTGATGGGGGCTGATTCAGGGAAGATGCTGCGGGGTTGCTTGCGGCGGGACGCCGCTTTCACGGCCTGCTGCGAGACGCAGCAGCTACGGGTGTTGATTTCGGGAAGAGCGGGATTTTTTCAGGAAGAGGAGGAGATCGTGGCGGGTTTTACGGGGGAAGAGGTTTCACCGCAAAGCGCGAAGGTCGCAGAGCTGGGGTTCTGGGTTGGTGGGGTTCATGGGATGGAGTGGAAAGTGCCGTGTGAGAAGTGGGAGAGGTTTGGAATGAGGATTATATACCGCAAAGGCGCGAAGGTCGCAAAGGGTCGCAAAGAGAAAACTCTGAATCATGAAACTGAAATGAAAGATCAATATCTCAGTGCAATATATCCATCATCACAAAAAGCTTATCTTACTTGGCGATCTTAGCGGTTCAAATAAACTCAACCCCAGCTTTGCGACCTTTTGCTGCCTTCGCGCCTTTGCGGTAAAAATCTTTATTCGGATTTAGGATTTTGTGTTTAGAGTTTGACTGGGGTCGATTTCGGGAAGTGGGGGATTTTTTTTAGGAAGAGGAGGAGGGCGTGGAGGTGGATGCGGAAGATGATGGAGAGGGAGATGAGGGGATATTTCACTGCATATAGCGCGAGGCGGGGAGTGATGAGCTCGCGGCGTTCGCCGGTGATCGAGGAGAGTAGGGTGAGCTTGCCTTCAGCGATGTTGTTGATGGAAACGTGCCAATTTTCCATGGGCGGGGCGATGCGGAAGTGGAAGGCGTCGTTGGGATCGGAGAAGGGCGATACGTAGAAATTCTTGGCGATGTGGTGATCGAATCTTCCCTCTGCGTCCGGCACACCGAGGGGGAAGAGTTTCATTTCCCGAAAGGTATTGGTGACTTCGGCGACGGCGGTGATGGGTTCTCCTGATTTACTGGAAATATAGTAGAAGGAGACGGGGTTGAAGGCGTAGCCGAGGACGCGGGGAAAAGTGAGAAGGGTGATGCGGGAATCAGCGGGGATGTTGGTTCCTTTTTCGGCGAGCCATACGGTGAGGTTTTCGCGTGTGGATTTCTTCGGGTCGGTGTGGATGTGGTCGCGGTCGTCTATGGAGAAGAGGTTGAAGCGGTTTCTGGAAAGGAGGGGGAGTTTCGGGAAATCATCGAGGTCGATGGCGAGCATGAAGACGCGGTAGGT
>CAMAXN010000040.1 GCA_945862245.1 Prosthecobacter debontii
GTCCCGGCAGGGACGGCCCGAGAGTAGCCGGGGGTGGAGTGAAACGGGAACCCCCGGACATATCGCGCATGCATTTACGGGCAAGGGAGAGACTCCGCCACACAATCCTCTCCCGTCGCAGCCCGCCAAGGGCATGGTAGGTTTCCGGCTTCCCCCTTCGCTCTGCGAGCTACGGAGGACAAGTCGTCGATGTGCGTGAGGAGCGGACTTTACCGCTCGCCGCATTTCTCCAACGACCAGAGTACCCCGCATTCCGCTGCGCTGCATACGGGGCTACGATCTGGACACACCTCCGGAGTTCAAGACCTCAATCTTTTCCCTAGCTGGATGACCCTGCGCCCTATTCTGTAGAGGGGGGCACCGCATCCGAGGATTTCAGGAACTTGTAGATTTCTGAATCGGTGGAGAGTATGAGGGTGGATTGTTTGCCGATGGTTTTGCGGTACATCTCCATGGTCTTGATGAATAAGTAAAGGTCGGAGCCGTCGGAAAAGACGTGAGTGGATTGTTCGCTGTTGGTGCCAATTTTCCGAACGGATGTCACATGACACTGCCTGCCAAGGCTATGAATTAGCTTTACCCACCGACACCGCGTCGAGGGCGTTCATGAGTCTGAATAAATTCGAATCCGCAGACCGGGCGATCCGGCGTTTGAGAAACGGCCTACAGCGGCGGACTTCCGATTCGCCCCTCCACGCCCCCCTGATTCCCTGCTTGCCCGATGGGTGATGGCGGAAAAGGATGCGCTCCGGCTTTTGAAGAAATTCCTTCCATACTACCGTCACCTGTTGGCGGTGAAGTGGCACTTCCTGATTGGGGTGTTCGCGGGGCTGGTGTATGCGGCGGCTTCGGGGGCGGGGCTGCCGTTGATGACGAAGGTGGTTTTCCCGGTGCTTTTCAACGAGGATCCCGAGCAGTCGAAATGGTATGTCGATTGGCTGGTCTCGAAAATAGGCGAGGTCTCGCGCGACGATCTGCTCATCTATACCTGCCTGTGGATTCCGGCGGTGTTCCTGCTCCGCGCGGCGGCGGGATACGCGAACGCCTACTTCATCCAGTATGTGGGCATGAAAGTGGTGGAAGCCATCCGCACCGACCTGTTCGTGAAACTGCAGACGCTGCCACTGGCCTTTTTCAAGCGCAACCAATCCGGCGACCTCCTCGCACGCCTGATGAACGACACCCAGATGCTCCAGGCGGTGATCGCACAAGCTTCCAGCGATCTCATCAAACAGCCCGCCACCCTGCTGTTCGCGCTCGGCACGGTGGGTTGGCTATCGTTGAAAGATCGCAGCTTTTTTATCGCGCTCATCGCCCTGCTATCGGTGCCGCTGTGTATTTTTGTGATCCGCGCGGCGGGGAAAAAGCTGATGCGCCGCGCGAAGGTCTTGCAGCAGCGCGGCGGGGATCTTTCCGCCTCGCTTTCAGAAAGCCTCCAGTCCGCGCTGGAAATCCGCGCCTACAATCTACAGGAGTCTCAGACCTCGCGTTTCAAGAAACGGGTTACGGAAATTTTCCTCCTCAGCATGAAGGTGGTGAAATACCGCCAGATCATTTCCCCGTCGATCGAAGTCGTCGCCGCCACCGGTTTCGCCGCTGCGCTGTTTTTCGGAGTCCGCGCGGGCATGACCTTGGAAGGTTTCCTTGCGCTCGGCATGGCGCTCTACATGTCCTACGAGCCGATGAAAAAGCTCGGCGTCATCCACTCGCTTTTTCAGCAGGGCAAGGCCTCGGTGGATCGGATCGAATACATCCTTCACGCCGACGACACCATCACGAACCCTCCGAACCCCAAGCCCTGCCCGGTTCCTACCAAGGGCATTTCCTTCCGCAACGTCACCTTCGCGTATGGCGAGACGCCGGTGCTGCATGAGGTGAACCTCGATATCCCTGCCGGGCAGGTCGTCGCACTCGTTGGTCCAAGTGGAGCCGGGAAAACGACTTTCGCCCATCTCGTGCCGCGTTTTTACGATCCCCAGCATGGCGAGGTCTGCCTCGATGGCATATCGATCCGCGATTTCCTGAAAAACGAGCTCCGCGCCCACATCGCGGTGGTGCCGCAGATGCCGTCGCTTTTCCTCGGGACATTGGAGGAAAATATCCGCATCGGGAAACAGGATGCCACCCGCGCCGAGATCGAGGCCGCTGCGAAAAAAGCCTTCGCGCACGATTTCATCATCGCCATGCCGCAGGGATACGATACCCAAGTCGGCGAGCGCGGCGATCTCCTTTCTGGCGGCCAGCGCCAGCGCATCGCCATCGCCCGCGCCTTCCTCAAGGATGCGCCCATCCTGATCCTCGACGAGGCGACGAGCGCGCTTGACACGGAGAGCGAAGCAGCGGTGCAGCAGGCTCTTGCCGAGCTGGTGAAAGGCCGTACCACCCTGATCATCGCCCACCGCTTCAGCACCATACGCATTGCCGACCGCATCCTGGTTTTCCGCGAAGGCCGCATCGTCAGCGACGGCAGCCACGAGCAGCTGCGCGATCTAGATCCCACCTACCGGTCGATGGTCGGGGCGGAGTTGCGGTGAGGTGTTT
Organism: Prosthecobacter debontii; assembly: GCA_945862245.1. GTDB lineage: Bacteria > Verrucomicrobiota > Verrucomicrobiia > Verrucomicrobiales > Akkermansiaceae > Luteolibacter. Next base: position 2,542 of record CAMAXN010000040.1, read on the forward strand.
CGGAAACGGTTGCGCCTGCATGTAACAGGCGGTAGAAAGCGCCATGACGAACTCCAAATGGCTCATCGGATATGGCGTGTTCCTTTTTCTCTGCGGACTGGCCGGATATCTATCGAATCCCGCAGCTGCGAAAACCGCGCTGATTTCCGGAACGGCATTCGGCGGTCTTTCGGTCTACTGGGGAGTGCTTCTAAGAAAGGGTTTCAACTGGGCGGAATGGGCGGCGCTCGCTACCACGCTGATGCTCTGCGCGGTGTTCTCGATCCGGTCTTTCATCAGCTGGCAGAAGGTCATGGCCGATGAGCCGAAAACCTTCGCCGCCAGCCTCATCACCCTGATGCTGCTCGGATCGCTCGCCACTGTCGCGAGGCTGATTGTGAGGAAATAGCAAGCGAGCATACTTTTCCGAGATACCCGGCGGCAATCCGTAGCCGACCATGCCCGCCACTTCATAACTGGCATGAAGAGGAGAGTTATGGAAACGATTTTAAACCCTGTTTGGTGTATTCTTAAATCCGTGAAAATCCGTGCCATCCGTGGTCAAAATTCCAATGAAGCCTCGGAGTTCGGGTTGATCCGCCAAGAACGCCAAGCCTATATGGAGAATTTCACCGCCAAGAGCGCCAAGTAAGAAAAGTGAAGAATGCAAAAAACAATTCCTCCTTGGCGAACTTCTCTTCCTTTGCGGTTCAAATTCTTCCCATTCGGCAAGGCTGCAACCAGCTTACTTCGTATTTCCATCACGCACCCAAAAAGCTGCGGATGAGAACCGCAGCAGTCAAAAGCCTCCGGCGGTATGGATTTGCGCAAGGACTTTTGGCAAACGGTCTAAAGGTAGCGGATAGGGCGACAGGACAAACCCCAGAATTCGTTTTGCCAAGCTCCGCTGGATTGCCCACGGTGATTCCACATGGGCGACACCACAAGGATCCTCGTCATCAGTGACGGCAAAGCTGGCCACGAGAATCAATCGCTCGGCCTCGCGGAGGCGATGGCTCGCCTGCGTCTGGCAGAGATCCACACGCTGCGGCTCGATATGAAAAAGTGGTTCTATTACCGTCTCAAAGCGGCGGTGGCGGAATCCGCAAATTATCCCCGCCCGGATTTCGTCCTCGCCGCTGGCCATGCCACGCATCCGGCCGCACTTCGAATCGCGAGGAAATACGGCGCACGTAGTATTTCCCTGATGAAGCCGAGCCTACCGACTTCGTGGTTCGATCTCTGCATCTGCCCGGAGCACGATTTCATCGGCAAGCCCATCCCCCCGAACGTAATCTCCAGCAAGGGCGCGCTCAACCGCGTGGTGCCGAATACCGGCAAAAAATCCGGCAAGTTTTTCCTGATCGGCGGCCCTTCGAAAACCCACGGCTACGATGAGGCTGCTCTGATCGCGCAAATCAAAGACATCGCGGGGGACGACGAATGGCAGGTCGCGGATTCGCGGCGGACACCGGAAAGCTTTCTGCACGCGTTGAAAAAGGAACTGCCCGGCCTGACCATTTTTCCCCATCAGGAAACGCAACCCGGCTGGCTCGCCGAGAAGCTCTCCAGTGTCGAAACTGTCTGGGTCACCGAGGATTCCGTCTCGATGATCTACGAGGCTCTTAGTAGCGGCGCGAAGGTCGGCGTTCTTGAAATGCCTCGCTTGCGCCCGGACGCCCGCGTGATCCGGGGGCTGGAGGTGCTGCGTGCAGAGGGCTTTTTCGATACGAAAAATCCGCCCCGGACGCTGACCGAGGCGGATCGCTGCGCGGCGATCGTGCTGAGGGAACAAAGCTGACTCTCAAAGATGCGGGCGTAAGACTTGCCAGCCGCGCATTTTCCGATATGCACAGCGCGTGGCAGCGAGCGTCGAAACAAAGGGTGTGTTCACGCGGCTCTGGGTGCTTTCGTTTTTCCATGGCATGGCGCCGGGCTTTTGGGTGCCCTCGCTCACCAATGTCCTCAAGGCCGAGGGGCTGGAGGGCTGGGTCGCCGCCGTCTTCGCCGTCGCGCCGATCTGCTCGCTGTTTTCACCTTTGATCGGCGGAGCGCTGGCGGACGAGCGCATCGCCGCGCAGAAACTCATGGGCTGGAGTTCGTTGCTCGGCGCGATCGCGATTTTTCTGGCTTTCGGCGCGCTCGATATCGGGCTGCATCCGTGGTGGTTCATTGCCGGGATCGCCCTTTACGCAACCGTCTCCGGACCCTCATGGGGTTTACTCGCCACGATCAGCCTCGCGAACCTCGACGACGGCGAGAAACGCTACCCGCAGGTCCGCCTCGGCGCTACGCTGGGTTGGATGGCCGCTGGTTTCCTGACGAGCTATGCGCTGGATGCAGACAGCAGCCTTGTCGTCGGATACGCCGCCGCCGGGGCGCGGATTATCGCTGGGCTGCTTTCATTTGGTGCACCGAACACGCCGCCATTGGGTCAGGGAAAATCATGGCGCAGTGCGCTCGGCTTCGGCGCGTTCGCCCTGTTCCGGAACCGCGACCACGCCGTGCTCTTAGCCGTCACCGGGCTGTTTTCCGTGCCACTCGTCGCCTTCTATATGTATTCCTCGGAAATGTTGCAGATGCTCGGCGACAAGACTCCTACCGCAACCATGACCATCGCTCAATGGAGCGAGATCGCGGCCATGCTCTTGCTCAGCATGTTAATGATTCGCTTTCGCCTCAAGACCCTGCTGATGTGGGGGCTGGGGCTTTCCGTCCTGCGCTACGGCCTCAGCGGATACGCGGGGTTGACCGGCATCGTCGCGTGGCACATCGCGGGCGTCGCTCTGCACGGCGTCTGTTACACGATCTATTTCGTCACCGCTCAGGTCTATCTCGACCGCCGCGTCGATCCCTCCATGCGTGGCCAGGCGCAGGGTTTGTTCGGCCTCATGACATCCGGCATCGGCCCCTTGATCGGCGCGCTTTTCTGCGCATGGTTGCGCGCCGTCTGCGTCGATGAAACCGGCGCGGGCTGGCAGAACTTCTGGTGGATTCTGGCGGGCATCATCGCCGCCTGCTGGCTCGCCTTCAGCCTGTTCTACCGGGGGAAGAAGGCGGGAAACACATGAAGATCCAACCACGTATGAACGCGAATTTTTCGGAAATGAAATCCGGAGAGTGTTGTAATTTTTTTACCCAACCCCCTCCTTGGCGACCTTGGCGCCTTTGCGGTTTATTTCCCCTCTTAATTCGCGCGAATTCGAGTCCATTCGCGGTTAACAACACATTTGCGCCGCATTCCCGCCTTGCCATCCCTCGAAAAACCCTCCATAGCCCCGCCCCCAAAGCCGCCTAACGTCTTATTTTATGTCACTCAAGATCCGCAATCTCGCCATCATCGCCCACGTTGACCATGGGAAAACCACCCTCGTTGACCAGCTCCTCAAGGCTGGCGGCACCTACCGGGAGAACCAAGCTACCCAAGAACGCGCCATGGATTCCATGGATCTGGAGCGCGAAAAGGGCATCACCATCAAGGCGAAGAACACCGCCATCCTTTACGACGGATACACGATCAACATCGTCGATACCCCGGGCCACGCCGACTTCGGTGCCGAGGTGGAGCGGGTCATGAAAATGGTCGACGGCGTCCTCCTCGTCGTCGATGCGGCAGGCGGCCCGCAAGCGCAGACGCGTTTCGTGCTCCGCAAGGCGCTCGCGGAAGGCCTCAAGCCCATCGTCGTCATCAACAAGATCGACCGCCCCCTTTCCAATCCCCTGAAAGTCCACGACCAAGTGCTCGAGCTTTTCCTCGATCTCGACGCCACCGAAGACCAATTCAACGCTCCGTTCTCCTACGGCTCCGCCCGCGACGGTTATTTCATGGATCATCCCGATGACGAGCGGAAGGACTGCGTGCCGCTCATCAAGAAGATCATCGAGTTCATCCCCGAGCCCGCCGCCGATCCGGCCGCGCCTTTCCACATGCTCGTCTCTAACATCGAGTGGGACAGCTTCGTCGGCCGCGTGGCGGTTGGCAAAATCCTCGGCGGCGCTGTGAAAAAGGGCGACACCATCTGGCTTCATCGCAAGGACGGCACGAAACAGCAGTCTAAGGTGATGAAAACTTTCACCTACTCCGGCCTCGCCACCGAGGACTCGGAAGGTTGCGGCGCGGGCGGCATCGTCGGCATAGCGGCCGGCATCGAGAACATCGACATCGGCGAAACCCTTGCCGCCAGTGCCGACCAGCAGGCACTGCCTTTCGTGGAGATCGACCCACCGACCGTTTCTATGGAGTTCTCCATCAACGATGGCCCGCTCGGCGGCAAGGAAGGCAAGCACGTTACCTCCCGCGCCATCCGCGAGCGCCTGATGCACGAGATCAAAACCAACGTCTCTCTCCAAGTCGAAGACACCGACCAAGCTGGCGTCTTCAACGTCTCCGCCCGGGGCGCGATGCAGATCGCCGTTCTCGTTGAGCAGATGCGCCGCGAGGGCTTCGAGGTCTGCGTTTCGCGGCCCACCGTGATTTATCGCCGCGATGAGGGCGGCAAGCTCCTAGAACCCTTCGAGACCCTCTACATCGAGTCCCCCGGCGATTACACCCAAGGCATCCTGAAACTTCTCATCAACCGCAAGGGCATGATGGAAAACATGGAGACCGAGCCTTCCGGCGAAACGCTCATCACCGCCCTCATCCCCACCCGCGGCCTGATCGGTTTTGAAACGGAAATCGTTAACCTCACCTCCGGCCACGGTATCATGTCGCACCTTTTCCGCGAATACGGCCCGCACGCCGGCGAGATCGTCACCAGAACTACGGGAACCCTGGTATCCATGGAGGCCGGCGTTGCTACCACCTACTCGCTCCAAGCGCTGGAGGATCGCGGTATCCTTTTCGTCGGTGCGAACGATGCGATCTACCCCGGCATGTTGGTTGGAGAAAACCCGCGCGTCGGCGATATGCCGGTGAACCCCGTAAAGGAGAAGCATCTCGACAACATGCGCTCCTCCGGCAAGGACAAGACCTCCAAGCTCACCCCGCCCATCCGTTTCTCCCTCGAGCGCGCCATCGAATACATCGATGCCGACGAGCTCGTCGAGGCCACGCCCCTCAACATCCGCCTCCGTAAGCGCATCCTCGACGAAAACGCCCGCAAGCGCGCCGCCAAGGGCATCAAGGGCGAAGACCGCAGTAACCGCGGGAAGTTAAACTTTAAGTTTTAAACTTTAAACACCAAGAAGAGGAAGACCCAACTTCCAAATCCGTGTCCATCCGCGTTTATCCGTGGTTCCTCTTCTCTTCGTTAGATGTTCGCCTCCCACCTCATCCGCATCTCCGAAGTCTTCTCCGCCTTTGTCCCGGAGATCCTCGGCCTGCTTGGCGCGGAAAAGGTTAGGAAACTGGGTTCCGAGTTTTTCGTTTTCCAGACGGAGAACCCTGACCTCATCACCGACTCCCCGGCGGCGCGTTTCATCCGCTGGCACATCCCGGTGGAGCACTCGTGGCCATGCAACCCGGAGAAGATGGAGGGCTTCATCGAGAAGGCCGCGCAATCGCTTTACTACAAGTTCGAGAGCCGCCACCCGCAGACCATCCTCGTCGGCCGGCTCGATCCCGGCTCGCAGAAGCCTTATTACAAATCCCTCGCCTCGAATCTGCGCGGGCGGACGCTGCAAGTTTTCGACCTCCCCGAGCGCGCCCCGAAGACCGCTGACGACCAGAATTCCTCCAAGCAAACGCTCTTCTGCCTGATCGGAAAGGAAGGCCTCTTCGCCGGCATGGCCAGCCCCAAGGCCGCGAACGGACTGCACCCCGGCGGCTCGAAATTCATCGCGCAGAACGCCGAGGACACCGTCAGCCGCGCCGGGGCGAAGATCGCCGAGGGGCTGCACTACCTCTCCATGTTCCGCCCCGCCCTCCCCGCCGGTTCGCATTGGTTGGAACTGGGGGCCAGCCCCGGCGGCATGACCTCCGAGCTACTCAAGCGCGGGTACGAAGTGACCGCCATCGACCGCGCCCCGCTCGATCCCCGCCTCGCCCGCAACACCAATCTCACCTTCATTCTCGACGACGTCGCCGCCTTCATCCCCCCGCGCGGTGCCCGTTACGACGCCATCCTCTCCGACATGAACGGCCCGCCCCGCCAGGCCATCGCACACCTCACCCGCCTCCACGATTTCCTCAAGCCCGGCGGATTGGCCGTCTTCACATTGAAAACCACCGGCGCGGAAACCATCCCAGAAATCGACACCCTGGAAAAAGACATCCTGACCCACGCGGAAAAAAGCGGCCTCAAACCCATCGCCCGCACCCACCTGACTTACAACCGGCAGGAGTTCACGATGTTTTTCGAAAAGACCGTGAATTGAGAATCGTGGGACGACCTTTCGTAAAGGGTAGGGCTGAGGCGCTGCCCTCCGCCCACTTCGACTTCTCCCGCCGGAGGCTAAATCTTTTTCTTCGGTTTGGATTTATCATTGGCTGAGAATCAGGGACGACCGCAGCGGGATCGTCCCTACCAGATAACTCAAAGATTCAGAATTGCCGCGGCGGTGCCGAAGTAGATGAGCATCCCCGAGACATCGACGATCGATGCGAGCGAGGGCGCGGAAACGACGGCGGGATCGAGCCGGATCGCGCGGGCTGTGATCGGGAGCAGCGCGCCAAGGACGGTGGAGGAAAGCACCTGAAGTGTGATGGCGCAGGCGACGGCCAGTGAGAGCTGCGGGAAGGAAAACGCGCCAGTGGCAGGGGGATGGAAATGGGGAAGGAGGAAGGTGATGAAAGCGGCGATGGCGATACCTAGCGTGAGTCCGAGGAAAAGACCGACACGCGCCTCTTTCCATGCAATGCGGATCGCAGCATTCGCGCCAATCTCGCCGAGCGCGAGTGCACGGATGACCATGGTCGCGGATTGCCCGCCGGCGTTTCCACCGCAGGCCACGACCATCGGCAGGAAGAGCGACAGCACATAGGCCTGCTTGAGTATCTCGCCAAAGCGGAACATCACGTATCCGGAAATGATGGAAACGAAGGCCAGCCCGACAAGCCACGCGACGCGGCGGCGGTAATGTTTCACGAAGGTCGTGTTAAGGTAGGTCAATTCTGTCTGCTCACCGCCGATACCCGCGAGTTTCTCGATGTCCTCCGTGGACTCCTCCTGCAGGATTTCCAACGCATCATCGTAGGTGATCACGCCGAGGAGATGATGGAACTCATCGACGACCGGCAGCACCACAAGGTCATAGCGGGAAAGCAAGCGCGCGGCGTCCTCCTGGTCAGCGCTGGCGAGGACGAACTCATCCGCATCCTCCATGATGTCGCGGATCGGGGTATCCCAGGTTTCGAAAGCGAGGTCGCGCAGCCGGACTTTTCCGACCAACCGACCCTGCTCATCGACCACGAAAATCCGGGCCAGGGTCTCCGCGTCATCGCGGTCGCGGCGCAACACGGCGATGGCTTGCTTGACCGTCATATCGGCGGTGATGCGCCCGACGTGCGTGGTCATCCGCCCGCCTGCGGTGTCTTCCTCGTATTTCAGCAGGTTTTTGGTGAGTTCCTTGTCGCGCGGGCCGAGCAGGGAGAAAAAACGCACCTGTGACTCTTCGGAGACGACCTGGAAAATGTCCACGCGGTCGTCGTCGGAAAGGTTTCCCAACAGCACTCGGAGCTGCGCCGGCTTGAAGTGGCTGAGCGCCTCCTCGATAAGTGAGAACGGCAGCTCGGCCACCACATCGGTGGCAAGTTCCGGGCCGATGGTCTTGAAAAAGAAATCGCGCTCCCCGTCATCGAGGTGCTCGTAAAGCTCCGCGAGGTCGGCGTAGTGGCAGTCCTCCGCCGCTGCAAGCAGCGCGGAGCCGTCCTGCGCGTCGATGGCACGCCTGACCTCCGAGATCGGATTTTCGTCATCATCTTCCGCCACGGGCACAGCGTGCGGGAGTCCGGGGGGCTTGGTCAACCGCCTTCCTCTAGGTGGCCCTGATCCTTTGGGTAACGCCGATATTGACGGGTGCCGGGTAGCCAGACAAACTCGCCGCTTATGAGCGTCGGGATCATCATGGGTAGCGAGTCGGACTGGCCGACGATGGAACACGCCGCGCGCGTACTGAAAGATTTCGGTGTGCCTTACAAGGCGGAGATCGTCAGCGCGCACCGCACGCCGGATCGACTTGTGGAATATGCGAAAGGCGCGAAGGCCGCTGGCCTGAAATGCATCATCGCGGGCGCGGGCGGAGCGGCGCACCTACCGGGAATGGTCGCGGCAATGACCGAACTGCCGGTGCTCGGCGTGCCGGTGGAGTCGAAGGCACTCAAAGGCATCGATTCGTTGCTCTCCATCGTGCAAATGCCCGCCGGTATCCCCACCGCGACCTTCGCGATCGGCAAGGCGGGAGCTACGAACGCCGGGCTTTTCGCAGTGGCGATGCTGGCCGTTGGAGACGAGGCGCTGGCCGGGAAACTCACCGAGTTCCGCAAAAACCAAACCGCGAAAGTGGCAGCGGCGGAGCTGCCCGAGTTGGACTAAGAATGTTGTGACGCCGCGAGGCATGGAAATTCATCTCTAGATCCTCACCATGTCAGCATCCGTATTTTTCCCCTTGGACAGGCAACAGGTCGTAGGCGTGATCGGCGGCGGGCAACTCGGGCGCATGTTGGCACTGGCGGCGCGGCGCATGGGTGTCCGCAGCGTTGTTTGGACGGGCGGGCTGGAGGCTCCTGCCGTGGAGGTCGCGGATGAGATCATAGACAAGCCTTTCGACGATCCCCAGGCGCTGCGCGACTTCTGCGCGAAGGCGACCGTGGCCACTGTCGAGTTCGAGAACATCCCTCTCGCGACCATGCGTGGAGTGGCGGATGCCATCGGTCTCCACCCCTCCCCCGAAGCGGTTGGCATCTGCCAGAACCGGAAGCGGGAAAAGAATTTCCTGCGCGCGAACGGAATCCCCTGCACCGCTTTCTGGATGATCGAAACCCTCGATGACCTGACCAAGGCGATGACCGAACTCGGCGGCGCGGGCGTGCTCAAGACCGCGGATTTCGGCTACGACGGCAAAGGCCAGCTCAAGATCAGCTGCGGAGAAAACCCGGCGGAGGTCTGGTATAAATTTGGCGAGCAGCGGGCTGTGCTTGAGGCATGGGTTCCTTTCGAAAAGGAAATCTCCGTGATGGTCGTGCGCGGCAAGGACGGCGAGACCGCCACCTACGATCCCGCCGAGAACCGCCACCGCTCACACATTCTCGATGTCTCGATCGTCCCGGCTAGGATCGACGTTAAGGTCGCGGAAGAAGCCCGCCGCATTGCGGAAAAGGTCGCCGTCGCGCTCGGCTATCGTGGGGTCATGGGTGTTGAGTTTTTCGTGTCTGCGGATGGCTCCCTTCTCGTCAACGAGATGGCACCGCGTCCCCACAATTCCGGCCACCACACGCTCGACGCCTGCGCCACCTCGCAGTTCGAGCAGCAGCTCCGCGCCGTCCTCGGTCTGCCGCTTGGCTCCACCCGCCTCATTTCCCCCTGCGTGATGCTCAATCTCCTCGGCGATTTCTGGAAAAGCGAAACCGAACCGCCCGACTGGACTCCGCTCCTATCGCTGCCTGATACGGCTCTACACCTATACGGAAAACGCCGCGCGATCGGTATGCGGAAGATGGGCCACGCAACCCTGCTGGGAGCGGACGCCTTGGAAAAAGCCGAGGCGCTGAAGGCGGGGTGGCTGTGAATATGGAGAAAGGGTTTGCAACCCCTTTGCGGAGGATAGGGTATCCAGTTCGCCCGGGTTGTGCAAAAGGTTTGCAAACCCCTTCTCACTACTTGTGATCCCCCGCCGCCAACGCGTTGGGATTCACCTCGGAGTCATTCACTCTTGCCTCTCTCTTTCTAAATCCTAAGAATCCGCACGCCATGGCTACTTCGCCCTCAATTCTACCGGATAAACTGCACGAATACCCCCAGCAAGATGTGATCGACGGAGGATCGGATTCGATTCTCGATGATTGCCTTAATCAGAACAACGGGGTGCTGCAGCTTGTGCACCGTTATGCCGGCCGGACATTTTGCACACCGGGAAAGCGCCTTCGCTTGGATGAGAAATCCTACTACCCCACCTACATGAACGGGACGGGTCTCGATGAGGTTTGGATGTGCTGCACCGTGCCTATTGTAACAGGCGTCATCGATACCCGCACGGGTAAAGCGCCTTTCCGTGAAGGGGAAGCACACGTCGTCACGCCCAGCGGGCAGGTAATCTCACTTCAGGATCTAATTGAGGCTAATCCGGAAGCGATCATGGGAGAGAAAGTCACGGCATTTTCGAAAGCCTTGTTCGGCAAAGCCACCTGGCCGATCGTGTCCAAGAAGTTCGACAACCTGAACCCCATTCCCCACCATCTTCACTGGGCGAAGTGGGAAGTTTACGACATCAATTCCTTCGACAATCCCGGCGTCAGTCCGTCGCATTATCACACCACGGCCATGGGCCTCTATCCGTTCGTGACGAAGGACGATTTCCTCGCCTGCATGAAGCGCTGGGGACAGGGCGATTACAACGGAGTCCGGCACTTGTCGCCGCACACGATGATGCACATCGATAACGGCTTCGTGATGCCGAACGGCGTGTTGCACTCACCGACGGATCTTTGCACGCACGAGTTACACGTAACGATGGACGAGCATTTCCTAGCCGAAGACCTGACACTTGATGGACGGATCGGAGCAGCCGATGCGTTTTACGCCTGCCGCGAAGAAGACTATTCGAAGGCCAAGCACGAAGACTGGGAATTCCTGGCTGACACGTTCGACTTCAAAGCGAATCAGGACCCGGACTTCGTGCTTAAAAATTCGCGCCCGGCGATCACCGCCGAAGAATTTGCTAGCGACGGAGTGGACGCACAGTGGATTATTTACGGTGATGTCCTGGGCGATCAGAAGTGCTCGATTCTCCGTCTCACCGTTGCGCCCGGCGCCAAGACGAATTTCTGTCCGGAGTGCCCCGCGCTGTTCCACACGAACCGCGGCCGCGGCCGGGTTGGGAAGCTCGAAGTGCGATATCACCAGGATATGAAGCTTGGCGAAATCTATCCTGAGATCGGATTCATCACCCAGGCCGCACTCAACTGCGGCGGTGTCGAAATCGAAAACACGGGCACAGAACCACTCGTCTTGACCATCGATTTCCCACAAAACGCGCATTCTAAAACTCCCGGTGTTGCCGTTGCGGGTTAGTCGCTTGGTTTCGGTCAACTATCGCGCACTAGGCCTCGCCTCGCGATGACTAGGATCGGTGAACCCATTGATGTCAGCGGTTTCTCCAAAATTAAACTCTGCGAAGCCTTCCCGTCCATCCTTACGGAAACGACAGAACGCCGCGGGAAAGGCAGAATCGACGCCATGAACGAACGCCCCGACGTCCCGGGCGCTCGTTTTGTAGCGATACAATAATCCCTTCACCGCTTCTGAACACTTCCTCTTGCAAGTCCGCGCTTCCTCCTTTACCGAAGTAATCTTATGACTAGCTACCGAGTCCTCGTATCTGACCCGATTTCCGAAAAAGGTGTGGAAGCCCTACGTTCCGCGCCGGACATCACCGTTGATGTGAAAACTGGCATGTCTCCGGATGAACTGCTCTCAGTGATCGGCGATTACCACGGCCTAGTAATCCGCTCGGAAACGAAAGTAACGCCCGCCGTTTTCGCCGCCGCCAAGAACCTCAAGGCCATCGGCCGCGCCGGTGTGGGCGTCGATAACATCGACCGCGACGCCGCCACCGACCACGGCGTGGTGGTGATGAATACCCCCTCTGGAAACACGATCTCCACCGCCGAGCACGCTTTCGCGCTGATGCTCGCCCTCGCTCGCAATATCGGCCCGGCGCATGCCTCAATGGTCGCTGGGAAATGGGATCGCAAAATCTATGGCGGAGTCGAAATGTTCGGCAAGCGCCTCGCCATACTCGGCATGGGTCGCATCGGCACGGAATTCGCAAAACGCGCGCAAGCATTCGGCATGACCGTCATCGCCTACGATCCTTTCCTTACCGCGGCCCGTGCGCAGTCGCTGAAAGTTGAACTCGCTGCCACCGCCGACGAGGCGCTGAAAGGCGCGGACGTTGTCACCTTGCACATCCCGATGACGGCGGAAACCAAGCACATCTTGAATGCTGACCGCATCGCGCTTATGAACCCCGGCGCGTTGATCGTCAATTGCGCCCGCGGCGGCCTTGTCGATGAGGCGGCCGCCAAGGCTTCCATTGACGCCGGGCACCTCGCCGGCATCGCGCTCGATGTGTATGAGGTCGAGCCGCCACCCGCCGATTTCCCGCTGTTCTCCGCGAAGAAAACCATCTTCACCCCACACCTCGGCGCTTCCACTGCGGAGGCTCAGGAAAACGTTGGTATCGAGGTAGCGATACAGATCAAGGATTTCCTTATGACCGGTGAGATCCGCAACGCGGTGAACATGCCGAACCTTGACGCGAAGACCCTCGAATCCGTTGGACCTTACCTCGATCTCGCCAACTCTCTCGGAAAACTCCTTTCGAGAATCGCCCCCGCGCAGTGCGATGCGATCCGCGTTTCGTACCTTGGTCCCGTTTCCGAGCTAGATACCGAGCTAGTAACCCGCAAGATACTTACCGGCTACCTCGCCGCCGCTAGCCACGAGGCGCAGGTGAATCTGATTAACGCCCCCGCCATTGCCAAGGCGCACGGTATCGTAGTCAGCGAATCTACCGTCGCCTTACATACGAATTGCACAGAACTTATCGAGGTCTCCGCCGTGAAAGGCAGCGAGGTCACCACTGTGGCAGGCACCTTTTTTGGAAGCTCCGCTCGCATCGTTCACATCGCCGGCCACTACGTCGAGACTAGCCCAACCGGGTGTTTCCTCTTCGTTGAGAACGACGACCGCCCCGGCATCGTCGGCGTGATCGGTACATCGCTTGGAGCCGCACACGTGAACATCGCGAACATGGCGCTTTCACGCAACAAGGAGAGCAATACCGCTGTGACCGTGATCGAGGTGGACAACGACCCCTCCGCCGACTTGCTCGCGAAACTGCGCGCCACTCCCGGCATCCTCAGAGTCTTGTCTTTCGAACTTTAAGTTTTTCAAGTCCATCGCTTTCATGGAAGCGGTTAGGTCGTGGAAATATTCCATCCCCTAATTTCATTTCCTCGTCTCGGACTCTGGGGGAAAGCTGCTTATACCAAAATCCTTTTGCTTTCAGACTATTTTTATTTTCTTCATCACCGTCTCCATCTGCGTTCATGCCGTTTATCTGTGGTTAAAAAATCCAAATTATAAGTATCTTTGGTATTAGAATTAACCTGCGGCAGTGACACGAAAGCGCAGCGTATGCCGCAAAGGAAAACGCGAAAATATCCTCAAGGCGCGCAAAGGGGCTGCGAACCCCTTCTCCATATCACCGCGCCGCGACGAGGTCGTAACCGCGCCAGTCGCCGATGGTGACATCCGCGAAGGAACCAACGGAGAGTTTCTCATCGACCATCACGGAGCCATCGATCTCCGGCGCGTCCCACTCGGTGCGGCCTACGCCTTGCTGCTCGACGAGGACGCGAACTTTTTTGCCAACCTGCGCCTGGTTCGTTTCTGAGGCGATTTTCTGGAGGGCTGACATCGAGCGGGACCAGCGGCTTTTGCGGGTCATGTGGTGGAGGTGGCCGTCGAGTTTTACGGCGCGGGTGCCTTCCTCCTTTGAGTATTGAAAAACCCCGGCGCGTTCGAAGCGGAATTCCTCAATGAAATCTAGCAACTCCTGAAAGTCATCCTCGGTCTCGCCGGGAAAACCTACAATGAACGTAGTGCGAATCCCGAGGCCGGGGATGCCGGCTCGCATCCGTCGCAGGAGATCTCGGATGTAGTCGCCGGAGGTCACACGCTTCATCGCGGTGAGCATGCGTTCGGAAATATGCTGGAGCGGGATATCGACGTATTTCGCGACCTTATCGCACTCCGCGATGGTGGTGATCAACTCATCCGACCAATGCGCGGGGTGCGTGTAGAGCAGACGCACCCAGAAATCGCCTTCGATCTTGTTGATCTCGCGCAGGAGGGTGCAGAGAGAGTTTCCTTTCGAGGAATCAACTGGAGAGCTGGGGTTGGGGCGCTGGCCTTCCCATTGGTCCATTCCGAAGTAGGTGGTGTCTTGGGAAATAAGGTTGATCTCCTTCACCCCGGATTTCACTAGCGCCTCGACCTCGCGGAGGACGGATTCCTGGGTGCGGGAGCGGTGTGTACCGCGGATTTTCGGAATGATGCAGAAGGTGCAGGTGTGGTTGCAGCCCTCGGCGATTTTCACGTAGGCATAATGATCTGGCGTCAGGCGGAAGCGCGGGGTGGTGTAGTCCGGGACGTATTTTGGCTTCAACGTGACGAAATCGCGGGGATCGTTGGTCGCGGCCGGGCCTTCCGTTTTTTGGACTTCGGCGGAGTTCTTTTTACCCAGCAGGTTTTCAATGATGGGCGCGACCTTGGTGATCTGGTCGAGGCCGATGAAGGCATCTACCTCCGGCATGATACCCGGGAGATCTTTTGCGAAGCGCTGCGAGAGACAGCCTGCGACGATGATTTTCTGCTTCGCGCGCTGCGGGTTCTCGCTGCGCTCGTTCACCGCACCGAAGATGGCGTCGATGGATTCCTGTTTTGCCATGTCGATGAACGAGCAGGTGTTGACGATGAGCACGTCGGCGAGTTCTGGATCAGGCGTGAGCGCCATGCCCGCTTGCGCGAGGTGGCCGATCATGACCTCGGAGTCGATGAGGTTTTTCGCACACCCCAGCGATATCAATCCCACGGTTGTCTGTTGCATGTAATGATTTTAATATTAAAATTGCGGCGGAATAATGAGCTCGTCACCAGCCTGCGGCTCCACCGGGCCGAATCCGGGCATGGGGTTAGCGATGGCTCCCTCCACGGTAACATCGCTGACTTTGACTTGGCCGAGGATACCGGTGTTGCGGCGGATCGCGAGGATCACTCCGGGTTGCACCTGCTCCGGCATGACCACATCAATGGTGAGGAAATTCCCGACTTCTGCGTTCGCGATATAAGAGGAAACCTTGCCGATGAGGAGGGCGTCGCGGATCATCCGAGCGCGACGAAGTTCGTTGTCGTTTTTCTCAAGCTCGCGGCCTCCGATGAAACCGGCCTCATCGCGGTAGGTATCCGCCTTTTTCTCAGCCTCCGCCTTTTCCTCGGCGAGCCCTGCAATCTCTTTCTCTTTCGCGGCGAGCTCGGCTCTCATTTTCTCCATATCGGAGGGAGTGGCGGACTCGGGCATTGGGTTTGATGGTACCTGCTGGAGCTGTTTCTCCATATCTAGGCGTTCCTGCTCCAAGCGGAGTTGGTCTAGCTGGGTCTGGAGACGCGCGATCTCCTCCTGCGGGGCGTTTCTTACACCCTCCTTCATGCCTTGGAAAGAAAGCACCACCGCCGCAAGTAGCAGCGCGAGGGTGGCACCTAGTAGAATTGTTATTGTGTTCACGAAGGCAAAATGTCTGGAGCGGCTCGTTATGTCAATGTGTCCCTCTGGGGTGAAAATTCAACGTTTAGACTTTAAACTGCGAAGAAGAGGGGTTCGCGCATTTCCCCTGTATTCGTGCCTTTGCCTTATAAATAATAGGCAAAGGACTTTCCGTGTTGGACGAGTGTGCGGTGATCACCGAAGGTCATGGCCGTGGACTTGTTTTCAGACATGCCGAACAAACCGGTGAAAGCCCTTTCCGTGACCCAGCTAGTCCGGAAAATGAAGCGTGCCGTGGAGGCGGAGGTGGGCAAGCTATGGATCGAGGGCGAGGTCTCGAACCTTACCAAGCAAGGCAGTGGGCATTGGTATTTCTCGCTCAAGGACGAGGGTTCGCAAATTCAGTGCGCGATGTTCCATGCCCGCAACCGCGAGGGTTCCGAGGCGCTGGAGAACGGCGCGAAGGTGCGGGTCTTCGCGGAGGCGACGGTATATGAGGCGCGCGGGCAGCTTCAGGTTATCGTGGAAAAGGCAGAGCGCGCCGGCTTGGGTGATCTCCAAGCGCGTTTTGAGGCACTGAAGCGCAAGCTGCAAACCGAGGGCCTGTTCGATACTTCGCGAAAAATAGCGCTGCCATATTTTCCGCGTGTCATTGGTATTGTCACCTCGCCAACGGGCGCGGCAATCCAAGACATCCTTAATATCCTCACGCGGCGCGCTCCTTGGGTGCAGCCAGTGCTTTTCCCCGTACGCGTGCAGGGCAGGGGAGCCGAGCAGGAAATCGCACAGGCCATCGCCAAGCTAAATGCGCCGGAGCTCTACGGCTATCCGCGTTGCGATGTGCTGATCGTGGGTCGTGGCGGTGGATCGCTGGAAGATCTTTGGTGTTTCAACGAGGAGGTCGTCGCTCGTGCGATCGCAGCCTCGGAAATTCCGCTGATCTCGGCGGTGGGGCATGAGATTGATTTCACCATCGCGGATTTCACGGCCGATCTGCGGGCACCTACACCGAGCGCCGCCGCCGAAATCGCGGTGCCGGATCTAGCTGAACTGCGGGGAACTCTCGCGCGCCTCCGCACCCGCATATCCCGCTCACTGACGCATCTCCTCCGTGAACCTTTGCAGAAACTCGACATCCTCCGCAGCGAACTCACTGTGGCGGCCGAGGACGCACTCATCGGCCGCGTTCGCATCCTCCAGCAATACACGATACGCCACCGCGCCCTTGATCCAGCGAAGATTTTAGAAAGGCGCATCGAGAAGCTTGATTCCCTTCGCAAACAAATTCAAAACCTCGTTGGTCAGGGCGTTTCCCGAAACTCCGAGCAGCTCAAGCGCCTCCAAAATATGCTCCGCACCCTCGGCCCGGAGTCGGTATTCAAGCGCGGTTTTTCGATCACGCTCGCCGAGGATGGTTCCATCCTCCGCAGTGTAAAATCGGCAAAATTCGGTGCGATGCTTCGTACTAAACTGATCGATGGGGAAATTACATCCACCGTAAAATAAAATATGGCTATGTCACCCGCCGCTCTCGAACCCTCATTTTCGATATCGATTACTAGCCTCGGCATTATCGCTATCGGGTCACTTTTGGTGATCATAATACTTTTGGTTATTATGAATTCAAAGCTCTCAAAGCTTTCCGCAGAACTCCACCGCAAAAGCCACGCTGCAAAACCAGAGGGTAACGAGACGGCGCAACGTAAGGTCGCCGCAGCGGAAGTGGAAGAATCTAAAGATGATGTCGAAGTCTCCGCGGGCACGCATTTCGAGGAGTTTCTCAACGAGGATCCCGAACGTTACAATCTCACGAAGAAAGAGAAATTCAAAGCCTACAGAGTATGGCGTACGGAAAAAGGCCTGAATTGGAAACAATGATTTTTTCTGAATATTTCCACTTTCGATCTTTCTACCCGTGATCTATATTTCAAAAGAATATGATGAATCTTAATCTAAAAGTCTGGCGCCAGACCGGGCCCCGTTCCAAGGGTAGCATCAAAACCTACGCCGCCGATAACATCCCGCCGGAGGCCTCTTTCCTCGAAATGCTCGACATCGTCAACGAGCGGATCATTCAGAACGGGGATGATCCGATCCACTTTGAGCACGATTGCCGCGAGGGTATCTGCGGCTCCTGCTCCTTAACAATCAACGGAGTACCGCATTCCAAGGAAAAGGGAATCACCACTTGCCAAGTGCACATGCGAAAATTTCGCGACGGCGATACGATCTGGATCGAGCCCTTCCGCGCCAATCCTTTTCCTGTCATCAAGGATCTCATCACGGATCGCAGCGCCTTCGACCGCATCATTGCGGCGGGCGGCTACATCGACATACGAACTGGCTCCGCCGTGGATGCCAATTCGATACCCGTTCCCAAAAAGGATGCCGACAGCGCTTTCGATGCCGCCGCGTGTATCGGCTGTGGAGCCTGCGTGGCGGCCTGCAAGAACGCCTCGGCGATGCTTTTTGTTTCCGCCAAAGTTTCCCACCTCGGCCATCTGCCGCAGGGACAACCGGAGCGCCGCAAACGCGCGCTGGCGATGGTGCGCCAGATGGATAAGGAAGGCTTCGGAAACTGCACAAATCAATACGAGTGCGAGGCCGCGTGCCCTAAGGAGATTTCCGTGGATCACATCGCCCGCCTGAACCGCGATTACGGCAAAGCCGTGCTGGAAGAGCAATTCGCCTAAACGTAAATGTATCAGGATAACACACGACCGAGCGCATTTGACACGCAATGAAAGCGAAAATCACACATCTTCTTGCCGCATTAACTTTGATATATGCCACTGCCTGTGCTGAGGAGGGCAAAAAAGAAAAAGCCATGGAAACCGCCGAAGATACACCCTCCGAGCCCGAACAAAAGGTAGTCAAGACGGATGAGGAATGGAAAAAGATCCTCACACCCGAACAATACTACATTCTCCGCGAAGCGGGTACCGAACGTGCCTACGGTGAGGTTTATATGGATTTCAAAAAACAGGGCGAGGGCGCCTATCACTGCGCGGGCTGCGGAGCATTGCTTTTCTCATCCAAGGAAAAATTCGATTCGGGCTGTGGCTGGCCTTCCTTCTATGATCCCGCCAAGGCCGAGAATGTCGTCACCAAACGCGACACCTCGGCTGGCATGGTTCGCATCGAAGTGAACTGCGCAAAGTGCGACGGTCACCTTGGCCACGTCTTCGAGGGCGAGGGTTTCGACACCCCCTCCGACAAACGCTACTGTATCAACGGCGTCGGTCTGAAGTTCGTGCCCGCCGCAGACGCAACGGACACAGTGACCGAGAAAGAGTAACTTCGGCTACTCTTCTGCTGGAGCTTGCTGCCCATTTATCTCGGGAGGCTGTTCATTGAGTGGGCGGATTTCCCTTAAGCCACCGAAGCCGGCCATCATCTCTTTCAGACCGCCTGTTATTCTTTTTCCCGAAGTCACGGCGGTGTCGAGCTGCTCAAGCTCCATGGCCGAGATGTTTGCGATGCCGGCGGGATCGACTCCCGCACTGTTTGCGGCGGTGGCGGCGCGCTCGTCGAGCGAGGTCTGGAAAGTGCCCGCCTGTTCTGGGTTCAGGATCGCCTGGAATCCGCTGACGAAAGGCTCGTCGGTCATGGCTTGCCCACCGCGGAAATTGTTGCGGTCCAAAGGGTTCATTATGCCGGCCAGATCGCTTGCAGACTCGGTCTGCATCGCCTTGTAATCCTCCTCAGTCATCTCGCTGCGCTTGAATGCGTCACTGGCTAGCATGAGCCTCATCAGTGCGGTCGGATCATCCTTGAGCTTGCTGATGGATTCCTTGTTACGCTCGATCTCACGTTTCTGGAAATCGGCGAAGAGCTCTGTGGCTGCGGCTTGTTGATCCTCGTCAAGATTAAGTGTTTGGTAGATGCGGCCGAGTGCTATGCGGGCGCCCATCTGCCCCCCGCCGAAACCAC
The DNA here is from genome assembly GCA_945862245.1 of Prosthecobacter debontii. GTDB lineage: Bacteria > Verrucomicrobiota > Verrucomicrobiia > Verrucomicrobiales > Akkermansiaceae > Luteolibacter. Next base: position 21,880 of record CAMAXN010000040.1, read on the forward strand.
CGGGTTGGCCGGAAGATACCATTTCCGTCATGGAAACGGCGTCCTCAAGTAGGCCGATCACATTGGTGGCGACGTGCTTCGAGAGGTTTGTCCGCGACTCCCCGTATTTCTCTGCCAGATCTGGATAAAGCAAAGGCGCGCGTTCCCGGGGGCGGTTGTTTTTCGAAGTTATGGTAGATGCTCCGGATTCTTGAGCTGGCGCGGATTTACCCTGGGCGTCTGCTCCCGAGATCATATCTTGGGAAGGATCCTTCTTATTCATTAACACAACAGCTCCGGCTCCCGCAAGGAGCAGAACGACGATGGCTGCGATGGTTGTTTTTTT
>CAMAXN010000041.1 GCA_945862245.1 Prosthecobacter debontii
CAGTCTCTAATAAAAGGCGATCCGACAAGCCCAGCCCAGCATCAGCGCCGTAGCCGTGATTAGTAGAATCATCAGCATGAAACTTTGCCGCTGCGTGCGCAGGACGTTCTCGATTTGTCCTCGGCTCAGGCTTCGCTCAAAGCGGTTGATTTCATAACGATCCTTGATCTCCGCTAAGGGAGGCATGGTGGATTCGCGATCACGCTTTTCACGCTCCAGTTTCGCTGGAAGCTTGATTATCTCCTGATGTGCTTCATCCAGCTTGCGCTCCTTTTCCCTCAGAGCGGTGAGTTCCTTATCCTCCTCAAAAAGATCGCGCTGCCCCGGAATGATCTGTATCCGTCTCGCCATCGGATTATTTGATTAGATAAACGACCAGAGCGATAGTACCAAGAATTACGATAGGCAGATTAAAGGCCAATCCATTTATCAATTGGGTGGCTAACTCGGAATTTCCGGCACGTGACTTCGAAGGCTTGCGACCACCTTTCGATGGTCGGCCAAAAATCGCCACGCCACGGCTACCCTCGAAGTACACGGATGCTTGATCGTATTCATCCGATGCTAAATCCGTCGCCATCGTAGCCTTGTCGAGTTTCTCGTGCAGATTGTCACGAGTCCATTTTTCCGGATCGTATTTCTGTATTTTGTCGAGGTGTTCCGCGAAACAAGCACGGCATTGTTCGAAGTGACCCATCTCCTCGTGCATTTCTAAAAGCTCCCTGTCGATCAGGGTGATAGCAGTGGAGAGTTTTTCCGTCAGTTCTACTTGCTGGAAAAGGAACTCGCGCTTACGCACCGTTAGTTCCTCAAGTTCGCGCTTCATGCGTTCCAGTTGCTCGCGCTCCTGCTGGATACGCTCCAACTCCATCTGCGCGTTGCGGATCTTGTCGTCGTAATCGTCCGAGCGGCCACCACGTTGGGACATATCCAGTTGGCTGGAGCGCACGTTAATCGGGTGGGTGAATTCATTAGTTGTAGGCATGGCTTGAATGAATGTTTACATTTCCTAACCATTTTGATCTACCTTTACCAGTGAAATATTTAGGAAATACAAACTTTCTTAATGACCTTGATCCGCACATTCACTCTTTAAAGCGGAACCTTTAGTCCCTCGTATCACTGCAAATGATTATAGTACGTTTAATCGTCTTCTGCCTGTTAGTCGGTGCCCCAATCGCGGCCGAAGAGCCAAAAATACTCGGAATCGGTGCAAGCCTACCACCTTTCTCCCTGCCCGGAATTGATGGCAAGACCCATACCGAAAAGGATTACAATGATGCAAAAATCCTTTGTGACATTTTCACCTGTAACCACTGTCCCGACTCCGTGGCGGCTGCCGAGCGCACCGAAGAGATCCATCAGGAATACAAAGGCAGAGATGTCGCCGAGTCGTTGACGCGTTCCTTCGGATGCTCGACAAAAGGCTCTTCAAGGGCGACAGCCTAGCTCAAGACCAAGCGGATTTGGAAGCGCCACCCGTAACCTTGGACGATCTCGATGAGGAACTCGCCAAAAAGCTGCGTGAGAACAAGTCCGGCAATGTGCTTGCATCAATTTCTGTTCAACCACCTGCGGCCCCTGCGTCGCAGAGTTTCCCTACCTTGTGGAAACAAACCGCCGCTTCCAGAATCGAAACGTCGATTTCATCTCGGTTTCCCTCGATCCCGCCGATGATAAAGCGAAGGTGAAAAGGTTCCTTGAATCCCGCCACGCCGCTCTTTCCAAGCGCACCAATCCTTCTATGGAAAAAGAAGGCCGCACGTCCAACAACTTCATCTGGACCGGCAATAACGCCGACAAGCTCGCCGAGGCGATCCATCCCGAATGGACTGGAGCGCTACCACTTACCGTCATCATTTCTCCGGAAGGGAAAACCCTCTAGAGCAGTAACAACGAGATCGATGCGGTTGAGCTGCGCATCGAAATCCTCAAAGGACTGGAATAAGGTTGTTTCCGGGGCTTGCGATTTTTTAAAAACTGGGCGATTCCGTTACATACGGCTGCGCGGAATCTGACATAATTTTCAGGTAACCGTAGCGCCTTTCTTTCTACTCCCGCGCTCAGATTAGGGGCAGAAATTAACTACAGGCGCAGCCATTGGACTAGGCCTTCTATTTTCTGAGGATACCTCCCTGCAGTGGATTTTCTCGCTATCCGCAGCATATGCTTTATGAACGGCGCGGGCAGGTCTATCAACTAGACAGCCCTATTCACTGCCATGAAAAAGTGCCCTTACTGCGCCGAGGATATCCAAGACGAGGCTATCAAATGCAAGCACTGCGGCGAGTTCCTCGATGAATCCAATCGACCGCTTCACCACACACCGCCCCCACTTTCCAGCACGAACACGCTGCCATGGTATTTCCGGATAGCCTTCATCGTCATCATTCTGCTCAGCCTGCCGCCGCTCGCTCTGCCGCTCATCATCTGGCACCCGAAACTCTCGATCCTTGCAAAAATCGCAATCAGCGCTGCAATCCTACTCATTTCTTGGGTGGTGTGGATCTCCACCGTCAGAGCCATCAAGATGATAAATGAATTGATGAATACACTGCAAGGCATTCAAATGTAACTCATAAGTGCCAATTCCTGCGATGAAAGCCCTCTTCATATCCCTCTGCATTCTCCAGGCGCATTCGCTGACTGCACAGAACTACGTTCCTGTCCGCGACAACCCGCCGCAGATCACCCGCGAGTTCCGCGCCGCCTGGGTGGCGGCCGTTCATAACATCGACTGGCCATCCGCTAAGGGCCTGAGCTCCACCGCTCAAAAAGCCGAAGCTCGCTCTATCCTAGATAAACTCGCTAGCCTGAAAATGAACGCCGTGATCCTCCAGGTGCGGCCCCACGCAGACGCCTTGTATTCCTCATCCATCGAGCCATGGTCACCTTGGCTCACGGGCACTATGGGAAAATCCCCCGGCTACGATCCCCTCGCCTACTGGATCCAACAAGGCCACGCCCGCGGCATCGAGGTACACGCATGGTTCAACCCTTTCCGCGCCCTTTCCAATGCCGACCACGCCGTTTCCGCAAACCACATCAGCCGAACCAAACCACACCTCATCAAACGCTACGGCTCGATGCTCTGGTGCGATCCCTCCCACCCGGAAACCCGCTCCCAAGCCCTCTCCACCATCCTAGATGTCGTTCACCGCTATGATATCGACGGCATCCACCTCGATGATTATTTCTATCCTTACCCCTCTGGAGATCTCCGTTTCGATGACGGCAAAACGCCCGCCCAGCGCCGCGCCGTTGTCGATGGCTTTGTTAGCCAACTTTACTCTTCCGTTAAAAAGCAAAAACCTTGGGTGCGCTGCGGCATCAGCCCGTTCGGCATCTGGCGACCCGGCGTCCCCGATGGTATTGAGGCCGGCGTGGACGCCTACAAACACCTCGCCGCCGACGCCCGTAAGTGGCTAAAGAAAGGTTGGGTGGACTACATGGCACCGCAGCTCTACTGGCGCATTTCGCCACAAAAGCAAAGCTACGCGTCCCTTCTCGAATGGTGGCGCGCGCAAGGCACACGCCCCGTTTGGCCCGGGATCGCCACAACCCGCATCCAGTCACCAGAAGACCCCGGCCGTCCCGCCTCAGAAATCATTAACCAGATCGACCTTTCACGGAAAATGGGCAGACAGAACTACGACGGCCACCTCCACTGGAGCGCCAAAGGCCTGCTGAAAAACCAGGGAGGCATCAACACCGCGTTACAGAAAATATATACTCAGCCGGTTGCTGTGCCACCCATGCCATGGCTCAGCAAAGCCGTCCCCGGGCAAACCGATGCCAGCGCCAACGCCTCCGGCGATAACGCCACGGTGCGCTGGTCACCGCTGCAGGGCGTTTCAAAGATTGCCGTCCAGGCATGCCGCTCCGGTGTCTGGCAGACCATCGCCATCGTGCCCGCAGCTGCCCGCTCTGTATGTACCAACCCCGCCGAAACCTTCGCCATCACCTCATTCGACCGCTACGGCAACTCTTCCGCCCCCAAAATCCTTGGTCTTCCCTAATTCACTCGCACTCTTCCCACATATAATGAAATACATATTACTGCTATTGTCCACCCTCCCCCTCTTTGCGGGGGAAATTAACACTCTTACCCCGCAGGAAAAAGCCGATGGTTGGCAGCTCCTATTTAACGGCAAGGACTTGATCAACTTCCGTAAATTCTGCTCCGATGCAAACCCCGGCCCGGGCTGGAAAATTGAAAACGGAATCCTGAGGAAGATCGGAAAAATTCCCGGTGGCGACATCGTCACGAAACAAAAATACGGTGACTTCAAGCTCCGTTGGGAATGGAAAATTTCTCCAATGGGTAACAACGGCATCAAATATCTTGTCGTCGAGGAGCGCCCTAACGCCGCCGGCCCCGAATACCAGATACTCGACGACTCCAGCCACCACGACAGCAAAGTTGGCCCGCATCGCGAGACCGCCTGCCTCTACGACGTCCTTCCTCCTGCCGAAAATAAACCTTTGAAGCCAGTCGGCGAATGGAACCTTTCCATGATTGTGGTGAAGGGTAAAAGCGTTGAACATTGGCTCAACGGGGTCCGGGTACTTGCCTACGAACTCGAAAGCGACGCACTCAAGGCCGCCATCGCCAAGAGCAAATTCGCGAAAGCAAAAGACTTCGAAAAAAAGGTCGCTGGCCACATCATGCTCACGGATCACATCGACGAATGCTCATTCCGTAACATGAAAATCCTCCCCGGAACTGCCACACCTTGATTTTTACGAAAGCGGCATAATCTAAGTTACTTGAATTAACAACTTATCAAGAATGTGAAGGGCGCGCGAATGCACGTGTTTCAGATAAGTGAAACAGCAGTTTTTAGCTACATAGTGCATTGGGGCGTGTTGAATTTGTGTGGTGAGGTTCTTGAGGTGGGTGCACTAAGGCCTTTTCCCTCTCTTGGAACGGATTTTGATGTTCGTATGAAAATAGACTAATCTCATATTTACGTTGTAAACAACCATTCCAATCCCTATCCCAACGTCTGCTTTATATCTATCATGGTTAGTTCTACCGCCCAGCTCAAACAGTTTCTCGAAAACTGCAAAAACATTGCTGGGCAACGGGTGTGTGCGATCGACACCGAAGCCAATAGCCTTCATCGTCATAAGGAATCGCTTTGTCTCATCCAATTTTCTGCAGGCAAGGAATCCGTTCTCATTGATCCCCTCGCCATCGAGGATCTTTCACCTCTTGCCCGTTACTTTAAGGATGCGACGGTCTGGATGCATGGCGCAGATTATGACATGACCATGCTAAAACGCGAGTTTGGCGACCTGCCTGCCATTGTTTATGACACCCAGATCGGTGCTCGGCTGCTTGGAGTTAAACAATTCGGCCTCGGCAATCTCGTGGAGCATTACTTCAATGTCGTCCTTTTGAAGTCCTCACAGAAAGCCGATTGGGGCATGCGCCCTCTTTCCACAAAGATGATTGATTACGCGTTAAACGACGTGATCTACCTGCTTGAGATGGGCGAAAAGATCGTCGCCGAACTCAAGGCGAAAGGCCGCTACGAGTGGTTCACTGAAAGCTGTGAGACCGCCCAGGAGAAAGTCGCCGCCCGCGATGATTCGAAGGACGACCAATGGCGAATCTCCGGCTCCGGCAAACTAGAACCCTACGAACTCGCCTGCCTCCGGGCACTTTGGCAATGGCGCGACAAGGAAGCTGAAATTTGGGATCGCCCCTCCTTCATGGTTGCCACAAATCGCGACCTCTTAGAATGGTGCGCGCTTTTGGCCGATGGAAGCAATATTGATTTACCCCGCCATTTCCGGAGCGACCGCATCAAACGTTACAAGGAGACCCTTGCAGAACTAAAGACTTTGCCCAAATCTGAATGGCCTGCACGCATCATCGCGAAACGCCGCAAGCGCGACCGTGACTTCGAAAAAAAAGTCGATGTAATGATCTCCCGCCGCAACGAACTTGCCACCGAACTTGATATCGACGGCTCCCTCATCGCATCGCGTTCCGTGATTGAGTCCATCGCAGCCAACGAAGTTTTGCCAAGTGATGTCTTGATGAAATGGCAACAAGCCCTTCTTGAAATGTGATCTAAAGGCCGCTTATCGGGAATTTTCCCAGTTCCATGTTGAATGCACGGCCTACTTTACCTGATTCTCAAACCATGCCCGCTGAAACCGCTACCTGTTTTTTCGAAAGCAAGGCTCCCTTCCCTTTGCGCGAAGCCGCCCCTTTACCCGGGCTGACCCTCGCCTATGAAACGTGGGGCGAACTTAACGCGGACGCCTCGAATGCCGTGATGCTTTTCCACGCGCTTTCAGGATCCCACCACGCGGCTGGCCACAATGCCTCCATACCCGGCACCGGCGATCTCTGGCAGCCAGAACTCCATGATGGCTGGTGGCAAAACATGATCGGCCCCGGCAAGGCGATCGACACCGCCAAGCTCTTCGTGATCTGCCCGAACTACCTCGGCGGATGCTACGGCTCCACCGGCCCCGCCTCCGTGAACCCAGAAACGGGTAAGCGCTGGGGCTCGTCCTTCCCCTCCATCTCAGCCACGGATCAGGTAAATGCAACAGCATTACTTTTGGATCACCTTGGTATCGAAACTCTCCACGCCGTCGTCGGCCCCTCGGTTGGTGGTCTGATCGCACTGAGTTTCGCAACCCGCCTCCCCGACCGCGTCCGCCACGTGATCAACATCGCGGCCGGCTTTCGTACCACCGTCCTCAATCGCCTTATTCTCTTTGAACAGATCCTCGCCATCGAGAACGACCCGAATTTCAACGGCGGCGATTTCTACGAAACCAAGCCGCCCTTCTACGGCCTAGCACTCGCGCGGATGATCTCTCACAAGACCTTCGTCCACCTCGATTCATTTGAAAACCGCGCCCGTCAGGACGTAATCCAGTCCGATGACGTGCTGGCATGGTATCGTGTCCGCGATCAGTTCCAAAGCTACATGCTTCATCAGGGGAAAAAGTTTGTCCGTCGCTTCGATGCGAACACATATCTACGCATCATCGACATGTGGTCGCGCTATGACGCACTGAACGAAGGCGATGCGCAGACTACCGAAGAGCTCTTCGCCGGGGCTAAACGCGCCGGACAGAAATGGCTCGTCTTCTCAATCGACTCAGATTTCTGTTTTTACCCAGAAGAACAGGCGGAACTCGTCGGCCACCTCGAGAAATCCGGCGTGACAGTGATTCACATCACCGTCCACTCAGACAAAGGCCACGATTCCTTTCTTCTTGAGCCAGATCTTTACACCCCCCACATCTGCTGGGCGCTGAGATGAAACTCATCCGCGTGTTCATTTTCCTCGCCGCCGTTATGATAGTCGGACTTGGTTTTTATGGCACCAGTATCATGGGAAAGGACAACGCCATGGCCTTCCTACTCGACTGCCTCACCCTCGGCGGTGGTATTTTGATCACAGGATTGTTCAGCCTGAAAATGCCATGGCAGGGCATTATCGGCGCAGGTGTCCTCGCGCTGCTGGGATTGGCTCGAGGCATCTTAAATTTTCCCGGCTTTGCGAAATACTTCGCCGGCGAGCGTGAGCGCGGTGCAGTCCCCGCCCTTGAAATCTGCGTGACCCTAATCTGCGCGATGCTTCTCGTCCGCGTAATCCGCACTTTGGCAGCGGAAAAAGCAAAGGGCGCGAGGGATTTACCATAACGGCAGCCACCCGTTTCAGTCAGCGCTGCGGATAAGTTCCAGCCAACGCGCTATCCAGCCAGCGACCACCGAATGCGCCGAAGAATGTCCCTGTATCGCAATACCCAAACGGCCTTGGAAAGTGACACACCCGACACCAAGAAGCTGACCGGAAACAACGGGCGGACAGAAAACCCAGCCATCACCAGATGCCTCGCTTACATTCCAAATACCGAGATTTGAAAACGATCCTATGTTGCCCTCTCGCTTGGCGCGTTCCTTCCTCAATAAATCGATCTTGCCTTCATGACTCAGAATACCACCTGCCATAAAGAAGAGATGTTTGGCTCGATGCTCGCCGCGTTTCAGGCGGTGAAGGATATCAGCATGGATCATCTCAATAGTGTCGTCCGGCGCGATAGATGCTTCGACGCAGCTCACATGATTCGCCGTATCATCGTCATATTGAATATCACCGCGTAGGTTTACAGGCACCAACCAACGTGTCCTAGCCTTCTGGTTCGCGATCCCTGGACGGATAGCATGGTCGAGCTGCTTGAGGAGAAAGCTGTTTACGCTCACCCCGGATTCGCGGCATCGATTCACTATTTCCAGTGTCTCTTCCACCGTGAATAAGTGACAACACAACGCTTCTTGGATACTCGTTCCGCCTCCGACCTCAAACCAATCAGCCTGAACCGCGCGTTTCTTTTCTTTGCGGCTGTCACGCCAGAGATTCCACAATGGAGCGATCACTCCACGGCAAGGATACTTTGTTTCGGGAAGTTTCTCCATTTCGACCCCGCGCGCTCGCAGCAATCGCGCAAATCCGCCGATCCCATCACAATCGATGTGAGAAACAATATGCCACTCCACTTCGCGTGATCCCTGCGGCACCCGCCCGTAGCGAATACCCATAAAATCACCTGAAGCCTCCGATGCCCGGAACCAATCGGCTGCGACGTTGCCTGTAAATCGTTTACTCAATGGTTAAATATTTTCCAATCCTCACCCACACAGAGCCCACTCTGAAACAAAAAGTTTCGCGTCACCAACACGAAAGTCATTGAGACCACCACTGCCATCAAAACCATCAATGATGTTAAGGAAAGGGAAGATACCTGCCTATCCAAGCTCAACCTGTCCGTCAGCAATTAGGCTTATATTAAAGCTTATAGCGGCGCGCACCGCCAAGCCCGGACTCTCACCAGCAACTAAACAAGTAGATGATAATCATTTGGCTATCTTGACATTTCGTTTACAGCAGACTTTTATTTTCCCAAGGAAATGGCTAAGAAGCGTATCACTGCCAAAAAACTTGCTGGGATTGAGCTCGCAACACGGTGCATCCAATGGATGAACCGGGGGCTCTACCTATTTGTGGCGGTCGCCTTCGGTTTGTTAATTGCAGCGACGGCCGTTCCGCAAAAAAAGGAATACGAAAAACTCAAAGCGCAACTCCGCACAGCCCAGGAACGTGAGCATGAAGCGCTCGCACGCACGGAACACCGAAAAATCGAGCTTCAGGCTTTGCGTCATGACACCGCCTATCTGGAAGTGCAGGCCCGCGACCGGCTCAATTTCTATCGCGAAGGCGAACGCGTGCTGCGTTTCAATGCCAACCGCTGAGCAACGAAGTGATTAGCTTCTACACGATTGACCCGCTGCCGCCCCACCGCTAGTTTTCAAGATGCCGTGCCGTTTCAAAGCTCTGCTTGCATCCCTTTTCCTACTCACTCAGGGAAGCAATGCTGAACACCTAATCGTCTGTGGCGGCCCGGCTCTGCGGCAATGGGAGAATTACCGCATACAAAAAGACCAGCACGACCGTTGGTGGGGAAATTTTGTCCGCGCCTCGACGCTGCGAATGGCGGAGATACGTCTCGCCTACGGCAAGGATGCCCCTTTAGTTTGGATGGTTTACCTTCCAGGATATGAAGATCGTGGACGTGAAGACGGCAAACCCTACACCGAATGGATCAGCGAACAGGCAACCAAGCGCAAAGCTACCCTAATCTGGTTTACCTCAGGCTCCAACTTCATCGGCAAATTCAACTTACGCCCGGACGGCTCCGTGAGAACCTTCGATTACTTCGGTCACTCGAACAAATACGCATTCATGTTCGATTACGGCAGCGAAATCATGGCTGTGTCCATCGCATGGCTCCATGAGCGCGATATACCACAGCTAAAATCCTCGATCTTCGACCCCAACGCCTATTGTAAATCTTGGGGCTGCAACACTGGCCAATCGATGTCCAAAGTATGGAAAAAACACATGCGCATCCCACTCGAAGGTGCCAACGGCAAAACACTTTACACCATGGTCGGTCACGGCCAGATGCCCAACAGCTCCGGCGGATGGGTGCGCTAATTCTTTTGCATTAACTCTTGCTTGAGATTTAATTTTGATAAGACATGACTCTTTTAGAACTCAAACATCTTCATTCACTCCCCTTCTTCGACCTCATCCAGAAATCTCGGGCGGTGCATGAGGAAAACTGGGCCGAGCCAGAAATCCAGCTCTGCACCTTGCTATCGATCAAAACCGGCGGCTGCTCCGAGGATTGCTCCTACTGTGCCCAATCCGCCCGTTACAAATCAGGCGTCGAGTCTGAGCGCCTGATGGCGAAATGCGACATCATGGAGCGTGCTAAGGTCGCCGCCGAAACCGGATCCACCCGTTTCTGCATGGGAGCCGCATGGCGCGGAGTGCGCGGCGGCACCCAGCGCTTCGAACAGGTCATCGACATCATTCAGGACGTTTCCAAGCTCGGCATGGAGGTCTGCGTAACCCTCGGTGAACTTGGACCCGAGGAGGCGAAACGGCTCAAGGAAGCGGGTGTCACCGCCTACAACCACAACCTCGACACCTCACCCGAGCACTACCCAAATATTGTCACAACCCACACCTACGAAGATCGCCTGCGCACGATCCAGAACGTGCAAGATGCCGGCATGTCCGTCTGCTGCGGCGGCATCCTCGGCCTTGGGGAAACGATAACGGACCGCCTCCGTATGCTCGAGGTCATCTCGAACTTCGAACCCCAGCCAGAATCCGTGCCGATCAATTCCCTCATGCCCATGCCCGGCACGCCGCTCGCGGAAAACCCGCAGGTCGATACCTTCGACATCGTCCGCATGATCGCAGTCACCCGCATCGCGATACCCAAGGCGAAAGTCCGCCTCTCCGCCGGCCGCACTCGCCTGTCCGACGAGGCACAGGCGCTCTGCTTCTTCGCCGGTGCCAACTCCATTTTCTACGGCGACAAGCTCCTCACTGCCAAAAACCCGAGCGTCGAGAAAGACCAGGTCCTCCTCGCCAAACTCGGCCTCTCCCCGCTCGCCCCCGTTCTCCCCGAGCGGGAAGCAGCCTTGGCATGAGATATTTTTCCCCGAGGTGACCATCCAACACACAAACGCCCCCCACCCCGCCCTCGGCATCGATTGCGGGGACTCGCGCATCGGAATCGCCGCTACCGATGACTTCGGTATTTTAGCGCATCCCGTCGAGACCATACTTTCCGATCACCGCGATCCCATCCCGCGCATACGTGAGATCGCTGTCATGCGGAAAGTGCAAACGCTCGTCGTAGGTCTGCCGCTCAGGCTCGACGGCTCGGAAGGCGATTCCGCGAAAAAAGTCCGCGCCTTTGCCGTACGCCTCGCTGCCGCTTTGCCGGAGATCCCGATGCTTTTCGTGGACGAGAGCTACACCACCATGGACGCCTCGGAAAAACTCCGCGAGGCCGGGCGGAAATCGCACCAACAGAAAGGCATCATCGACCAAGCCGCCGCCGTCGAAATCCTCAACCGCTGGATGGGGGAAATCGAATGAGGCTCAAGCTCACCATCGCCTACGACGGCCGACCCTTCCTGGGCTGGCAATCCCAGACGGGCGGTAACACCGTCCAGGACATCCTGCACGAGGCATTGGAAGTCGTGGCGAAACAACCGCTGCGTCTTCATGGCTCCGGCCGCACCGATACCGGTGTCCACGCCCTCGGACAGGTCGCCCATTTCGACGCGCCGGACGGTGGCAGCATGAACCCCTGCAACTGGGTTCCCGCGCTGAACACGAAACTTCCCGCTACAATACGCGTGATGACCTGTGAGGAAATACAGCCCGATTTCCACGCCCGCTATTCTGCCACTGGGAAAACATACCGCTACGACATCTGTACCGACCCCGTCCTGCCCCCGCTGAAAGCTGGTCTCGCTTGGCATCTGCCGCGCCTGTTAGATGCCGATGTGCTCGCCCAGGCCGTCTCCCTTTTCAAAGGCACTCACGACTTCCACGCCTTCGCCGCCTACCGGGGAAACGAGCAAGAGGACACTGATTACACCCGCACCATTCACGCCGTGGATCTGGAAACGCTTTCCGATGGATACCGCATTAAATTCTCTGGTAACGGCTTCCTCTACAAAATGGCGCGCATGCTCACCGGTTCAGCCATTAAAACCGCTCAAGGCAGACTGCGCCTCGATGACCTCGCCTCACTCCTCGATCAGTCGCCTGGAATCCCACAAGGCAAAGCCCCCCTTTGCGCTCCAGCTGATGGTCTCTATTTGGAAAGCGTCCAATACATATAAACACCCTTTGTCAGCCAAATATTTTCTCCAAAACGAGCTTGCTAACTTTCGCTTAACCCACATATTTTGCCGCCCTGCCAATTAAAATCGGCACCACCAACGCGAAGATAGCTCAGTTGGTAGAGCAGTTGGCTTTTAACCAATTGGTCCTGGGTTCGAATCCCAGTCTTCGTACTTCCTTTCTAAAGCGCCGCTCACCAAGCGGCGTTTTTCGTCTGCACGATGCGGAAAACCTTCATCGGCGTCAAAGATCTCAGATAATCCGTCCCAATTGCTCTTTAAGAAGCCTCCCGCCAAAAGCAAATCCCTAGGAGCCGTGGAGCAGCAGTAGCCGCTTCGACTCCCTGATCAGGAAATCGATGTCCATGAAAGGGTCGGCCGCGATGTCGGACCACAGGATGCGGCCTTTCTGATCGAGCAGGAATGTCCCGTGCATCGCCTTGCCTTCGAAATCATCATGCGTCCCGTAGGCCTTGAAGGTAGACATTTCCGGATCGGCGAGGAGCGGGAAAGGAAAGGCATCGCCCTCGGCGGAGTAGTTTTCCTGCGATTTCGCGAGCCCGGCGACCGTGTCGGTGCTGATGGCCAGCACGGGCAGACCGGCCGCATTGAAATCGCGGATTCGGTCCGCGATTGCGTTGAGTTGCTCGGAACAATGCAGACATCCGTAGCCGAGGTAAAAAATCAGGACGAGAGGTTTGCCCCGATGGCTTTCGAGGCCCATAGGATCGCCCTTGCCCTGTGGAAGGGTGAAATCAGGGGCACCCGCAGGCTGCCAGTGAATCGGGCCAAGGGCCGTGGAATCGGGACGCTTGCCGAAGTCCGCAGGCGGCTCGTAAGGGAGCCTCCAGTCATCAGGATGGCCGAAGTTGCGGGCGATCGGGAGGAGTCTTGCGAATGGCGGCGCAACGAGATCGACCTGGGACGAGACTTTCCGCAGGCTATCGAAACATTCGCGGGCCTCATCCATTCTGCCGAGATTACTGAGGATCTCGATGCGCGCCGCAAGCGGCAGGGTTTGCCGCTTGTCACCATTCACTTCGGCCGCGCTCGTGGCATCCGCTTTCTCCGTATCCCCGAGGGACAGGTATTCCAAGGCAACAGCCCACTTCGGGCGGGAGCCCTTTGCCATCGCCTCCAGGGCGGCATCATTGACACCCTCCAGCGCTGCCATGCAGCCCTCGAGTTCGGCACGGGTTCTCTTGATCTGGTCGATCTGCTGCCCGGATACCGTCTCGGCGCCTTTCACGAGCTTCTCGATTTCGCCGACCTTCTCGTTTTCCTTCATGGCCATTTCCTTGGCTTCCGCCTGGGCTTTCTCGTGGTTCTTCTTCGCCACATCAGACAGCGCATCGAGCTCTGCCAACACCTGCCCAAGTTCCTTTTTCCTGCCCAATTCGAACTGAGCGAGGCCGATCAGACGCAGGCGTGGGATCTCATGTTCGGGATTTTCGAGGGGCTCCAGCCACTCGGCTGCCGCGAAATCCAGCGCCTCTTCCCAAAGCTCGAATTGCTCCAGCGCCTCGATCAGTCGCATCCGGCCGTAGCGGTAGGATTGCGCCTTGCCATCAACCGAGTTGAACTTCGGATGGCGCGGGTTGGAGAGAAGCGACTTCGCCATGCCGATGGCTGCGGGGCGGTTGCCGAGATTCATCCAGTTCCTGGCTAGCCATTCGTTGTTATGGGCGTAGTTGAAAATCTGGTCAGGTAGCAGGCGATGCCTGAGCATGTGCGCATGATCCATCCGTGCGGATGCCTGCTGGTGCCATGAGGCGTCCTCGTAGCGATGCAGCTTCGAGTAGATGTGTCCCGGCATGTGCCACATGTGGGCGATAGCCGGGGCAGTGAAACCCAGCTTCGCCGCGGAGTCGATGGCGCGCTCCGCCTTGCGATTATCCCAAAAGTGAATGCGGTAATGGTGCGCGGGGTGCATCGGCGACTTGGCGAGCACCTGCTGGATGAGGGCGTCCAGCGCTTCGTGGCTGCCGATGGGTATGTGCGGGGGCTTGTATGAGAACTGCCAGATGCGGCACACGAGAAAAGCCTTGGCCTCGATGTCATCCGGGAAACCGTGGACCAGATCCTCGAGATTGTTGAGCAACTCCTGGCGTCGTTCCCTTTCGTCCGCAGGGTTCCCGTCGAGATAGTTCGCCTGGGCGGAAATGTATGCTTGGGCATGGGCATCCGCGTTTCCGGCAAGAGCCTTGGCTTTTTCGATGAATCCTTTCGCCCGTTCCGGATTTTCCCAATTGGCCATGGCCATGCCCCAATATGACATCGCGCACTCGGGGTCGTGGGCAGCGACCTGCCGAAAAGACCTTTCCGCCTCGTAATACCAGAACCCGTGCAGCTGACCCAGCCCCTGGTCGAAATATGCCTGCCCTTGGTTCCATGTCGTCCTGATGGGGAGCGTGACCTCACCAGTGCCGCCGATAAGTCCATAGGATTGACGAGGGCCTTCGTTGAAGGAATCGCCTTGATGCGAGTGACCGGGGCCCGGCGTTTCCGTTTCCGCACCCCACATGCAGGCGGAAAAGCCCATCTTAAGGAGCAGGATAGGGATGAAGCGGGAGAGTTTCAGTGAAGTCAAAATTTTTGTTTCCTATAACGGCGTGCGATCAGGGATCTTTCATCCTTATCCGGAAACCGAAGCGTGTGACCGTTGACGCCGGACGCGAACACCTGGAGCGGGCGGTCGCGGCGTTTGTGGATGTGAGGCGTGAACTGGGAATCGAGCCCTAACCAAGCGCAGGGTCGCTACTTGCCCGCTCCCCTGGCAACTCCATTCAAAGTGACGGACAATACCCGCGCCATCCGCATGATCTCGCGTGCACCCATCTCAGGATACGCAGGCAAGTAAACCATACGGTCGTAAATTTCCGCGATACGGGTAGGTTCCATTTCTTCCCTGCCGGCAGGTGCATGGATCACCTCCATGCTCTGGCGGGCAGTGGCATCAAACCCTTCCGCAACAAGCTTTGTAATCACTTCACCCGAATTCCCCAAGCACAGCGGAAACACCCAATGGGTTTGCGCGAGAGCATTTTTCCCGGGCATATCGACCATGCACGAAAGCTCGTCGCGAAGAAGCCGTCCGATCATCGTCTTGCGCCTGAGATACCTCGGATCGAATTGGCTGAGCCGATGGCTGAGCAACGCGATCAACGCCGGATGCGGCCTCCGACGGATCATCACGATCAGGTTATTTCCGGGAAACGCCCGTGTGCCGCGCGATATAACGAGATCGGCATCGATCCGAAGCTTACCGCAGAGGCGACGAAACAATCCGTAAGGAAAGCGATAGCCCAGAAACTTCAGGCACGCGATCCGCCCCAATTTGATCGCGAATGGCATCCGCCGCTGCAACGGGTATCCTGCTTGTGCCACGCGCATCTCATTTCCCAACTCCGCATCCCTAACCCGCAGAACCGCGCCACCTCCGGCCGTTGCTGTTTTGATGGTTCCGAAACTGAACATGGCCACATCACTTTGCCCGCCGCCCCATCGTCTGCCGGAGCCCAAGGCCTGTGCCATATCCTCGATCAGCAGGATATTTCTCCTTCGGCAAATTTCCACGATCCGTTCCATCCGGCAACGCCCGCCGAAAAGATGGGCGACCACCAATATGCGCGTTTCCGGTCTGATACTGCGTTCAAGAGCATTCATGTCCGGAGCCATCGTATCGGGATCGAGGTCGACGGGCACCGGCACCAATCCGTGCGCCCTGACGATATCCGCCATGTGCCCCAACGTCATGGCCGAGAGCAAAATCTCACTGCCCTCGGGAAACTTCAGAGCCGTCAGTAAAAGATCGAAACCCGACCTGACGGAAAAGCAGATCACCGCTTCCTCCGGCCGTGGCAGTTGGGATGCAATACTCCGCTCATGCTCCACCGCCTTTCCGGGAAACAGGCAACGCAGCAACCCGTAACCGATCCCACCCCAGCCGATATCGATGCGCTTGCGTACCCACATGATTTCACATGCCCTCTAAAAAGATCCGCGCAGTTTCGCGGTGGTGGTCTTGTTTTTCCACGGAGAATTTCTGCCATGTTCGCGCCATCATCGAGGAGCGTGGGTTTTTTAGGAAAAGCTCTTGGTGGTCGGCGATGAATGTCCAGAACAGGGCGTCCCATGTTTCCGTCCACGGGCCGGGTTTCTCATCGGACATTTTTAGGACATAATTCGAGCCGGAGATATAGGGCTTGGTGGTGAAGGTGCCGCCGTCGGCGAACTGCGACATGCCGTAGATGTTGGGCACCATGACCCAGTCGTAGGCGTCGATGTGAAACTCCATAAACCAGAGATAAACGGCATCGGGATCGAAGCGGCAGAGCAGCATAAAATTCCCAAGGATCATCAGGCGCTCGATGTGGTGGCAGTAGGCCTCGTCGTGGAGCTGGCGGATGATGCGGTCGATGGGCGGGATGCCGGTGGTGGCAGCGTAGAAGGACTTCGGGATGGGGCGGGTGTGCCCGAAGAAATTCGTGTTCCGTATCGCGACGCCACGGTGCTTGTAAATGCCGTGCATGAACTCCCGCCAGCCGATGACCTGGCGGATGAAACCTTCGAGCGAGTTGAGCGGGATGTCCTTTTTTGCGAGCGCGGCATCAATGATTTCCTGCGGGGTGAGCAGGCCGATGTTGAGGACGGGAGTGATAACGGAGTGATTGATGAAAGCGTGTTGAGTGGAGATCGCATCTTCGTAAACGCCGAAATCTGCGAAGCGCTCGGCGATGAAATTTTCAAGCCACGCCCTCGCGTCCGCGAGGGTGACAGGGTAGCGAAAATTTTCGGTGCAGCCGGGATTATTAGGGAAATGTTCCTCCACCCAGGCGATGGCTTCCTCGACATACGGATGGCGCGGCGCGGATGGTGGCGCTGGCGGAGTGTGGTTTTTCGGGAGCTTTTTCCGGTTGTCTTCATCGAACGACCACTGCCCGCCTTCAGGGTTACCATCGGCATCGACGAGTATCCCCATGCGTTTCCGCTGTGCCTGATAGAAGGTGGCCATGAACGGCTTTTTACGGCGGGCGATGTGTTCCTCCAAAAATTCCGGTGGCGAAAAGAAAGCTGGAGTCGGATGCAAGTGAAGCACGACCCCACGCTCTGCCGCAAAGCGTCGCAATCTTTTCTCCAAAATGAAATCGTGAGGCTCAGCGAGATGAAGATCGGTTATCTCAGAAATAAGCGAGTCCCGGTATGAATCGGTGAGTTGGACGCTATGGCCGTGGCCGCGCAGCTCATCGGCATACGCCCTCATCGAAGCCCGGTGAAGCACGAGCTTTTGTTTATGAAAGGCGACTGGGTTATGCTTGTCGTTCCCGAAAAACAACGGTTCTTCCACCAAGTAAATATGCCGCCCTTTTACAACAGCTGGATGGTTTGCAAAAAGCTGATTAGGAAAAATGAGAGCCGCTGAAGTCACTTATTATTTTGGATAATCCGCGAGCGAGCGGATAAATTTCGATAGGAAAGCTCGGCCTTCTTCAAAGCTCTCTATATCGATGAACTCGTCCTTGGTATGTGCTTGGGCGATTGAGCCAGGACCGATGCAAACCGAGGGAATACCGGCGGCGGATAGATGGGCAGCATCGGAGAACCAAGGCGCGCCTACGAGTTTTGTGCGGGCATCGGTAGCGAGGAGTTTATCGATGAAAGGATTTTGCAGATCGGTCTGCATCGGCGGATTTTCGTGGGCGTATTCGATTTCTAACGGCAGCCGGAGCTGCGCGATCATTTCGCGGAGGAACTGGAGCGCGCCACCCGAGGAATAAAGGGCCGGGGTTTGGCGAATGTCGATTTCCACGCGGGCACTGTCCGGAACGATGTTGGGGCGGGTGCCTCCGGAGATTGTGCCAATGTTCAGGGTAGAGTAACCGAGGATCGGGTCGGCGTAGGCGGCGAGAGCGGGTTCGAGGTTTTCTTGGAGGGTGAGGAGGGCGCGGGCCATCTTGAGTATTGCGTTTTCGCCAAGGTGAGGTTGAGAAGCGTGCGCCGCGAGGCCAGTACTGGTGAGTATGGCCCAAAGGGAGCCTTTACTTAAGTGAACGATATCCATGGAGGTCGGCTCCCCGACGATTGCGAATTGGTAGTCTGACGCGTGCTTTTTCGCGAAATTTCTGGAGCCGTCCTGGGAGGTCTCTTCCCCCATGAAGGCAACAAAATCAACGGCAACGGGCAGATCAGCGAGGATGTTCCTGTTTTCCCGCAAGGCTTCGAGCATTGCTGCCATAGGTCCTTTGGTGTCACACGCACCGCGTCCCCAGATCTTGCCGTCGCGTATTTCGCCGGAAAAGGGATCGATGGTCATACCCTCTACACCCACGGTATCGAGGTGCGGGCCGAGCAGTATGCGCGGGCGTCCATCCAGCGGCGCAAAGCGGGCGATGAGATTGGGTCGGCGCGGTTGGATTTCCTGAAAAGTCACATCCGCACCGATGCCGGTGAGCCACTCGGCGAGGAAATCCGCCATGGCCTGTTCATGCGTTACACCCGCCTCTTCGGGAGAGGCGTTGTCCGGGTTAACGGAAGGGATGCGGATTAGCTCTTGAAGTAACATCTTCGTACTCTCAACCGGCAAGGCGCAAGTTTCAAGGGAATGAATTCTTCAACCTATCTCGCAAGGTACCCCCTTGAGATCTGCAGCCGCGCAATATTCAGCACCTATGGAGTCGGTAACCAGGAGATCGATCTGATCCGGCCTGACAAAAAAATGATCGGTTCTGCGGCCCAGCTTAGTGTGGTCGAGCATCGCGCACTTCCAGCCGGCGTGGGCAATGATGGTGGCCTTAAGCCTAGCTTCCTCAGGGTTTGGCTCACCGACGCCGCGCGATGGATCAAACCCGCCGCCTGAAAAAAAGAAGCTGTCAATGTGCATGGCGCGGACACCCATTTCTGTTAACATGCCTTGGAAGCGACCTGCCTTTGCGTCGTGAATGCCGCCGAGAAGAACTACCTCGATGTCGTTGCGGACGGCGAGTAATTCGACGACCCCGATCGCATAAGTGACGACACGCAGGCCGAGCTTTTCAGGCAGATAACGAGCAAGCTCGAGCGCGGTGGAGCTAGCGTCGAGCATTAGAGTCTCATTCTCGCCGATGTGCCGGACGACTACCTTGGCAATAGCTTTTTTTTCCTCCGCCTGCTTGCCCTCCCGTTCGCTGCGGGAAAACTCGCGAATGAGCATAGAATGATCCGTCGCTCCGCCGTGTGTGCGGTGGAGTTGACCTTGGCGAGCCAAGCTATCGAGATCACGTCTTACTGTCTCCTCGGTAACATTGAGCAGCATCGCGAGCGACTGCGTGCGCACCGCGCCATCGCATTTCGCAATTTCGAGGATTTTTCTATGTCTTTCTAATGCTAGCATTTGGCTTTTTCTTGTTATTTCTTGATCTTTACTGCATCTACACACATCTCGAGCACCTTTCCCATTCAAATCATGTCCGCCTTCAAACACGTAACCTATTCTTGGGACGACGCCCATGCCGCGAAACTCGATTCGGTGGCTCGCCTCGTCTATCGTTCCAATATCCTCGGCGCTGATCAGCGTATCACCAACACCGGTGGTGGCAACACTTCCTCCAAAATCATGGAGATCGATCCCCTCACTGGCCAGCAGACCGAAGTCCTCTGGGTCAAGGGCTCCGGAGGCGACCTCCGCACCTCGAAACGCGAAAATTTCTCGTCCCTACATCAAGAAAAGCTCATCGGCTTGCAAAGCGTTTACGCGGCAAAATCCGAAAACGGTCTCAAAACACCTGCCGAAGACGAGATGGTCGGCATGTATTTCCATACCACCTTCAACCTCAACCCGCGCCCATCCTCAATCGACACCCCACTGCACAGCTTCCTCACCGGGAAGCACGTCGATCACATGCACCCGAACGCAATCATCGCGATCGCTGCTTCGAAAAACTGCGAGGCCCTGACCAAGAAGATTTTCGCTGGGGAAATGGAATATGTGCCATGGATGCGCCCCGGCTTTGAACTTGGTCTCGCGATGCAGGAAATTGAGAAAGCCAATCCCAGCACCCAAGCGATCATGATGGGACAACATGGCTTCATCTCGTGGGACAACGATGACAAGAAGTGCTACGATCTCACTCTGCGCCTGATCGAAAAAGCCGCGCAATACATCGAGGATAAATACGCAGCCAAGGGCGGCGACGCCAAAGCTTTCGGCGGCCAGAAATACCCCACGCTCCCCGAAGAGCAGCGCCGCGACACTTTCGCAAAAATCCTACCATGGCTGCGCGGCCAGGTTTCCCAACAAAAACGTTTTATCGGCACGATCCAGGACGACGAGAAAATCCTCCGCTTCGTGAACTCCACCGACGCCCCGCGGCTCGCCGAACTCGGCACCTCCTGCCCCGACCATTTCCTCCGCACCAAGATCAAGCCGCTCTACGTGACATGGAATCCGCTAACGGAAGACCTCGCCGCGCTCAAGGCAAAGCTCGCCACCGACCTAATCGCCTACCGCGAGGATTACGCGAGATACTACGAGTCCTGCAAACACGCGAACTCCCCCGCGATGCGCGACCCGAACCCGACCGTCGTCCTCATCCCCGGCCTAGGCATGATCGCATGGGGCAAGGACAAATCCGAATCCCGCGTCACCGCCGAGTTCTATAACTGCGCTGTTGAAGTCATGCGCGGCGCCGAAGCCATCGATACCTACATTTCCCTCCCGCAACAAGAAGCCTTCGACATCGAATACTGGTTGTTAGAAGAAGCGAAACTCCAGCGCATGCCTGCCGAGAAAGAACTCGAGCGCCAGATCGTCATCGTGATCGGCGCAGGCTCCGGCATCGGCAAGGAAACCGCCCACCGCCTCGTCAAGGAAGGCGCGCACATCGTTTGCGTCGATATGAACCTTGAGGCCGCTCAAGCGACCGCCAAAGAGATCACCGACAAATACGGCCTCGGAATCGGCGTCGCCGGCACAGGCATTTCCAACTGCGGCCCGGCCGTCGCGCTGCAAGGCAATATCACCGACCGCGCCGGCATCCGTGCGATGCTCGATCAGGTCGCGCT
>CAMAXN010000042.1 GCA_945862245.1 Prosthecobacter debontii
TCGTCACCTGATCGAGGAGGTAGAGCGGGAGGGTAAGGAAGAGGAGGAGGCGGGGCATGAAACTTTAAATTTTAAACTCGAAGGAAGAGTCTTCATTCGCGTCCGTTCGCGGTGGAAATCACATCGTCGCAGCGTTGGCAAAGGCCGGATTCGAGCACCGGCTCGTGCTTGCGGCAGCGGGGGCAGAGCGGGAGGTCGGTTTTCCGCGCGGTGGCTGCGAGTTCCGTGCCGTTGGTGGCGGTGAGTTCCGCGATGATGAAGAATTCGGTGGCGAAGTCGCGGTCATTGAGTAGGGCGAGCAGGTGCGTGTCAGATTCTGGAACGGTGAGTTTGATCGCGGCTTCATTGTTGCGGGTAAATTCCTTCGCCTGGATGCGCGTCTCGATGGCGGTCTGGATCACCGTCTTGATTTGAAAAAGGCGCTCCACATCCTTGGAAACTTGCCCCGGCGCGAAGGTGGGGTCGGGTTTTGGGAAATTCTGTTCGTGTACGCTGCCTTCCATGAATCCGGCGTGCTCCCACGCCTCGTCCGCGGTGAAGGCGAGGATAGGCGCGAGGAGGCGGCTCAAACTACTAAAGATCTCGTAGATCGCGGCCTGCGAGGCGACGCGGCGAGGCGAATCCGCTGCGTCGCAATACATCCGGTCTTTCAGCGCATCGATGTAGATGGCGGAAAGGTCGGAGGTGCAGAACTGGTTGATCGCATTGAAGACCTTGCGGAACTCGTAGGAATCGTACGCGGCGAGGCATTCTTTGGTGACCTCGTGGAGGCGCTCGAGGATCCACTGGTCAAGAATTGTATATTGAGGATTGATGATTGAGGATTGGGGATCGAAGCCGTCTAGATTTCCTAGGAGGATGCGGAGCGTGTTGCGCAGGCGGCGGTAAGGCTCGGCGACTTGTTTGAAGAGATCCTCGCCGAAGGGAACCTCGTTCTGCCAATCGACGCTGGAGACCCATAGGCGGACGATGTCGGCGCCGTATTGGTTGTAGAAATAGGCGGCGTCGGTGGGCTTTCCGCCTTTTCCGGCGTCGGATTTCGCGAGTTTTTTCTTGTCCTTATCGACAACGAAGCCGTGGGTCATCACGGTCTTGTAAGGCGCATGGCCTCGGAAGGCGGTGGAGAGCATGAGCGAGCTCTGGAACCAGCCGCGGTGCTGGTCGGTGGCCTCAAGATAGAGGTCTGCGGGGCAATGCAGCTGCGGATGCGTGTCGAGCACAGCGGCGTGCGAGCAGCCGGAATCGATCCAGACATCGAGCGTGTCTCTGCCCTTTTTAAGACCGGCGGGAAGGCCGAGCTTGGCGGCGAGCTCGTCGTCTGAAGTCTCGAACCAGACGTTCGTGCCCTCTTTCTCAACGAGATCCGCGACCTTGTGGGCGAGCTCGGCGGAAAGGATGGCCTTGTTGTCGGCATCGAAGAAAACGGGCAGCGGCACGCCCCATGTGCGCTGGCGAGAGATGCACCAGTCAGGGCGCGACTCGACGGTTCCGTAGATCCGGTTACGCCCCCAGGCAGGCATCCATTTCACTTTGTCGATCTCCTTCAGAGCCTCTCCACGTAGGGTTTCCAGCGAGATAAAGAACTGCTCGACAGCACGGAAGATGATCGGCGTTTTCGAGCGCCAGCAATGCGGATAGGAGTGTTTGTATTCCTCCTGACCGAGCAGGTGGCCGCTTTCCGCGAGGATCTCGATGATGCGTCCGTTCGATTTGAAAACGTGCACGCCGACAAGCTCCGCAAGGCCGACCTCTGCCGTGAAAAGCCCTTCGTCATCGACGGGCGAGAGCACGCCCAAGCCGTTCTGCTGGCCGGCGACATAGTCGTCCGCGCCGTGGCCCGGAGCGATGTGGACGGCTCCGGTTCCGGTTTCCGTAGTGACGAAATTCGCGAGGATGACCTTCGAGGTGCGTTCGAGGAACGGGTGTTTCGCCTCGGCGCCTTCGAGTTCCTTGCCTTTGATTTCGGAGAGGGTTTCAGCTAGGGCGAGGCCGGTTTTTTCCGTGAACGCCTCTAACAGCTCACGGACGATCACGTAGGTTTCGCCATTGGAAAATTTTCCGACGACGTAGGTGAATTCCGGGTGCAGGGCGATGCCGAGGTTGGCGGGAAGCGTCCACGGCGTGGTGGTCCAGATGACCATGGAGGCCTTGTCGGTGAGTTCGCCGGTGACGATGGGAAATTTCACGAACACCGCCGGCGAAACCTTGTCGGCGTATTCCACCTCGGCCTCGGCGAGAGCGGTTTGCGCGCCGTATGACCACTGCACGGGCTTCTTGGATTGGTAGATCGAGCCGTTTTCCACGAGTTTCGCGAAGACGCGGAGGACGCTCGCCTCGTAGGCGGGATCCATGGTAAGGTAAGGTTTTTCCCAATCCCCGAAAACCCCGAGGCGGCGGAAAGAGTGGCGCTGGATGTCGATGAAACCCTTGGCGAACTCCTCGCAGCGGCGGCGGATCTCGGCGGGCTCCAGGCCGGCGGCTTGCTTAACGACCTTGAACTCGATGGGCAGCCCGTGGCAGTCCCAGCCCGGCACGAAGGGCGCGTGGAAACCGGCCATGGTCTTGGATTTCACCACCATATCCTTGAGCAGCTTGTTGAGGGCGGTGCCCATGTGGACATCGCCGTTGGCGAAAGGCGGGCCGTCGTGGAGGATGAAATCGGGTGCGCCTGCGGCCTTGCGGGCGGCGGTGATTTTCGCGTAAAGTCCGGATTTTTCCCAAATCGCGAGGCGCTGCGGCTCGTTTTGCACAAGATCCCCACGCATCGGGAATCCCGTCTGGGGCAGTGTCAGCGTATCTTTGTAATTCGGGGCGTTGCTCATGGCGAGCGCGGAAGCTAGCAACCGCCTTGCTTGGGGTCAACCCCGTGGGAGTATCGGGAAACTTCAAATTTCAAGGAAGAGGGAGAGGTAAATCGGGATTGTCGGGGCGCTGATCCGACTTTACTATCACCAACTCGCGCTACGCGGGGCGCATACAAAAAAAGATTTCATGGGCATTTTCAAGAAACCTCTCCTACGCGGGCAACAGAAACGCGATGACATGCCGGAAGGCCTGTGGATCAAGTGCCCGGAATGTGGTGCGCTGATCCACATCCTTGAGCTGAAGCAAAATCTCCAGGTTTGCCCACACTGTGGCCACCATTTTCTACTCGATTCCTCCGACCGCGTTTTTCTACTGGCCGATCCGGGAACCTTCGAGGAAACCGAGGCTAGCCTTTTCTCCGCGAACCCGCTCGGCTTCGCTGGATATGAGGAAAAGATCGCCGCCCTGCGTGCCAAGACCGGGATGAATGACGCGGTCGTCACCGGGCGGCTCTCGATTCATGAAAAGCCGGCGATGATCGCGGTGATGGATTTCAAGTTTTTCGCGGGATCGATGGGTTCAGTGGTCGGGGAAAAAATCACCCGCGCGATCGAGACGGCCATCGCGGAGAAGCGTGGCGTGATTATTGTTTCCGCCTCGTCGGGTGCGCGGATGCAGGAAGGTATGCTTTCCCTCATGCAGATGGCGAAAACCTGTGGTGCGCTGGCGAGGCTGAGCGAGGCGGGGCTGCCTTTTATTTCCGTGCTTACCCACCCGACCACCGGCGGCGTCACCGCATCCTTCGCGACAATCGGTGATATCAACATCGCGGAGCCGAAGTGCATGATTGGCTTCGCCGGCCCGCGTGTGGTGAAGGAAACGACGCACCAGAATCTTCCGCCCGGCTTTCAGACCGCCGAGTTTATGTTGGAGCACGGCCTCATCGATGCCATCGTGCCCCGCCACCAGATGCGCGACCGCATCGGTAAGCTGCTGAACTTCATGATGAAGTGAATGGCTGGCTGCCCATGATGGCGAGGAACTGCGTTACGCCCCTGCTTGCCTTCGCGGCTTGCATAGCCCTAATCCTGAACGCCCTTGTCACCCTTGCATTGATCCCTTTGTGGAAAATCCTTCAAGCTTTCGCCTACATTCGGGTGCCTCTGGCGGCCGTCAATCTGCTCGGTGGTGCTGTGATTGTCTGGCATTTGCTTGCGAATGCTTCCGATGAGCCATAGCTCTACTAGTTTGCGATTTTATCGCTCATAGCGGGGGGCATGTTCGCGCTCTCCGCTGCGCTATTTGTTTTCAGGAACGAGCTGGCGCTACGTGAGAAAAGAGGCAACCCGCAGGCGGGGTGAGGAGTGGAATGCTCACCGTTCTGAAGAAAACTCTTTACAAACACGCTCGGTTTCCTAGTTTGCCGCCCCGCCAATATAATAGCGGTATTTAATTCCAACTGATTTCATGCCATGAGAGTTCTTTCTTCACTTGCCTCCGCCAAACGCCGTCATGCTGATTGCCAAGTCGTCAGCCGCAAGGGTACCAAATACGTAATCTGCAAGACCAACCCCAAGTTCAAAGCCCGCCAAGGTGCAACCAAAGGCACCCGTCTTTCTAAAAAGGGCGTAAAATAATTTTTTGTTTGTTTGTTTCATTGTTTGATTTGTTTTGAGGGGGCGATCCTAAAGGGTCGCCCCTTTTTTACTTTTCATCCTAGTATTTACGAAGAAGCGCATGGCAGATCATGCCAGACACCATGCTGGACTTAGGGGAAGCGTGCGGTCATTTTCCGAGGTATGACGGATGATGACTGGATGGCTTTGGCGTTTACGGAAGCTCGGAAGGGAATGGGACGGACTGGGCCAAACCCTCCGGTGGGGGCGTTGGTGGTGAAAGGAGCAGAGTTGCTCGGCGCAGGTTGGCACCGGCGAGTGGGGCTTCCGCATGCGGAAGTGGAGGCAATGGCGGCGGCGGCGTCCGCACATGGAAAGGGGTGCTTGGTTGGCGCGACGGTTTATGTGACGCTGGAACCGTGCTCATCGGTGGGTAAGACCCCGGCTTGCACGGATGGGTTGATCAGGGCGGGCATCTCCCGGGTGGTTTATGGTTGCATGGATCCGAACCCAGCACACGCGGGAGCGGCGGATGCGATACTGGAAGCGGCTGGCATCGCGGTGCGGGCAGGGGTTTTGGAAAAGGAGTGTGCGGATTTGCTCAGGCCATTTACCAAGGTGCAGCAAACGGGCTTGCCGTGGGTGATATGGAAGTGCGCAATGTCGCTCGACGGGCGGATCACAAGGCCAGAGGGAGAGGGGCAGTGGTTAAGCGGCGCAGAATCGCGGGCGGATGCGCAGCGGCTGCGGGCGGAAGTGGACGCGATCCTGACCAGTGGTGAGACAGTGCGCCGCGATAATCCGTCGCTGACCATACGGGTTCCAGAGCTGCTGGAGGGGCGCAACCAGCCTTGGCGGGTGGTGATGACGCACAACCAAGAATTGATGCCGGACGAGGCACTGCTTTTTACTGACGAATGGAAGGAAAGGACCTTGGTTCGCAGCGGAGGTTTTGAGAAAACACTTCGCGAACTTGCCGGCGAGCGTGGTGTGCTTTCAGTGATGATTGAGGCGGGCGGGAAACTCGCTGCCGCGATGTTCGCCGCCGGGTTGGTGGACGAGGTCGTGGTTTACTATGCACCGATTCTTTGCGGCGGCGTTACAATCCCGGCGCTGTCGGGTGGATTTTCGGAGTCCGTGGAGCTGGCGGAGGTAACGTGGGAACGCTTCGGAGCGGATCTGAGGATGCGGGGAATCATCGCCAAATGAAACCTTTTTTCGAAACCACCAACGCCAAGGTCTGGCGCGGCGATGTGGTGGCATTGCGCGGGCTGGATCTAACGCTGCGCATCGGCGAAAGCGTGGCGATACTCGGCGCAAACGGAGCGGGGAAAAGCAGCTTACTGAAACTCATGACCGGCGAGCTGCGCGCTGAGGCGAATCCGGGAACTTCGGTTCGGCTTTTTGGCGAGGAGCTTTGGTGCCTTGAGGAGCTGCGGCATCGGATTGGTATCGTAATGCCGGAGGAAGTGGAGCGGTTCGATCCCGCGGAGATCGCGGATGATGTGGTAGTTTCAGCATTCCGTGGTGTTTACGGGCGGACTCGAGGCATGCGTTTTGGCGCTGCCGAGAAAGCGATGGCCGCGAAGGCGATGGCGGACGTGGGAATCGCGGAGCTGGCGGGGCGGGAGTTCGGCCAGCTGTCGTCGGGAGAAAAACGTCGGTTTCTTATCGCCCGGGCGCTCGTTCACCGCCCGGAGGCGTTGGTGCTCGACGAGCCATCGACCGCGCTCGATTTCGCGGCGCGCCTGAAACTACTGGAAACGCTGAGCGGAATCGCGGCAGGTGGGGCGACTCTGACGCTCGTCACCCACGACCCCGGTGAAATCCTGCCAGAAATCACCCGAGTGATTTTGCTAAAAGACGGTAGCGTTGTCGGCGACGGACCGAAGCGGGAAGCGCTCAATGACCAGTCGCTTAGCAGGCTTTACGGGATGCGGCTCAAGCTTACGTGGTCGCGGGGTTGGGCGGTGGTCAGGCCGGTTTCGCGGGCTTTTTCGGAACCGGATCGTATCCGTGAGTGCCCCAGGGATGGCAACGGAGTAGGCGGCGGAAGGTGAGCCAGGTGCCTTTCAGCGCGCCGTGGATTTTGATCGCCTCGATGCCGTAGAGGCTGCATGTCGGATCGTGGCGGCAGACGCCATGACCGCCGCTCGCCAGCCGCAACCATGGGGAAATGGCGAGCTGGTAAAAGCGGATCAGCTTGGTGAGGAGCCATGACATGCCAGAACTTGAAACTTCAAATTTTAAAATTCAATCTTCAAGACAGAGGTAGGATTCAAATCGGCGATTGAGTAGGCTCGGGAAAGCGCTAAACGGCGGACTGTGAAAAGTGTCCGTATTTTGGTTTCCACCGCGTTGGGGCTCGATCACGCCAGGATAAATAAAGGGCACGGGATTTTTGACAACCTCGTGGTGGACTTTGAAAAGCGATGAGCGGAGCGTCCGGAGAAAACTCGTTTAGGGCTTGTTGCGCTTGGAGAGGGAGTTGACAACGGCATCAGGCAGGTTGGCGGAGTCGATCCAGCGCTGTGCGGTTGCTTGATCATCTTCCAGCCAAGATCCCAGTGCCCGCTCATACATACGATTGCGAGATTGCTCATCTTTGATAAGGCCGATCTGACTAGCGGCCACGGCCGGCGCCTTATTGAAGGAGTTCCATAAGAAATGATAGACCATGCGGTCGTCCACGTCACCGGGGTGTGAGTTCATGAGCTTCGCGGCAGACTCCGGATTGGTGCTAGCCTCAACAGTAATGAGGCCGCGCAGAGCTCGAGAACGGGCGGCTCCTTGCGGTAATTGCGTAAAGGATGATTCGGCGGCGGTTTTGTCGGTTTTCGCCCATTCGGCGAAAACCTCATCCACGCTGCGGGTTGAGGCCTCGCCGAGGTTGGAAAGCAACCATGATGCAGTGGCTGCCGGATCGACTTTGGCCATTTGCTCGGCGAATCGCGCCGTGGCACCATCGCGCAGGCGCTCGTCAGAAATACCTGCGATCCATGATTTTGCGGCTTCCTGCCCGTTCTTCAAAAGGTGGGGAACCATCGCCGAGAGAGCCTCTCCGCGCTCGCTGCTGAATGGTAGGGCTTGAAGAAGTTCGGTAGCTCGGGCGGTGTCGGTGGTAACGATGCTACTGATGATTCCGACCATGTAGGGGTTGGCCTCTTCTCCTTCATGGTTGGTCTCGGCCCATTTGATCGCGGATTCCGGGTCGCGGCTGGCCCATGCCTTGAGGACGGTGTTGGTGGCCATTCCACCTCCCGTGTTTTCAGTGGCGTAGATGAGTGCTTTCACCGGATCAACCTCCGCCCAAGCGGTCAAGAGCATGGCATATTCACCCATGCGTTCTAGGGTGAGGCCGAGGCCGCGGAACTTAGCCACCGCGGCCTCAAACTCCGTGGGTGCGAGCGAATCGATCCAAGCAAGCATCGATCGACTGCGGTCGAGGGCATTTTCACCACGTACAATTTCCTCCATCTTCGCAAGCCGCTCATCAATCGTGGCGGGGGAGCGGCCGCTGGTCGCGCGCGCTGTGCGCGATGAGATATCGCGGCGCGAGGAGCCACCGTCACGGTTAGAGGTGGTCTTATCGCTGGCTATCTGTTGAGCCCGCTCCAAGAGTTTATCAGTCTCGCTGCTGCCTGAGGTGCGGCTAGTAAGTTTGCCGGCTACAAATCCGCCGAGCCCCACCGCGAGGCAGGCGGCACTAACGCTGGTTGCATTCCATTTCATGTACCCATATTCGTCGTTTTCACCGTCCTCGCAACTGCGAATTTTATTTAAAACTTGCATTCCAATAGGCGCGCTCTGAATAATTTTTAAAGTGAATAAACTTCTACCTCTGCTAACGCTCACCTGCCTTTTTTCATGTCAGAAAAACATCGATGAGCTGAAGCCGGATGAAATTATTCCCGTGAAAACCGCGCCTGCACCTGAGCCTGAAATCGACGTGGCTCAGACCCAGACCATGATCGGGCAACATCTCGAAAAAGTGCAGGCGGCTTGTGATGCGGCGGAAGTGCGGCATCGTGTGATTGAGGTGGATGGTGAGTCGCTTATGGTCACTAAGGACTTTCGCCCAGACCGTTTGAATTTCAAGGTTCAAGCTGGTCTTGTTAAAGGAGTAACCAAGGGTTAGACCGCCTTTAGCATTGGGATTGAAGCGAGTAGACGTTTCGTGTAATCATCCTTCGGTGAGTGAAACACCTCATGTGCTGTGCCGTGTTCGACGATTTTACCTTTATACATTACCGCGATACGGTCTGCAACATAGTGGACAACTCCGAGGTCGTGGGAAATAAAGACCATAGTAAGCCCGAGATCAGCTTGGAGTTTTTTTAGGAGATTGAGGATTTGGGACTGGATAGAAACGTCGAGCGCGGAGACCGGTTCATCAGCGATGATTAGCTTCGGCTCTGGAGCGAGCGCGCGCGCGATGGCGATGCGCTGGCGCTGGCCGCCGGAAAATTCATGCGGGTAGCGTCGCATCTGGTCGGCATCGAGGCCGACGGTGGCCAACAGGTCGGTGACTTTTTTTTCGAGTTCGGCGCCTTTCATATTTGTATGCCTCTGGCGCACGGCCTCGGCGAGGGTGGAGAAAACCGTCATCCGGGGATTTAGCGAGGCGTAGGGATCTTGGAAAATCATCTGAAATTCGATGCGGCGCTTGCGCACTTCATGGGAATCGAGCGCACTCAGGTTCTCGCTATTGAGGATGACCGAGCCAGAGGTGGGCGGGATGAGTTGCATGAGGGTGCGTGAGAGGGTTGATTTCCCACAGCCAGATTCACCGACGAGTCCGAGGATCTCGCCCTGCTGTATATCAAGGGTGACTCCGTCCACGGCCTTAATGGTGTCGGTGTGAGGTCTGAGAAGACCACCCGACTTTTTTACGAAATACTTCTTCAGGTCCCGGATTTCAAGGTAGCTCACGAACCGATCCAAGCATCCGCTGCGCCGCCACGCAATGACCAAGTCCTAACCAAAAGCCGTGACTTTCCCGCCGCTTGTGCGAGAGATACGTCGATGGAAATGCGGAAACACGAGGAGATCGCCCTTAGGCTCAGCGTGGTCATGGGCGCTTGGTTCGTGTACGCTGGGGGGCTGAAGATTTTCTCCAGCGGGCTGAATCAGTTCGCGGTGGATATCGGGAACTATAAGCTAGTCAGCGATAGCATGGCAGTCGCGGCAGCTTACATCGTGCCGTGGGTGGAGGTGGTGGCGGGGCTTTGTTTCATGCTCGGCATACTCAGGAAAGGCGCGTGGCTCGCAATGCTTGGGCTGGTGGCCGCTTTCAGCGTCGCGGTTGGCTCCGCTTGGTCTCGCGGTTTGGACATATCATGCGGCTGCCTCGGCGGTACGGAAAAGATTTCCTACTGGGCGAAGGCCGGGGAGTTCTTGATGTATTACGCGGTGCTAGCTTATCTAGTTTGGGTGTGGTGGAGGAAAGCACCTGAGGCGGACGCGTAGAGTTTGCTTTGCGTTGTGCGTATTTTAGGAAAAGGATCATTGATGCGTTTCACCGAAAAATTGCAACGGCGGGTAGAGTCCAAGGGTTCGAGGTTGTGTGTGGGTCTCGACCCGAGACCTGGCGAGGGCGGCGCGGCACATACCAAAGATTTTTTGCTCCAAGTGATCGAACAAACCGCCGATTCCGCTGCTGCGTTCAAACCGAACATGGCCTACTTCGAGGCGATGGGCATCGAGGGCATCCGCGTGCTGGAAGTCATCCTCGCCGCGATTCCAGACGGCATCCCGATCATCCTCGACGCGAAACGCAGCGACATCGGTGAGACGCAGAAATATTACGCGCAGGGTTATTTCAATGGCTGGAACGTGGATGCCGTCACGCTCAACCCATTCCTCGGATACGATTCCATCGAGCCCTTCCTCGATTATGCGGGCAAAGCCGTCTATCTCCTCGCTGTGACCTCGAACCCCGGCTCCGCCGATTTCCAGCGGCAGGTGCTCGCAGACGGACGCCAGGTCTTCGAACTAGTCACCGCCCTCGGCGAGCGAGCGAAAAGTGAGCGCCGCGCTACCGATGTCGGATATGTCGTCGGCCTGACCAACGCCGAGGCTGTCCTTTCAAAAATGCCCGACGCACCGCTACTCGTGCCGGGTCTTGGTGCGCAGGGCGGTGATCTCGCCGCGCTGGCCGGAGCAAAACGTAGCGCCCCTGATGTGATCAACGTCTCGCGCGGCATCCTTTATGCGGACGACGGCAATGATTTCCACACTCGCGCCGAGGAATGGGCGGCGAAAATCGCGCGCGACTACGCTTGAACCGATGAATCAAACCCAGCTCCACACTTCCTCTGCGTCCTCCGCCGCTCTGTGGTGAAAATTTCCCATCCATGAGGAAGTATCCGACAGGCAACGGCTACTCCGGCCTCGCCCCTCAGAAAGGTTGGCCCGGCAGGAACGCGAAGTTCCTGCGCCATCGCATCGTGCCAGCGATGTTCCGAAAAATGGATGGCTCCATACTCGAACCCATTCTGACCGCCCCTGAAGCCGACCGCATCCGCATCACTTGGATTGGCCACGCTTCCTTTTTCCTGCAGTTCGCGGGGAATTCAGTCGTCGTTGATCCGAACTGGGCCAAATGGCACGGTCCGGTGAAACGCCAGCGCCAGCCCGGCCTGCGCTTGCGCGATGTCCCGGAGGTCGATCTCGTGCTCATCACCCATGCCCACTTTGATCACCTCCACAAACCCAGCCTCAAGGTCTTGCAGGCTAGCGAGGGCATCGTGGTGCCGATGGGTAGTGCCTCACTGGTGCGGAAACTCGGTTTCTCTGCCGTCCACGAGATGAAAATCTGGGACGAGCTCGATATCCGCGGCATGAATATAATCCACACGCCCTGCCTCCATTGGGGTGCGCGATATGTCCACGACAAACATCGCGATTATGGCGGTTACATCGTCAAGGCCGGGGGTAAAAGCGTCTTTCATTGTGGCGATAGCACCTACTTCGACGGCTTTAAGGAAATCGGCAAGCGCCATGAAATTGACATCGCCCTAATGCCTATCGGAGCCTACGAAACGCCCAGCGGTCGCGATGTCCACATGAACCCGGAGCAGGCCGTTCGCGCCTTCTCTGATCTCGGAGCGAAAGTCCTTATCCCCATGCATTACGGCACTTTCCCATTAGGTAACGAAGCGTTACATGAACCCGTGAATCGCCTCCTTGCTGAAGCCGACCGCCTCGGAATCAGCGACAAGATCCTCATTCCCAAGGAAGGCGTTGGCATTGAGTGGTGACACCCAAAGAGCGGCTTAGAAATCGAACAGTAAACCCTGCGGATCGTTCTTCTTCTTTTTCCTTTGCGCCGTTTCCCCGAGACCGCGGACACCGAACATGATCCAACGCTTCATCAATGTGGCGATGTTGTTTGAGTTAGCCTCCTCGACCAAGGATTGCGCGAGTCCTGACTCGAAGAACGCCCAGTCGTCGGCGAGATCCTTGGGAAAGACCGCGAGGAATTGCTGCGTGACATCACGGCAAGCTCCGCGCAGCGCGTCCGGCAGCGCCTCCTCCGGCAGGCACTGGATGCGCCCGGCAAGGCGGAAAAACAACGGCGCGTCCATCCCTATGCGCGCGGCGGCGGGTTCGATGGCGTTAACGAACGCAGCGACCGCCGCCTCCACGGAAACCTGTTTCCCAGCCGCCTTCAGCAGTGCGACACGTTCCGCACAGAGCGGCTCAAGGACATGCGTTATCACAAGCGCGAGCATACCCTCGCGGCTACCGAAGTGATAATTCACCGCCGCGACGTTGACCTTCGCCGCCCCCGTCACATCACGGATGGAAACTGAATCAAAGCCTTTTGCCGCAAACAGCATTTCGGCGGCATCCAGCATCGTCCGTTTCGTCCCAGTTTTCGGTACTTTCATTGCACGCACACCAATAAGCCAATCGTCCCCGCTTGCTTTGTCAATGATCCCTTGCCGAGATGTTAGCACTTGTGCGCTAGCGATGAGTCGACTGGAAAGCTGCTTTGCGCCGTCACCACTTCCATCAATGGGAATTCAGATTATCCGCGTTTTCGCTCGAGCATTACGAGCATCATGTAAGAGAGGATCTGGTTCAGCTCCTCGCGCGCGGTCATCTCGCCGAGAGTGTTGACGGCGAAACTGCCTTCGAAAACCGCGGCCTGCCTCTCGATTCTCATCGCCCGCTGGAACCTTGTCCACCTACGTAACGGAGAGTTGATAAGCATCTGTGGTCACCATTTAATCGCTGAACATCCAGCCCATCTATTTGCAAATCTTGGGTTACTAGGTTTTGTCTGTGCGAAAATTTACCTTCCATCGTGGCGAGGGGGTGATTTCCTCCGCGCCATGCAGAGGGCGCTCATATTCGATCTGGATGGCACGCTGGTGGAGTCGTTGCCCGGCATCGCCGCTTCGCTGAACCGCTCGCTCGCTCTGCACGGCCTCCCCGGTCACGGCGATGCGGCGGTGCGCGGCTTCATTGGTGATGGCGCGCGCATGCTTGTCACCCGTGCGTTGGGGCCGGGCGCGTTAGTTCACATCGAGAGCATGCTGCGCTGCTTTGCCGAGGACTACGCGGTCTCTTGGCAGCTCGGCACCCGACCTTATGAAGGAATTACCGACCTGCTCGCCGATCTGCGCCAGCGTGGCGTCCCGCTTGCTGTGCTTTCTAACAAGCCCCACACCTTCGTCGCAGAGATTGTCGCGAAGCTTTTCCCCGAACACACCTTCGCCGCCGTGCTGGGCAACCGCGAAGGCCTGCCCCACAAGCCCGATCCGGCCGGTGCCCTTGAGATCGCTGCTACGCTGGGGATCGTTCCACAAAACTGCATCTTGATCGGTGACTCGACGATGGATCTTGAAACCGCCCGCCGTGCCGGCATGGCTTCCATCGCTGTCACTTGGGGCTACCACGACCGGGAACGCCTGCTCGGAGCCGATAGGATCGCCGAGGATGTGGGAAAACTAGCGGGATTGTTGGCTTGATATTCCGCCGTCCCATCGGGACGGAATCACTATAGCCAGCTGTGAGACGATGCTCCATCATCCTCGCCACTAATCTGATATATGCGCACGAATTCATGGGTCTTTTTGATAAAGGTAATACCAAAGTTACTTAGAATTTGGATTTTTAACCACAGATGAACGGGATGAACGCAGATGGAGACGGTGATGAAGAAAAAAATAGTCTGAAAGTAAAAGGATTTTGGCATAAATCATCAGCTAGCGATCTAAAATAAATAGGTGCGCTGAGGTGAAAGCTTGTTCAGAAAAACCAAGCTATCGCATGGAATACGCCTGCAAAAAGAACGAGTTCCAGTGCTCCAAGGGCGAGCAGGCGGTTCATCCGCTTGTCGGGCGGCAGGGTCAGGACGCCCCAGATGATGCGCATACCGATCACCAAGACCGGCAGGCTGGCGAGGCCAAAAAGCGGATAACCCATCGCCAGCCAGGCGACGC
The DNA here is from genome assembly GCA_945862245.1 of Prosthecobacter debontii. Lineage (GTDB taxonomy): Bacteria > Verrucomicrobiota > Verrucomicrobiia > Verrucomicrobiales > Akkermansiaceae > Luteolibacter. The sequence goes on from CAMAXN010000042.1 coordinate 13,877, forward strand.
CGAGGAAAGCAGCAGCCTTGATTTCTAGCCAGATCACCGCTGCCGCGCACTTCGGCCCAAGCTGAACGGCAAGCGTGCGTTTCCCGACGAGTGCGTCGCCTTCGCGGTCACGGAAATTATTTACAGAGATCAACACGGCGGAGAGCAGCCCGATCTGCCCGCCTAACAGGACAGCTTGGTGAAACCATTCGCCAGTCTGCACGAACACCGTGCCCATCACTGCCACGAAACCGAAAAACAGGATTACAAAAATTTCCCCCAATCCGCGGTAGGCCAGTGGAAAGGGCCCGCCGGTGTAGCCGTAAGCGAGGAACAAAGAAGGCACTCCGATCGCCAGCATCGGCCAGCCTCTAGCTATTACGAGGAAAGCGCCGAAGAATGCTGCGCCCGCAAGAAATACGCCACCCAGCGCCATGACTCGCGCAAAGGACATCTCGCCGGTTCCCGTCAGCCGTTTTGGCCCTGTCCGCGCTGCCCCGTCCGCGCCTTTTCTGCCGTCTACTGCGTCGTTGAAAAAATTCGTGGCGATCTGTATGCAGAGTGCGCCGAGCAAGGTGCAGGTCCACAGCCATGCATCGAAAGAGCCGGAAAGCTCCCAGGCCAGCACCCCGCCCGCCCAAACTGGCACGATCCCCGCAGCCAAGGTTTTCGGCCTCGCGCCAGAGATGACGGCTTCGAAAAAGGTTGCGGATGTCATGCGCTTAGGAATTTTTTCAGGATGATCAGAACATCAACGCCGCCGCATACCGAAATCAGGGCGGCGTTTATCGTGCCTCAAAACCGAGATCCGAACTCTTCTCGGCATCGCGGCGGTAGGCTTCCGCAAGACCATCGTCGTCATTGTGGAGCATAGCGGGAAGGGAATCAAGCAGGCTGGCCGCAAGCTTGGCCCGCTGGCTATCCGTGAGTTCCATTGCTTGAGCTTCGATTTCCGCTATGGCTAGCATGGCATTCATCTACCACTTTCCCTAATCCGATTCAATGCTGAACTGAATCCACTCATGGCACCCTGGGAAATTTTGAGAAATCCGGCTTACGTTTCTCGAGGAACGCCTCTTTGCCTTCGCGACCTTCCTCGGACATGTAATAGAGCAGGGTGGCGTTGCCCGCGAGATCGAGCAGCCCCATCTGGCCATCGCAATCGGCGTTGAGGGCGGATTTCAAGCAACGCAGGGCGAGCGGAGAGTGGGCGAGCATTTCGCGGCACCATTTCACCGTCTCGGTCTCGAGCTCGGCGAGGGGGACGACGGTGTTGACCAGGCCCATGTCGAGCGCCTGTTGTGCGTCGTATTGGCGGCAGAGATACCAGATTTCCCGCGCTTTTTTCTGGCCGACGATGCGGGCGAGGTAGCTGGAGCCGAGGCCGCCGTCAAAGCTGCCGACCTTGGGGCCGGTCTGGCCGAAGCGGGCGTTGTCCGCGGCGATGGTGAGATCGCAAACGACGTGGAGCACGTGTCCACCGCCGATCGCATAACCCGCGACCATTGCAACGATCGGCTTTGGCAGGGAGCGAATTTTTTTCTGGAGATCGAGCATGTTGAGGCGCGGCACTCCATCACCGCCAACGTATCCGGCGTGGCCACGCACTTTTTGGTCGCCGCCGGAACAGAACGCGAGATCGCCCTCGCCGGTGAGGATAATCGCGCCGACCTGCGGATCCTCATGCGCTATGTCGAAGGCGCGGAGCATTTCCGTGACCGTCAGCGGGCGGAAGGCATTGTGCACTTCCGGGCGGTTAATGGTTATTTTGGCGATCGCGCCGTCGTCCGTCGTCTCGTAACGGATGTCTTCGAAGTCATATTTGGAAATCCACATCGCGGTTTAATCTGCCCTGTCCCACGTACGGATTCAACCGCGAAAAGCTGCGGTGCGGCGGTGCATGCGCGGGCTGAGCAATAGTCGATCAAAAAAGCCCGGCCACCTTGCGATGGACGGGCGTTGGATTGAAATGCGTGGCGCTTATTTCGAGGAGGAAATGTAGCTCGCTTGGGTCGCGCCCTTCTTGAGCTTCTTGTGCTTGATCCAGCTCATAGTGGAGCGGAGCTTCTCGCCGGTTTTCTCGATCTGGTGTGCGGCCTCGGCCTTGCGGATCGCGTCGAATTTCTTGTAGCCGCCAGTGGTAGCCTCGGCGATCCACTCTTTGGCGAACTTGCCGGATTCGATCTCCTTGAGCTGCTTCTGCATGCGCTTCTTGACGCTGGCGTCGATGATCTTGGGTCCCACGGAAACATCGCCCCATTCGGCGGTTTCGGAAATGGAGAAGCGCATGCCGGCGATGCCCGACTCGTTCATGAGGTCGACGATGAGCTTCAGCTCATGGAGGCACTCGAAGTAGGCCATCTCGGGCTGGTAGCCGGCCTCGACGAGAACCTCAAAGCCCGCCTTCACGAGAGCGGTGGCACCGCCGCAAAGCACTACCTGCTCGCCGAAGAGATCGGTGACGGTTTCCTCGCGGAAATTTGTTTCGAACACACCGGCACGGGTGCAGCCGATTCCGCGCGCCCATGCGAGGGCGATCTCCTTGGCCTTGCCGTCAGCATCGTTGTGCACGGCGATCAGGCCGGGAACTCCCTTGCCATCGACGAACTGGCTACGGACGGTATGTCCCGGGCCTTTCGGGGCGACCATGATGACATTTACATTCTTAGGAGCCTCGATGGTCTTGAAATGGACGGCGAAGCCGTGGGAGAACAGCAGGGTCTTGCCCTTGGTGAGGTTCGCGGCGATGTCCTTGTTGTAAACTGCGGCGATTTTGGTATCGGGCACGGCGACGAAGATCACGTCGGCGGCCTTCACGGCGTCTGCGGTGTCCATCACCTCGAAGCCGAGTTTCTTGGCGACCTCACGGGATTTGGATTTCTTATAAAGGCCGATCACGACCTTGAGGCCGCTATCCTTGAGGTTCAGTGCGTGGGCGTGGCCTTGCGAGCCGAAGCCGATCACGGCGAGTGTCTTTTTCTTAAGCGTTGCGAGGTTCGCGTCCTTGTTGGTGTAGATCTTAGCGGCCATACCTGTTAGATTTCTTATTTCGTTTGAGCCGGTAAACCGCCTCCATGGCAGCGACCGAGCAAATAAGCTGCCCAGCCGACCCCATCGGGTCAAGCCTCCTCTTGCCAAACATTGGGTGGATGGAGAGAGTCCTTTTCCCCATGAAGTCTGATCTACTAGAACTCATCCGCGCCGAGCTGCGCGCCCGCCTCGACCGCCTTGCCAAGGCGGCGATGGATGCGCACGCGGCGGCTACGGATCCCGGCTCGAAGGCGGAGAGCAAATATGACACGCGCAGCTTGGAGGAATCCTATCTCGCCACTGGACAGGCTCGGCAGGTGCGGGAACTCGCGGACACCCTGCGGATTTTCGAAAACCTGCGTCCTGTGGATTTTTCCGGAGGAGATGAGATCGGATCGTGTGCGCTGGTGGAGGTGGAGAGGGGAGGGGAAAGGCTGTTTTTTCTGCTCGTCCCAGCTGCGGGTGGGTTGGAGATTTTTTCCGGAGGAAAAGAGATCACTTTGCTAAGTCCCGAGAGTCCGCTCTATATGGCATTAGTTGGGAAAAGGGCGGGCGATATACTAGATGCCCCGCCGTTTCGAGTTAGTGGAGTTTCCTAAAATCGCATGAAATGGTTTTGAAGGATTCAGGCAGCGGCGAGAATCCTGGGGAGCATACGCGCCCTCGCGTGTTGTCTTTGGCGCCCTCGCCGAAGACCGGCCGTCCACGCCATTCCACGCGGTTTCCGACGAGGGCGTCGGAAACAACACGCGAGGGCGCGTGTGGTCCCCGTGGATGCTTCGCTCAACCCGCCCAGATCCCGTCACCTCGTTCCATAAGGATCACTGAAATTCGGCTTCCTCTAGCGCAAGCGCGGCGGCTCCCACGTAGACCCGCCTCGTGACCGAGTGGGCGGCGGGAAGGATGGCGAGCCCATCACGAAAGGGCCAATCTTGTACGCGCCCTGCCTATGCGGCGATAAGGAAAAGCGCGACAACAAAACCATTATTTCCCCACCGCAAAAACTTCCGTCGCGACCAGGCGGATGCCTTCGAGGGTGAGTTCGGGATCGATGACGTCGATTTCGTAAATCCCCTTCGCTCCGAACTCCGCGCCGCCGCCGGTGGCCACGACCTTCGGATGCGCACCGAGTTCGGAAATGATTTCCCGTAAAATTTCCTTCACCATGCCGCGGTGGCCGATGACTGCGCCGGATAGGATCGCTTCGGCGGTGGTCGTGCCAATGGGTGAGACGGGTTCGGAAAGATCCACCATGGGAAGCTGCGCGGTGCGGGTGGCGAGGTAGCTGGTCATCGCCGCCATGCCGGGCGCGATGGCTCCCCCGGAAAAATTTCCATCAGCGGAAAGCACGCTGAAGGTGACCGCCGTACCGAAGTCGATCGCGATGCCAGGGCTGCCGTATTTACTCTTCAGCGCCGCGAGATTCGCGAGGCGGTCGTTGCCGATTTGTTCGGGGCTCGCCAGATCAAAACCGAAGCCTAGCGGACTCTGGTAGGAAACTGCATGAAACGGCCGCCCCATGAAGTGATTCGCTAGCAAAGCGGCTTTTTCCGGAACCACGGAGGCGACCACAACCCCGTCATACGCCACTTCCCGCAGAGCGGTTTCGAGCGCTTCATCGCTGAGATCCGCCGTCGCGATCACCGCCCGCCATGCCAGCAGGCCGCCCGCGTCGCCGAGGGCGAGCTTGGTGCGGGTGTTTGAATTATCGATCAGAAGCCAAGCCATATTTTTTCCCAGTCTGCGGATTTCATTACCGCTTTGCCGTTCTTGTCCATCGCGGGCGCGCCTTCGTTTGTTTTCACACGTAATGTGCCACCGTTCATGCAGAGATC
>CAMAXN010000043.1 GCA_945862245.1 Prosthecobacter debontii
TCGCGCGTCGCGGAGCTGCGGCAGCTCATCGACCACCACAACCGGCTCTACTACACCGATGCCGAGCCGGAAATCTCCGACGCCGAATACGACAAGCTCTTCCGCGAACTCGAAAACCTCGAAAAACGCCACCCCGCCCTCGCCGATCCCAACTCGCCCACCCAACGCGTCGGCGCTAAACCCCTGGATGGCTTCTCCCAGATCCAGCACCCCGTCCCTATGCTCAGCATCGACGATGTGTTCGAGCTGAAAGACTCGGACACTCCCGAAGCCGAGCTCATCGCCTTTTACAAACGCCTCCAGAAAAACCTGGGCCGCGAGGAAATCACCGTAACCCTGGAGCCAAAAATCGATGGCGTGGCCGTGTCCCTTTGCTACGAAAATGGCTCCCTGAAATACGCAGCCACCCGCGGTGACGGCACCACTGGCGACGACGTCACGCAGAACGTCCGCACGATTCGCAACATCCCGCTTACCCTCAAGGCCAAGGAGGGGCTGCCTCTGGCTGCCCAGCAACCCGAGCCGGAACTCCACTTCTCCCCCCCACCTTCCACAAACTCCTTGGCGGAAGCCGAAACCCCATACGAAGCCTCCACCCCCGCCACCGGCATTGACTTCGAATCCATCCTCCCCTATGAAACAACACATGAGCACGCAGCAGAAAATGCCCCTGTCCCCGGAACACATCCGCAAGGCTCGCCACAAAGCCTGGCTCGAAGGCTTCAAGAAGACTCCGCAGGAAATCATGGAGACAATGTGGCGCAACGGATCCGACGTGAAACCGAATCCATTCTTGAATGGGGAACTCACACTCGTCGACTCCTCAACCTTCAGGAAATTACTCGCCTCACAGAAGGTTGGATAAAGCTAGCCGGTCAATCCGAGCACACCGTCTTCCTGGCGGAAAAATATCTCCGCGTCGTCAAGTTCACCCTCCCCCCGAATTTCGGCGCACAGGGCAGCGTCCGTTATCTCCGCAACATCGTCGCCTGCAACCGAATCTTCGGCGACGACATCTGGTTCCACGGCATCCTCCTCACCGAGCAAGGCCCCGCCTTCGTCATTTCCCAGCCCTACGTCGATGGCACCGAGCCTTCTTCCGGGGAAATCGACGATTGGTTCTCCAACCAAGGCTACGAATCAAAAGGCCACAACCGCTGGTTCCACCCTGTCACCGGCGTCGACGTGGCCGACGCCCACACCGGCAACCTCATCAAATCCTCCGACGGCGAACTCATCCCCATCGACCTCCAAGTTCTCAACGAGGGGGAAAACTTCAAAATTCAAAATTCAAAATTCAAAATTCCAGATGTACTGGAAATCCGCGGCGAGATCTTTATGCCGAACTCCGCGTTCGCCGCTATGAACGAGGAGCGCGACGAAGCCGGCCTCCCCACCTTCGCGAACCCCCGCAACGCTACCGCCGGAACCCTCAAACAGCTCGATCCGAAAATCGTCGCCACTCGCCCGCTCACTTTCCTCGCCCACGGCCTCGGCGCTTATGAGGGCGAACTTTTGGAAACGGAAACCGATTTCCACGACCTCCTCGATTCCCTCTCCATCCCGCGCAACGAACCCGTCCGCATCGCCCGTAACCTCGGCGAACTCCTCGCCTGGGTGAAATTTTTCAGCCAACACCGCCACGACATCGACCACGCCACCGACGGAGTTGTGGTGAAAGTCCTTGACCGCGCCGAGCGCGAGCAGCTCGGTGCCACCTCCCGCGCCCCGCGCTGGGCCGCCGCCTACAAGTTCCTCCCCGAGCAGAAGGAAACCACCCTCCGCGATATCTCCATCCAGGTCGGCCGCACCGGCGTCCTGACCCCCGTCGCCGAGCTCGATCCTGTTCTCATTTCCGGCTCCACCGTTTCCCGTGCCACTCTCCACAACCAGGACGAGATCACCAAAAAAGGCATCTACATCGGCGCGAAAGTCCTCATCGAAAAAGCGGGCGAGATCATCCCCGCCATCGTCAAGGTCATCGATCCGGATCCCGCGGTCCCACCCTTCTCCCTTTACGATTTCGTTGCCGGAAAATGCCCCTCCTGCCAGGCACCCATCACCCAGGAGGACGGCTTCGTCGCCTGGCGCTGCACGAACTTCGAGTGCCCCGCCCAGGCCGTCACCGCCATCTCCCACTTCGCCGCCCGCAAAGCCCTCGATATCGACGGCCTCGGCGAAACCGTCGCCGAAGCCCTGGTCCGCCACGGCCATGCGAAAAGCCCGCTCGACCTCTTTTCACTCACCGTGGACACCCTCGCAAACCTCAACCTAGGCACCGAGGAATCACCGCGCCGCTTCGGCGAAAAAAACGCCGCGAAGGTCATCGCCGCGCTCGAAGCCGCCCGCGCGAAACCCCTCCACAAATGGCTCTTCGCCATGGGCATCCGCCAGCTCGGCGAATCCGCTGCGAAGGAGCTGTCTAGGCTTCACCAAAATCTAACAGACGTCCCGAACTCGGAAATTCTAACCGAACTCCTCAGGGAAACCCGCCCCGACGCGAAGAAGAAGAACCCCGCTCTCGAGCCCTACGCCATCAACGGCGATGTCGGCCCCGCCGTAGCCGAATCCATCCTCACCTTCTTCCGCTCCGAAGCTGGCCAACACGCCCTCCGCCGCTTCGCCGAGCTCGGCATCAATCCCGCATCGAGCAACTTCGCACCGAAACCTGCCGAAGCGCCTCGCCTCCCCTTCACCGGAAAAACCTTTGTCATCACCGGCACACTTTCCCAAGACCGTGACCACTACAAAAACCTCATCGAGCAAAACGGCGGCAAGGTCTCCGGCTCCGTTTCCAAAAACACCGACTACGTCCTCGCTGGCGAGTCCGCAGGCTCGAAGCTGGATAAAGCGAAGCAACTCGGTGTCGCCATACTCGATGAAGAAGCCTTCGCAGCGCTGACCTAACAGCCCAAGGAGGGGCTGCCTTCGGCTGCCCGGCAACCCGAGCCTCTCAACAGCCCGGAAGCCAATGGACAGTCAGATATGGTTCATGCGAGGAAAGGGTTGATCAGAGTGATGCCGCAGACTGGCACAATCCGGGGAAGCCTACTTCGGCTCTTCCACCTTCTTCTTATAGGTGCTCTGCACGTAAACCTCGCGGAGTTCCTTCATGCCGATTTCGCAGGGGCTTTGCGCCATAAGGTCGGCTCCCTTGTTGTTTTTCGGGAACGCGATGACCTCGCGGATGCTGTCCTCGCCGGCGACAAGCATCGCGATGCGGTCGAGGCCGAGCGCGAGACCGCCGTGTGGAGGTGCGCCGAAGCGGAAGGCATCCAAGATGTGCGCGAACTTGATTTGCTGCTCCTCCGGAGTGACGCCGAGAACCCCGAACATCTTTGCCTGGAGATCTTTCTCATGGATCCGAATCGATCCGCCGCCGAGCTCGTAGCCGTTGAGCACGACGTCGTAGGCGACCGCACGGACGTTGGCATAATCGCCTTGTTCCAAAAGCCCGATATCGTCCGGATGCGGGCGGGTGAAAGGATGGTGGACAGCGACCCAATGTCCGCTTTCCTCGTCCTGCGCGAGCAGCGGGAAATCGACGACCCAGAGGAAATTGAATTTACTAGAGTCCTTGTTAAGCTCTTGCATCACCGCGCACTCGGAGCGCACTCGGCCTAGTATGGTGCTGACGCCTTCGCGGGAACCAGCGGCGAAGAACACGATGTCGCCCTCGGCGAGATCCATCTTTGCGGTGACAGCTTCCTTTTCGGAATCGGAGAAAATTTTCCATAGCGGGCTCTTGTATTCGCCGCCTTCAAGCTTGATGAACGCGAGGTTTTTCACCGGCAGTCCGGCCTGCACGGCGATCTCGTTGAGCCGGTTCATCTGGCCCGTGGTGATGCCCGCGAAGCCTTTCGCATTGATCGCGCGGACGACTCCCCCGCCGTCGAGGATGCTGCGGAAAATCTTGAATTCCGTCGCGCCGAATACGTCGGCGAGGTCGGTTATTTTCATTTCGAAGCGCGTGTCGGGCTTGTCGGAGCCATAAATATCCATCGCCTCGCGGTAGGTCATGCGCGGGAACTCCGCAGGCAAGTCGATGCCGAGTCCGGATTTAAACATAGCGCCGAGCAGGCCTTGCACGAGTTTAATGATATCTTCTTGGCCGATGAAGCTCGCTTCGATGTCGATCTGCGTGAATTCCGGCTGGCGGTCAGCGCGCAAGTCTTCATCGCGGAAACAGCGGGCGATCTGGTAGTATTTTTCCAGACCGGCCACCATCATCAGCTGCTTGTATTGCTGCGGTGCCTGCGGGAGGGCGTAAAATTTACCCGGGTTCAGGCGGGAGGGCACGAGAAAATCGCGCGCGCCTTCGGGGGTCGGGTTCGAAAGGATGGGCGTCTCGATTTCAAAGAATCCGGACTCATCGAGGAAACGCCGCGCGGCTGAGGTGATCTTGCTACGCTGGCGGATGTTCTTCGCCATGCGCGGTCGGCGCAGGTCAAGGTAACGGTATTTCATCCGGATATCCTCGTTGGATAGCTCCTTATCGAGTTGGAATGGCAGAACATCCGCTTTGTTCACGATCTCGAGCTTGCCCGCTACGACCTCGATGGAACCGGTGGCCATCTTCACGTTGTCCGCGCCTTCGAGCCGCTTCGCGACTTTCCCCGTTACACGCACCACATCCTCGTCGCGCAGCGTATGGGAAAGCGCAGCGACCTCCACACCCTCCTCAGGCCGGAACACACATTGCGTAAGCCCCTCGCGGTCACGCAGATCGATAAAAATCACCCCGCCGTGGTCACGGGCAGAATTCACCCATCCAATTAGGCTGACGGTTTGGCCGATGTGACTTTCGTTGAGTTCGTTGCAGTGGTGTGTTCTCATGATGAAACTTTAAATTTAAAAACTCTAAACATCAATTTGTTGGCTTTTCATCTGCGTCCGTCTGCAGTAAGTTTTTCTCTTCATGCCAGCAGCGGCCCGTCGGGTTCGGTGAGGCGTTGTTTGATCCATTCCACGAGTTCAGCGGCATCGCATTCCTGCTCGGAGCGGCTGGAAAGGATTTTGATTTTCACTTGCGGAAACTCCTGGCCGATGACAACTGCGAACCTCGCGCCGCATTTCTCGGCGGCTTGAAACTGCTTAGCAACCTTCGCTTCGGAGAGCGGCAGATCGGCGGAAATCCCGGCACGGCGCAGATCGGTGACGAGCTTGAGCGCATCGTCGCGACGGCTGGCATCGGGCAAGACCACATAAACCTCGCAGCCCGCCGCGTTACTCTGAAGCCAAACCTGCATCTGCATCGCGGCATGGGTGGTTTCCTCGATGAGATTGCGTATCACGTAATCGCCCATAGCGAAACCCGTAGCGGGCATATCCCCCGCGCCGTCAGAAATTGTTTTTACCAAGGTATCGTAGCGTCCGCCGCCCGCGACCGCACGCATCGATTTTTTCGTATCGAATACCTCGAAAACAATCCCTGTGTAATAGGCAAGGCCGCGGACGATGGAGAGGTCCAACTCTAAGAAAGCGCCGAAGCCTCGTGCCGTGAGATCCGCACAAATCGTATCGTATGCTTCCGATGCGTTGGCAGGATTGGCGACGAAGGCTTTCACCTCCTCCAAGGTCATGCCGAATGAGGCGAGCTTTTCGGTTAGGACTTCTTGCTTTTCGCGCTCCAGCTTGTCCACAAGGTTTAGAAAATCCGACATCCGTGCGTCATCGACGCCCTTACCTTCCGCAAATTTCAGCCACGCGTTGCGGTCGGAGACACGCACCACGAAATCACCCTCAACGAAGCCGAAAGAAAGCATCGTCTCGATAGCCAGCGCGATCAGCTCGGCGTCCGCCCCCGGGCCGGCCTCGCCGAGGATATCCACATTGAACTGATGAAACTCGCGTCCCCTCCCCTTTTGTGGTTTCTCATAACGAAAGCACTGACCGATCTCGAACCACTTGAGCGGCTTCGGATACTGCCGTTGCTCCACCGCCGCGATCCGTGCGAGTGAGGCAGTTACTTCAGGCCGCAGGGTCACATCACGCCCGCCTTGGTCCTCGAAGCGGAAAAGTTGCGAGGAAAGCTCGCCACCAGATTTTTTTAAATACAGCCCAGTGTCCTCCAAAATAGGCGTCTCATACTCAACAAAACCGTAGCGACGCGCAACACCGCGCCACATCTCAAAAAGATAGTTCCGAACCGCACACTCTCGTGGTGTGAAATCTCGGAATCCTGGAAGGGCTTGGAAAATGGGATTTGCCATTGCGCGGGGCGCGACAATGCACGGCGATCCCGACATATCAAGCCAAACCCTCTCGGGGGACACAAGACTACGAGACACAAGTTATAAAAAAGAAGGTGCTTTTTGGTAACGAAAATTTTTCCCAGCACTGTCAGAAAATCCTTGCAAGCACACCGGTGCTCCGCTTTCTTGCCACCCGCACTGCGACCAACGACCCGTTCGTCTATCGGTTAGGACTCCAGGTTTTCATCCTGGCAAGAAGGGTTCGACTCCCTTACGGGTCGCCATTGTTTCCTCGGAAACGCTGGCTTTTCATGGTAAATTAGCCTCCGATCAGAGCACCGCTCCCTGGAGGCTTTTCCATTTACCCAAATCAATCATTACGTGAGTCCCCAAGAAAAAGCCGCCGCTATCGCAATATGTAAAGGTAGCCGCCCGATCGCCGCTCTCACCTGCTACGATTACCCGATGGCATGCCTGCTCGATACGGCAGGCACGGATATCCTGCTCGTCGGCGATTCGCTAGGCATGGTTGTCCTCGGTTTTCCCGATACCACTCACGTCACGCTTGCCCACATTCTGCATCACCTTGAGGCGGTTGCACGCGCCAAACCACAGGCACTCGTGATCGCCGACCTACCCATAAATACCTACGACACTCCGCAGCAGGCCTTGGAGACCGCGTCCAAACTTGCTGCCGCCGGAGCTGATGCAGTCAAACTGGAGGGAGGCATCCGCCAAGCGGAAAAAGTCCGCGCCATCACCTCCGCTGGCATTCCTGTCTGTGGTCACCTAGGTATGCTACCGCAGCGCGTGCTTGAGGAGGGCGGTTATCACAAGAAAGGCAAAACTCCCGAGCAAACCCGCGCCATCCTCGAAGGCGCGCAAGCCCTCATCGAGGCGGGTGTTTTCGCGATCGTCTTGGAGTCGGTCACGCCCGCCGCTTCTCGAGAGATCACCGCCGCTATTTCTGTCCCAACCATCGGTATCGGTTGTGGCAATGGCACCTGTGATGGTGAGATCGCAGTCATCACCGACCTGCTGGGTTCTTTCCCATGGTTCGTCCCTCCTTTCGCGAAACCAGAAGCCGATCTCGCAACCCAGACCAATGACGCGGCGAGGAAATACATCGAACGCGTTCGTAGAAGCTAGAAGCAGTCCTCTCTTCCTTCGGGTTTAGAGTTTAAAATTTAAAGTTTTGCTCCTCTACCTCCATATCCCCTTCTGCCACCGGGTCTGCCCCTACTGCTCGTTTTACAAGCACACGCCGGGTGGCACTCCCATCGGTGAATTTATTGACGCGCTGAGCGCGGAGGCAATCAGGAGAAGGGGATTTCAACTTCTTTCAAAAAACCAAGATGAGTCGCAAGGGCTTACAAACCCCTCATCCATATACCTTGGCGGCGGTACTCCATCGATGCTCTCGCCGAAGCATCTTACCGATCTTTTCGCCTCGTTGAAAAACATCTTCGACCTCTCTGAAACCACCGAAATCACCCTTGAAGCCAATCCCGCCACCTTCGATCTGGAAAAAGCCCGCCTCTTCAAATCTCTCGGTGTCACCCGCGTCTCGCTCGGCATCCAGTCGTTTTCACCGAATGTTTTGAAAACTCTGGGTCGCGAGCACTCGCCGGAGCAAGCCAGCGAATCCGTGGCCATCCTCCGCGCGGCGGGCATCCCTTCCGTGAACATCGACCTCATGTTCTCCATCCCCGGCCAGTCTTTGGCGGATTGGGAAAGCACCCTGCGCCACGCTGTTTCACTGAAGCCCGATCACATCTCCGCCTACAACCTCACCTACGAGGAAGACACCGCGTTTTTTGACTCGCTGAAAAACGGCACCTACGCCGAGAACGAAGATGACGACGCCGATCACTACCACCTAGCCGAAATCATCCTCACCGCCGCCGGCTTCGATCACTACGAGACCTCAAATTACGCCCAGCCCGGCCACCATTCACAACACAACCAGGGTTACTGGGAAGGCGCGGATTACCTCGGCCTCGGCCCCTCCGCCGTCTCGACGATTCATGGCGTCCGGGAAAAAAATGTTTCCGATACCGCCGCCTACATGGCGCGGGTGAAGACGATCGGCCACGCGATCCAAGAAACCGAGACACTCACCCCCGCCCAACGCCGCGTCGAACTCATCGCCCTCGGCCTGCGTACAACCAGGGGCATCCCGGTCGAGCTGTTGGGAGCTGATGCTTTGCAAAAGGCGAAAGTCCTGACAGACGAGAACCTGCTTCATATCAGCGAAAGCCGCATCTATCTAACAACCCTTGGCCGCCCCCTCGTCGATCCCATCGCGGCAGAATTGATCTGAATTTCGGTAAAGCATAAAAAATACGAACCGGGATACCCTATGCTTATTTATCGGTTATCGGAATCAGCTCTGAAATTCATACACATCACCAAGGTGGAATCTTCCGTTTGACAAAACCGAGGGTTTGCGGCTAAGCATTTCGTCCTGCTATGCCAATAGCGCACAGGGAATCGGCAGTGTAGCTCAGTGGTAGAGCAGAGGACTCATAAGCCTTTGGTCGGCGGTTCAAATCCGCCCACTGCCACCATTTTTCCTCCGGCGCTCAGATTTTGTCCGCTGAGTATTCCCAGCCGTCGCGGTATTGGGCACGCTTGATGAGCTTGTTCGCGGCATCGTTGCCCACAGCTAGGTATTTTTCCTGGTCCCATTTGATGGCGGTGCCGGTGCGAATGGCGAGGGCCCCGAGCAGGCAAAGCTCCGTGAGCGGCACGGCGTAATCGAACTGCGACATGAAGGGGAAATGCTTACCCTGCTTGATGGCGAGCGACCATTCCCGCTGCGGATCGCCGGGCGTGGGGCTGCGGTCGAGGGTTTTTTCCAGAGGGCTGGCGAGAAATTCCGCCGAGCGAGCCTCGGGTAGAATCCTGAGGTTCCTCGCCTGATCGCCCTGATTGTAGAGGATACCTTCCGAGCCGATCACATAAAAGCCTGTGTTGCTGATCGGCGCATCCAGTCCCTCGGGCGGTGGCGGGAGGCAGGGCGAACCGTCGGTGTTGATGCCTTCATACCAGGTGAGCTTTATTTGGCCATGGCCGGGCACCTTTTCCCATAGATACTCCACTTTGGCTCCGCGCGGCCATGCGATACCAGTGAGACCGTCCGCTAGGGCTTCGATGCGGTCTGGCACGCCTAAGCCAAGCGCCCAAACGAGGGGGTCGAGGTTATGGCAGCCCATGTCGCCGAGGGCGCCGGCTCCATACTCGAAGAGGCCGCGCCAGTTGAAAGGGTGGATGTCGGGGCGGTAATCGGCGTCCGGGGATTGGGCGAGCCAAAGTTTCCAGTCGAGAGTGTTGGGGACAGGTTCGGAGGGTTTCGCGTCGGCGGCCATGCCCTGCGGCCAGATCGGCCGGTTCGTCCAGACGTGGATTTCCTTCACGGTGCCCACCACTCCGGCGTCGAACCATTCCTTGAGCATGCGGTTTTCCTCGTAAGTGTGGCCTTGGTTACCCATTTGGGTGATGATACCCTTTTTGGTGGCAGCCTTATGTAACTCGTGGGCTTCCCACAGCGTGTTAACAAGAGGCTTCTGGACGCAGATGTGCTTGCCGAGGGAAATGGCATGCATGGCCGCCGGGTAGTGGGAGTGATCCGGGGTGGCGATGGTCACGCCGTCGATACCCTTCTCTTTCTCCAGCATCTCGCGGAAGTCGCGGTATTGCTTTGCGTTGGGAAATATAGCAGCGGCCTTGGCTAGGTTGTTTGAATCCACATCGCAGATTGCGACGATCTCATTCTCCCAAGCGGCGTTAGTCATATCGGAAAATCCTTTCCCACCAACGCCGATGCAGCCGATCCCGAGCTTTTTTCCTGCAGGGGTATCTTGGGCGCGGAGCAATAAGTTCGGTAGCGCGACTCCAGCTACAGTTGTAGCAGTGAGACCTTTCAGGAAAGAACGGCGGCTCGAGGATTGGAAATGTGTTTTCATTGTATAAATAAATACCAACCAACTCAGCTGATTTTTTCAATCAAAGAGGAGCCGCAAGCGTTGGTGCTTGTATCGTGAGGGACAGATGTGTCCGCTGGGCGTGAATGAAGGGACAAGGAGCGAAAAATAGGCTGAGGCTGGAGCTCTTTCCACGGGCGGAGATGGCGGTGAGATCCGGGCATCCGTGGGTCTACGCGGACAGCGTGAAAAGCCAGAACCGCGAAGGTGCGACCGGCGAGTTGGTCGTTATGTATGACAAGAAGGATCGTTTCCTCGCGATCGGGCTGTATGACGCGCATTCTTCAATCCGTGTCCGCATCCTGCACTGCGGAAGACCGGCGACCGTTGGCAGAGAATGGTGGCTGGAAAAGGCACGGGCTTGTCTGGCAAGACGTGAAAGCATTCTTTGCGAGGGCACCGACGGCGTGCGACTCATCAACGGCGAGAGTGAAGGTTTTCCCGGACTCGTCGCCGATACCTATGCCGGAACGCTGGTGGTGAAAATCTATACGGCCTCGTGGCTGGCGCACTGGGAGGAAATCGAGGACGTGTTTCGCACGGTGTTCCACTCACAACATCTCATCATGCGCCTGAGCAGGAACATCACGACATACGCGGCAGTCATGGGTTTCACGGAAGGCTTCCGCGGCGAAGCGGGGGACGCAACCGTGGTGTTTTCCGAAAACGGAATCCGCTTCGAGGCGGCAGTAATCAACGGGCAAAAAACCGGCTTTTTCCTCGATCAGCGCGATAACCGCGCGCGCGTCGAACAACTCGCCGCAGGTCGCAATATTCTCAACGTCTTCAGCTTCACAGGCGCATTCTCGCTCTACGCCGCGCGCGGCGGAGCCATATCCGTGACCGATCTCGACATCAGCCGCCACGCGCTCGACAGCGTAGCGCGAAATTTTTCCCTGAACCCATCGCTTGCCTCTGTGAAGCGCCATACTGTGCAAGCAGATGCCTTCCGCTGGCTCGAAGAAAGCGGAGAAAGTTACGACCTGATCATCACCGATCCACCCAGCCTCGCGAGGCGGGAATCCGAGCGCGAAGGCGCGGCACGGGCCTATAAGCGGCTCAATCTCGCAGCGCTGCGGCGACTCCGCCCCGGCGGGATACTCATCGCAGCCTCATGCTCCGCACACGTCTCGGCAGAGGAGTTTTATGGCGCAGTTGAGGAGTCGGCGCGTGAAAACGGCAAGCCGTTCCGAGAACTCTGGCGCACAGGTCATGCTCCCGATCACCCCGCCTGTTTCCCCGAGGCTGAATACCTCAAAGCGGTGTGCGTTGAAATCTGCTAGCGGAGCCGATGATTCCTCTACACAGAAACTTGCTCCTTATCCCCAGTACATCGTGATTGAAGAGTCCGCTGGTGATTCAACGGCAACGTCGAATCAGGTTTCCTGATTGGCTAACTCACAGGTGGCGCGGATACAAGTATGAGTTATTCTGCGCCGCTATGACACTTCACCACGCTTATCTTGGTTCCCTCGTCGCAGATGCCCTCGCGGTGCCAGGCCATTGGTATTATGACCGCGAAGCGCTGAGGAGCGACTACGGCGTACTTGATCACTACAAGACTCCGCGAAACCCTCACCCCGGCAGTATCCTATGGCGGTCCGAATATCATGCGATCAACGATCAAGGAGATATCCTCAGGGACCAAGCCGTCTTCTGGGGCCAGCGCGGCATCCACTACCACCAGTTTCTTCAAGCTGGAGAAAACACAGTGAACTTCCGACTCGCGACTGAGCTATACGAGCAGGTCCGCTCCCACGGCGACTACGATCCCGAGCGCTGGGCTCGGCGCTACGCAGAGTGCATGTTGACGCCCGGGTGGCATCGCGACACTTATCTTGAGGAATATCATCGCGGTTTCTTCACCAAATACGCGCAGGGCAAGGAAATCACCAAGTGCGGGATCGCCGATGAACATATCGGCGGACTTGCCCAAATTCCCGCGCTGTTGGCCTCACTACCCGAGGATGCCGATTGGCGTGGTGCCACCCGCCAGCACCTCGCACTCACCCACCGCCACAGCAATGTCCAACGAGCCGCCGATTGCCTTGCTCGCTTGCTGAAATCCGTCAGCGCGGGCACACCACTGCGTGATGCGATCGCACAGGATGCAGGCGATTGGTTTTCCAGCCGGAAAGCCGCCAAGTGGAAATACCGAGCGGACGATGAAGTCATCGGCAGAATCCTAAGTCCCGCCTGCTACATCGATCAGGCTTTTCCCGCCGCGCTTTATCTTGTTTGGAAGTATCATGACCACTTCGACGCAGGCATCATCGCCAATGCCATGGTCGGCGGGGACAATTGCCACCGTGGTGCCGTGGTAGGCTCGCTTCTTGCAGCAGCAAACGGCATCGATAACCGATGGACTCAGGACTTGTTGGCGTGTCGTGAAATGTCCACCTCAAAAATAGCATGACAAACGAACTCATCCCTTGTCCAACTCGTGGGTTTGCATCCACGCGAAAGGAAGCGCTTGAGCAACTCGATGCCTTTATACCTCATGCAGGACGTTACTCAAGCATGCGGAACTACGTGCTGCCCGACAACGCCTATGTTTCGAGACTCTCTCCAGCGATCCGATACCGGCTTATTCTCGAATCGGAGTGTGCCGCTGCTCCTCTACGTCGCTACGCTGCATCTACTGTAGAGAAATTCACCCAAGAAATCTATTGGCGCCGCTATTGGAAAAATTGGCTGTCACTTCGTCCACAAGTCTGGACGGCTTACCTTGATAAACTCGCATTCATTCGAAACGAGATTCAATACGAAACCTGCCGCAACCGTGCCGCAGCTTGTGAAGCCGGTGAAGGATCAATCGCCATTATGAACCACTTCGCCCGCGAATTGGTGCAAACCGGCTATCTACATAACCACGCCCGCATGTGGTTCGCCGGCTGGTGGATTCATATTGAGCGGCTTCCCTGGCAACTCGGAGCGGACTTTTTTTTCCGCCATCTCCTCGATGGAGACCCCGCCTCCAATACACTTTCATGGCGTTGGGTCGCCGGGCTTCAAACGCCGGGAAAAACCTACCTACCGCGTCGCAGTAATCTAGAAAAGTATCTTCCGGCCGAAGTCTTGCAAAAATACGACAAAGGACTCTGCCTGTTAGAGAATCCCCACCCGCTCATTCTTCCCGCCGAGAATGTGGCTGTGATCACACGCTTGTCGCTTCCACTTGCCCCACCTGTAAGCGAATTCAAGCTAGGTATTTGGATTCACGAGGAGGATCTCTTCATCGAGGAAAGTCCGCTTGCCGCACTTAAACCGTGCGCAATCCTTGCCTCCGGCGACGCCGCCACATGGACTCGTTTTCGCTACCCAAATACAAAAACTGATTGGTTGCGATCTGCACTGACCGATACCGCCAAACGGGCAGGTTCCGCCTTTGGAATCGAAGCCCAGTTTCACATTGAATCTAATCTGATCAATGTGTTGCTGAAATGGGCTGCCGACCACCATCTTCAACAGATCGCCGCGATGCGTCCCGAAATCGGTCCGCTTCACGACCAGATTGAAAATCTGCAAATCATGCTGAAAAAATCAGGAATCGATCTAGTTTTGTTGGACCGTGCAGAAGATTTGGCCCAGCGTCCGCTTGCCACCGGTGGATTCTTCGGCTACTGGGAAAAAGTGCAAAAGACGCTCACTTCATGAGTCTGCACGCATCGCGGATAAATCATCCAAGGTTATGCCACCCCCGCTTCTTAGCTATTGCAAGCCTTGTTGAGCTCGCCGCCCCAGCTCGTAATGGGTACGCCCTTAGCCAACCCCTTTTCCACTTCCCAGACTGCCTATCCAAGGTATTATCCGCGATAGATGAAAAAGCAAATTCCTAGCATTAATATGGCTGTGAAACTTTGGATTCTTGGCGGCAGTGCCGTCCTAGCTTTAATGATTCTGGCCGGTTGCAAGCTGACCCGCATCGGTTACGAATCGGCGGGCTACCAAGTCGTGCGTCAAAGCGGCGTCTTCGAAATCCGAGATTACCCGGCGCTCACGCTGGTCTCGACGCCGATGGCGGCGACGCGGCCAGAGGATGGCGATAGCTTTGTGAGATTGTTCCGCTACATCGGTGGCGCTAACGAGGCGGATGCGAAAATTGCCATGACCACGCCCGTGTTCAGCGACCCAAGCGGAACGAATCGGCATATGAGCTTCGTCGTTCCGCAGAAGACCGCGGCCGCCGGCACCCCAAAAGCAAAGCGCGACGACATCACAGTGCAGACGCGTCCGGCCGGTCGGTTCGCAGTGTATCGATTCAGCGGAAACTGGGGGACCGAACGTGCGGCTGCAGCGCGGCAGAAGCTGGTGGAGTGGCTCGCTGCGGAAAAACTCCAAGTCATTGGCGAGCCGCAGATGGCAAATTACGATCCTCCCTTCACGCCGGCATTCCTGCGTCGCAACGAAGTGATGGTGCGGTTGAAGGAGGATGCTCTTGGGCGGAAGAATTAAATCGCTGCGGTCGGTCATGACCGGAGGTCGTCCGCCGTCCTACAGCACCGCATGACTCAATGCCCATACATCGTCTGGTTGCGGCTGGATTTACGTCTGGTCTATAATCAGCTCTTCTCGGATGTTCGTGGGTCGGCGTGGGGGTGAAGATCAACCCCTTCGCCCCTTCCCAGAGCGGCTATTCTGCATACTCTCCACACTGGGTAAAAAAGCAAATTCTCAACTTTAAGTGATTGAAACCGTGAGTATTCCATACCCAGGGCTACCTGCTTATGAATCGTCCTATTCGGTGCGTTTTTGACCCTCTCGGAGAGGACAAAAAACGCATAAATCCAGTGAGCTAGAGCGTTTCATGATTAAAAAAGGATGGTGGGCAGGGCTGGATTCGAACCAGCGTACTCAATGAGAGCAGATTTACAGTCTGCCGCCTTTAACCACTCGGCCACCTACCCGGTGCCGCTTGTGCGGGTCGGGATGTTTGGTTTCGGTGCAGGGGGCTGACAAGCAAAAAGAAGGTGTAGCGGGAGATTTTTCTATTTGGAAATTCTTCTTCGCTCCGCGTGGGAATCCCTCTTTGATATTGCCTGATGCAAACTCTGCTCATCGCACTCGGCTCGCTTGTCGCCTATCTGATCGCATACCATACTTACGGTCGCTGGCTGTCCCGGAAAATTTTCAAGCTTAATCCGGAGAACAAAGCGCCCTCCGTAGCGATGGAGGACGGCGAGGATTTCGTCCCGACCTCGAAGGGTGTTGTGTTCGGCCACCATTTCACGTCAATCGCCGGTACGGGGCCCATCGTCGGCCCAGCCTTGGCGGTGATCTGGGGTTGGTTGCCTGCCCTGCTCTGGGTGCTGTTCGGGTCGATCTTCATCGGGGCCGTACACGACTTCGCGGCGCTTGTGGTTTCGATGCGTAGCAAAGGTCAGACCGTCGGTGACATCTCCGGGCGGGTGCTATCACCGCGCACGCGCGTTCTTTTCCTGTCCATCCTATTGATGGCACTGACCATCGTGCTGGCGATCTTCGGGCTGGTGATCGCGAACGTGTTTCGGATGTTTCCCTCTTCCATTTTTCCTTGCCTCGTGCAGACGCCCATCGCGGTAGCAATCGGCGTGCTATTGCATCGCAAGGGTATCAGTCTAGTAACCCCCTCGATCATCGCGCTCGCGGTGATGTATCTCAGCGTTTATTACGGCGATTGGGGATTCCTGCACAATTTCAACTCCGCGCTGGCCGCTTTGCCGGTCATCGCGTGGGTGGGCTTTTTGCTTTTATATTCCTATATCGCTTCGGTGCTGCCGGTGTGGGCGCTGCTCCAGCCGCGCGATTACATCAACGCCCTCCAACTCCTCTCCGCGCTCGGGCTTGTCGTCATCGGGCTGGTGGTCGCGGGAATCTTTGGATTCGGCGGCGGTGAGGAAAAGCAAGCCTTGGAAATCGTCGCCCCGATGGTGCGTATCGGTGAGAATGCACCCGCCGGGGCACCATGGATTTTTCCTTTCCTCTTTGTCACCATCGCCTGTGGAGCCGTTTCCGGGTTCCATTGCCTTGTCTCCTCCGGCACTTCTTCCAAGCAGTTGAAATGCGAGACCGATGCACAGTTCGTCGGCTACGGCTCGATGCTGACTGAGGGCTTTCTCGCCGTGCTGGTCATCCTTGCCTGCGTGGCTGGAATCGGGCTCGGTGTCCCTGAAATGGTCGCAGGAAAAGCTACTGGTAAGACCCTGATCGGCGAGGCCGCCTACAACGCAAACTACTCCGAATGGGGAGCTGCCGGGAAAGGCGCGATCTCCGCCTTTGTCTCCGGATCGGGGAATTTCATCCAAGCACTCGGTCTCACGGCGGGATTCGCGACGGCGCTGATGGGAGTATTCGTTGCTTCCTTCGCGGCGACGACCATGGATTCCGCGTGCCGCCTTCAGCGCTACGTCACCCAGGAACTCGCTGCCACAATCGGCATCAAGGCGCTCACTAATAAGCACGTCGCCACTATTTTCGCGGTCATCCTTGCTGGAGCCATCGCCGCGATACCGCCAGTGGGCATGCCCTACAACACAGAAAACATGGGCAAGGGCGGACTTGCACTATGGCCGCTGTTTGGCGCGACGAACCAGCTCCTCGGCGGACTTGCCTTCCTTGTCATCCTCTTTTGGATGTGGCGGCGGAACCTGCCTATCTGGTTCGTCACCATCCCAGCCGTTTTCATGCTGATCCTACCCGCCATCGCCATGGTCTCCCAGCTCTTCGTGGGCGATACGGCTTGGCTCACTGGAAAGAATCCAAACTACCTTCTCTCCGCCATAGGCATCATCACCCTCGCCCTTGAGGCATGGATTCTCGTCGAGGCTGCCAAGACATGGCCGAAGGCAAAAGGCTTGCTGGAGGAATCGGCGTGAAGCGCATAGAGGAAATCATTTCTCCATCGCTTCGGCGCGAGAGATGAGATCTTTGGCGGCGTCAAGGTTCCGTTTCTCGGAAATCCATATTCCTGCTAAGGCACGCATGGCGGCGGCGGTTTCTTTTTCGCCTCTTTGGGAAAAGTGCGGATTGCGTTGCGAAGGCAATCTTCGGCGGCTTTCACCTGACCATTGGCTATCAACTCCTTGGACGACTTCCCATAGCTTCGCTCTAATCTGCAGCTTGCAAATACCTATATTAATCCATAGTTTTACTTTGGAATTAGGCTAAAAATTTGGTTCTTGCTAAATATGCGACTACACTCAAAAGTAAAGGTTCGAGTGATTAATAAATAAGATACTCGCTTTTTGTTTGGTCCGTGACGCCAGGATCGAAGGAATTGTTTTAGGAAAATTGGCGTCACGAAATTAGAACAAATGGACATTTATGTGGGCAATCTGCCCTACACAGCAACTGAAGGAGACGTCTCCGACCTCTTCGCCGCATACGGACCCGTCGAAAGGGTCAAAATCATTACCGACCGTGATTCCGGACAATCCAAGGGATTTGCGTTCGTGACACTCGGTGACCAATCCCAGCTCAATGCGGCCATCGAAGGCCTCAACGAGAAAGATTACCAAGGCCGCGCGCTTCGCGTGAACGCCTCCGAACCACGTGAAGCACGCCCAAGCGGCGGTGGCGGTGGCGGTGGCGGTGGCGGATACGGCGGTGGCGGTGGCGGTGGCTACAAAGGCGGCGGCGGCGGCGGTGGAAACCGTGGCGGCGGTGGCGGTGGCTACAAAGGTGGTGGCGGCGGCGGTGGAAACCGTGGCGGCGGTGGCGGCGGTGGTCGCGACAGCGGTCGCTGGTAATACCCCGAATCCGGGTCTATACCCGATCAAAATTCTATCGCCCGACTTCCGACTTGGAGGTCGGGCGTTTTTTATGCTCATCGGAACTGGTTCTGTTCCGGTCGGTACGTGTAACCCGCCTCCGCAAGTTTCCTTTTCAGATCTTCCTCGGAGAGATCATGGGTTTTGACCAGATCCTCGAGTGAATCGGAGTGGTTGCGTAATTCGGTGTTCACCAAGCCTACCAACAGATGCGGATCGATGTATTTCCATTTTGAAAAATCCATGCGGCTATAGTGGTAGGCAAGCATGTTTTCGCAAGCAGCGGTGATGATAAAATTCTTAT
>CAMAXN010000044.1 GCA_945862245.1 Prosthecobacter debontii
TTGGTGCGGACACCCATGCGGGTGGCCTGTGAGCACCAGTCCATGAGCTTGACGAAGTTTTTGAACTTCTCGGTGGCCTGCGAGGATTTTTTGTTATGGATGAGTCCGGTGATGATCTCGGAAGGCTCGGTGGCGAGCTCGCCGCCGTAAACCGTTCCTGCCGTTCCATCGATCGAGAGGTAGTCGCCTTCCTTGAAAGTCTTGCCGCCGGCAGTGACAGTTTTCTTGTCGTAATCGACTTCGACACCTGAGGCACCGCAGACGCAGACCTTGCCCATTTGGCGGGCAACGAGAGCGGCGTGGGAGGATACACCGCCGCGCGAGGTGAGGATGCCTTCCGCTGCGATCATGCCGCGAAGGTCTTCCGGGGATGTCTCGACGCGAACGAGAAGAACCTTCTCACCGCGTTGCTGGGCGGCCTCGGCGCGATCCGCATTGAGGTAGATTTTTCCGGAAGCGGCACCAGGGCCGGCGGGAAGACCCTTGGCGATGATGGTTTGCTTTTTGGTCTGCTCGATATCGAAGACGGGGGCGAGCAGCGCGTCGAGCTGGTCGGCGGGGTTGCGGAGAACCGCGGTCTGCCAGTCGATGAGCTTTTCCTTCACCATGTCGGCGGCGAATTTGAGCGCGGCGGCGGCGGTGCGCTTGCCGTTGCGGGTCTGAAGCATGAAGAGTTTTCCATCCTGAATGGTGAACTCGACGTCCTGCACATCGCGGAAATGGTTCTCAAGGATACGGCGGACTTTCATCAGTTCCTTGAACGCGGCAGGGAGGGCTTTCGCCATGCCAGCGACGGCATCCGGGGTGCGGACACCGGCGACGACGTCCTCGCCCTGGGCGTTGACGAGGAACTCGCCGTAAAGGACGTTTTCACCGTTGGCGGGGTTGCGCGTGAAGGCGACACCGGAACCGGAGTTTGAGCCGGTGTTTCCGAAAACCATGGCCTGCACATTGACGGCGGTGCCCCATGCGGCGGGGATGCCGTATTTGCGGCGATAAACGATCGCGCGGTCATTCATCCATGAGCTGAACACGGCACCTGCGGCACCTTCGAGTTGCTCCCATGGGCAATCTGGGAAGCCTTTGCCGGTGCGGTCGAGCACGAGCTTCTTGAAACGGGCGACGAGTTCCTTGTTGTCGTCGGCGGTGAGTTCGGAATCGACGATGTCACTCTTATACTTCGCGTGCTTGTAGTTTTCTATGATCGTCTCGAACGGCTCGTGATCTTCGGTTGGGAGTTTCTGAACACCGAGAACGACATCGCCATACATCTGGATGAAACGGCGATAGCAGTCCCATGCGAAGCGCTCATTCTTGGTAGCGGCGACGAGGGAAGCGACTGTCTTGTCGTTGAGGCCGAGGTTGAGGACAGTGTCCATCATGCCGGGCATCGAGTCGCGCGCGCCGGAGCGGACAGCGAGAAGGAGGGGGAAACCTTTCGGGTCGCCGAACTTGTAACCCATGATTTTCTCCATGTTGGCCACGCCTGCTTCCATCTGAGAGCGGAGGACTTTCGGGTAGGTTTTCTTATGATCGTAGTAGTAGGTGCAGACCTCGGTTGAGATTGTGAAGCCGGCCGGAACAGGGAGACCGATGAGGGTCATCTCGGCAAGGTTCGCGCCTTTGCCTCCGAGTAGCTCTTTCATTTTTCCGTGGCCGTCGGCCTTGCCAGCGCCCCAGGT
Organism: Prosthecobacter debontii; assembly: GCA_945862245.1. Classification (GTDB taxonomy): domain Bacteria; phylum Verrucomicrobiota; class Verrucomicrobiia; order Verrucomicrobiales; family Akkermansiaceae; genus Luteolibacter. Next base: position 1,683 of record CAMAXN010000044.1, read on the forward strand.
GTAAACGTATTTCGTAGCTTTTGCGGAGTTCGTAGCTTTCGCGGCGGGTTTCTTCGCGGCGGGTTTCTTCGCGGCGGGTTTCTTCGCGGCGGGTTTCTTCGCGGCGGGGTTGGCTGCTGTCTTCTTTTTGGTTGCCATCTTGTTAGTAATTGTCGGGTTGCATTTCGCCGCCATATCTAGATTCAGGAAAACAGTTCCTGTTACTTTGGAGCGGGCGCGGGAGGCTAGCAGGCACGACATGCCTGTCAATCGGTCAATGGTGGAAAAGCAGGGTTGTGTTTCCGGCCCACGATACGGAAAAATTCAACCACAGATGAACGGGATGGACGTAGATAAAAATGAACAGTGATAAAAAAGGAATGATTCGGGGCAGCCTATGTGGAGGTGTGTTGGCATCCTCTCCATCTGAGTTTATCCTGTTCATCTGTGGTTGGCCTTCTCTTCTGTGATCAGAACGTGGCCTCAACACCTGCGAAGATCATGCGCGGTGCGTTGGCGCGCGGGCCGAGCGGGGAGCGGCTTACAATCTCTTGCGTATCGAAGAGATTCTGGATGCCGCCGACGAGTTTGAAGGTTTCGTTCAGTTGGTAGTGGCCGGTGAGATCGACGAGGAAGAGAGCGTCGATTTCGCCATCCACCGCGCTTGGATTGCCCGGCAATCCGGTGAGGTTTTCGATGCGGACGTCGTCATTGTAACCGGTGCCCCAGGTGGAGGTGGTGAACGAGGCGTCCAGGTTCACGCCCCATTTTTCCGTGAGGTAAGAGATGCCCGCCGCGAGTTTCCACTGCGGGAGGTAGGGAAGCTCGCTGCCGCTCTGGGCTCCGGAGAAGAGTCCGGCGGTATTGGCGAGGAGTCCATTGATGTCCTTGAACTCTGCCTGAGTGTAGGTAGCGCTGAAATAAACGGGAAGGCCGTAGCTGGCGCCCGCGGCTTGACCGAGGTCGTATTCCACAAGGCTCTCAAGACCCCATGTCTCCGCAGCCCCTGCGTTTCGCGAAGGGCTCAGGCCGCCGACGACATCGAACTGGGGCGCGATCAGGTTGTCGTAGTCGGTGTAAAAAGCGACGAGTTCCGTGCGTAGCGCGTCCTTGCGGTGGCGGTATCCGATCTCGAGTCCGAGGCTTTCCTCGCTTTCGGTGCCGGCAAGGCATCCGGCCGGATTGGCCGGTGATGCGCCCCGGTAGATGCCGCCGAAGAGGTAGTTTTCCGCGTCGAAATCATACATCGCGCCGAGGCCGCCCATGACGAGCTGCTCCTGGCCGGATGTGTTCACGCCTGCTCCGGTCGTGTTCCCCACATCAAGGTGCTCGAACCTGATTCCCGGGCGGAGGGTGAGCGCGCCGATTTTAATTTCGTCCTCAAGATATATGGCGGTCGCAAAGACCTCTTGAAGACCCGCGGAACCGACCGCTCCCAGTGCGGCGGGGCCAAAACCGCCGAGAGTGTTTGAGGCGTAGAAAATCTGTTGGTTCGTGCCGCCCGCGCGGTCGTAGTGGAGGCGCAGTCCAACGGCGAGGTCATGGGATAATGAGCCGGTGTCGAAGCGGAAGTTGGCTTGGTTTTGCCAGCCGTAGGATTCGTGGTCGCGGAAGGCGTCACGGGTGAAAATATCGCCTGCACCCGTGCCCTGAAGAACGGCGAGCGAGGGGCCGTGGAGCAAGGCTTCGGCGACGTTGGTGCGGAGGCCTGCGCCGCGGAGGCCGTCGAGTTTATCCCAGCTGCGCTGAAAGGAATTGAAGTAAACGGCGGATTCGATGCGGAGCGTATCCGATGGTTCCGCGATCCATTTCAGGTAGGTTCGGAAATGCTCGGCGGTGTGATGGTCAAACTGGGTGGAGGAGTAGCGGCGGTTCGAATCGCGGCGCAGGTCGGTTACGGTGATGCCGCCGTAGGATTCGTTCGCGTCGAAATCCGTGTAGCCGAACTTGAACTCGAAGCGTTGCTTGAGGTCGGTGTTCGGTTCGAAAAATAATTTAAGCATCGGCTCGATGAGATCGAAGCCGGAGTTTTGCGAGGTGCCATCGATGTCACGGAAGCCTTCGCTTTTCATGGTGTGGAGTTCGAGGAGGTATCCGAATGTCCCGGCCTCGGTCGTTTGGGTGTCGCCGTACCATGTCTGGTTGAAAAAGGTTTGGTCGGAACCATATGTCGTGCGGGAGAAGAAGTTTTTTTCGCCGTCGGCGGGGATGGGAGTGGAAAGGAAATTGACGGCACCGCCGGTGGTGTGTGGGCCGTATTTCACCTGGGAAGAACCTTTCAGGAACTCGATGGCGGACATCCGGCTGGCATTGGGCGAGTAGTAAGCGGCGGGCGCAGAATAGGGCGAGGGGGAGGTCAGAATCCCGTCCTCCATCAGCGTGACTTTGCTCGAGCGTGTGCCATCAACTCCCCGGAGTGCGATATTGGGGAAATTTCCGTATCCATCCTCATCCCGCACGAAAACGGAAGGAACCTTGGCGGCGATGCGGGCGAGGTTCGTTTGGCCGCGCGAGCGGAATTCCTCGGCGCTCACATACGCGCCGGAGCCGGGGAGTTTAAATACCTCATCGCCCCCACCGATCACCGTCAAAGGAGCCAAAGTCTCGAGCGCATCCTGCGCCACTGCATGTCCCGCCACCATCACGCCCGCCATTGCCAGCGTGGCGATTCTCCTGCGATTCCTGTTTTTCATCTGATTATTTATTTTGAGACGCAATCTCAATAAGAGTGGGGTGCAACCTGATAAAGTCGGGAGGGGACGTCAATGGGAAAAATGCGGGAATACGGACAGAGTTCCTTCACTGGGGGAGTCTCAAAGAAATTGATTCCTAATGTAGGAAATCCTAATGAATGAATGTCGACTATTGAATTGCGGATGAAAACTCCGCCGCTAGACTAAGAGCGATGATTGATGCAACATTCAGGCGTGAAGCTCAGGCTTTGTGCGGTCGTTTTGGTATTCGTCGGCTTTCTGTGTTCGGTTCCACTGCGCGCGGAGAGGAGCGCGCGGATAGCGACATTGATTTTCTCGCGGAGTTCGATTCGCCCACTCCTGCTACCATGCCCGAACGCTATCTTGGCTTCATCGAGGAAGCCGGGAAATGCTTCAACCGAAAAATTCAACTCCTGACACCCGGCATGATCAGGAATCCCCATCTACGGAAGTCCATCTCTCGTGATCTGGTTGTCATCCATGAATGAGTTCTCGCTGACATGATACTTCGACGCGTTGACCGCAGCTCGGGCGATCACCGGTTTCTGCGACGGGAAGACCCTCGATGATTACCGCATGGACGACCTGCTTGCCTCGGCGGTGGAACGTAAGTTTGAGATTATGGGTGAAGCCCTTGTTCGCGTTAGACGTAAGCACCCTGAAGATCTTGCGGTGATCACTGATTCGGCGGCGATCATCGGTTTTCGAAACGTCCTAGCCCACACCTATGACCATTTGGAGGAGGTAGTTGTGTGGGGTATTTTCACGGAGAAGATTCCAAGGTTCATTTCAGAGTTGGAGCAGATCGAAGGAATCAGCGGTTAGATACCTATCGGAAATCCCATCATCCTCCCGGATCAATCCTCGTCGTCCTTAGCGCCCTTGACGCGGACTTTGCCGCGCAGTTTGGCCTCGATGAAGGCGTCGATATCGCCGTCCATCACATCCTGGATGTTTCCGCTTTCCTCGCCGGTGCGGAGGTCGAGCACTTTCTGATAAGGCTGGAAAACGTAAGAGCGGATCTGGCTGCCCCATGAGACGTCGCTTTTTTCGCCATAGGCGGCTTCGGCTTCGGCGGCGCGCTTGTCCTCCTCGATTTGGAAAAGTTTTGCTTTGAGGATTTGATAGGCAAGTTCCTTGTTCGCGCCTTGGGTGCGGGAGGCGGTGGATTTGATCAGGATGCCAGAGGGAAGGTGGCGCAACAGCACGCCGGTTTCGACCTTGTTGACGTTCTGGCCACCTTTGCCGCCAGAGCGCATGGTGCTGATTTCCACATCCTTGTCGGCGATCTCGATTTTGATTTTATCATCCACCTCGGGGGTGGCATCGAGCGACGCGAAAGAGGTGTGTCGTTTCCCTGCGGAATCGAAGGGTGAGATGCGGACGAGGCGGTGGACGCCGCGTTCGTTCTTGAGGAAACCGAAGGCGTTTTCGCCACTGATCTTGAGCGTCGCGGAGCGCAGGCCGGCGCTGTCGCCGTCTTCCCAGTCGAGCGTTTCGACACGGTAACCCTTGCTCTCGGCCCAGCGGGTGTACATGCGGTGGAGCATCTGCGCCCAATCGCAGGCCTCGGTGCCACCGGCACCGGCTTGGATGGCGAGGTAGCAGCTCGCGTTGTCATTGGGTCGGTTCAGGAGAGTGAGGAGCTCGAACTCGCGGATGTCCTTCTCAAGTTTGGCGGCGCCGTTAATAGCTTCCCGGGCCATTTCCTCGTCGTCAAATTCCTTAGCCAGCGAAACACCTTCAATCACGTCCGAGCTGCGGGATTCCAGAGCGAGGAAAGCCGCGAGCTTTTTTTTCATCCCGGCCGATTCCTCGGAAAGGGTGCGGGCTTTGTCCGTGTCGTTCCAGAAATCCGGGGCACCCATCGCTTCCTCAAGTGTCTGGATTTTATTTTCCAAGGCGGGAACGTCAAAGATACCTCCTGAGTTTTGACAGGCGGCTCTGGAAGCCGTCCGTGTCAAGCGCCAGGAGGTCAGCGGTGGGGAGTGTGGACATGGGGGCGAGAGAAAAGCGCAGGCGGGGTAAGCTCGCAAACCTTAAAATTTAAACTTTAAACGCCTCTAAAATGATTATCTACACCGTTTACCTATAATGGAGGTTGCTTGTTGTGAGTTGAAAGTTAATTTCCGCAGCCATGAGTAATAAAATCATCCCCACCATCTCTTCCGGAACCGCAGGCCCGCTCGGAGTCCTTCATCTTCCCCGCCTTTGGCAAAAAATGTGCCTCGGTGCGGCTGGCAAGCTCGCCGACGGATACTCGAACTGCGGCCCCGGCTACGATACAATGACCCTCGACGCCCTCGGCGTGGACCGCGACGCGCTGGTTGCTTTCGTTTCCGAAAACAAGCCGACCTATGTGCAGTTCGAAAAATTTATCGCCGAGAACGCGACGAAGCTCAACGCCGCCTCGGTGGCCGAGCTGAATGCTGCGATCACCGGTTACCAGCACGCCGATGCTACCCGCCAGTCCATCCTTTCCGCCGTGGGTCTCCCGGACGGAAAACCCACCGACGCGATCAATTTGAACAATCTCGACGACTGGCAGGAATTCCACGCGGCGGAGCTGGCGTGATCATTTCACACATCTTCCATTAGGGTTTAAAGTTTGGAGTTTAAAGTTTCCAATCCCTAACCGGATGCCCTGGCCCTTGTGCATGGTCTCGGTGTATTCCGCCTCTGGTACGGAGTCCGCGACTATGCCAGCGCCGACGTGGTAGCTGAGTTTTTCGCCCTCGCGGACAACGGTGCGGATCGCGATGTTAAACTCGCTCTCGCCGTTGAAGCCGAGCCAGCCGATCGCGCCACAATAGATTCCGCGCGGCGTTGGTTCCAGCTCTGAGATGATCTCCATCGCGCGTTTTTTCGGGGCACCGGTGATGCTGCCGCCGGGGAAACACGCGGCCAGTGCGCCAACCGCATCCTCGCCATCTCGCAACGTGCCCTTCACGGTGGAAACGAGGTGGTGGACTTGCGCGAGGCTCTCAAGCTGCAACATCCCGCTCACCTCCACGCTGCCGAACTTGCAGATCTGCCCGAGATCGTTCCGCAGCAAGTCGGTGATCATTACCAGCTCCGCGACTTCCTTTTCTGAAGTCTGAAGCTCCACCGCCGAGCGCCTGTCCTCGTCCGCGTCTCGGAAGCGCGGCCTGGTGCCTTTGATGGGGCGCGTCTCCACGAGGTTTCCTGAAATTTTCAGAAACAACTCCGGCGAGGTGCACAGCACTTCTTTCCCATCCAGTCCCAGCCACGCACCCATCGGAGCGGGGCTGGCTTGCCGTAGGATTTCGTAAAGCCCGATCAAAGAACCTCCGCTTACCTTCGCGGAAAATTCCTGGGCGAGATTCACCTGATAGATATCTCCCGCCGCGATCCATTCCTTCGCGCGTCGCACGGCTTTGAGAAATTTTTCGCGCCCCATCTCTGCCGTAAAATCGCCGATTTCGACCCGCTCGTTTTTGCTTTCGCGGATCAGGGAGGAAAGATTTCCGCGCTCCCACCACTCGCCGCTCTGCTCGTCCTTCACGAGCATGTCGCGGTATTCTCCGAAAACAAAATCTCCCTCGTAATCGACCCAGCCGCACAGCCCGCCTTCTGGAAATCCATGATCTCCGCCGCCCGCTAGATTTGCGGCGAGTGCGTTGCGCAGAGTTGTTAGATCCGTTTCAGAAAAAACTGATCCGCAGTGCATCGCCACTGGTGCCGCCGCGATCACGGAAATAGGCCTCCCCGCCTGCAACGGCACATTTCCCGCCGTATCGAAAAACACCAGCCCGCCAAGCCACTGTAGTCCACGCGCGACATCGATGGCCTCCGAGCCCTCCAAGCTCGCTACCTTCCTCATTCCGCTTGCGACATGTTGCACGCCGTAACGATGGCTCACCTCGCGCCGCTCTCAACTCAAAAACTTCGCACTCACGAGATCCGCCGGAATGGTGATTTTCGGATTCGGCGAGATCGAAGAGACAAGTTTCGTTTTCACGCCGATCGCTTCGAGCGCAGAGGTCTCATCGGTGACGGGCAGTTGGTTTTCTAAAACGTAATGGTAGGCGGTGCGGATGAGATCGGCGCGGAAAACCTGGGGCGTCTCAATAAACCAGAGGTTTTCGCGGGGAACGGCGGTGGCGGTGAAATCGGATTCGTCGGCGCGTTTCAAGGTCTCGGTGACACGGCGGGCGAGGGAGGCTGCGCCATACTCCTGCGCGGCTTCGATTACGGCGCGGAGATCAGTTTGGGAAACAAACGGACGCGCCGCGTCGTGAATCGCGATGAGTTCAGAGCCCTTCGTGGCAGCGGCGAGACCTGCCGCGACGGAGAGGTGCCGCTCGGCTCCGCCGTCGATACGGATCACGGGTTTTGTAAAAGTCGTTTCATCCAGAAGTTCCATACGCTCTAGGGGCGTGACGAGGATGATTTCGGAAATTTCCGCACACTCCATGAAAGCAGCGATTGTCCGGGCGAGAACCGGAACGCCTTCGAGCGGTGCAGCGAGCTTGTCATAGCCCATGCGTTGGCTGGATCCGGCGGCGACGATAATGGCGGTGCAGGGCATGGGTTAAGGAATCTGTTTGATTCAAGGGCAGGGTGGGGGAGCTGCCAAGGATTATGCGTAGTAAGAAATCCAGTTTTATGAGATTGAAGTTTCTAGTTCGCCTATTCATCTTCACACCCCCGTCGTGATCCTCGGCGGCATACTGTCATGGGAAAAAGCCTCTTTCAAAAAGTCTGGGAATCGCACCGCGTCGGCATACTCGGAGACGGGCGCTCGCAGCTCTTCATCGGTACTCACCTCATCCACGAAGTCACCTCGCCGCAGGCCTTTGGAATGCTCCGCGACCTCGGTCTGAAAGTGAAGTTTCCTCAGCGCACCTTCGCGACGATCGACCACATTGTCCCTACCATAAACCAGGATCAGCCAGCCGATCCACTCGCGGCGGAGATGATCGATGCGATCCGCAAGAACTGCGATGATTTCGGAGTCACCTACTTCGACTTGAAATCCGGCAAGCAAGGCATCGTCCATGTGGTAGGTCCTGAGCAGGGTATAACTCAGCCCGGCACGACGATCGCTTGCGGAGATTCACACACCGCCACCCACGGTGCCTTTGGGGCGATCGCGTTCGGGATTGGCACCAGCCAAGTGCGCGACGTGCTCGCCACCCAGACCATCGCGCTGGAGGAAATGAAAGTCAGACGTATCGAGGTCAACGGTAACCTCCGCCCCGGCGTTTACGCGAAGGACGTGATTCTCCACATTATCCGTCTGCTCGGCGCGAACGGCGGCATCGGCTACGCCTATGAATACGCCGGTGACGTCTTCGACCGCATGTCCATGGAAGAACGCATGACTGTCTGCAATATGTCCATCGAGGGCGGTGCGCGCTGCGGCTATGTGAATCCGGACGCCAAGACCATCGCCTACCTCCAAGGTCGTCCATACGTGGACAACACCAATTTCGAAGCCACCGCCGCCCGCTGGTTGTCCTTCGCTTCGGATGCCGATGCACATTTCGACGACATCGTGAAAATCGCCGCCGAGGACATCGAGCCAACCGTCACTTGGGGAATTTCTCCTGACGCAGGTATCTCCATCACGGAAAACATTCCTGACCCGCTTACCGCCACTTCCCCTGAGCAGAAAGCCAGCATCGAAGAAGCGCTCGCTTACATGAAACTTCCCGCCGGCATGCCGATCCAAGGCATCAAAATCGATGTTGCCTTCATTGGCTCCTGCACAAACGGTCGCATCTCCGACTTCCGCGAAGTGGCGAAATACATCAAAGGTCACAAGGTCGCCGCAAACGTCAAGGCCATCGCCGTTCCGGGTTCACAAATCGTCGCGATCCAATGTGAACAGGAAGGTATCCCAGAAATTTTCCGCGCCGCCGGTTTCGAATGGCGCGCGGCAGGTTGCTCGATGTGCCTGGCGATGAACCCCGATAAACTCATCGGCGATCAGCTTTGCGCATCGTCCTCTAACAGAAACTTCAAAGGTCGCCAGGGCTCACCTACCGGACGCACCGTCCTGATGTCACCCGTCATGGTCGCCGCCGCCGCGATCAAAGGCGAAATCACCGACGCCCGCGAACTCTTCGATCTCACCGCAGCATCCGCTGTTGCTTAATCAATCCATCACAAACCTATGAAACCATTCTTGAAAAACATCACCCTGCTTGCTGTTTGCTTTTTATTCACCGTCTCCGCACGTGCCGAAGAAAAAGCCAGTCCGGCGATGAAATTAATTGATGCCATTAATTTTGCCGCAACCGCAAAAAAATCAGCAGCAACCATGATGGAACCCATGATTCAGCAATTGAAAGCCAGTGGCTTGCCAGACGAGGCGATTGCAGAGTACAAAGAAGCATCAGATCGTTTTTTGGCCAAAACGTTCGATGATCCGGCAACCATAGTTGAACTTGCCAAAGTTTACGAGAAGCATTTCACCAACAAGGAGATCGAAGAGCTTCTGGTATTTTATCAAACTCCTGTTGGCAAAAAAACATTGGTGACCTTGCCTGATGTCATGCAAGAGAGCATGCAGGTTGGTCAAATGTTTGCTGCAAAAAACCAAGAGGAATTTCAAAAGGAGATCATGGCAATCATGGAGAAGCACAGCCCGAAAGGCGCCAAAGAACCTGAATCCAATTAATCTATAACCTCTCACCTCATATGGCCCTCGACCCCGTCAAACAAGTTTCCGGAACCGGAGTATTCATCCCCGGCGCAGATATCGATACCGACCGCATCATCCCCGCTCGTTTCATGAAATGTGTCACCTTTGACGGACTCGGAGAATTCGCATTCTACGATGTCCGTTTCGATTCCGAGACCGGCGTGAAAACCAACCACCCGCTCAACGACGTGCGATTTAAGGACGCCTCCATCCTTATCGCTGGTGTGAACTTCGGTTGCGGCTCCTCACGTGAACACGCTCCGCAATCCCTCCGCAAATACGGCTTCAACGCCGTCATAGCGGAATCTTTTGCGGAGATTTTCTACGGCAACTCCACCACTCTTGCCATGCCTTGCGTGATGGCGACCGCCGCCGACATTGCCGCTATCCGCGCCGCCGTAGAGGCAAAGCCGGATACCGTCATCACCATCGATCTCGAGAAGATGTCTGTAACCACCTGCTGCGACCTAGAGTTCTCGTTGAAAATGCCCGAATCCGCGCGCGAAGCCCTCGTTTCTGGCCGCTGGGATCCCATCCAGGAACTCATCGACAACGACACCGCGATCAACGACCGCGCCAAGGCACTGCATTACGTGTGATGCTCCCTAATTCCCCACCGCCCGGCATCGCCCTCTTCGATATGGATGGCACCCTGCTGGCGTGGGATTGCCAGCTCCTTTTCCGGCACCATGTGCTCCGTGAGGAGCCCTGTCGCGCCTTTTCCATTCCGCTATTCCTTGCTTTTCTACCCTTCGCGAAGCTGCTCGGAACGGATACCATGAAACGCGTTTTTCATTGTTTCCTTTGGAAAATGCCACCGGAGCGCCTTGCTGCGCTTTCCCGTGAATTCGCTGTGAAACTCCAGCCTTCGATCTTCCCGGAAATGGAAGCTGTGCTTGCAAAGCATAAGGCTGCTGGCCACTTAACCATCCTCAGCTCCGCCAGCCCGGAATGCTATGCGGCAGAGGTCGGACGCTTGCTTGGTTTTGATCACTCACTTGGCACGGTGTTGGAAAATAATCTGCTTTTCCCCGACCTTACGAATCACAAGGGCGGGCATAAAGTAACCCGCCTCCGTGAACTACTGCCTGCGTCGTATTTCATCGGTGAGAAACTCGTGGACTCACACGGCTACACCGACAGCACCGCCGACCTGCCAATGCTTTCGATCTGCATAGCTGCTACCGTCGTAAATCCGGGCAAGAAGCTTGCAGCCTTGGCCACGGAGAATGGTTGGCACATCGTCCGCCCTGAACGCCCGTGGAAGTCTTCCTTCGAAAAAGCTCTCCGCGTCCTCGCCCTTCTCTTCGCCCTCGGCGAGAATCCTGCCAAGCTCTGAGGTCTCCTAATCGCGGATGAACACGATAAACGAAGACAAAGAGAATGGAATATCAGTTCTAACAGCTCTTATCCCTCCGTCCTTTTGCGTTTATCCTGTTCATTCGCGGTTCAAAAAATCCTCTTGGACCAAAATTCGTACCTGAATATGCCGCACCGCACCCTCATATTCCGCGCACTCGCCATGATCCTCAGCGGTCTGATGATTGCAGCTCTGGTGCCACCCTTCAGTTTCGAAATCCTCGCATGGGTTTGTCTGATTCCTCTGATCATCGCCGTATGGACGCTGAAAGGGAAACACCGCGCCAAGAAAGGATTTATAATTGGCTGGCTCACCGGAGCCATCTCGTTCGGCGTCCAGCTATCTTGGCTATCGACCGTCTCATGGCTTGCTCCGATACTGCTCGCTGCTTATCTTGCGCTTTTCTTCGGCGTCTTCGGAGCGTTCGCTGCTACGATTGGCAACCCATGGAACCGCTCCGAGGAAATTTCAGAAAGCCCATTCCGCTGCCTCTTAACCGCCTTCACCCACGCCACCTTCTGGGCCGGGCTTGAGTTCCTGCGCGGCTGGTTATTCACCGGTTTCGGCTGGAACGGCCTCGGGGTCGCTTTTCACGATACCCTCGTAATCTCGCAAGCCGCCGATCTGTTAGGTGTGACCGGACTGTCCCTGATGCTTGTGTTTTTCCAATGTGTCCTCGTCCAGGTTTCGCACCGACTGAAAAAAACGGCGACCGATGGCATACGCCGCCCGCGCTGGGATTTTGGCGTGACCGCTCTTTTCGTTGGCATGCTCATCGCCTATGGTCTTCTGCGCATCGCGATGGAAAGCGGCAAGGAAACTATCCCGCTCAAAGCACTTCTGATACAACTCAACATTCCGCATGAGGGAGCCCGTCAGCTTTGGACCGCGGAGCAGGTACACATGGGCTACGAGGAGGAAACTTCCGCCGCATTGGAAGCTATCGCGAAAGCCGACGAGGAAAAGCTCAAGGTCGCCGTGACAGAGGGCGGCGAGGGCGAGATCGGGTTAAGCCATCCCGACTGGGTGGTGTGGCCAGAAACCGCCCTGACAGGCCGCATTATACGTACCGACAGTGGTGAGTGGGGTTCCTGGCAAGAAAACCTCGACACTATCTCTCGTGTCCGCGAGGGCGGGAATTTCGACCTGATCTACGGAGTTGTTGAGATACAAGGCGAGGAGCGCGATGGCGGCCTATACCAAAAAGAAGATGCGAACATCTACAACTCCATCGCGATCCAGAATGCCGCTGGCGATCTCGAAGCCTACCGCAAGCACCACTTAGTCATCTTTGGCGAGACGATCCCTTTTGTAGAATCCATCCCACTACTGAAAAAAATCTACGAGCAACAGGCGGGAGCGGAGTACAACGGTTCGTTTGCAATCGGTAGTAGTCTTGACCCGTTGCCTGTAATGCTCAAGGGCAAGGATATCGGTATTATTCCCGCCGTATGCTTTGAGGACACCGTACCGCGTCTCACTCGGAAGTTCGTTCGAAATGGCCCGCAGATTATTGTAAACCTAACGAACGATGGCTGGTTTAAAGAATCGCCCGCCGCTGCCCAGCATTTCGCCAACGCACGTTTCCGCGCCATCGAGCTGCGCCGCCCCATGCTTCGCTGTGCAAACTCCGGTGTCAGCGCCGCCCTCGACACCATCGGCTCCAGCTCACACCCCCGTACTGGTAAACCACAGATTCTCGCCAACGCGCACGGCAGCCATTTTACCCGTGGCAGCTTGCTGACTGAACTTAACATACCCGTCCAACCTGGCTTTTCTCTCTACGCCTTGATCGGCGACTGGGGGATTCTCCTACTCTTCTTTATCGGGCTCGTGGCTGCCATCACATTACAGAAACACAAGGCCTGAGATTGTCAGTAATGCGAACTGGGTGGCAGCAACATCTTGAGCGAGCCAGCCTCCTCCTCTCTATGTTCTAGAGTCGCTTATACGCGGCTAGCTCCAAATTTCCGAGTTCACGCATACCATTCAACAATGATTCTACAAAATACTAAGAACTCAGTAAATCTTAGATACTGAAAAGTCACGCGAATACGGGTCGCTCTGTCCTATTAGAAGAAAATTGGCTTTTTTACTTGCTGGATCTACTTAAGCTGTTTGGTAGGCGGTAATAATTCACATCGCGAAAAACGGCTCGGATAAATCTGGCACGATTATCGCTGAAGTTATAACTGACCGAAAAAATCAAAGAATTCTATTTATTCAATGCCTGATCTTCGACAGCAACCCAGTCAAACCGCCTCCATTGTACAAACGCCGACTGATTCGGAAACTTTCGCCAACCGCCGCAGCGTGATCGGCACACTGGGAGTGGCCGCTGCGGGGCTCTATGCTTCCACCGGCACAGCTGGTGCGATGTGGAAATGGGGTGGTATGGGTGATGTACCTGTAGTAAAGGTAAATACAATTTCTAATGATGCCCGCTTAGGCAAAGGAGGCGTACCTAGCAAAAACTTCAGCACGTTACCCGAACAGTGGGTGAGCCAGCAAGGTCGCAACCTAAAGGATTACATGAATTATCTTAATTCTCTGAGACTGCGCAACATTTGCACTCAGAATGTGATCGCGGCGCACGCCAAGAAGCATGGCTCCGTATGGAACATGCTGCCGCCGCGCGAGTGGTGGACGCGTATGGGCTATACGCTTCGTGTTGTTGACCGTATCTCCTCGGAATTGCGGATCCCTGTAAATGAGATCGTATCGGCCTACCGCACGCCCACATACAATGCCCGCTGTAGAGGAGCAAGGAGGCAATCTTGGCATCAGGCAAATGTTGCGATTGATGTACAATTTGACACTTCCGGGCGCAACGTAACCTCAACAATCTGTAGGCTACGGGATCGTGGTCTATTCAAGGGTGGTGTTGGTGGCTACTCGAGGTTCACACACATTGATACGCGCGGAGTGAACGCGAATTGGTGAGCTATTTTCGTTAAGTTCAGCCGCGAATGGAATCCAATATTCGAGTACGATGATCTGGACTTCAATGGGCTCATATTTTGTACGGTAGTGTTTCAATGAATATCGATCGCCTTTTTCCTCGTTTCAATTGCCGGTTAATCTACTAATCTCGTCGTATGACCTTCGCCACAAAACTCACCGTTCTGCGGCTTTTGTTGGTGCCGGTTTTTGCTTTTTTGGCCATCTTTTACGGCCTCAGCACAAAGGCTGGTGTACCCAATGAGACTATGCGCTGGACAGCGTTTTGGGTCTTCGTCACTGCTGCTGCTACGGATGGAATCGACGGTTGGATCGCGCGCCATTTCGACCAGAAATCTGATTTAGGGAAGTTCCTCGATCCTCTTGCAGACAAGGCGCTTGTAGTAAGCGCGGTGCTGATCCTCGCATTTTTAGACTGGGGACCGGATGGCTGGCGCATCCCATGGTGGTTTGCGTCGCTTGTTGTCCTGAGGGATTGCGTGATCCTCATCGGCATTCGCGTGATGTGGTCCGCAAGGAAAACAGTGCATATCCGTCCTCATTGGACGGGGAAGGTCTGCACCTTTTTGCTGTTTGTTGTGCTCGGCTGGGTCCTACTTAGAGTGACTGAGCTTTCGCCTGTCTATCCATGCGCCATGGCAGGGGTGTTAGTTTTGCTTTCTATGTTTCAATACATCCGCCAGGGGATGCAGATTATGAGTGGGAAATCTGCGAGTCAGGAATCGTTAAGTAAAAAATGAAAACTGACTCCATTTCAGGTAAGATATAGTGTCGTTCTTTTTTTTCTTATAGGTGTTCATCTGCAATCAATTCTTTCAAAAAAACACCCGTTTATGTGGATTGCCAAAACAAAATCTGAACTCCGCGTCCGTATTGATGCGGCCTTGCGACCCGTCATTCTTGTGCCATCGATGGGTGCTTTGCATGAAGGTCATGCCTCACTAATCTTACGAGCGCGGCAACACGCCGGGGCGGATGGAATGGTCATCGTTTCAATATTCGTGAACCCTATCCAATTCGACAGCGTGGGCGATTTCACGGCATATCCGCGGTCCGTCGAGGCGGATCTCAGCATTTGTGAAAACCACGGTGCCGATGGCGTTTTTATCCCAGACAACAGCGAGATGTATTTAGCCGACCGCTCTGTAACCGTCTCGGAAAACTCGCTCACGAAACACCTCTGCGGAGCCACGCGGTCAGGCCATTTTGATGGGGTTTGCACCGTTGTCTTGAAACTTTTTCTCCTCACCGGCTGCGATGCCGCTGTATTTGGCGAGAAGGATTTTCAGCAACTCGCCGTGATTCGCCGCATGGCGCGTGATCTCGATCTGCGGACGTCTATCATCCCACACCCCACAATGCGAGAAGCTGACGGTCTCGCGATGTCCTCACGCAACGCCCGCCTAAATACCGAACAACGTGCCGATGCCCCGTGCATCCACCGCGCCCTTCAAGTCGCCGCCGGGGAATGCGATGCCGCATCCATGCTCCGCACAGCTTGCGAAATGCTCGATCAATCGCCCTACGCAAGCATTGATTATGTTTCGCTTGTTGATGCGGAAACCCTCAGTCCCACGGAAAGCCTTGCTAGACCTGCCGTGCTAGCCTGTGCGGTTTTTTACGGCGATGTGAGGCTCATCGACCACATCGTGGTGGGAGGCTAAACTACTACAATAATCCTAACTACTCCCGCAGTAGGAGGTGTGGGAATCGCCGTAGCCTCCCTCAAGCAACTCCACCAATTGTTACAATCGGAGCGGTTTAACATCGTGGATGAGAACAATCTCCCGATTTATATTTCAGCTTCTGCATAGGAGTGCGGAAGGTAGACCATTTTTTGACGTGATAGTATGATTGGAAGAATGAAAAGACCTAAGGATCAGTGCTAATTAAAAAAGATACCGTTTAGTCAGTCGATCACGTCCTCATGACCTCTTCTTAAATTTAAATTTTTGGGATTAAGATTTAGAGCCCCGGAATGCCGAGGCCGCCCGTAAGTTTTTTCATCTCTGCAGCGGCCTGTGACTTGCCTTTTTCGATCGCTT
>CAMAXN010000045.1 GCA_945862245.1 Prosthecobacter debontii
CGCAAGGATTTGTCGGCTTCTTCCTGGCGAGAAATCATTAGCGCGTAGGGAGCGCGTTCCGGATCGTCGCGGAAGGTGAGCTCACAGGCGCTGCTGGCCTTTTCGGTTTTGTGGAAGAGCTTCGCTTGGGGGGTGCGGCTCTGGAGGGTTACGAGCACCGCACCAATGTCCGAGAGCCCCCATTTCATGATGATTTTTGCGTCCCAATCGAACTGCTTCTCACCGCTCTGTGCGGCGGCCTCGACGAAGACCGCACCCTTCTCCGCGTTGAGGTTGAAGCGGACGACACCGCCGGTGCCGCGCTGGTTGGGTTTGTAGACAGTGTAACCGTTGGAGTAGGACTTAGCGTTTTCAGTAATAATGGTTTCGTTCATAACGAGTTCATTTGAACAGTACTTTACAAAAACTTGCAAGACATATTTTTCGGCAGAAAAAAAAGATCATTCAATCATAGGGAAAATCCCACCATCCCCATTCAGAAACCGGACGATGATCTCTGTCTGGCGGCGGTCGGGTCGCCCTTCCGCAGACAGAAAAACCGCCCGCACTTGGCTTGCGGAGTCCTACAGGATGCCTCGCAAATAGGGCTTCCTAAAACTCCGCCGGGTTTGCACACGCAGTTTCCTTGCTTTTAATTCGCGACAAGATTCAGGATCTTGCCGGGGACGTAGATGACCTTGCGTATCATCTTTCCATCGATGTGTTCATTGATTTTCGGCGAGGCGAAAGCGAGTTCCTTTGCAGCATCCTCGGAAGCGTCCATCGCCATCCAGATCCGGTCGCGGAGCTTACCATTGACCTGCACGACCAGCTCACACTCGGTGCGAATCAGGGCGCTTTCATCGTAGGTCGGCCACTCCATTTCCGACACGAGCCCCTGGCCGCCAATGCGGAAATGAATCTCCTCCGTGATGTGAGGAGCGAATGGATTCAGAGCCTTGAGGAAACCCACGAACTCGGCGAGCGGGACGGTTCCCGCCTGCGTGAATGCGTTTGTGCAGATCATCATTTGTGAGATCGCGGTGTTGAAACTGAGTTTCTCGATGTCCTCGCCTACTTTCTTGATTGTCTCGCTGACGACTCGGAGCAGCTCCTTGTCGGCGCATGGCGCGTCCTGGATTTTCGGAGAAACGCTGCCCTCCTCCGTCACCGCGAGGCGCCAGACGCGGGCGAGGAAACGGGAAACACCCTCCACGCCCTTCATCTGCCACGGCTTCACCTGTTCCAGCGGCCCCATGAACATTTCGTAGAGGCGCAGGGAATCGGCACCGTAGGCGGAAACAACATCATCGGGATTCACCACGTTGCCGCGCGATTTTGACATCTTCTGACCGTCCTCGCCCATGATCAGGCCTTGGTTCACGAGCTTCTGAAACGGCTCCGGCGTGCGGACATGGCCCAGATCAAACAGCACTTTGTGCCAGAAACGCGCGTAGAGGAGATGCAGAACGGCGTGTTCTGTGCCGCCGACGTAGAGATCGACCATACCACATTGAGTATCGTTGATTGAAGATTGAGTATTGGAAGACCAGTATGCCTCGGCTTCTTTCGAAATAAAACGATCCGAATTACTAGGATCGCAGTAGCGGAGGTAATACCAGCAGGAACCCGCCCACTGCGGCATCGTGTTTGTCTCGCGGACGGAGCCATCAGGCAGTTCCACCCAGCCGCGCGCTTTTGAGAGGATGGGTTCCGGCGAACCGGAGGGCTTGTAGTCATCCAATGGCGGCGCAAGCAGCGGAAGCTCGCTGTCCGGGATGGCCTGATGCTTGCCGTCTTTCCAAACAATCGGAAACGGCTCGCCCCAGTAGCGTTGGCGGGAAAACAGCCAGTCGCGAAGCTTGAACTGTATGCGGCGCTTGCCTTGGCCGTTCGACTCCAGCCAGTCGATCATCTTCGCCTTCGCTTCGGCGGTGGGCAGGCCGTCGAGGAAGCCAGAGTTCACGGCGATGCCATGCTCCGTGTAACCTTTCCAATCCGCATCGTTGGTCGGCTGGACGACCTGTAAAACAGGAAGAGCGAACTTTTCCGCAAACTCGAAATCCCTCTCATCATGCGCTGGAACCGCCATGATCGCACCGGTGCCGTAGCCCATCATCACGTAATCTGCGATCCAGATCGGGATCTCTTCGCCGTTGACTGGATTGATTGCAAACGCGCCTGTGAAAACTCCAGACTTGTCCTTGTTGAGATCGCCGCGATCGAGATCGGATTTGGAAGAGATGGCTTTCTGATAGGCCTCGACAGCCTCTTTCTGCTCGGCGGTAGTGATTCCGGGGACGAAAGGATGTTCCGGTGCGAGAACCATATAGGTGGCGCCGAAGAGGGTGTCGGGGCGCGTGGTGAAGACGGTGACTTTCCTTTTTACGCCGACGCGGGACGCGTCGGCCACGGACTGCGGCGGGAGGCCACAGCCACTAATCTCAAAGACAACCTCCGCGCCTTCGCTCCTGCCGATCCAGTTTTTCTGTAGCAGCTTGATACCTTCCGGCCAGTCCAGCATGTCGAGTTCATCGATCAGCCGCTGGGCGTATTTCGTAATGCGGAGCATCCACTGGCGCAACGGGCGGCGCTCAACCGTATGGCCTTTTCCTTTCCATTCCTCGACCTCTTCGTTGGCGAGGACAGTGCCAAGATCCGGCGACCACCAGACCGGCGTATCGGCGACGAAAGCGAGGCGGACATTATCGATCTCATCACGGCTCCAGCCTTTTGTTTCCAGCACGGAAACCGGGCGCGCGGTGTTTGTTTCCTCGCAAAAATACGAGTTGTAGATCTCAAGGAAAATCCACTGTGTCCAGCGCACGTATTTGGGGTCCGTGGTAGCGATCTCTCGATCCCAATCATAGCCGAAGCCGAGCGATTTCAGCTGGCGGCGGAAGGTCTCGATGTTCGCCGCGGTGGTGATCGCGGGATGCTGGCCGGTCTTGATCGCGTATTGCTCGGCCGGCAAGCCGAAGGAATCGTAGCCCATCGGGTGGAGCACATTGAAGCCCTTCATCCGCTTGTAGCGACCAACGATGTCCGTGGCGGTGTAGCCCTCGGGATGGCCGACGTGGAGACCCGCGCCGCTAGGATACGGGAACATATCGAGTACGTAATACTTCGGCTTTGACGCGTCGAAGCCATCCTCGCCCGGATTTGGTGTGCGGAAGGTCTTTTCGGAATCCCAACGGGCTTGCCATTTGGGCTCGAACTCATCGAAGGGAAAAGGTTTGCGAGAATCGGACATGGTCGGAGGTGAGCGGGAAACGTGGCGGGTGCACAGACGGATGAAAAGAAAAACCCCGCCTCGCGGATTCGCTAGGCGGGGGTTAGGGAAAGGCGAAGCCGTCCTAATCCTTTTTCGCGAGCAAGCCCTTTAGCAACTCGATGTAAGCCTTCGCGTCGCCTTTGTGGTTTCCGAGGTCTTCGGAGAGCTTCTTGCCCTCCGCGTCGATCAGGTAAATAGTAGGATAGCCCTCGATGGCAAACTCCTTGTCTAAGACTTTGTTTTGGGCTTTCAGTTCCTCAGTCTGCTTCTTCTTTTTGGGGAAATCGACCTCCATGAGGATCAGGTTCTCCTTCGCATAGGCTTTAAACTCGTCCTTTGCGAAAATTTCCTTCTCGATCTTGATGCACCATCCACACCAATCGGTACCAGTGAAGTTGATCAGAATCGGCTTATTTTCTGCTTTCGACTGCTTCTTAGCGGCCTCGTAATCAGTGAGCCAGCCAGTTTCGGCGGCCATGGATGCGGCGGAAAACGCCATGAAGGAGGCAATGGTTATAAGTAAATTTTTCATTTATAAGGTTTAGGCGTTGGTGGTTCAATCGAGATCTTTTTTCTCAAGCGCTTCTTTGAGGTGCGCTAGGAAAGGCTTCACTTCGGGATATTCCGAGGCGAAGAAGCGGTCAAACTCCTTACCCTCGCCGTCGAGCAGGATCACGGTCGGAAAGCCCTCGATTTTATATTTGTCGGCATGCGGCTGGTTTTTCTCGGCGAGCTCCTTGTCTGCCTTCGGGAAATCAAGATGGACAAGCACGAAATCCTTGGAAGCCGCCTTTAAGAACTCCTCTTTCGAGAAAACCTCCTTCTTCATCATAATGCAGGGCGGGCACCAGTCGGAACCTGTGAACTCCAGCATGACAGACTTGCCTTCTTTCTTCGCAAGGGCGATCGCGGCATCGACATCAGTATGCCAGCCTTCAGGAGCCTTTGCGAATGCGGTGGATACAAGGGCGACACTACATGTCACAAGGGCGAGGTGGGTGATTGCTTTCATCAGTGCAGTAAACGCCTTTCAGAGGGTATTTATTCTAAATTTCTTGGCAAAACGCAAAAAACAGGGAAATCCATTCGCCATGCCAACACGACCACTCCTGATCCTCGCCACAAGGAACGCCCATAAAACAGAGGAAATACGGCACATCCTCGGCGATCAGTTCGAAGTGCTTGATGTCACATCTTTTCCGGATCTCCCGGAAATCGAAGAAACTGGGACGACGTTTCTGGAGAACGCCCGGCTCAAGGCGCTAGGCATCAGCCGCCGCATTGATGGTTGGGTGCTCGCGGATGATTCCGGACTCGAAGTCGATGCCCTCGGTGGTGCTCCCGGTGTGTGGTCGTCCAGCTACGGCGGCGACGAAGGCAACCATGCGAAAAACAACGAGCGCCTGATGCGGGAAATGGCCGGAATCACAGAACGCTCCGCCCGTTTCCGCTGCACGCTCGTCCTTGCGAAAAACGGCGCAGAAAAAGATTTTTTCACCGGAACCGTCGAGGGTCGCATTGCGGAATCACCCTCCGGCAATGGCGGCTTCGGATACGATCCTCTTTTTATCCCGGAAGGACATTTTCAGACAATGGCCGATCTCGGAGCCGTTATAAAATCAACACTCAGCCACCGCGCAGAGGCAATCCGCGCGCTTGTCGCTGCGATCGAGACTGGAAATTGGGTGAGTTTTTAAAAATAATTTGGAAATCTTAAATGAAATTTTGTAGGATCTTTGTCATGAAAGGTCCACTTCTACTCACCATAATAGTGGTGCCGCTGTTTGGATGCTTTTCTTCCTGCTCGAATCAGGTGATGGCCAAGCATCCAGTGTCCTACCGTTTCATTCACGGCCGCACTGCAATGCTCAAAAACGGGATCGCCATCGCCCCCAAAAGAGCCCCCGTCGCCGTGAAAAAAGCGATTGCTGCCGGAAATCGCCTTCAATCCAAACCCTACAAATGGGGCGGTGGCCACGGCTGTCATATCGACAGCGGGTATGATTGTTCGGGAACAGTTTCCTACGTCTTGCGCGAGGCCGGTCTCCTCAAAGGCAGCATTACTTCCAGCCAATATTTCAACTACGGCAAAAAAGGCGATGGCGACTGGATCACCGTCTATGTCCGCAGAGGCCACGTTTTTATGACCGTTGCTGGTCTTCGTCTCGATACCGGCTGGGGAGCAGACCGCTCTGGCCCACGTTGGCTCACGCAAACACGCCCCGGCAAGGGACACGCAATGCGCCATCCTGCCGGACTTTAGCTTCCTAGCAGTTCTTCGCGGAGTTTCTCGAAATTCCCAACGACTTTTTCCGCGAGCGAGAAATCCAGCCCGGCTGTGACACGGTTCGGCACGATCCAAGTTCGCATCCCGGCCGCATGTGCGGCTAGTAGGCCGTTTTGCGAATCCTCGATCACCAGACATTCGCGTGGCTCCACTCCAAGTTTTTTAGCTGCAGCACAATATAGGTCAGGAGCTGGTTTGATGCGCGGCGCGTCGTCTCTACATACGACCTCTAAAAAAAAATCCCGCAGCCCCAGCTTTTCTAGCCAGCCGTCCACCCACCCATGCGAAGAACTTGACACCACCGCCTGTGGGATCCCTCGGTCTTGGACCGCGCCCAATAATTCGAGCACCCCGTCAATGCACCCTTCTTCCTCCAAAGCTCCATGAACCTCCACCTGTCGTGCGGCATCAAGCTCCACCCAATCGAACCCGAGTTTTGTTAGATCCTCGAGATGAACCTTAGGTGACCAAGTACCGAAATCTGAACCGATACAGCGTGTGTAAAGCGAGAGTGGAAGGTCGTGACCATGTCGTTGGAATGTCCGCAGCCAAGCCTGATAGATCGCCCATTCGGTATCGACTAGGATTCCATCGAAATCAAACATTACAGCAGCAGGCAACATACCCCTCGATCGACGAAGGGTGGCGATCAGGCAAGTTTCAAATGGTTCATTTCTCTGAAATATCAATTTTCCCGATTTTTTATTTGCAATTTGCGTGTATTTTTACTAGCAAGAACACGTATTGCGTATTCCGAACCAATTGTTTAATGAAAATTAGCAGCTTCGTTGGCGCTTACTCCGCCCTACTTATCGCCTGGCTTGGTATTACCTTTTTCCACAAGTCCACGCTTGAGCGCTATCCTGAGCAGGATCGCACATTTACCGCCGCTCACGAGGCTCCTGCCGACGAGCACATTGCTAATGTTGGCTCAAACGATTATTAATATTGCCATGCCTGAAGAACCCATTCCAACCGAGAAAAGATCTTTCAAGATTGAACTTGAACCAGGCACTTATTGGTGGTGTTCCTGCGGCCGCACCAGCCACAGCCCATTTTGCGACGGCTCCCACAAGGGCACCGGACTCCAGCCCAGAAAGCTGGAGATTACCGAAAAATCCAGCGTCAGCCTCTGCCAATGTAAAGCGTCGAAAAATCCACCTTTTTGCGATGGTTCGCACCGCGATTTGTAAGGTTTAAATGTATCGGCTCGGCTCTCTCCGTTGACACCGAGACAATGGGAAAGTAACCTGCAACCGCATGAACATATCCCTATTTAGCCTTTCTATCCTTGCCCTCATGGCTTGCGTTGGCTGTGGATTATTTCCAAATTCCAGAGATTGGAAAGGAGCGGTGAATCAACAGGTAAATCAGCTTGGATACGGCAACTGGATCGTAGTAGCGGAGGCCTCATTCCCAGCCCATAGCCGTATCGGAGCACGACAGGTGATATCCGATGCGGAAGTGCCTGAGGTGGTCGATCATGTCCTCAAATCGTTGGAACAAAGTCAATATCTTCGCCCTGAGCTCTACGTGACCCGCGAGATGCGCTCATTGGAGAACGATTTCGCACCCGGTATTGACTACATACGCGAGAGGATCCGCGAGTCGCTGCACGGTCATGAAACAACTGAGATTGATCAACAGTCGATCATCACGCTTTTGGAATCCGCGAACAAGAGTTATGATGTGCTCGTCATCCGCACAACGACGGCGCTTCCCTACACATCGGTCTTCATTGATTTGCAGCCTGGCTACTGGGACGCACAATCAGAGGATCGCTTGCGGCAAAGAATCACTCGCGAGCACTTGGAAAGGCTCGCGCACCCATACCCTTAGCCACAAACTCCGCGCGTGACACGCAACCAAGCCCTGAAAATCGAACGCGAAGCTGCATGGATCGGCGACGCCGTGCTTGCGCTTTACGCCCGTGAATACGTGCTCCGCGAACGTGGCTGCATGGACGGCATCTGGTTCACCCACCTCACCTCCAACGAGTTCCTCAGCGCTTTCGGAAACCCCACCGGAGTCGAGGCTAAGATCGGCAAAATTTACTGGTCCGAAGGGCTCGCAGCCGCGCATGCCCACATCGAGACAGACTATCTGCCCCTTTTCAAAAAACAGATCGCGAAAAAAACGAAGTGATCGGCTAAAACGTTGGCGCGGCCACGGTGGCATTGTCCCGCTCCTCGATGCGGCGGCGCAGAATCCGATCCGCGGTTTCCGTGACCATCTGGGAAAGCAGCAGCCAAAGGTGCGAACCCTCCCGATAATCCGCCGGGGCAATGTGCTTCACCCGGCCCGCATGGGTGCAGAGATCGAAGCATTTCCGAAATGACCGCCCAGTCTTGTCCTCGGGATTGTAAACCGCGATGCCATGGCCGCCGTTCCGATTCACCACTGTGAAACAGGGCACATCCGTCGGGCCATCGCCGACATAGACCATGTTTTCAAAAGGGATGGGGCGCTGCTCGGCGGGCATGTGGTCGTTCACATCTTGGTCGTAGCGGAGCATGCCCTTGTTAATGCGGAAAAGAAACTGTGTCTTTGTGGTGTGGGAAATCACTCGTTTCGGAAAACTGATCAAGCCTTCCGCGTCCTCCCCGAACTCGCAGCCGAACATTTCCTTTACAAAGGGCTTGAGCCGCGAGCCATCGAGCAGCGCCTTCAGCCCCGATGAAATGATGTAGTGCTCGACCTTGATGCCCGCCAACTCGTGCTCCGGCCGCAGCGATGCCTTGGGCAAGGCTTCGAAAAGCTCGGGTAAACCCGGGAAAAAAGTCAGCCCCGCGCCGAGCTCGGTGAGCATCGAGTTGGTTACGCGATCCATGCCAAGGTATTCTAAAAGGCATTTCATATAGGCTAGCTCGCCGTCCCACCTCTGGTCCTGAACGAGGCTGTTACACTTTTTCCAAAACTGTGCAGGATCGATCCCGAACTTTGGGAATAACACATCGTCCTGCATATATTTTGGACTCAGCGTTTGGTCGTAGTCATAAACCAGCGCAATCGTGTTTTGGGAAGCGGCCATAGATAGGCTCAGAGAACCAACCCAACCCCCAAGCGACAAGGAGCATTTTTTTTGAAAATCGTTGCACTGCCGCATTGACAAGCCCGTCTCGCCCCCTAAACTCCCGCCCCCGCGCCAAGCAGGCCGCAATCTCAAACTTCGATCATGCCATGAGCTTCCGTACTTATCAGCCAACAAAACGCACCCGCAAGCAGCAGCACGGTTTCCGTGCTCGCATGGCCACGAAAGCAGGCCGCGATTGCATCAAGCGCCGCCGCCAAAAAGGCCGCAAGCGCCTGATTCCGAAGGGAGCCGAGCTTCACTTCAAGCGCCACATCACCCAGCACGGCACATAATCCGAGGCGCGGGTCAACCGCCCCTTCCTTCTAGGGCTCTACATGAGGCTTCCAAGAAAGTGCAGTATTACGCATTACGCGGATTTCATCCGCATAAGAAAAACCGGCCAAGCGAAAGTAGGCCGGTTTGTTATTGTCAACACCCTCGCTGATCCAGTCCTACCTTCACTCCGCGTTGCTTTTGTCACCAGCAAGCGCGCCGCAAAAAAAGCCCATGACCGCAACCTTATTCGCCGCCGCCTCCGCTCTTATTTGCAAATCTATGCTCCGGTCTTCTCCGATCCGAAACGATATCTCATCACTATTGCTCGCCCCGGCGCAGCGGAAGCATCCAGCGCCGACCTAAAGGCTGACTGGCTCCGCCAGTGTCAGCGCCTAAAACTGATCCCATAATTTTGCATCCGCATCCCTTGGTCATTGACCGCCAACTTTACTGTGCATAAGCAGCCCTCATATCTTGCCATTCCAAGCGACCCATACCACCCCTTTCTTCTCCCATGTACGACCGTAAAACTTGGATAGTCCTCGCAATCTGCGGGCTGTTAATCGCCCTCAATATCCATTTTTCATCAAAATACCGCCCGGCGCCGCCCGCCGAGCCTGCTATTGCGGGAAAAACCGCCCAAACCGTTGAACCCGCCACCGCCGAACTCAGCGTCGAGACCCCGCCTCCACCCACTAGCGAGGAACTCATCATCCTTGAGAATGACAAGGTTATTTTCACCCTCTCCAACATCGGTGGTGGCATCAAACACGCGGAGCTGAAGGACCAAAAAAACGTCGGGGCAACATCTCTCGTCCGCATCAATCGCGATGGTTCCGGCCCTATTGCTGGATTTGTGGATTCCTCTGAGAAGCTCGTTAACGCCCCTTTCACCTATCGAAGTGATCTCTCTGTGCTAGGTAAAACGGCGGTGTTCCTCGCAAAATTACCCTCAGGTGTCATTACAAAAAAAACCTTCTCGCTCGAAACGGAAAAAATCCCCGGGGCACCCTATTTCATAAACCTTTCGCTTGAGTTCGAGAACACCAACCCTACCAGCTTCGATCTCTCCGATTACAGTCTTTTCCTTGGCTACGCTGCTCCGCTTTATCAGGCCGAACGTGCCGATCACACCGGCTTCTTCTGGTATGAGGGAGGCGAGATGCACTTTGAGAGTGCGAACGCCTTCACCGGCGGTTGGTTATCCTCTGAGAAGCCGATCATCCGGAGCAAACAGGGCGAGGAAGTAAAATACGCTGGTGTGACCAACCAGTTCTTTTCGACTGTGATTCGCCCGGAAAAACCAGCTGTAACCCGTGTCTGGGGAAAACCTAACCAGGTAACGATCAAGCCAAACGATCGGGTTCTCTCTGCCGTCCGTGCTGCCATTTCCCTGCCACCCGTTACTCTCGAACCAGGTAAACGCCACTCCCTCAAATACCGCATCTTCACCGGCCCCAAGGCGAACACCATGCTACGCAAGCTGGAGAACACCAAGGCCGCCGGAGACGGCTGGGGCGACATGATGCAATACGGCTGGTTCGGTTTCGTATCCCGCACACTCAACTGGCTTCTCAACACTCTCCACATCGGCCTCGACAAAATCTCCACCGCGCAATCCTGGGGACTCTCCATCATCTGCCTCACCCTCATCGTCCGCATACTCATCTGGCCGCTCCACGCGAAATCGACCCACTCGATGAAACGCATGTCAAAGCTCCAGCCGAAGATGGCCGAGCTAAAGGAGAAATACGCCGACGATCCCGCTAAGCTCAATACCGAGATGATGGGTCTCTACCGGAAATACGGTATCAATCCCCTTGGCGGCTGCCTACCCATGCTCATTCAGATTCCGATCTTCTTCGGCTTCTTTAAAATGCTCGATTATGCCGTCGAGCTGCGCAACCAGCCCTTCCTCTGGGTGGACGATCTTTCACAGCCCGACACTTTCACTGAATGGTTCGGCATCCCGATCAATATTCTCCCCATCGTCATGGCCGCCACCAGCGCCCTGCAGATGGCGATGATGCCCAAAACCGGCGACAAAATGCAGCAGCGTATCATGATGATGATGCCGCTGATGTTCTTCTTCTTCTGCTACAACTATGCCTCCGCTCTCGCCCTCTATTGGACCACCCAGAACATCTTTTCCATCGGCCAAACATGGCTGATGAACAAGATCCCCGAACCCGAACTCGTCGCCCGCAAGGACGGCGGCAAGAAATCATGGGTTCAACGCATGGCCGAGAAACAGGCGCAAATGCAGAAACTCCAGAAAGAGCGCGGCAAATCCGGCGGCATGAGAAACGTCACCCCGGAAACTCCCAAGAAAAAGGGACCGCCTCGTACGGGTGGCTGATTCCAGCTACTTGCCCTCCCTCCGCCACTCCGCTAGAATTTGCACTATGACAGCGGAACAAATCGAATGGGAAGCCGCTGCCCTACATGCCATCGACCGTGGCAGGATCGCATCCGCTCTGCTTAGCATCCTGCCGCATGGCGCTTACGATGTGAGCGATAAGGAAGTCGCCCAGCGGTTTCACGAAATGGAGACAGGTCAGGTCAAGACATCTCGTTCGCGAAACTGAAGGCTTCCGTCTGTTTCGTCCCAAAGAGTCGCTTCATGCGTGTGTGATTGTTTCCGATGTTCTATCAGGTAGGGCTGATCCGGCTCAGTCGGCCCATTTCCAAAATCAAACGCACCTCTCACTCTGGCGGGAGTGAAATCTCGAGAAAGAAAGCCAGCCTCGCTGCAGTTACACTACCATTTCGGGATTATAGCTCTTCCGTTTTTTAATCAGGGCCGACCGAGCCGGATCAGCCCTACCGGTATGAGATACAAGCAGCTGCCACATCTCACAAAATTCCCCCCGGCACATACGCCGCAGCTTCCGGCCATTTCTCCTCCAGCTTGCGGACTTCCCCTGAGAAAAATTTCACTTGCTCTCTTGCGGCTCCAACCTCTTGGTCGCCTTTCCGCAGGATCTCGCCGAGTTCCTCGCGGGTAAGCCCTAGGCGTCCGTCTTCAGCGAGTCGATCGAGCAGGTTGTTCTTTTCTACCTCACCCGTGCGCATGTCGGCCACAGTTGCCACGGCGTGCTCCTTGATCACCTTATGCGCCGTTTCTCGGCCCACTCCGCGTTTCACCGCCTCCATCATCACCGTGGTGGTGATCAGGAATGGCAGGTAGCGCGCGGTCTCAGCCGCGATCACCGCCTCGTATGCGTCCATTTGGTCAAGGATGGTCAGATAAGTCTCAAACATCCCGTCGATCGCAAAAAACGCATCGGGCAGCATCACGCGGCGTACCACCGAGCAACTCACGTCGCCCTCGTTCCATTGGTCACCAGCTAGGCCTGCCGCCATCGTGAGGTAGCCTTTGAGGATCACATGGAAACCGTTCACCCGCTCACAGGACCGCGAGTTCATCTTGTGCGGCATCGCGCTCGAACCCGTCTGCCCCGGCGCAAAGCCTTCGCTCGCCGTCTCATTACCCGCCATCAGCCGCAGGGTCTTGCAGAACGACGACGGCCCGCTCGTTAATTCCGTCAAAACCGAAACCACCCGCAGATCCAGCGAGCGTGGATAGACCTGCCCCACATTCCGCCACTGCTGAGGGATGCCGAGGTGCGCCACGATCTTGCCCTCCAATTCCGCGACTTTTGCCGCATCGCCACCGAACAGCGAAAGCTGGTCCATCTGAGTACCAACCGCACCCTTAAGACCGCGCACTGCGTATCCCGCAATTACATCCTCCAGCATTATTAGTCCGGAAAGTAGTTCCTCACCAAACATCGCGATTCGTTTTCCCAGAGTCGTCGGCTGCGCTGCCACGTTGTGAGTCCGCGCCGTCAAAATTACATCCTCCCACCGCTCTGCCAGCTTACGCATACCGCAAAGGGCAGCGACAGCCTTGTCACGCACCAGCAGAAGCCCGCGGAAAACCTGAAGCTGCTCGACGTTCTCGGTGAGGTCGCGCGAGGTCAGCCCCTTGTGAATTTCCTCATACCCTGCCAGCCCGTTGAACTCCTCGATCCGCGCCTTCACGTCGTGCCGCGTCACCCGCTCCCGTGCTATGATCGACCCGACATCCACCTGCGTTTTGACTTTCTCGTAAGCCGCGATCGCCTCGTTGGAAATCACCATACCCAGATCCCGCTGCGCCTTCATCACCGCGATCCAGTATTCTCTTTCCAGCACGATCCGCCCCTCCGTGGACCAGATGCTATTCATTGCCACGGACGAATATCTCTCTGCTAGTACGTTCGGAATCATAAATACATAAATGGAGCGCCCACCTCACGCTCTCTGTCGAACATAAAAACTCTCACAGCTCGGCTTTATTTCCCTGTAGCTTGAAAATTTTTCTCACTGGTAGGTGGTGCGGCATGATTGCCGAGAAAAGGTGCACGATAGGAAACGCTGCAAGCGCGAGAATCACGGCGAAGACCATCATGCCAAGGAAGAAACTCGCTGCAGTATTGGGCACATGAAACGGCAGCTTCTCTACAAACTGAGGCACCGGTATATGTAAGACTCTGATGATCCAGTCGCCCAGCCAAACCTGTGCAAGTCCTATCGGCACGTTCGTAAAAATATTCGAAATCCAGCAACTCGCCATCGCAAAGGGTACATTCACTCGGAACCTCATTGCCACCACCGCTGCAAATAACATCTGCAACGGTAACACCAGGATCATCGAGAAAAATAATCCTATCGCCAGCCCTGATGACACCGTGTCACGACAGGGCATCCAAAGTTGTTTATCGGATAGAGGTTTCGTAATTTTTCTCCACCAAGGCCTATCGCGCATTCTCTTATGACGCAGAATCCGTAAAGATGACCGCACTATTTTCAAGTACCTTTCCTTCATATAGCTTAATCATGATCATGGCATCCATTTCAGAACAAGCAACCGCCAATCCCCCTAAGAGCAACCTCGTTTAGAATCTTCCGAACTTCATTCCTTGTCTTGCCCTTAGCCACCCGCCCCGCCACCATCCGCCCGGAAATCATCCCTCATGGAAATCATCCCTCATGGAAATCTGGCAAGCACTTCTCCTCGGCCTCATTGAAGGCATTACCGAATATCTCCCCGTCTCCTCCACTGGTCACCTCATTATCGCCCAGCGTCTCATGGGTATCGGCACTGACTCAGAGGTCGATAAACTCGCCGCGGACGCCTTCGCTATCTGCATCCAAGGCGGTGCGATCCTTGCCGTGCTCGGCTTATATTATAAACATGTTCTGAAAATGCTCATGGGCGTGCTCGGCCGCGACCCAGAGGGACTTAAACTCGCCATCGCCATTTTCGTTGGTTTTCTCCCTGCTGCCATCCTCGGCTTGCTTCTCAACGATATCATTGAGGAAAAACTCTTTGGTATGTGGCCTGTCATCCTCGCATGGATTATCGGGGGCTTAGGTATCCTTTGGACGGTAAATTACCGCCGTAAAAACCCTCCGCGCGGCAATGGCCGCGACATCCTCAAGCTCGCTTGGCAAGCTGCCCTCTTCATTGGTCTGCTGCAATGCGTCGCCATGTGGCCTGGCACCTCCCGCTCTCTTATGACTATTTGCGGCGGCCTCATAGTTGGTCTCTCGGTAAAATCCGCAGTTGAATACTCCTTTCTGCTTGGTGTGCTCACACTCACCGCCGCCACCGCTAAAAAAGCCATCTGGGGGATCGACGGTGCCGGAGCGGAATTCGATGTCTGGTTCGGAGGAATCAAGCTACTCAACCACCAATACGACACACTGCCCCTTATTGCAGGCATCCTCGCCGCCGCCATCTCCGCCGCATTCGCCGTGAAATGGCTCGTCTCTTACCTTCAATCCCACGGCCTCCAGATTTTTGGATACTACCGCATCGCCATTGGGCTTATTGTTGGCTGCCTAGTTCTCACCAACACCCTCTAAGTCCTGATATTTTCACATTTATTTTTAGGTCTGCAATAAGGTGATCAAGGTGTCGGTAAAGCCGGTAAGAGCATCGTAGCTAGGGATTGTATTTAGCAATTCAAGGCGCTGGAAAGTTTCATTTAGCCTAACCTAGGTGTTATGTCGATTCGCTTGGAGAACCTAACGGCTATGCTTAGTCTAGTTCTTCTCGCCTGCCAAGGGTGATCGCGAGACCGAGCGTGCCGACCAAAATGAAATAACAGGCGAGCAGTTCCAAATAGCTTTTGCAGATTTGTGGGATTTCCTTTGAAAAGGAATCACCGAGAGTGGCTTTCCAAAACTGCGACGTCCCAATCACGCGGTTGAAAACATAAATAATAAGCAAAGCCGCCGCGATGAAGCCTGCGCCGGCATGGTGTCCGATCGTTTCAAAAAAACGGAGCATCACCCGGCGGTGGCGTATGATCGTGATCAGTGCCGCGCCGAGCAGCGCGCCGATCATCCAAAGATCGGGGAACGGCCATTTCATGATTCCTGAAATGAAATCCTCCAGTTCGCCAATGACTGCTGCAGCCAGTATTAGCGCTAGCACCCGGCAAACGGCACGGCGTTGGCCTGAATGTGCCATCGCGCCGATCATCACCACTGTGGACGCAGCAAGGAGGGCGGACTGCATGAGTTCCACGGTGCCCCGCTCTAGAGGTGCACCGGGGCGGTTCGGCAGCCAAGCGGGCAAAAGTATCGTTAGAGATCCCGCGCAGATTAACAACCCCCGCAGCAGGGTCTGCTTCCACTTACCCAATTCTAGCTTACGTTTTTCATGTATTGACACCAAATATGTCTACGCCATGCAGCACATACTGCGCAAGGCGGATGAATAGAAATCTCCCTCTGCCATGTTTTTTCAGTTTGCCGGAAGGATGCACATCCGCCAGATTCCTGCGGCAATGAAGACGATTTTCGAGAAAATCTGCGACGGGGAAATCCCCGCTGATGTGATTCACCGCGACGAGCATTGCTTCGCTTTCCGCGATATTTCGCCGCAGGCACCGGTCCATATCCTTGTAGTTCCCAAAAAAGTAATCCCCCGCCTCGGCGAAGCAGAGACGGGAGATCAGGCGATCCTTGGCCACCTCCTCCTCAGTGCGGCGAAGATCGCCTCCGACCTCGGTCTTGCGGAAAGTGGATTCCGTGTGGTGATCAACAACGGCCAACACGGCGGCGAGACCGTTCCACATCTTCACATCCATCTGCTCGGTGGGCGTCAGCTCAGCTGGCCTCCCGGCTAAAATCATGACGGCACGTCTTTTCCAACTCTTTACCGGGGTCTTTGCTACCGCCGTTTCCTGCCATCCTCAACCAGGCCAGCCAAAATACGACAAGGTCGTGCTTGTTCACGGTATCTTTGAAGATGGTGTTTCCTTCGAGCCTCTGCGCCTCCGTTTGGAGACACATGGCATTCAATGTTACGTCCCCCATCTCAAGCCTCGGGATGCACGCGAAGGTATCGATAAACTCGCCGAAAACCTCAAAGCAGGGATTGACAAGGAATTCGGGCCGACTGACCGCTTCGCGATGGTGGGCTTCAGCATGGGTGGCCTCGTTTCGCGTTATTATTTACAGAATCTCGGTGGAGCGGAGCGCTGCGAAAGCTTAATGACCATCTCATCCCCTCATCACGGAACTAAGGCGGCTTATGCATACTTCGGCAAAGGCGCGCAGCAAATGCGTCCCGGTAGCTCGTTCCTGAAAAACCTGGAGGATACCGAAGACCGCCTCGGCGAGATCCCCGTCATCTCATACCGCACCCCCATGGATCTCATGATTCTCCCCACCGATTCCTCTGTCTGGGAACGTGCTGAAAACTATTCCCATCCCGTCATCCTGCATCCCCTCATGCTCTATTCAAAGTCCGTTCTGGACGACATCGAGAAACGCATGGTCGTCAAAAAGAAGGGAGTGTAGGCTTCCGTCCACCTTTGTCCTCACTTTGACCCTCTGGTGATACACCAAAGGCAGAAGGTATGCTGTGTGATCCGCCGTGAATTCTAACAGGCGTGCCGACGCGGCAATGTTCGTAAAAAAAGATCTGCCCATCCTCGGGACAACGGATGCAGCCTTTGCTCGTGGTCACCCCACGTGAGAACTGCCCGACGTGCATCCCCACGCCACCCGCCGTTAGCCGCATCCAGTAGGGCATTGCAATTCCCTGATACACCGTGCCGGCGGGCTTGGGTCCCTTATGTTCCCAATGCCGCGCCACCACCACTTCACGGGTGTCTTTTTTCACATACTGACCGTAAAGATTCGAGCGTTTATACGGCATTTTCTCGGTTACCCGGAAGTTGCCTTTTGGGGTGCGATGTCCGGCCTCACCCGTGGATACATCCATCTCGGCCAGTAAAGTTCCGTC
>CAMAXN010000046.1 GCA_945862245.1 Prosthecobacter debontii
CTGCGGTGAGGGTCACGCTCATCACCGGGTTCTTGACTAGGATTTCCTCAACGACCGGTTGCTCCGCCTCTTCGGGAAAGTTATCAATAGCATCCACGCGGGATTTCACGTCGCTCATCACGTTGCGGACTTTGTAGCCGGTCTCCACCTCGACGATCACCGTCCCCACGTTCTGCGAGGCGGTGCTGCGGATTTTTTTGATACCTTGAAGATCGGCGATGGCCTCCTCCACCGGCACGACCACGCCGCGCTCGGCCTCCTCGGGCGTAGCGTTCGGGAAGGGGATACTGACCGTAATGGCATCGAGCGCTAGATCGGGGAAGATCTCCTTCTTCAGCTTGAACCACGTCGCGAAGCCCGCGATCAGGACGATCAACATCAGGAAATTTCCCGCCACATGGTTGCGGCTGAACCATTTGACGGCGTTCATTTTTTCTCCTTCTCGGCACCGATCTCGATCTCTACCTCCATGCCGGCGACAGGCGCGGAAAGGCGGGTGAGCACCACGCGATCGCCCGCTATAAGACCTTCGCTCACCAGCGCAGTATGGCGTGTGAGCCTCGGAACCGTGAGCTCGCGGAAGGCGATTTTATCGTCCTCCATCACCACGATAGCACGCTTATTTTCTAACAGCGCACGGCGTGGAATTTCGATTATATCCGCAAGGGTCTTGCCGAAAATCTCCGCGTCCACAAAAAGGCCGACCGGAGGCAGCGGAAACGCAGTGCCGATTGCAGGCAGGACTTTTACCGCGATGTGGGCGGATAAGGTCGAGCGGTCGATCTCGGGATCGACCCGTGCCGTCTCCGCGTACCAGACGTATTCTTGACCGCCAATCTTGCCTTTCAGGATAATCTTGCCGGAAACCTTGCCATCGGCATTGCGCTCCAGGAAACCGAAGTCCTCAAGGCTTAGCGGGAGGCGCACCTCGAGATCGCTGCTGGCGTAGAGTTCCGCGACGGTGGATCCGGGAGTTACCACTGCGCCGACCTCAGCATTGGCAGAACGCAACCCCGCATCGAACGGTGCGATAATCTCGGTGCGCTTCACATCGCGCCTCGCCTTTGCTGAGGCCTCGATGGCGCTGGCCGCGTTGGCTTCTGCGGCTGCCAAATACGGTGCTCGTAGTACAAGAGGGTTGAGCGGTTCGCTGCCACTTCCGAGTTTTTCCCAATCGAGCTTCGCCTGTTGCACGCGTGCTTTTTCCAGCTCCAGCGCAAGCTCCATCTCCGTCCTCTGCACCTCGGCGGCGGTCAATGCCGTGCGGTAATCCGCCGGATCGATCTGTAGTAGCCGCTCGCCTGCCTTCACCACGCCGCCTTGCTTGAACGCAGGGGAAATCTTTATCACTCGCCCACCGACCTCAGCCGCAAGCATCGTTTCCCGTGCACTTTCAACTACGCCTTGTGTGAAAATTTTCACCGTGTGATCTGCCGCCACCACATCTAACATCTTAACTGCCGGAATGATGATTTCCTTATTCTCCTCTCTCGCAACCCGCTTGTTCAGCACCAACAGAATAACTACTAAGGTTGTCACAATAACGATCGACAGGATCAGCACAAAAGACGCTACCGCCTTGACCTCGACCTTGCGCTCGATTTCCACTCTTTCGTTCACTCGCCGAAAGTCCTCTGCTATCGGGGTGTTGTCAATGACCTCCGTGGCGGCACTTTTAGAAAAAAGCACGGCCTTTTGCTGAGGCTGAGTGGGGAAGAAAGGGGGTCAAATTTCTTCTCCTTTTTCAGGGTAGCGGACGTCGGGAGCTTTGCCGCCCCAGATCTCGTTTTCGGCAGAGAGGATATCGATGCCACCTTGCAAAACCCGGCCGTCTTTTTCGATGCTCCCCATATATACTGAGTTATCGAGGCGCAGAAAAATGGCGAATCCTCCGTAGTGTTCGGGATCAAACTTCGTCGTGCCCGGGATCACGGGCGAGAAGACGATGAGGCGGGAGGGGTTGCCTGCGGAGGAGAGTCTGGCAACGTAGGCAAAGCCTACTTCGCCATCCCAGAAAAGGATAATATTGGCCTCGGCGACCGTTACTTTTTCTTCTTCTCCTTGGCGGCGTCGAGGGCTTCCTTGACCTTGATTTCGAGGGATTCGTAGAGGGCGGGGTCGGCCTTGAGGGCGTCCTTGGCGGCATCTCGGCCTTGGGCGAGCTGGT
Source organism: Prosthecobacter debontii (assembly GCA_945862245.1). Classification (GTDB taxonomy): domain Bacteria; phylum Verrucomicrobiota; class Verrucomicrobiia; order Verrucomicrobiales; family Akkermansiaceae; genus Luteolibacter. The sequence goes on from CAMAXN010000046.1 coordinate 2,168, forward strand.
TGCCGTCGTAGGAGAACCAAGAGCCGCGTTTCTGGATGATCTCCATTTCGAGTGCGAGATCTAGGAGCGAGCCAGTGGAGGAGATGCCCTCGTCATACATGATGTCGAATTCCGCCTCGGTGAAAGGTGGAGCGACCTTATTTTTGACAACCTTGATCTTAGTGCGGCTGCCGATGACGGTGCCATCGGTGGACTTGATCTGGCCGATACGGCGGATATCGACGCGGACTGAGGAGAAGAACTTGAGGGCGCGGCCGCCGGGGGTGGTTTCCGGGCTGCCGAACATGACCCCGATCTTCTCGCGTATCTGGTTGGTGAAAATGCAGACGGTTTTGGCTTTGGAGATGAAGGAGGTGAGTTTTCGCATCGCGGCGCTCATCAGGCGCGCTTGAGCGCCGACGGTAGAATCTCCGATCTCACCATCGAGTTCCTGCTTAGTGACAAGGGCTGCGACGGAGTCGAGCACAACCACATCGATTGCATTTGAACGGACGAGAGCCTCGCAGATCTGGAGGGCTTCCTCACCCGAGGAGGGCTGGGAAACCAGGAGGTCATCGAGGTTCACGCCGAGCTTGCGGGCGTATTGGGGATCGAGCGCGTGCTCGACATCGATGAAGGCGGCGAGGCCGCCGCGTTTCTGAGCCTGGGCGATGGCGGTGAGGGTTAGGGTAGTTTTACCGGAAGATTCTGGGCCAAAAATTTCCACAATACGTCCGCGCGGGAAGCCGCCGACGCCGAGCGCGCGGTCGATGAGGAGGTTTCCTGTAGGGATTACATCGATGTCCATCCGGCTCTCGTCGCCCAAGCGCATAATCGCGGACTCGCCGAATTCTTTCTGTATCTGGGAGATCGCGAGATCGAGGTTCCTTTTACGTGTGTCTTGGAGTTTTTCCGCCGCTGTCACTTCTGCTGCTGTTTTCGTAGTCATGCGTAATTCATGAGCGGATCATATTTAGGATGCAAGAAAAAAGATGTTCACAAGAACAAAAAAATGAGTTTTGTGTTTTTGCAAGTAATGGGAGGATATGGGATGGGGGAAAAGCGAAGACGCGGATCCGTTTCCAGATCCGCGCCTTACATTTACTTGCTGTCTCAAGTTGGTTGAACTATCCCCCCGGAAGATTCAATCACCTCGGCTCACGCAAAGTAGGATATAAATTGCAGAAAAATCAAAATTGTAAATAATAAAGTTTAGCTTAATTTTAGTATTTTTTAAAGATCAGCTAAGATTGTTTTGAGCGCCTCAAAATCAGGGAGATCCTTCGGGTGTTCCTTGACATCGGCGAAACGGACGATACCGGCTTTGTCGATGACGAAGGCGGAACGTTTTGGTACTCCACCCATGATAAGGTTCGCCTCGGGGAGGAACTGCTCGTAGGCAACGCCGTAGGCTTTGGCTGCGGTATGTTCGTAATCGCTGAGGAGCGGAACGGTGATACCCTCCTTCTCGGCCCATGCGGCCTGGGCGAAAGGGTTATCGCCGGAGATAGCGAAGACTTTGGCGTCGAGATCCTCATAGGCGCTGATGCCGGAGGAAACGTCGCAAAGCTCGGCTGTGCAAACGCCGGTGAAGGCCATCGGCACGAAGAGGAGGACGATGTTGGATTTGCCGATCTCGTCGCTGAGTTTTACCAGAGCGGGGCCGTCGGCGGATTTAGTGACAAGTGTGAAATCAGGGGCTTTGTCGCCTACTTGGATGGACATGGTATTGGTGTGGTTGGTTGATGGAGACGAGTCATCATACTAGCGGGGTGTTTTCCGAGGTCAACCCTTCGCGAATAGCAGAGCCTTTTTCTCATCGGAAACGACGTGCCACTCGCCCTCCGCAAGTTCTGTGGGGAGTTTCAGACCGCCGATGGAGATGCGTTTCAAGGAAACGACGTGATTGCCGACCGCGGCGAACATGCGGCGCACTTGATGGTAGCGGCCTTCGTGCAGAGTAATGAGCGCGTCCTTTTCCCCCAGCGCCTCGAAACCAGCGGGAAGCAGCGGCTTCACTTCGCTTTCAAGAAGAAATTGCCCGGAGCCGAAGACCGCGCCTTCGTCGCCTCTTAGAGGACGGTCGAGGGTTGCGTGATACACCTTTAGGCACCCGGATTTCGGGTGGATCACCTGATGTAGGAATTTCCCGTCATCCGTCATTAGCAGCAGGCCGGTGGTGTCTTTGTCGAGGCGTCCCACGGAGTTGAGGCTGGGGTTGCGTTTGGAAAAGCGGGGCGGTAGGAGGTCGTAAATTGTCGCGCCGGGATCGTCGTTGCTGCATGTGTATCCGTCGGGCTTGTTCATCATGATAACGAGCGGGGAGAGGGGATCGAGTTCCTCGCCAAGCACCCGCACGAGATCCGCACCGGGAAAGTCCTTGGCTCCCAAAATCTTGCCATCCCGATCGGTGACCACTCCGCTCTTGATGAGTTTTTCCACCTCTTTTCTCGATCCGTAGCCGAGATTCGCCAACAGTTTAACGATTTTCATCCGAAGCAACTTTAACAGACTGGAACGGCTAACGCGTGACATTTTTCTTTGCGCTCGGTCTCACTAATTTTTTCCCCTCGATTTTGGAGTCCCTTGCGCTGGCATCTACTTGCGATGCGCCGGAAAACAAAAAAATGAGTGAGCTTCGGGAAGCTGGCGGGAGTTGTTTGCCATCACCGATAAGCACCGCTACCACACCTTTAGGATCTACGATAAATCCATGCTCTATTTCCGGCGGCACATTTACTGCGATTTTGGCTTCCACTGCGCATGGTCTTCGGTTGCCGCGCCTATTACGGCAGCATCCGCATGCCCATGGACTTCACGAAAAAACTTTGCGCCACGACCTAAGTCGGCGAGAAGTTAACCATTGAGTTTGAAATCGCCGGATAAAGCCTTAGACACCTGTCCGCACACAAATCAAATTTGTAGAGTGAAATTTTGAAAATTATAAACCAAATCTTCATTTTCCTCGCTATCGCCCCACTAGTTCAAGCGGCGGCGGAGAAAGTCTCCTACGCCCGCCAGATCTTGCCCATCCTTTCGGAGAACTGCTTCTACTGCCACGGTCCAGACAAGAAGCACCGCCAAGAGGACCTCCGCCTCGACATTCGCGCCGCCGCCATCGAGGCCTTTGCATGGGATCCGGAAAACCCGCCCGAATCCGAGGCGCTCATCCGCATTTTTTCCGATGACAAAGACGAGGTTATGCCTCCGCCAGAATCACATCGCACCCTCACCGCGCAGCAGAAAGACCTGATTAAGGAATGGGTCGAACAAGGAGCAGAATACGAGACACACTGGGCATTCGTTGCCCCACCGAAGGAAATCCCTGTTCCACCCACCGCCGACATCATATGGCCGAAGAATCCCATCGACTCATTCATCCTCGCGCGTTTGGAGAAAGAAAAGCTTTCCCCCAGTGAACCGGCTTCAGCCGAGCGTTGGCTGCGCCGCGTTACTTACGATCTAACAGGACTCCCGCCGACCCAGGCGGAGATCGACGCCTTTCTAACAGAAAACTCGCCGTCCGCTAAGGAAACCGTCGTTGATCGCCTGCTCGCCTCGCCGCGCTTCGGCGAGCGCATGGCCACCCCGTGGCTTGATGTCGCGCGCTACGCGGACTCCTTCGGCTACCAGTCCGATGTGGACATGCAAGTATGGCCTTATCGCGACTGGGTCATCAAGGCTTTCAATGAGAACCTGCGGTTTGACCAGTTCATCACCCAGCAACTCGCCGGCGATCTCCTGCCCGAAGCCACGCGAGATCAGAAACTCGCCACCGCCTTCAACCGTATACACCGAAAAACCAACGAGGGCGGATCAGTCCCTGAAGAATTCCGCCAAGACGGCATTTCCGACCGCATTCACACTGTCGGCACCGCTTTTATGGCGCTGACCATGGAGTGTTCCCGCTGCCATGATCACAAATACGATCCGATCACCGCGAAGGACTACTATTCGATGGGTGCGTTCTTTAACAGCATCGACGAGTTCGGACTGATCGGCTGGGCCAACGGCATCCTACCTCAGCCCGCGCTCGAACTCCCCAGCCCCGAGCAGGAAGCGCAGCTCACCACATTGAAGCAACAGATCGCCGCCGCCGAGGCCGCTTATGCCGCCCACCTTGTCGCCGCCGAGCCTGCTTTCCAGGTATGGCTGACTGGAGAGAAATCCTTTCCGGAAGCTGATCTCGCTGGTCGCTTCAGCTTCGATGCAACGCCTGATGCCCTCGCCAGCCTAGTGAACCCGGAACACAAGGCTGGCATCAGCGCCAACCAATTGGCTCCCGGCCACATCGGTAGCGGCATCCTCACCGACGGCGATGCCGCAATAACTATCCCGGACTACAATCTCCGTAGCCCCGACCAACCATTTTCCGTCTCCCTCTGGCTCAAGCCCGCCGAGGACTACCCCCGCGCCGTCGTTTTTCAGAACACTACCTCCGCCGACGTGCCTTACTCCGGCTACGAGGTAGTTTTGCAAAATGGCAAACTTAGTTGGTCGCTCGCCCGCGAGTTCCCGGGCAACGCCGCCACCATCTCCACCACAGCCCCCATCCCGACCAACGAGTGGACACATCTCACCGTCACCAACGACGGTTCGCGCGAAGCATCTGGATTGAAAATTTACCTCAACGGCCAGCCCGCCGAAACCACCGTGCTCGCCGATACCCTCACAAGGAATTTTGTGAGCGGAAACAAGATCAGTTTCGGTGCCCGCTCACGCGATCCCGGCCTGCGCGGCGGCATGGTTGATGAAATCTCCGTCCACACCCGCGCCATCACACCCGCCGAGGTCGCTGCCATTTTCTCCGGAAAGCCCCTCGCGGAAACCACCGATGCCGCACGGCTCCGGGAGTATTACCTCTCCGCCGTCGATCCCGCCGCTCGCGATCTCGCCTCGAAACTTTCTACCGCCCGCACCGCCTACCGCGATGCCCAAGCCGGTACACCCGAGATCGTCACCATGCGTGAATCCGCTAAGCCCGTTCCTGCTCACATACTTACCCGCGGCGACTACACGATGATCGGAGAGAAGGTTGAACGCGAGACCCCCGATTGGCTGCCGCCCTTCCCTGCCGACCAGCCGCGCAACCGCCTCGGCTTCGCGAAATGGCTCACCTCACCCGATCATCCGCTCACCTCACGGGTGATGATCAACCGCATATGGCAGGAAGTTTTCGGAAAAGGCATTGTCGTCACTTCGGATAATTTCGGTCTCCAGGGCGCACAGCCTTCCCATCCCGCGTTGTTGGATTGGCTAGCCCGCGATTTCATGAACCACGGCTGGGATCACAAACGTGCGATCAGGCAGATGGTTCTCTCCGCTACCTATGCACAGGATTCCAAGATCTCCCAAGAGCTCCGCGAGCGCGATCCCGCCAACACCCTCCTTGCCCGCGGCCCCGCCCGCCGCCTCACCGCCGAGCAGCTCCGCGATTCCGCGCTCGCGCTCTCTGGCCTGCTTGTGCCCACCATCGGCGGCCCGCCGGTAAAACCCTACCAGGCGCCCGGCTCGATGTGGAAAGAACTTAATAGTTTCCTACCCGAATACGCTGCGGACAAAGGCCCCGGCCTCTACCGCCGCTCGCTCTACACCTTCTGGCGGCGCACCACCACCCCGCCAAACATGATCCTGCTCGACGCAGGCACCCGCGAGGTCTGCGCCACAAACCGCACCGCTACCAACACCCCCCTCCAGGCTCTCGTCCTCCTGAACGACACGCAGTTCGTCGAGACCGCGCGCAAGCTCGCCGAGCGTATCATGAAAGAGGGTGGATCCACCGACGCAACCCGCGCGAAATGGGCTTACCGCGAAGTCACCTGTACCGAACCCAGCTCCAGGCAGATGCCCATTCTAACAGAACTCATCACTCAGCAGCGCGGCTTCTTCGCCTCAAAATTGTCCGATGCCACCGCCCTGCTCAAAACTGGTGACTCTTCCGCTGATCGGGCACTCGATTCCACCGAGCTCGCCGCCTTCACTGCTCTCGCCCAAGCCCTCCTCAACTTGGACGCAAACATCACCCTACGTTGAGGTCCTCAAACGCCTACCCCGAATCCCATTCCCACCGGCGCTTGTGATACTCACAAATCGCCAAACCATGCTGAATGTGATCGTAAGTATCGCTTGGCGCGCTCACTCGAAGGCATATTTCAGTTCCTGCATGACCACGCTAACGTTCGGAGGGGTTTTGTTTTCCTTGAACAAGTCGTAACCGGTTTTCAGGTTTTTCCAGAACGGAAGGTGGGGGCTGTCGGCAGCTTGCGCCATGCGCTCCGGGGTCATGCGGAATGGGAAGATGTGGACGCCGAAGAAGGGCTGACCGTTATCAAGAGCAGCCTGACAGAGAGTGTAGATTTCTTCGATTTTCTCATCGGTCATAGCTAGGCAACCGATGGAGACGTTGCTGCCGTGCACCATGATAAATGAGCCAGTGCGTTGGTGGGCGCGGTCATAGGCATTGGGGTAATTGACGTTGAAGGAGAGGTGGAAAGAGCTATTTGGGTTCATATCCTTGGCGTGGGAAAAGTAGAAGCCCTCTGGTATCTGGCGGTCGCCTTCGTTGAGCTTGGGCCCGAGCGTGCCGCTGGCCGCGGCGATAGGATAGGTGCGATAGAGCTCGAATTTGCCGGAGGACTTGCTCTTTAAATAAAGCTCCAGCTCGCGCTCCTCCTTGAAGGCGCGTATGTAAACGAAGTTACCGGTTTCTAGGGTCTTATCCAAGATTTCATGTTGCATGCGTTCGCTATTTCTTCGCTCCGCCTTCTTCACGCGGCTCTTGTCCTTGCAGGAAGCAAGGAAAGCAAGCGTGAGCGCAAGAAGTAGGAACGGTTTCATGTGTTTAATTCAAAGGTGGCGGGTGGCGCCTGCATCCCCATACCACGGCGGCGAGCCGGGCGCGGGCGATATTACCCAAGAGACCTTTCAGCGTAATCTTCATAGCATCTCAAAGTTACCCTAATTGTCTCCAGTTGAAGTGATAAATTTGACCCTCTTTGTCCGACTCCGCTTTAATGGACTTCATTTTTTTGCCGCCATATTTCGCACCGAAGCCATTGCGAAATTTCTTGAAGGTCACACCGCCGCTTGTGCCGCTATGTTCATGCTCTACTTGCTCGGCCGCGCCCACTCATATATTATATTATTACTGCCCGCAGACGTCCCGCCTTTCGGGTAAAATACCGCGTGTATAACCTGGCCTGCCATGCGCTCGCTGTCTCAGGCGGAGAACCTTAGTGCGGGATGGAGTGATTCGGGATTTGCAGAACCGCAGTATTCGACCAGCATAACTACGTGCTTGCCGCCGCCTACCCTATCGCCCGGAAAATTCTGTTCTCGCTGGATGCCGAAACCGCCCACCATCTAAGCATGGCGGGGCTGCGTATTGCGGAAAAAACCGGTTTACTAAATGCCTTCTCGCCAGCACTTCCTCAGACTGAGCCTATCGAGTTGATGGGACTGAAATTTCCCAACCGCATCGGCCTTGCGGCGGGTCTCGACAAAGAGGGTAACACTATAGACGCACTCGGGCGGCTTGGTTTCGGGTTCATCGAGATCGGCACGATTACGCCGCGCCCGCAGGCGGGGAACCCCAAGCCGCGCCTGTTCCGGCTCATCCCCCACGAGGCGATCATCAACCGAATGGGATTCAACAACCCCGGCATCGACGCGGGCGTCGCTAACGTCCGAGCCCACAAGTCCTTCACCGGCCGCATCGGTTTCAACATCGGAAAAAACAAGGACACACCGAACGAGAACGCGGCGGACGATTACCTCGCCTGTTTTGAAAAAGCCTATCCGGTGGCGGATTACATTGCCGTGAACCTTTCCTCGCCGAACACTCCCGGACTGCGTGATCTGCAGGCTGCCGACGCCTCCGGACGGTTGTTAGAGACGTTAAAAAAATCACAGCAAAGCCTAGCTGCCCGCCATGGGAAACACGTTCCGATTCTGTTTAAGGTCGCCCCCGATCTCACCGATCAGCAAGTAGCCGAACTCGCAAAGGTCTTCCTCGAGGGTGGCCTCGATGGACTGATCGCCACCAACACCACGCTTGACCGAGAGCCAGTGAAGGATCACGCATGGGCAAAAGAAGCGGGTGGTCTCTCCGGGAAACCCGTTTTCGAAAAGTCAAACCACGTCCTCGCCGCGTTCGCCACCGCCTTTTCCGGAAAAATCCCGATCATTGGAGTCGGCGGCATTTCCTGCAAAGCCGACGCCGAAGAAAAGCTCCGTCTCGGCGCAGATCTCGTGCAAATCTATACTTCCTTTGTTTACATGGGACCCGCGCTAGTGCGCGAACTTGTGGAGAGCCGCGCCCAAAGCCGGCTTCTAAGCCGTTGATACGAAGGTAAAACTCCCACGTATTTCTTCCCATGAAAGCCGCCCGCCTCCTCATTACTCTCGCCCTTGCCGCGGGTCTAGTCGGTTACCTGGTGTGGAAAAGTTCGCGGACTGCTGCTCCGGAGGAAACGCTCATCGGCTTTCAAGATGCGGACGTGCCCTTCGTGATGCCAAAGAGCGGCAAGCCCGACATGCGTTTCCATTTCCTCTCCGCCTGGCAGGCAAACCAAGTCCCCACTGTCGACCGCATGGACACGCCGATGGGTTCCGAGAATGGCGCGCTCACCTACAACGCCCAAAAATTCTGGGACATGAACGAGAAGCGCGGCGGCCATCACACCGGGGATGACCTCAACGGCATCGGCGGCATGAACACGGATCTCGGTGATCCCGTTTTCGCGGCGGGTAATGGCCTAGTTGTCTATGCGGGTGAGCCTTCGCCGGGGTGGGGAAAAATCGTCGTCCTCGCCCATCGCGATCCACAGGGGAAGCCCATTCACACCATGTATGCTCATCTTCATGAGATCAAAACCACGATCAACTCCCTCATCGCGCGCGGCGAGGTGATCGGCACTGTCGGCACGGGCAACGGCTATTATCCCGCCCACCTCCATTTCGAGGCACGCTCTTCCAATGGCGCAGACATCGGCTCTGGCTACACCGCCCAGCCCCTCAACCGCCTCGACCCTGCCGCAGTTATCGCCGCCTTACACGACGCTTCGGAAAATGGGATTTCACCGTCGCCGCTTGCCTTCGCCAAAAAGGAAGATGCGCCTTGGACGAACTTGGAGATCACGAACCCGGAGAAGTTTTCCGAGCTGAAGGAGTAAGTCACTTGTTCCGCTCCCGCTAAAAGGTGGTCTCGAGTTTGCCCAGCGGGCCGGCGAAATCAGGGTCGAAGCTGTCTTTCACACACTAGGGATGATGCTTGACGCGCTTTCCCGCCGCTTCCTACCTTTAGCGCGCGTCGGGGTCGCGGTGATCCCTTCCCCATCAACCATCCCCAGAAACATACGCACGTGGACTTGCAAGAAATCCGAAAGATCGTGGAACTGATGAACGAGCATGGGCTGACCCATTTCGATCTCTCTAAAAAAGATTTTCACCTCAAACTGAAAAAAGGACCTGATATGGAGGAGCTTGGTGCGTTGTTCGCTTCGATGCCATCTTCCGGGTCCAAGCATTCCGCGTCGGCTTCGCAACTTCTCGCCGCCGCTCCCCAAGTAGCCGCAGCCCCTGCCGCCGAAGGCTCCGAGATCACCTCGCCGATGGTCGGCACCTTCTACCGCAAGCCCGCGCCGGACGCGCCGAACTTCGTGGAGGTCGGCACCGCGGTTTCCGAAGGGCAGACGCTTTGCATCATCGAGGCGATGAAGGTGATGAACGAGATTAAGGCGGACCAATCCGGCACGATCTGTGCGCTGGTGGCTGCCGACGGAAATCCCGTGCAATACGGCGACGTTCTTTTCCGCATCAAATAACCCACGCCTGCTTCCGACATGTTCAACAAAGTCCTGGTCGCGAACCGCGGCGAGATCGCGCTCCGCATCATTCGAGCCTGCCGCGAGCTCGGTGTACAATCGGTGGCTGTCTATTCCGAGGTGGATGTAGATTCCATGCACGTCCAGCTCGCCGACGAAGCAGTTTGTATTGGGCCGGGTCCCAGCAAGGAAAGCTACCTCATGCCGGACCGCATCATTGCCGCCGCCGAGATCACTGGCGCCGACGCCATCCATCCCGGCTACGGGTTCCTCTCAGAAAACGCTCGTTTTGCCGACATCTGCGAGACATCCGGCATCGTTTTCATCGGCCCCTCCGCGGATGTGATTCGCATGATGGGCGACAAGGCCAGTGCTCGCGCTACCGCGGTTGCGAATGGCGTGCCAATCACTCCCGGATCAGAAATCCTGACAGATCCCGACGAAGCCTACGCGAAAGCGATGGAGATCGGGCTGCCGGTGATGATCAAGGCAACGGCCGGCGGCGGCGGGCGCGGTATGCGCCCCTGCTTCCAGGCGGAGGAGTTCAAATCGCTTTTCCAGGCCGCCTCCAACGAGGCCATGGCTTGCTTCGGCAACGGCGATTGCTACATGGAGAAACTGGTGCTCAACCCACACCACATCGAGTTCCAAGTAATCGCCGATTCGCACGGCCATTTCATCCACCTCGGCGAGCGCGATTGCTCGATGCAGCGCCGCAACCAAAAGATCATCGAGGAATGCCCCTCGCCCCTTTTAACTCCGGAAATGCGCGAGCGCATGGGCGCGGCCTCCGTGAATCTCATCAAGGCGATCAATTACCAGAACGCCGGCACCATCGAATACCTCGTCGATGAAGCAGGCGAGAATTTCTATTTCATGGAGATGAACACTCGCATCCAGGTTGAGCATCCGGTAACCGAGGAAGTCATGGGCTGTGAGCTGATCAAGGAGCAGATCCGTGTTGCCGCCGGCGAATCCCTTTCACGCCACGTTCTGGAAGCCACCCCGCGCGGCCACTCCATCGAGTGCCGTATCAATGCCGAGGATCCCTACAACAAGTTCATGCCCAGCCCGGGCACGATCACGCTCTGGTACGCGCCGGGCGGGAAAGGCGTGCGCGTCGATACCCATGTATATTCCGGCTACTCGGTGCCGCCGTACTACGATTCGATGATCGCCAAGCTCATCATCACCGGAGCCACCCGCGAGATCGCGATCGCACGGATGAAACGCGCGCTCGGCGAGTTCACCATACACGGCATCAAGACGACCATCCCTTTCCAGCAGGAAATCCTCAACCATCCGGATTTCGAAAGCGGAAACTACGACATTGGCTGGGTCGGGCGATTCCTTGAGGAAAAAGGGCTGTGAAAATCCCCGCCGACGCCCGCCTCTACGGAATCGTCGATTTTGGATACGTCGCGGAGGACGCGATGGAAGAGGTCGCTGCGAAACTACTCGCAGGTGGCGCCGACATACTCCAGCTCCGCGCTAAGGGTATCCACCAAAAAAAGGTCGCCGCCGCCGCGCGGAAAATTATACCGCTTTGCAAAGTGGCGGGCGTGCCTTTTATCCTCAATGACCACCCGGAGCTCGCCATGGGAATCGGTGCCGACGGCGTCCACATCGGCCAAGATGATGGCTCGATCTACGATGTCCGTAGTAGTATCGGCGTGGAAATGATCATCGGTCGTTCGACCCACAGCCTAGCGCAGGCGAAACAGGCGCTAGCAGATGGCGCGGACTACATCGGCTTCGGCCCGCTCTTTCCGACACCGACGAAACCCGGCCGCCCTGCCATTGGTTTGGAGGACATTGCCGAAATGGAGCGCGAGGTAGGATTGAAAATCCCCGCTTTCTGTATCGGCGGAATTAAGCCAGACAATCTCGGCGAAGTCCTAGGCGCAGGAGCGCGGCGCTGCGTGGTCGTTTCCCACCTGCTCCTTGCCGAGGATATTGCTAGCGAAACCCGCGCACTGAGAATGCTGATGGCACATTAGTTGCCTACGGCTTCGGCGATGCACAGATATCGCGAAGATATTCTTGGTAGTTTTGCTAATACATTTCGCCCGGGTTGCGCTGGCGGCTCTAATTCTGCATAATCCTAACTTTCAAACGACCGCCCCCGGCCGCCGGATCCTACCGAATATCATCGCGCCAAAGCCTTAATAGCCTCACAAATTATCTATGATCCGACTCGCGCAGAACCAGCTCTGGAAAAAGGATGACCGCTATTTACGTATCGTTATTTGGGAGCGTCTGGCCATCCGCTACAAGGAAACCGACAACCCAGAGGCAGTGGAAGGTTCGCTCCACGATGTTACGAAGAAGGAATTTTGCCGCCTGATCAAAGGCGCGGAGTTGGTAGAGCAGTAGCTGCTCGCATTTTTTTTGTAGAATTTCCTCTCGATGACGAGTGGGTCGATCTTGCACTTCAGTCGGGTGCGCGGTATCTATAATTTCGTTTCATGATCATGGTCGATTTTCGAGGTTAAAACTTCTTCACGATCAAACTGTTTACTAGACAATATGCAGGTACCATTTGGCGGGGCACTACACGTGGAGCATAGCGGATTCGAACCGCTGACCTTCTCATTGCGAACGAGACGCTCTACCAACTGAGCTAATTCCGACTTACGCATTGTGCCCTAGATAAACCTCGGACGATGGCGGAAATTAAGACGAAGATGGGATCGTTTCCGCCCCACCCAGCACGAACGCCATTAAGTGCGCACCGCCGTGAATCAACGCCGTGTTTCAAGACTAGAATTGCCTATTCGCCACTTGCCGAGCACGATTCATAATAGTCTGTTAGGAAAATGAAAAAATTGCTCCGCCTTCTCCCCCTTCTTCTCTTTGCGCTCCTCATTCAATGCAGTGGCAGTGGTCGCGGCAGCATTCCGCGTCTTGGCGGCGGCTTCGGCGGCACTAGCGTCTCTCGCTCGCCGGCGGTGCTGAATGTTTCTGACTGGGATCCTAAGGAAATACAGCGTGGCGGAGAGCGATACTCGGAACACAACCTTTCCGCTCTCCGCAAGAACGGCGGGTTAGCATTGATCGCCCGCTCAGCGAAAGGCCCTTTGCTTGACACTAAATTCGGTGATTTCCTGAAATCCGCCGACCGCGAGGGCATGATGCTTGGCGCATATCACTACGTCACGATGGATCAAGATCCGGCGGCGCAGGCGGATAGTTTCGTAAACCGTGTCCTCGCCATCGCCCGTTCGCGGGGACTTTCTGCGAAACGCATCTTACTGGTAGGCGATTTCGACACACTTTCCACGCCGGATCGGCTAGTGAAATTCATCGAGCGCGTGCATCAGCGCACTCGAGTCTATCCTGTCACTTACTTAGAGAACAGTGACGGCTTGCGCTCGCGCATGAGGAACGCTACCCCGGCGCAGAAAGCTGTGATCCGGCGCACGCCCTATTGGCTTGCGCTCTACGGACCCGGCGGTACCGAACGAATCATGGCCGGAGGTGGGCTGACACCGGATAGCCTTTGCGAACTCTATGGCATCTGGGGCGGCTGGAGTATGTGGCAATACGGCGGGGTCATCTGGGAAAACGGCGCCTCGCGCGCTAAGCACTACGACACCCCGCGCTGGCGCAGCCCGCGCTTTTTAGGGAACCTCGCGCATCCCATGGAGCGCAACGTTTTCAAGGGTAGCGAGGAAGGTCTCCGCGCTTTCTGGGAAAGGCACAGCATCGTGATTCCGTAATGCCCGCCAAGGCACGCTTCCGAAAATGCGAACCAATCTCGCCGAAGATCTCAACCTGCTTATTGTTATAGATCGCAGCGATTTACATAATCTCGCACAACTCCGTCGATAGCCCGCCCGCTTTCGCGTTGCCTTATCAAGCCATCCGTTGAAACCTTCGGCACCGCCATGTCGAATCCTTTTCGCGAAGATCTCGTTTCACGTAACCGGCCCGAGCCCTGCACCGTGGTGATTTTCGGCGCGACCGGAGACCTCACCCACCGCAAGCTCATCCCCGCGCTTTACAACCTCGCCGTCGATGGCGAGCTACCGACCGGCGTGAACATCATCGGCTTTGCCCGCCGCGAGAAATCAGACGTCGAGTTCCGCTCTGGCCTTGAGCAGCTGAACCGGAGAGTTTCCCGCAGCGGCCATAACTTTGAGGTCTGGGATAATTTCATAAGCAGCGTTAGCTATCACAGGTCCGAGTTCAACGATGCGGATGGCTACGCCTCGCTTGCCAAACGCCTCGATGAGATCGACGCCGGCCGCGGTGGTAAGGGTAACCGCTTGTTTTACATCGCCTCAGCGCCGGAGTTTTTCGATGAGATACTGATCCGCCTAAAGGGTGCGGGACTCAACAATGCCAAGGACGGCTGTTGGGCACGTGTGATCATTGAGAAACCCTTCGGTACCGATCTCAAGACCGCCAAACATCTCAACAAGGTGGTCAGCGAAACCTTCGCGGAAAAAGACACCTACCGTATCGATCACTATCTCGGCAAGGAGACCGCCCAGAATCTGATGGTGCTGCGCTTCGCCAACGCGATTTTCGAGCCACTCTGGAACAACCGCTGTATCAGCCACTTGCAGATTACCTGCTCGGAAAACCTCGGCATGGAGGGCGGGCGCGGTGGTTACTACGAGAAGTCGGGGGCCCTCCGCGACATGGTGCAGAACCACCTCCTCCAACTGCTCAGCCTCGTTGCTATGGAACCGCCGACCGACCTTTCTGCGGATGGTGTGCGCGATGAGAAAGTCAAAGTCATTCGCTCGTTGCGGCAATGGGACACACCGGAAAAAGTCGCTGAAAATGTCGTCCGCGCCCAATACACGGCGGGTCA
>CAMAXN010000047.1 GCA_945862245.1 Prosthecobacter debontii
GTCGCGTCGTTCACCGCATCGCCGACGGTCATCGACCCCGGTGACAGCACCACACTCTCGTGGGATGTGATCGAAGCCGCGTCGGTCACCATCAATCCCGGCAATCTAACAGGACCCGCCACCGGATCCGTGAGCGTTTCGCCCGCCGCCAATACGACCTACACGATCAGTGCGACGAATGCCCAAGGCACCACCACCGCCACCACCGAGGTCATCGTGCTCGGCCCCGGGCCGTTCCGCCACTATCGTTTCGTGCCGACCAAGGATCGGCAGGGGGGGACTCCTCCGGGTGTCGACGGCGCAGACTTCCAGATCGGCGAGTTCCAGATGCTGCTGAACGGCACATGGATCCCCTGCCCCGCATCCGGCGTGACCGCCCCCGGTGCCTCCAAACCGGTGACCCACGGCGAGGGTGCCCGCAAGGCCAACGACAACCGACCCATGTTCGTCGCCTCCGGGCAGCCAGGGGATACGAATCAAGGAGACTCGAAGTGGAATGATTCCGGCATGCCGCCGCTGCAATACGACTTTGGCGTTACCACCGATGTCAACGGCTACCGCATCTGCACCGCCAACGACTCCGACGAGCGCGACCCGGTCTCCTGGCGCGTGGAAGGCAGCCACGACGGCGCCAACTGGGTTTTAGTCGATGAAAAGACCGACTACGCCACAACCACGAACCGCGACCGCTATCTACCAGACTTCACGATCGCGCCGTTTGCCGGACCCGAGATCACCTTCACCGCCAGCGCCCCGCAAATCGTCACCGGCGGCTCTTCCACCCTGAACTGGAGTGTCACCGGGGCCGATCCTGGCAGTATCAGCATCGACCAGAGCATCGGCACCGTGGCCGCCAGCGGCTCGCAGAGTATTTCTCCAACCACCACCACCACCTATAACCTCACGGCCACCGGTGGAGGTGTCACCAAGAGCAAAACCGTCACCATCCAAGTAGTCCTCGGCCTACCGCTGAACTATAACTTCGACGACGCGACCTTCCAGACCTGGACGGATGTCTCCCTCGGCAACACCGGCTCCCAGGGCTGGTCCACCACCACCGGTCATGGCGATGTGCATTTGGGTACCAACTCGATCCGCTCGCAATATCACGACAACGCTCATCCGACGATGATCCTGCGTTCGCCATCCTTTACCCTGAATGGCAACGGCGACCTCATCGCGTGGCTAGCCGGCGGCGCTGGAAATGTAGCCACCTTGGCAGGCACCGCCGTGTCCGCCTTGCCAACCAATTCGGTGAACAATGGTGGCTTCCAAGGCATCGCCCTGCGCAATGCCAACACCGGATTGTATGTGCTTTCCGCCCGCCATCCCGGATCCAACGGCGAAGGGGGTAATTCCTATGTTCAAGTCGGCTTCACCGCCGCCCAACTCGCAGCGCTCGACCAAGTCGCCACTTATACATTGGACCTCGTGGACAGCAACCACGGCAGTTGGGCATGGATGGGTATGGACACCGTGACCATCCCCGGCAACCTCGGCGGCGGCAGCCTACCTCAGATCGGTTCGTTCACTGCCACACCAACCACCATCGGTCTGGGTGGATCGAGCACCCTTGCGTGGGATGTCACCGGTGCCACCAGCATCAGCATCGATCAAGGGATCGGCAGCGGACTCGCCGCCAGCGGCAACCAATCCATTAGCCCGACGGCTACCGTCACGACCTACACGCTCACCGCAACCAACGGCTCAGGCACGGTGAACGCCACCGCCACGGTCACGATTTCCGCGCCGACCATCGCTTCGTTCACCGCGAACCCGCTCACGGTTAATCCGGGCGGGTCGAGCACCCTGGCATGGAGCGTCAGCGGTGCCACCAGCATCAGCATTGACAACGGCGTTGGCACCGGCCTCGCCGCCAGCGGCAGCCAGTCGGTCACCCCGGCGGCCAGCACGACCTACACGCTCACCGCTACCAATCCCCACGGCACAACCAACGCCACCGTTGTGGTCGGCGTCGTCCTGCCCGGGCCCTACCGCTACTACCGTTTCGCGCCCACCGCGCTGCGAAATCCCGGTGAAGGCATGGTTTCCATCGGGGAGTTCCAGATGGTGCTCAACGGCAATCGCATCGCTGGTGCCACCGCCAGCGAAACGCCGGCGGATTCTCCCGGCGGCGAAGGTCCGGCAGAAGGCAATGACAACAACCTCGGCACCAAATGGCTCAACTTCAGCCATACCAATGCCCGCCTGATCCTCGACTTCGGCACCAGCACCAATGTCACCGCTTACCGCATCGGAATGTCTGATGACAATGGCGGCCGTGCCCCAGTCTCCTGGCGCTTAGAAGGTAGTCACGATGCCAGCACCTGGGCGGTTCTTGACGTCCAAACGAACTTCCTGACGCCCCAAAGCCAGGTCTATTTGGCCGACTTCCCGCTGGGATCCTCCACGCCGCCTTTCGAATCCTGGGCCACCGCCAAAGGCCTGACAGGACCTGACGCCGCATTCGATGCGAACCCCGACAAGGACGGCATCCCCAACGGCATCGAATTTGTGACCGGCGGCGAACCGAATCCGGCCAATCCGGGTGCCTCGTCGCGTGCTGGCCTGCCCGTTTCAGCAGTCACCGGTGGCAATCTAGTGGTGACCTTCACCCGCAGCGATGACTCGATCGACCTCGATCCCTACATCGAGCATGCCACGGCTCTCTCCGGCCTTTGGACGCGGGCCGTCAATGGTGTCGGCGGTGTCACAATCCAGATCACCGACAATGGTGCCACCGATACGGTCGTGGTTTCCATCCCGATGAACGGCGATCCCACCAAGTTCGCACGTCTCAAAGTGGTGGAGCCGTGATTCGGTCCGACCATCTTTGCCAAACATGAACTTGCGGGTGGAGCCTCGTGTCCACCCGTAGCGGTTGCTCCGTGAACCAGCCCAACCATTATCCCGATTCGCGCCCTTGGACGCGCTGGTGGTGGTTTGCTAACCCGGTTCGCCGCGATGATCTAACAAACCAACTCGACTGGCTGAAAGACATGGGATTCGGCGGGGTGGAGATTGCCTGGGTCTATCCACAGCCGGGGGAGGAGTCCGGGGTGGAATGGCTCTCCCCCGAATGGTCGCGGCTCGTCGCTCACGCCAGCTCCCACGCCGCGTCCATCGGACTTGGCTGTGATTTCACGTTCGGGACGCTGTGGCCGTTCGGCGGCACTTTTGTTCCCGCGGAAGATGCCGCGCTCAACCACGACGGACCGTCGCCACAGCGTCTACTGAAGTCATGGGAATTGCCGGAGGAAGGTCTCATCCTCAACCATCTCGATGCCACCGCGCTCGGACGCTACGCCTCCGTCATGGCCGCAGCGCTCGCTCCCGCGCTCACCGGTGGCCGCAGGCCCGCGTTCTTCTGCGACTCCTGGGAAGTGCGCACCGAGGGTCTGTGGACGACGGGATTCGGCGGGGCGTTCCGCAAACGCTTCGGCTACGATATCGAGCCGTTTATGTCGGTGCTCGATGAGCACCCGGATGCACGCTACGACTACCGGAAGCTCATCGGCGAATATGTTCTGCGGGAGTTTTATCAAGCCTATGCGGAGGAGTGCCGGCGTCACGGGGGCTTCGCCCGCGTGCAATGCCACGGCGCGCCCACCGACCTGTTAGCCGCCTACGCCGCCGCCGAGGTACCGGAAAGCGAAACCCTGTTGTTCGATCCCGAATTCAGCCAGATCGCCGCTTCCGCCTCGGTCCTTGCCGGGCGTTCCATCGTGTCCGCCGAGGCTTTCACCTGTCTCTACGGCTGGCGCCGCTGGCCCGGTCCGGGCCTTCACCAGGGCGAGGAACGGATCGGCGACATCTATCTGTTAGGCGACGCGCTCGTCGCCAACGGCGTCAACCACCTCATCTGGCACGGCACCCCGCTGCGCTCCTCCTGGCTTACGCTGGAACAACAGCGCTCGCGCTGGTTCTATGCCTCGGTTCACATCGGGCCGGACGCCGCCTTTGCCGACGAACTCCCCGCCTGCAATGCCTACTTTGCAGAAGTCTGTGCCGCCATGCGCGAGGGCCGACCCTACCACGATGTGGCCGTCTATCTGCCGCTGGAAGACAAGCGCATGCTCGGCAAACTGCCCGAAGAAGACCGCAAGCCCAGCGGCGAGTATCACTGGGAACTCCATGACCTGCGTTTCCCCGCCGAACTGGCCGGCTACCATCCCACCTGGGTCTCGGAGCACTTCCTGCGCGATGCCGAGTTCCGCGACGGCATCCTCCATTGCGGCAAGGCGGAATTCTCCTCGCTCTATCTCGATTGTGAGTGGCTAGATATCGATGCCCTTGCCGCCGTGGTCCGCCTCGCGAGGCAGGGACTTCCCGTCTACCTCAAACGCCTGCCCCGCCAACCCGGCCGTGTTGCAGCGACGAACTACACAAATGAGCTCGACGAACTCACGCGTCCCGGTCGCGTGGCGGATCATTTCAGCGAAGTTGCCGCGCGAGCGCCGCTGCTCACCGGACCGCTGCTGCCGCCGCACCGCTGCCGGGTGGTGGACGGTGATCTGGTCATTTTCTTCGCCCACCCGCAAGCGGCGGGCCTCACCTATCCGCTGCGGCCCGGCCGGTTTGAAGATGCCAGTGCCGTGGAAGTGCCGGTCACCGTCCACTGGAACGGCACGGTCCACGATATCACGCTGCCCTTCGAAGCCGGTCGCGGCGTGCTGCTGCGCATTTCCCGGAGCGGCAGATCCCAGCTTACGAGATTCGGTGGCTCGCTCTCCTGCAGCCACGGTCACGAAACCGACCTGGTGAATTCAGACTGACACTGTTACGACAACCACGCGCTTTCCTGGTCGAGTCCCCGCACGATGCCATGCCAAACGATCGGAAAGACGTCGGCCGCGGTCGACCCGCACACCCTGAAGGAACATTCGCCACTGCGCTCGATCCCCGGGACCAAGAGCGCCTGCTCCGCCATCTCCCGACGATAGGTTTCCACTTCCATCATCACGCCACCCGCCGGCACCGGTGGCACTTTCAACCCGCCCTCCCGATAGCGCATGACGGCACGGCGCGCGCCTTCCCGAATCGCAGGCAGGCTGCGGCCGGGCGGCAGGCAGATCGCCGCGCTGGGCCCCAGGGTCTGCTTGGTGCTGACAAACACCGGAGCTCCGGTCAGATCGGCGGTCATCTCGGCTTCGAGATCGCTGGCCCCGGTGACGAGTCCCACCGGAACGCCGAAGCTTCCCATCACCGCGGCATTAATCCCGATCTCCCCGACCACCTTGCCGTTGAGCTGGATGTTGCGGATGTTGGTACCCACCAGCGTGTGTTGGAGCAGTCCACCCGAGCCGGAGCGGCTGTGAAAGCCGACGAGGAACCCAAGATCAAACGACCCGTCCAGACCCTGCAATTGGCAAAAGGGCCGATTCCGGTAGTTGGCACCGCCGGTCACCAGTTCGGCCGCGTCGTGCAGTTCCTCAATTAGGATGTTACGCATGGTCCCGTGGCCGTCCGCCACGCGGACGCAGGCTTCAGGGCACTCATCGAGCACACCCTGGATTGCAGCGTTAATATCAGCAGTATAGAGCTTGCGGGCCGCCTGCCAGCCGTGGCCTTCTGGGATGAGCTGGTCGCGGTGTACCACGCCGGTGATGCCTTCCATGTCGCCGCAGATAAAAACGTTCATTTTTTCGAAAATTAGTGGATTTCAGCCTTTGATGAACTGAGCGATGGCGATGAGACCGTCGCGCTCGGTGTAGCGGACAATCACTTCTCCCTCCTCAAGTAGTCCGCTGGCATGGGGGCGGCGTTGATAGACTTCCAGCTCGACCACGCTGCGGCCGAGGGCGATGCGCTGTTGGATCGCTGCACGGACCTCGGAGCAGGAACCAAAGAGCGCCGCATACCGTGCACGGAACGCTTCCATACCCTCGCAGGTCGCATTTCCGTCCTCGTCGAGTATCCGCACATGTTGATGATAGCAGGCGCAGAATTCATGCAAGTCCGCGGCATTATAGGCGGCGAGCTGCCGGTCCGATAGCTCCGCCACAAGTGGGTGGTTGTCTGCGAGAAAAGTAATATTTTAATATTGGTCTTACCGGGGGCGTTTCACCAACCGGTTTCTGTTGTTTTCTGTAAATACATCTAACAGTCTATGCTGTGGGGATGCATTTGCAGGTAGAACAGAAAAAAACTGCGCCATTGCAGCCGGACAAGTCACAGACGAAGCACTTGAGAACGTGGCAAGACTAGCCGCACTCGCCACCGATCCGGAGGTTGCCAAAGCCATAGAAAACCAAGCTTTCTCAGCCGTCCAGCCCGTCCAGCCCGTCCAGCCCGACTTGCCCGTCCAGCCCGTCCAGCCCGACTTGCCCGACTTGCCCGACTTGCCCGACTTGCCCGACTTGACGCACAACTCATTCCGACCGCCGAGCGACTTATCTCCGACATTTACGTTGGATTAGAGAAAGCCACCGCAAACTGTTATAGATAAGAGTGCGCCCGGCAGGACTCGAACCTGCGACATTCCGCTTAGAAGGCGGATGCTCTATCCACCTGAGCTACGGGCGCAAAAATGCGGAGACCGAGCAGAGTTAGCAAGGTCGCCGAAGAATGTCGAGGGTGGGTTGTCGCTTACTTGGTAGTTAGCAGTATCTCCTTGAATTGGACTTTCATCGGTGGCCCTTGGTGCATCTGGAAGGCGATGACGCCGGACTTTGCAGCCTCTGCGGTTTCATCGATAACATCGACAGTGAGTTTGCCATTGATGTATTGCTTCACGTTATTTCCTTCGGCAACGATCTTGTAATCGTTCCAATCGTCCTTCTTGATAGCTGCTTGGATTTCGGCGGAATCACCGGCCTTACCAGTAACCTCGAGTTTCGGTTTGCCGGGAGCTTCACCCTGCTTAATGACAACCTGCTCACCACGCTTTGCGAGGATCCCGCGGCCTCTTTCCTCGTAGAGAATGCCGCTGTATTGTTCACCGTATTCGAAATCCGCTTGGTAACCACCGACGATAAACTTTGCAGCATCGATCACCTTGCTGCGGAATTGGATACCGCTATTGGTGAATTTTTTGTCATCGCCTGGTGTCATTTTAAACTTCAGCCTGAGGGTGAAATCGGATGGTTCACCGCCTTTCCAGACAATGAATGTATTGTGTGGGACGGCATTTTCTGGGGTGGAGGCTCCGGTGATAGCTCCATCCTGTACGGACCAGAATTTCGGATCGCCTTCCCAACCCGTAAGGTCTGTTCCGTTGAAAAGTTTCGTTTCCTCCGCTGCTGCAAGGGAGGTGAGAAGGGCGAGGGCTAGGATCGGTTTCATGATTATTTATTATACGCTAGTAGTAGGATTTTTATTTCAGGCGGACTGCGTGTTTCTTGGAAAGTTTGAGGACATCGCCGGATTTCGTAGCGAGAACAAGGAAAGGATCGGTGAGTTTCTCGCCGTTGAGTTGGACGGAGCCGGACTGGATGAACTGCTTGCGTAACTCGCCGTTGGATTTCTCAATACCGAAGGCGGTGAGGAAGGCGTGGGCGGTGAGGCTGAGAACAGTGGAATCGGCGGGGACGCTAATTTCCGGAAGCTCGGCGGCGGTGAGATCCTTTTTCGAGAAGCGCGTATCCCAATCCTCCCGTGCTGCGGCACCCGCCTCCGCGCCGTGGTAGCGGGCGGTGAGTTTCTCCGCGAGCGACTTTTTGGAATCCATGGGGTGCGAGGACGCGTCGCGTGTTTCACCAAGGAGGAGCAGGTAGTAGCGATCCATGAGTTCGTCGGAGACGGACATGAGCTTGCCAAACATTTCCTGCGGAGGCTCGGAGACGCCAATGTAGTTTCCGTAGGATTTCGACATCTTCTTCACGCCATCTAGCCCTTCGAGAAGGGGCATAACTATGACCACCTGCTGGGGCTGTCCCTCGGCCTTCTGCATGTCGCGGCCGACGAGGATGTTGAAAAGCTGGTCGGTGCCACCGAGTTCGACATCGGCGCGGATCTCTACTGAGTCCCAGCCTTGCATGACGGGGTATTGTAGCTCGTGGAGGCGGACTTCCTGACCTGAATCGAGGCGGTTGCGGAAATCCTCCCGCTGGAGCATTTGCTGGAGAGTGACGCGGGCGTTGAGCTTGAGAATTTCCTCATAGCTCATTTTGCGGAACCAATCGCCGTTGTAAACGACCTCGGTTTTACTTTTATCGAGGATCTTAAAAGCCTGCTCAGTGTAGGTTTCGGCGTTGGCAAGAACCTCGTCGCGGGTGAGAGGCGGGCGGGTGACGGAGCGGCCAGAGGGATCGCCGATGGTGGCAGTGAAATCGCCGATAAGCAATACCGCCTGGTGGCCAAGCTGCTGGAACTGGCGGAGCTTCTCAATGACGACCGTGTGACCGAAATGTATGTCCGGCGCGGTGGGATCAACGCCGAGCTTGATGCGCAGCGGGCGTCCGAGGCCGAGTTTCTCCAAGAGTTCCTTTTCGGAAAGGACTTTCGCGGTGCCCGCCGTGAGTAGAGCAAGCTGTTGTTCCGGGATGAGTGACATGCGTTCGGATGGAATGCCCTAGACCTGGTGTCGGGTCAAGGATCACTCCTCATCTTCGCCGCCGCCCTGAACGTTTTCGAAATCCTTGATCCTGACGATTGCATCCAAAGCTAAGTCTTTGACATCGTCGAATTGAGAACTGTCGGCATATTTCTGGATGATTACATAAACCCAAGGTTCGGGTTTTACGCGAACCAATCCACGTATCAACTTAAGCTCTGCGTCCTTAGTTTTGGCCTGCTCAGAGAGCTGAGTCCAGTTCTCCTGGATGTCCGTCTTGCTCTGGAACGCGAATTCGAAGGCTGCGTTGAAGGCACGGTTGCGGATATCAAGATTTTTGGACGTATCCAGAAATTCGATCAGCGTGGTATATCCATCTCGGTCTCCCCATTTACCAAGGGCAACGAACGCAGCGAGATTGTCGTTCATGCTGCCGCTATCGAGATTCTTCTTCACCAACTCAAGCGCTTTGTTCCCGCCGATTGGTCCCATCAGCCTGAGCAAGGTGTGGCGTATCGAGTCATTCGGGGCGGAGTCATAAGCGGCGGTAATGGCGTTTGCCAAGGCCTTCTTGGAATTGCTTTTCTCAATGATTTTTGCTGCGTTCGCCTCGACTGCTATTGTCATCTCCGTTTCATTTGAGGTTTTGATGATATCAAGGAACTCGGCGAGATGGCTGTCATCTATCATGAAACGGGTGGCCTCGATCGCCGCGACGGCGGCCGGAACATCCTTGGTGGATCGGGCGAATTTCATCAGGGTGCCGATGATCGCCGGGTTATTCCTTTTGCGCAGGACATCCCGGAGCAGGACAATCCTGATGTTGGGAATCATTTCCTGAGTGATGGCGCATTCGGCGATGCGTGCGTCCACATCCGAACCATCGGTTGCTTTCGCAAGATAAAGCGCCATATAAATCTCTTCACGCTTGTCGTTGGCTCCAACATCGGTGGCGGTCCGGAGTAGGATCTCGAGCCTGCGCTTGTCCACAGGCACTTCCTTTGCATCTTTCTCAACAAGGGTGATCATCTCATTGTAGAGCTTGTTCTCGGCGTTTTGCCCGCTTTTTTTGAGTAGGAATACTGCCAAAACTACCGCGAGAATTCCGAGCACGGCCGCGGTCATTGTTTTTACTCCATTGGACAGGCCTTTTTTCTTAGGAGTCGCGGCAGTAAGCACGGGAGTAGAAACCTCAGTTAACTTTGTCGCGGAAACAGGACTTGGAGAAAGCTTTGCGGCGGGAATGAGCTTAGGCTTGGAAATGGTAATCCCTGCAGATGTTGTGTTCGGTACTACAGCACGTCGCAAGATGGATGAGGCAGGCTTTGCGATTTTAAGGGTCGGAACAACTTCCTGAGTAACGAATGGAATAGGGTCTGGAGGTGAAGGTGTGTCTGGGGCTTCAGTTTCCTGCATGAGATGGCGTTTGCCCTCTTCGAGGGACGCCGTATCGTCGGTGTTCGCAGTGATGCGTGTGGTTGCGACCTCCCGGTTCACAGCAAGGTCTTGAGCGCGGGAAACCTCTTCCAGACCACCCTTATCGACATTGCCCTTAATTGCGTTGCGTTCTTCCATGCAATGAATGGGTGGTGTTTAACGATCCGCCAACGACTCAGTTTTTGGATATGGTAACCATTGCTTGTTTGCGGCGTGATTCGATCCAACGGTCGTATTGCTCGGATGTTTTCTTGCGGCGAACGCGCTCTTCAATCATCGGACGAACGGCAGAAAGCGCAGGAGCGGGCCCAAGGACTTTTGAGAGAACCATAACTAAAGTGAACCCCCGTGGATCAAGCAGCGGGCCCACGACTTGATTTTCAGGAGCATCAAAAAGGATGGCTGAGAATTCCGGAGAAAGGTCAGTACGGGGCAGGTTATCCTGAAGGCCACCAAGATCCGCGAACGCGTCCTTGGAGTAGGTTTTAGCGAGTTCCTCGAATGATTTACCTTCCTTCGCCTGCTTTGTGATATCCTCGGCTAACGCAAGCTGCGTCTCTGGGGTGGCTAAAGGGTTCTCAGGATCGGCAGACGGGATGAATATTTTCCTAAAGGTGATGTTGTCCTTAGTTACATCACGTAGGGTGGAGTTTACCTCGTTATATTCGTTTTGAATCTCATTTGGCAGTGGTGGAGGGGCATCGGAAAATTGCTGCGCACGCATCGCCTGCACGACCATTTTTTCGCGCGTCATCTCACGGTATCCGTCCATCGTCATGCGGGATTTTTTCAATTCCTCACGGAACAGCGACTCGTCGCCGTTATAGAGTTCGCGAATCTGGCGCTTAACTTCCTCGTCGATCAAATACGGGCGGATACTAGCACCAACTTGTTTAAACTCGTCTAGGATGATACGGCGGTCGATGAGTTCCTGTAGGATTTTTTCGCGCGCCTCGGTGAATTGCTTTTCGAACTCGGGACCGCGGCGGGGGAACTGAGTAGTGAGCTGGGCGTAGATGGGCGATAGCATGAAGGCAACCTCGTTCTTGGTTATCGCGCTACCATTGACCTTTGCTGCGATAGCATTCACCTCGATCTGCTGCGAATTCACGGTTAAAGTTCCGAGATGGAGCACAGCGAGAAAAGTTACCATTTTAATGACCATAACGATTTTTTGATGAATGTTTCGAGATGACTGATGCGGAGTAAATTTATATTTCCGTTTACAGGAAAAGATTGCAAGCAGGGAAACAAAACATCACTGACCAAGCTGCCGCGCGGCTTGCAGGGTGTTTTTCATCAGCATGGCGATGGTCATCGGGCCGACCCCGCCGGGGACAGGCGTAATGGCGGCGCAGCGCGGGGCGACTTCCGCGAAATCGACATCACCGGTGAGGCGGTGGCCGGATTTTTTAGAGGGGTCGGGAACACGATTAATGCCGACGTCGATGACGACCGCACCGGGTTTCACCCAATCCGCCTTGACCATTTCCGGACGACCGACGGCGGCGATCAGGATGTCGGCGCGGCGGCAGATGGCGGGGAGGTCATTCGAGCGGGAGTGGGCGATGGTGACGGTGGCGTTCGAGTTTTTCGCAACCAGCAGCATAGCCATAGGTTTACCGACGATCATCGAGCGCCCAATCACAACTGCTTCTGCGCCATTCGTATCGATGCCGGAAATTTCCAGCAGTTTCATACAACCGGCGGGCGTGCAGGGCACGAATCCGGTGGGGTCTTCGAGGACGAGCTTCGCCACGTTCTCTGGATGGAAACCGTCCACGTCTTTGCGGGGATCGATGGCGCGGATCACAGCTTCTTCGTCGATGTGCTTCGGCGGCGGCGATTGCACGAGGATACCGTGGACAGCGGGGTCGGCGTTGAGATCGGCGACCACTTTGAGCAGTTCTTCCTGAGTTGTTTCCGCGGGCAACTCGATCTTCACCGAGTGGAAACCGAGATCCGCGCAGGTGCGGGCTTTAGAACCTACATAAACAGCAGAGGCCGGATCATTGCCGACAAGCACGACGGCAAGTCCGGGCGTGATTCCTTTCGCTTTCAGGGCGGCAGTTTCTGCACGGCATTCTTCGAGGACGGAAGCGGCAACGGCCTTGCCGTCTAGGATGCGGGGTTGGTTCATGTGCGGAGAGTAAGGTGGGAAACTTTAAGTTTTAAACTTTAAACTCCAACAAAGATCTATTGCGTGCGGTTCCGAGGTATGACTAATTTTTGCGTGCCGCGAAAAACAAAGCGGCACCTTCTGGGAAGCCCTTCGCTGGGGCGGGAAATTGATGGGGAATCCGGTTAGAATCCGGAGCGGTACCGCCACTGTATGGTTTGCGAAAGCAAGCCGAGCCAGATCGCCAGCCCGGGGAGTTGTCTAACAAGGCTGCGGAATTCAGCCCGATGGATATATAAAAACATGACACAACATATAAGATCCGGAAATAACCGGATCACAAGGACACGCCGCGCCATCCTTATGGCCTCGGCATTCACGCTCTGCGGGCACGCGCCTGCGGAGATAGAAAATGAACTCGATACCCTGGTGGTTTCCGCATGGAGGACGCCGGAGGAAATCTCCAGCACGACCTCCGCCGTCACCTTGCTTGATCTTGGTGAGATGGAAAGCATCGGCATCCTCGATATCAAGGACGCGCTTAACCGCATACCCGGAGTGATTGCGACCTCAACGGGAGGCCAGACCGGAGCCCTCGGTTCCGTGTTCATCCGCGGCACCACCACCCCATATTCACAGCTCGTGGTGGACGGGATGCGCATCAGCGATTCTACCACCCCTTTCGGAAATTTCCTATCGGGTGCACGGGTCAATGATTTTAGCAGGATCGAGGTAATCCGCGGGCCACAGGCGGCGATCCACGGCGGGGAATCCGTTGGCGGAGTTATCTGGATGGAAACCGCCAGAGGCAGCGGGGACCCGATGACATACCTCCGCTCGGAGGTCGGATCATTCGCCACGCTCAACACCTATGGATCCAATTCCGGCAGCAAGGATGGATTTTCATGGCATCTGGGGGGCGGCTATGAACACACGGACAATGATGCTCCCAACGAGTCCTATGATCTCATCCGTAGCTCCATGAGGCTGGAATGGGCGCAATCCGAGGATGTGACCATCGGGATGACATACCGTGGCCAGGATTCGCGCTACCAGTATGATTACTTCGGCAGCAATATCGATCATGTCGATTCGCATCTTGTCACGGCATATGCAGATGCACAGCTTGCCCCGGGCTGGATTTCCAAGTCCGTCATCGGGTTCTACAACGAAGCTTACGATAACGATACTGATCTCGGGAACTATGGCTCGGATCTGGAGCGGGTCGTTTTATCGACTGACCAGAGCGTGGAGATTTCAGAAAACCACAAGCTCCTGTTTGGCGGTTTCATTGAGAATACCGATTTCTCAAATACGCTCGGCACCGTCTCGGACGAATACCGTTATGGCGGGCATCTTGGCATGCTGTGGACACCGACGGATCGATTCACGGCCGATGCCGTGGTGCGCTGGGAGGACTATGTGAATTACAGCGACAAAGTGACGTGGAGGATCGGCGGCGGCTGGCAAGCGCTGGACAAAACTAGATTGAGGGGCGGGATAGGGAAAGCCTTTCGCACCCCGACCCTTATGGATCTCTATGGCACTACACTTGGCCTCGGAAATCCAAATCTTGAAGCCGAAGATAGCTTGGGCTGGGATCTAGGCGTCGAACAGGAACTGAGTGAGGATCATCGGGTCTCTGTTACCTATTTCGAAAACTCGATCAAAAATCAGATCGAGACCACGTTTGTGCTTCCGCTCTCACCTCCACCCGTGAACATACCTGGATCAACCCTGACCCGCGGGGTTGAATTCGCGGCCAATGGCGCGATCTCGGAGAGTATCGATTACCAACTCTCCTGGACATGGTTGGGTGATTCTCTCCAGGACCAGCCGAAAAACACGGCGACAGCGGCTATCCATTACCGGCCATCGGAGGAACTCTTGTTTGGTATGGGAGCCACATTTGTGGATACTAGGGCTTACGATGGCGCGCCGTTGGACGACTATCTGCTGTTTAGAATCCACACCAGTTACCGATTGAACGACATGGTGACTCTCCACGCCCGCGTCGAAAACCTGACCAACCAGGACTATGTACTGGCGGACTTTGGAACACCGAGACAAGGCGCCGGGCTAGGCTTCTACACGGGCGTGACCGCCGAATTCTGATCTAAGCCATTTCTTCGGAACCGCCGCTTTCCGCCGCGGTTTCGTCGAAATCCATTTCACGGACGCGCTTCTTGTCGCGCATCGCCTCGACCTTTTTCCGCAGCGACTCGCGCAGTTCCAAAGAATCGCGGATCGCATGGATCTCGATCTGCGGCATCGAGCGGTCGGAGGTTGCCAGATGGATCGTGCCGAGGCCGGTCATGCGCATCCACCATTTCCTGACCACGAGAATGTCCTTCACGCGGTAGAGTTCCACCTCGTCGATCTCTTGGTTGATCACGCCTTTGGAAACGCGCAGGCGTTCGTTCGTGAGTTCGAAAGTCTGGCAGCGCACCACGAGGTAACACCAGACAATCCAGCCCAGCGGGAAGATCAACGCGATGAAAGCGGGCGGGAAAAACACCCCACCGATCGTGATGCCTGTCGCAAGCAGCAGAGCCGCAGCATAATGCCCGATGTTGAGCCACTGCGAGGGGCTGCCTTTCCAGAATGTCGTCTCTGTGTTCTCTTCCATGACACAATTCTTATCATGAAAACGGTGGGAGGGAATAGGAAATCAGCGGGGAGTCTTCATTGGGGAGCACACGCGCCCTCGCGTGTCGCGGAGTGCGCCTCGCTCACCGCAGGCTGGAATGATCATGTGCGACGTAAGACATAACAACGCCCGCCCTATCTCCAGCCAAGTTTCCGGCGTGGGCGCCGTAAACAGCACGCGAGGGCGCGTGCGCTCCCCTGCGAAAATTGCGACTCCAGTCGCATGATTCGCAGCTTGCCGTGGTGCGTCCACACGGGCGAGGCTCGCAGGACATGGACAAGCTTTTCGAGGAACTCGATTTCCGCACCACTCCGATCGGGGATCTGATCCTCCAACGCCGCAAATATCTTCAGCTCGACGGCGAAGTGGTCTATGAGGTGAAACTCGGCGACGCCTTTCTCATGTCGAGCATGTTTCATGAGGTCGAGGAGGCGTTGTCGCGGCTCGGACTCGGGGCGCTCAATGGGGCAGATTGGGATGTTGTCGTGGGCGGGCTGGGGCTGGGATACACGGCGGTCGCGGCGTTGGCCTTTCCGGAGCTGAGGTCGTTGCTCGTCGTCGATGCGCTGGAAGGCGTGATCGATTGGCACGAGCGGGAGATGGTGCCGCTGGGGAAAACGATGAACGATGATCCACGCTGCCGGTATGTGCTCGGAGATTTTTTTGCACTGGCGACGGAGGACGGGAAAAATTTCGATCCCGATGCCTCCGAACGGAAATTTCATGCCGTTCTGTTAGATATCGATCACTCCCCGCGCAACCTCCTCGCCCCACGCAACGCTGCGTTTTACACAACGGATGGTTTACGGAAACTTGCCTCACGGCTGCATCCGGACGGTGTCTTCGCACTCTGGTCGGATGATGCACCGGACGCGGATTTTATGGCGGATCTGCGCGCGGTTTTCCGGGATGTAAAATCGGTGGTCGTGCCGTTTCCCAATCCACTGCTCGACACAATTTCGGAGAGCACGGTTTACGTCGCGCAGCGACCCATCAGGTAGGGCCGATCCGGCTCGGTCGGCCCTGATCGAAAACGCATGAGCCGTAATCTCGGAAAGGTCGTGAAATCTCGCGGAGGAATGCTTTCTTCCGAGATTTTACTCCCGTCAGATGTCTGTGGCCGTTCCATTTTTGAAATGGGCCGACCGAGCCGGATCAGCCATACAGGAGGCTTTTGAGTGCGGCGATGTTTCGCCGCTTTCATTCACGTCCGGCTCGTTTGTTTTGTGCGCTGGGAACTTTCCAGTCACCGCCCGTTGATCGGGCATAAGAATAAAAAAGCGGCGATGCTCGCCGCACTCAAAAGCGCGTTGCGCTTGCGCGTGCGGAGCACGACGCACATATTCCCGCCGAAATGAATCGGGAAGGGATGGCGGAGATATTGGAGAGGATTGCTCTATTGTTGGAGCTGAAAGGCGAGAATCCGTTCAAAGTGCGGGCATACCGCCAAGGTGCGGAGACCGTGCTCGCGATGGAGGGGGATGTCGTGGAACTGGCGAAAAACGACGAGCTGAAAGGCATCAAGGGAATCGGTGACGCGCTGCGCGACAAGCTCGGGGAGCTAGCGAAAACGGGAAGCCTGGGCTTTTACGAAAATCTTAAAAAGGAGTTTCCCGAGACTGTGTTCGCGTTGTTCGAGATCCAGGGTCTTGGCCCGAAAAAGATCAAAGCGATGTATGACGCGCTGGGTGTGGATTCGCT
>CAMAXN010000048.1 GCA_945862245.1 Prosthecobacter debontii
ATCGATCCCGGGAAAATCCTCATCATCAAACTCATCTCCATCGGCGAGCCAGACGACGAAGCCCGCCGCACCCTTTTCTACGAGCTCAACGGCATGCCCCGCGAATCCATCGTCGTGGACAAATCCCTATCCCATACCGCCACCGCCACGCGCCAGAAGGGCGACCCGAATAACCCGTCCCACATCTCCGCTCCCCTCCCCGGCATGGTCACGGAAATCGCCGTCTCCCCCGGCACGCCAGTAAAGGCCGGCGACAAGCTCCTCGTCATCGAGGCCATGAAAATGCTAACCACCATCTCCGCCCCCACCGACGGAACCATCAAGGACATCCTCGTCAAGAAAGGCGTGCAAATCGACTCGGATGATTTGCTGGTAATCTTGGAGTAGCCCCAAGGAGGGGCAATCGAAGCGAAGCGGAGATGGAGGGACACTCTCTATACTACACCTATCCCTCAAAATCCTGCCGTCCCCCGGCTCAAATGCCCCTAAGAGGATCCGACGCATGCCCCAGGGCTATCAAGCCAGGGAGGAAGCCGTTGAATGATCAGCTAAGCTAGAAAATACAGGTTGCCCGTGCGAGGGGGCTTTTGAGTGCGCGCGATCATTCGCCGCTTTTGTTCACCCGCGGGCTGTTTTGCCAGGGTGCCGCGAACTTTCCGAACCAAAGCGGTATCGTATCCCGCCTAAGAATAAAAAATTGATCGTTCAAATTGAACTCAGTGCGATTCGGGAATGAATTTGGAGGAGGATGGGATGGAGGCGGGGAGAGCCGTCCTTTCAGGCGGCTGGATTTGGATAAGGCTTCAGCGTACGGACGAATGGGCTTGGGTTCCGCTGCCGCCTGAAAGGACGGCTCTCCGTAGGGTTCTTCAAGAAATCCAATTGCCATTCAGTGGGATCGCCTACACTTTCCCTACATCAAATGATTTTTCATTCCACCCTCGCAACCCTTAGCCTCGCCCTTGCGGCAAGCGCAGCCGCCGCACCGCTCCTGAAGGAAACCCTCGCCAGCGGCTTCCGCGACCCGATGGAAGTTGCCGTGGCTGCGGATGGAGATCTTTATGTTGTGGAAAGGGAAGGCCGCGTATTGCGTATCAACCCACGAACCGGAGGGATTTTCGAGATCGCCGTGATCAGCGTTGAAGCTCTGAGACAAACTGATCCGAATAGCGCTTATGCCCGGGAGGACGGATTGCTAGGAATTGCTCTCGACCCTCATTTTGAGAAGAACCAACGACTTTTCCTCTACTACAGCGCCCCGGATGTCATCGCCAATCGGCTTTCCCGTTTCACCCTGAAGGATGGCAGAATCGATCCGGCCTCTGAGCTCAAGATGCTCGAAATCCCCACCGAACGCGAGAATAGGGTCTGCCACCACGGCGGCTCCGTCGAGTTCGGCCCAGACGGTCTGCTTTATGTTTCTTCGGGCGACAATACCAACCCCTTCGAAAGCTCAGGCGTTGCTCCCATCGATGACCGTGAGGGGCGCACCGAACGAGACGCGCAGCGCTCCGCCGGTAACACGAACGACCTTCGCGGCAAGATCATCCGCATCAAGCCCACCGAAACAGGATACGAGATCCCGCCGGGAAACCTTTTCCCGAAAGGAAAAGCCAACACCCTTCCAGAAATTTATGTGATGGGTTGTCGCAACCCGTTCCGCATCTCTATCGATCCAAAAACAAAAGCCCTCTATTGGGGCGAGGTTGGCCCCGATGGGCGCGATAACACCGACAAGGGTCCGCGCGGCCACGACGAGGTGAATCAAGCCAAGGCTGCAGGCAACTTCGGCTGGCCTTTTGCGATCGCCGACAACAAGCCCTATCCGATCTTTGATTTCGCGACGAATACCGTCGGTAAGATGACCGATCCCGCCGCCCCAGAAAACCCCGGCCAGCGCAACACCGGTCTGAAAGTATTGCCACCCGCCCAACCCGCTCTCATCTGGTATCCCTATGCAAAGAGCGACGAATTCCCCGGCATGGGCGAGGGCGGGCGCAACGCCATGGCCGGCCCCGTTTTCTACTATGATCCTAGTAAGAAATACAACATCCTCGGGAAAGAGGACGACCGCACCCTGCTCACCTACGAGTGGATGCGCGGTATAATTTTCAAGGCGAAGCTCGACGCGCAGGAGAAGGTCGAGAAGCTGGAGGTCTTAATGGATAAGCTCGTCCACCCCATGGACTTGGAGATGGCCAAGGACGGTTCGCTAATCCTCCTCGAGTATGGCTCTGACTGGTATTTCAATGGCAACGGCTCGGTCTCCCGCCTCCGCCCCGACGATGGCAACAAGCCGCCCACGATCACGATCAAAGCCGCCGCCAACAACTACAGTGTGGACAAGGCTGAAGATCCGGAAGGTGGAAAAATCGTGGTGACATGGTATCTCACCGAAGGCGTCACGGAAAGAATACTCGGTGCTGGTTCCACCGTCACTGTGCCGGAAGGCAATTTCCAAGAAATCCGAGCTGTCGCCACTGATGACAAAGGTGCGATCGCGATTGCCCGCATCCCTCTTGGCGGCAGCGGGGAGCTACCCAAGCTCGCCTTAGAGCTCGGCAAAACGGAGGACAAACCGGGCTTCGGCGAGAGCCTAAACTTCACAGTCAATTCCGAGCGCGCCCCCGACCCCGGCCAAGTCTCCGTGCGTGCCCGCTACATTCCGCCCACCGGTCATGACGCAGGTGGTCCCGAGTTTCCCGAGGATGCGGCGAAGCTCGCCAACGCGTCCCAATGTTTCGCCTGCCATCAGGTCGATTCAGGCACTGTCGGCCCCTCCTACCTGTCCATTTCCCTAAGATACCGCGACCGCGCGGACGCCACCGATTATCTCCGTCAAAAACTCAAGACCGGCGGCGCGGGTGCCTGGGGCGAAGTCCCCATGCCTCCACAAGTCGCGCTCAAACCGGAGGACTCAGAAAAGATCATCGCTGCGATCCTCAGCCTTTCCCAAGGCATGACCGAAATACGAGGAACGACGAATGGAGAAATCCGCCTCGCCGCCGACATCGGTGCGGAACCAGGCGGTGCATGGGAAATCTCCGCCGAAGCCCCCGGCTACGCCCCCGCAAGAACACGCATCCCATCAAAATAATTTTTTCCATCGACAGACTTACTCACAAACCAACCTAATATATATATGCAACTTAACACACTTTTCATTACCGCAATTTTCGCATCAACCTTCGGCATCTCGGCTGCATTCGCAGCGGGTGAAGGATGGACTACCGACCTAGAAGCGGCAAAAAAAACTGCAGTGGTTGAAAAGAAAAGCCTTCTGTTGGAATTCACAGGCTCCGACTGGTGCCCACCGTGCAAAATGCTCAAGAAGGAAGTGTTCTCACAGGAAGAGTTCACAGCCGGAGTGAAAGATAAGCTGATCCTTGTGCAATTCGATTTCCCCAAAGATAAATCGAAGCTCACTCCAGAAACTATCGAACAAAATCAAGCAACCGCAGGAAAATATGGGATTCAGGGTTATCCCACCATACTGCTGGCCGATGAAACAGGCAAACCGTTCGCCATGACAGGTTACAAACCCGGAGGTGCAGAAAGCTATGTGAAACACCTTGATGAACTCATTGCCAAACGCACAGAACGCGACGAGTCGCTGGCAGCCGCCGCCAAGCTGGAAGGCGTTGCTAAATCTAAGGCGTTGATCGCGGTCCTCAAATCGATGGGCCTGCAGGATGACATGCTTACCAACTTCTACTCTGATGAGATCGCCGCAATCAAATCTGCCGATCCTTCCGATGAATCGGGTTTCATGAAAGACATCGACACCAAGAAAAAATTTGCGGACTTCCAGAACGAGCTGAATACGCTTGGCGGCAATGAGGATTTCGAGGGCGCTCTTCAGCTCACCGAAAAAGCTCTGGCCTCCGGCGATTTTAAGGGCGAGCAACTAACCCAGATCACCATTTTCAAAGGGATTATCAACATGCAGTTGGGCAAAAAGGAAGTGGCGCTCAAAGCCCTAGATGAAGCGATCGCTATCGACCCCGCCAATCCGATGAATGCTCGAATCGAAGCCATGAAGAAGCAGATAGCTGCAGCTCCGGCTCCGGAACGCAAAGAGCCCGCTCCCGAAACCAAAGCGGATTAAACAACCCATTTTTATTCATCGGGCCTCGTCCCTCTGGGATCGTCGAGTTACCGACAATCCATCGACATATATGTCCGCATTCGGGTTGTGCGCCTCTCCACCGTGAGGCGAGTTCTGAGTTCAACGCTTTCAGCAAAGCTTTTCCTTCGGGATTCTATGGAAAAGGCGTGACGTCCTGCGCGACTAGGGGGAGTTCCATAAAAAAGGGATGATTAGGTATGCGAGTGTCATTATCAGATGAGTTATGCGCGCATGTCACCGCTGGAAAAGCGTTTCCGCAGGAGTGGATGGATGAAATTCGCGAGAACGATTGCGCCCGCGCCGAGGTAGAACGCAGGCTTTAGGCTCGCGTGTTCTCCGAAGATGAGGGCTGCGGCGAGGATACCATAAACAGGCTCAAAGTTTGCTGCGAGGTTGAAGTCGTAGGCGCTGATGGTGCGTAGCAGGCGGTTCGTGAGATCTTGTGCGAACACGGTACAAGCGAAAGCAAGGATCGCGATCCACAACCAGTTCATCGGATCGCACACTAGCAATGCTGGAAATCCAGCGGGATCGAAGAACGGCACGGCGACAAAACACACCAGAGTAGATGAAACCATTTCCCAACCAACCATCACCATGGGATCGGCGCCCCCGACGACTATGGTCTTGTTGAGTACCATAAAAATCGCGGCCAACAGAGCGCTAAGGAGCGCGATGCCAAGCCCTAGCACATACGCCGATTCTGCACCGGCGATCAGGCAAATCGCGGCGAGAACGATAAGGCCTAGGAATACCTCAAAGGGCTTGATGCGGCAGCGGGTGAGTAGCGGCTCGGTAAAGGCGGTAAATAGCGACAGTGTCGCAAGCCCAGCAAGAGCGATGGAGACATTCGCGATCTTAACCGCGCCGAAAAGGCACAACCAGTGCAGACCGATGATCGCGCCGATCCCTAACAGCTTCGCGACCGCTTTCCCGCCAAGCCAGATTTTCCGATCTCTCATCATCGCCACCCACAAGAATGCGCCGAGCGCCGCGAGTAGACAGCGCCAGGTGATTAGCACTGGAGCACTCAACGTTGCGAGGCGGCCAAGGATCGTGGTCGCTGCGAAAATGGTGACAAGCAGATGAAGCTGGAGGAGCGGTTTGATGGCGAGTAGCTTCGTATTCTTGGAAGTAAGGTGAAAGCGAATTCCGGGATGCTACGGCGCAAAAAACATTTCCCTTTCGGGCGCGAGCGTTCAGAAGCTGGCATTCCCGCCCCGTGACTTGTTTCATCATGTATGCTTCCCATTTCGCAGGACTTGTAGCAGGCGAGTTGATGGTCGAGGCCGGTGTCGGATGCGCGGCTAGCCTTTGCCTCGTCGCTTGCGTACAGCTTCCGCGAGGACATCGAGGGTCTCGACGGTGTCGTCCCAATTAATGCAGGCGTCGGTGACGGACTGGCCGCGGGTAAGCTTAGCGAGGTCGGTATTGAGCTTCTGGTTTCCTTCGACTAGGTTCGATTCAATCATAATTGAGGTGATCGTGCGGGATCCGGCGGCGATCTGGTTGGCGAGAGAGCGGGCGACGAGCGGTTGGTTGCGGTAGTCCTTGTTCGAGTTTCCGTGGGAGCAATCGACCATCACGGAGAGCGGGAGGTTCTGCTCGGTGAGCATATTCTCGACGGCAGCGATGCTGTCCTCATCGTAGTTCGTGCCAGTTTTCCCGCCACGCAGGATGAGATGACAAGATCGGTTCCCGGCGGTGGAGACGATGGCGGAGACGCCCTGTTTTGTGACCGAGAGAAAATGGTGAGGGTGCGATGCTGAAAGGATCGCATCTAGTGCGAGCTGGATGGAACCGCCAGTGCCGTTTTTAAAGCCGACCGGCATCGAGAGGCCAGAGGCGAGCTCGCGATGGACCTGAGATTCCGTAGTACGTGCGCCAATAGCTCCCCAAGCAATCAGATCCGCGATATATTGCGGGGAAATCGTATCAAGGAACTCAGTGCCGGCGGGCATACCCATGTTGGCGAGGTCGAGCAACAGCTTGCGGGCGATGCGGAGACCTTGGTTGATATCGAAGGAATTGTCCAGGTGGGGATCGTTGATGAGACCCTTCCAGCCAACGGTGGTGCGGGGTTTCTCAAAATAGACCCGCATGATAATCTGGATGTCGTCGCGGAGGCGGTTGGCTTCCTTAAGAAGCTTCTCGGCGTATTCCATTACGGCCTCGGGATCATGAATCGAGCAGGGGCCAACGATGGCAAGCAGGCGATCGTCTTGGAGGGCGAGGATACGGTCGGCCTCGGAACGCGAATTGTGAACGACAGAAGCAGCCTTCTCGTTGATGGGTAGGTAATAAGCCAGCACCGCCGGGGAAATGAGCGGATTTATGCCGGTAATGCGGAGGTCGTCAGTGCGGTGTTTGGTCACGGGGCGGATGGATTAGCGTTTTGGGTTCGGCTTTGCCAGTACGAAGTGAGCAAATTCCTTGCAGGGAAGAGTCACGCCCGCCGCATGTAATCAGGCATGCGGTTGCGCTGCATCTCCGGCGTAATAGCCTGACTACTAAAGGAAATGACCGCCCCAATGCCCGCTGCATGGCCGCCGCCTAAACGCGACTCGACCTCGAATTCTGGGAAACTAAACCTCCGCCTACTCCCCAGCCACGCTAGCACGCACCAGAGTAGGAGCAAACCGCAGAGGCTTACCACGATGATACCGCCCACCCGTTTCATCCAAGACGGGATTCCGGGCATAATCTCCGGTGCCGTGTTTCTCCGCGGGAAAGTCCGCGCGCTTTCACCATCAGGTATCGTCTCCAAAGTCTTCTCCGCCGTGCCCTGTGTCATGCGCTGCATCCAGTAGACACGTATTGACATTTGCTCGAGAAAAGCCTCGATCTGATCAAAATAAAGCGTTCTGCTAGAAGCTTGCATTACGGAGAATTGCAAGGTGCGCCGTTGCTCGGCAGCCGAGACCCTATCGGTGATCATAGGACTGAGATACAACGCCGAGCGCTGTGGGGCACCGATGTAGTAGTAAATCACCGCTGCCGGTTTTCCGACTGAATAATGCTGATCCGCTACCTCCTTTTTACGTATATCGCTGGGAATACGCTGATCAGCGCCGAAGACATAAAAATAGATATCGATGGAAGATTCTTCCGCGTGATCATTAAGAAAAGCCTCAAGATCTCTCTGTTCGCGAGTAGTGAGCAGGGTCTGTGCATCGATCAGAAATCCGGTAGGTTTCGCCTGGAAATACGCGGCAAGATATTGATCGGCAATGTCACTCTCCTCATCAGGCGCTTCGGTGAGTTCGACAGCGGTCTGATCCTCGATGCTTGTTTGCAGTTCCTCCACCTCTTCCACTCTAGGGATTTTCTCGAAATGGAGCAGCCTGCCTTGGTCCACCCTAGCGGTATCCGTCATTCGCGAACGCTTTTCCTTATCTATTGCAGGAAGCTGCGATTCAACGCGAGCAGTAGAGTATACCAAAGCTATGATGAAAACTGTGATGAAATGTTTCACGGTTCCACCTCCATCTCCATATCCTCTAGGGATTGCCAGGCTGCGGGGCGGTTGCCTTCGTGTATTCTCCTGACCAGATCGCCCACAGCCACAGGGGACGCGACTTTGCGCTCAAAGCACTCAGGGTCGCGCCGTGCCCGACGGGAACGTTTTCTTAGCAGTTTGTGGAGATGGACAAGGCATTTCAGCAACCCTTCCGCATAACGACCCTCCAGCCAATACGAGTGTGCACGCGAAAGGCAATCAAAAGTATCCTGCTCCTCTATGAATGGATCCAGAAGGTATCCGAAAGTCATTCCCGCCGCTTTGGAGTCCGGATCGATCACAATCATTACACCTGCTGCATTTGGTTTCTCCACCGGGATATCCTCGAACAACCCCCGGTTGAGCAGCCAGAATCCGAACTGTCTAAGGTTCGCAATTTCCCCAACTCTGCCCGTGTAGACCGCCACAAAAACCTGCGGGAAAACGATCCCGATTCGCTCCATTTCGTCCTCTAGGCGATTGCGTTCATCGCGCCGAAAAATCCCTGCCGTATCCGTTAAGCTGCGAAGTTTCACATCGCCATCCCCAAACATCCGGTTGGCATCGGCCATTCCGAACCCGCAGTGTGGACAAACCACCGCAGCTCGGTGTATCATTTGTACACATCGAGGACATTTCATATTTCAATCCGATTGCTACGGAAAACCGAGTATTTCGTCAAAGCAAAATAGCAAAGCATTGAAAAGCACAACCACCTGGGTAAAGCAAACGGGCGCGGCTACCTCACTCTCCTCCCCTCGCCATTTCCTCCAGCCAGAGCGCACGAACGCTATCAAAGAGCGGATGTTCTTCGAAGTGCTTAGTTCTGTATGAAGAAATGCGGATGGGGCCGCGGATTGAGGAGGTGAGAAACATGCACTCGGCCTTGTCTACATCCTTGCGCATGAGTTTTTTTTCTCGGCAAGGAATGCCGCTAGAAGCAGCTAGACGTATGACGAGGTCGCGCGTGACACCGGCAAGGCAACCACTACCCAGGGCGGGGGTGAGCAGCATGCCGTAGCGAATAAGAAAGACGTTGGCCATCGCGGCTTCGCATAGTTCGTCGTCGTTATTGAAAAAAAGCATTTCCCCGAAGCCCTCGCGGCGAGCCATGTCCAACGCGATCAAATGTTCAGCATAGTTTCCGACCTTGAGGCCGCGCAGGACGTTCTCCCGATCTCGCCGCCACGGAGCGTCAGTGATGCGCACGGTCGCTGGGGCTTCATCAACGGGAGTAGCTGTGATCCATGCCCATGCTTCGCCGTTATCGATATTGTTCAGCGGCCCTTTCCCCAGGCTTACCGCAAGACGGATGCGCGCCAATCCATCGGTGAGTCCATTCTTTACCAATAATTCCAACATAGCTCGCCGCAGGCCTGAACCGGAAAGCTCGACACCGGAACCCACAAGCCTAATCAGGCCGGCACTTAGGCGATCGAGGTGCGCGTCGAGAAGGCGCGGCTCACCATCAACGGCTAGGAGCGTTTCGAACACGCTCAAGCCATGGCAAAGCCCGCGATCGTGGGGGGAAATCCTGAATTCATCAATCGGCAGAAACTTGCCATCGCACCATACAAAATTCATGTATTAGTAAGGCGCATGTTTAAGTCCTTGGCAATAGCCGAGGCAGTTCAAAAAAACCTCGTTACGTATAAAAAAATAAGCGACCCGACCGATTATCCCCGGGAAAAACCCAAAAACCCAAAGGGACGTTCAGCCGAGCCGCCTTGTCTTTCGACAGTGGTAAGGTAGGACCGGCTTGCAATGCCGTCAAATGGTTTTTCGGTAAAAAATGAAAATAAAGTGCATATATTGGGAGCCTGCGGTAACTGGCGTATGTTTGGGGAGAGGATATCACTACGACGGGTTGCAACTATGCGTCGCAACCACGGTTTTGATCACCACCTCACCGCGGCGGCGGCCCAGGTGAGTCCGGCGCCGAAGACTACAAGGATGATATTGTCACCACGCTTGAAGACACCGGAGCGTGCGGCCTCATCGAGGGCGATAGCCACGGCAGCGGCAGAGGTATTACCATATTTATCGAGATTCACAAATACGCGGCCTTCGGGTACAGACAAACGCTCAGCGATAGCGTCGATAATGCGGAGGTTAGCCTGATGCGGAATCACGCAGGCGATGTCTTCTGCCTTCAGACCGGCGCGAGCGATGACGGTTTCGGCGGCCTCCTTCATACGGTTGACTGCATGCTTGAAAACTTCTTTGCCTTGCATGGCGAGGGTAGCCAAGTGGTTTCCGACATTTTCCGAAGTAATCGGGCATGCTGAGCCCCCGCCAGGAATATTGAGGAGATGAGTGAGATTGCCGTCCGTGCCCATTTCGGTGGAAAGGATCTCGCCCTCTCCCGGTTTGGAACGGCGCAGCACGGCGGCGCCCGCGCCGTCGCCGAAGAGCACGCAGGTGGAGCGATCCTCCCAGTTTACAAAGGCAGATAGCTTTTCTGCACCAATGATGAGAGCGTTCTCGAATGCACCGTCCGCGATTAAGCGTTTAGAGATTTTCATTGCATAAAGAAAGCCCGAGCAGGCGGCAGAGATATCGAAGGCGACGGCGTTTACCGCTCCGATTTGTTGCTGGACGTAGCAGGCAGTGGCGGGCGTCAGGGTGTCCGGCGTGATTGTGGCGACGATAATCAGCTTGACCTCGCTAGGCTCTAAACCCGCTTGTTCAAGCGCTTTCCGCGCCGCCGCAGAGGCCATGTGAGAGGTGAACTCCCCCTCTGCCGCAATTCGACGCGCACGTATCCCAGTTCGTGTGAAAATCCATTCGTCGCTGGTATCGACACGTTTAGCCAAGTCCTCATTGGTCAGAACCGTCTCCGGCAAGTAACTACCTGTTCCAGCAATACATACCCCGTAGTTCGTCGCCGCGCCATTCATGTGAATTGATTCTGAAATCTCAATGGATCGCCAACAAGTGATAAATATCGTCGGATAGCCTTATTCCTTGGCTTGCAAGGGCGGTAACTCGGCGTGGAAATGAGTTTGGGCAAACCTGATCTTGGCATGCATATCTACATTCGGATGAGTGCGGTGTTGCTCTACAATCGATTCCAGCCTTTTCATCAACCCGATGCCGTTGGCCATCTGGATGGCGAGACCAGGGCGTGCGTTCACCTCGATCATCAGCGGGCCTTTCGTTTCATCGATCATGATATCCACGCCGAGATAGCCGAGCCCAGTCATTTCCTGGCACTTCACGGACATTCTAAGGATCGTATCCCACTCAGGAATTTGA
This sequence comes from Prosthecobacter debontii, assembly GCA_945862245.1. Taxonomy (GTDB): domain Bacteria; phylum Verrucomicrobiota; class Verrucomicrobiia; order Verrucomicrobiales; family Akkermansiaceae; genus Luteolibacter. Next base: position 10,887 of record CAMAXN010000048.1, read on the forward strand.
ACACCAATAAGAGCGATCCCAAGATCAGGGTGGATGGTAATCGGCTTGCCATGGTGTATCGCGCGAACAGTGATGCCGGTGGCGATGTCAATGCCGATACCAAGTGCACCTTGATGCAGATTTGAGCGCCCGTCCGACTCCTTGGTGGAGGCACGGAGCATCGACATCACAGGATAGCCGTGGAGCATGACCACACGGATATCGGGAGCTCCTTGGAAACTGAGTGCGGTCAGCAGTGCGGCGGGTCGCACGCGATATTCGATAAGCGCGTAGTCACGTTTCCCACCGAGGCTGAAGAGACCAGCAAGTATATTGGAAACGTGGTTGCGCAGATCGCCCGGCGTGAGCTCCACACCGCTGGGCTTCAAAAAATTTTTTCCGTTTTTGCTATCGATCACCAGCACACCTTTCCCTCCGGAGCCACGTGCAGGCTTAATTACAAAGGCATCGTTTTCTCCCAGCATCTTATCGATCCTATTTGCATCATGCGGTGTGCGCACCACACCGTAAGTCTCGGCGACGTTCATGCCTTGCTCCTCGGCCAAGGCTTTCGTGCGGATCTTGTTGTCCACCAACTCATACAGGCGGCGCGGGTTGTTCGGGAGCAGAAACCGCGCGTTGCGCATGTTGATGCCAACGACACCTAGTTTACGCAACTCGCCCGGCGTGCGGAACCAGCGGTGCCACCAGCGGCGGCCGGTGTTCACAGCTTTCCCTTCCTCGATGGTAGACGCTTCAGGCATTAGAGAAGGATTTAAAACGTATCAATTCGGACAGGCGGTATCCGGTGTAGCGACCGATCAGAAGGATACCCGCCAATAAGATCAACAGCATTTCCGGGAAGTAGAACGCCCAATACTGGATCTGCGTGACCTTCATAAAATGGTAGGCGCAAACCGCCACAAACACTGATCCCGAAACTTGTGTAATTGCGTTGCGTTTCCCCTCTTCCTCCCAGATCAGCGACATCCGCTCCAGCGTCCAAGCAATGATAATCATGGGGAAAAGGGTGATTTTAATGCCCGAGACGATACCAAGTTGGTAGCTAACTACACTCATCAGAATCATCAAGAGGGTCACAATCACTACACAAGCGGCCACGCGTGGCACAACGAGAAGGTTCATCCGCGAAAGTAGGAAGCGGAACCAGAGCCCGGCTCCGACCAAGATCGAGAACATCAGGATTCCCTGAAGCGGCTTGATCTCCAGAAGAGCCAGCGCCAGTAGCACCGGCATGAAAGTGCCTAGTGTGGCGACACCTACGATATTGCGAAGTAGGACGACGACAAAAGCGCCGAGTGGAATCAGCACGATGTAGCGAAATACCGCTCTTTCTGAGACGGGTAGCGCGAGGATCGTGGAAATAAGCAGCGGCGAATTTCTGAGGTCTGTAAGCATGGCCAGCGGTATGCGGTCTTTCGCCACAGTAAAAGTTACGCGCGAGTTTTCCCCACCCGTCACATCGTCAAGTAGTGCTCCACCACCACGATGCCATACAAAAATCTCACGTCCGTCTAAAACCTTCGAAGGATCGGCAGGATCATGAACTTTCCAAAAAGCGCCATCGAAATATTCGACAAGAGGTACAGGAGCCTGACCGCTATTTTGATCGGTGAGACGCACACCATACGCCGGGCGCGCGGAAACTCCCGCCAGACCTAAAAGTTCTATGCCCATTGCAATCCCGGGATTTGCGCGATCTTCCTTCTCGTAGTACCGCTTTACGATAAGGTGCTCTTGCGATGCATCGCTGCTATTGATCTGCTTGAATAGATTCACGAAAAGCGAATCGGGATCTGACGTAACCTTCTTTGCCTTGGTGACTATACTATTTGCTGCCGCCCCAAGCGAGCCCGGTAATCTCGGAATATCGGGTGGATTCGGTTTTTCAAAAGCAGGCATTGGTTCTCCGCCGCTATCCAGCCCCTCCTTAAAGCGCACGCGATAATACAGCGATTGCCCACCATCCCGCGGTCCGGAAGACCAGAACGCTGTATATTCACCACGGTTATTTTCAACATCGAAACTGTAATCCAACGAACCGGACTCCTGCCCCCCCCCTCGCTTCATGGCGATCGAGGGCAAAGCAAGCCTAGCCTTCACATCGCGACCCGTGGCGACAAAGGAAACACGCGCCTCGACGAGCCATTCATCAACCCGCTCACCTTCCCAGAAAGGCACGCCGAGTTTCGTGCTTTTGAAAAACGCCAATCCGCCACCGACCGCAATCAGCAGAGCGACAGCTGTCAGCAATTTGGCTTGAGCACTCATATATTCAGAGCATCGCTTGCCCTCACCGCATAATACTCTTATCAGCAAGATTCGTCCGGGAAGGATCGATCCAGCCAAGTTCGCGGATCGCTGTGCGACCGATAAGGACAGCGGAAAGCATATTTGAACGGTTGTTAAGGGTGAAATCACCACGCATCCTCCGCTCACCGATCTTAAAAGCTAGGCGCACCACCTCGCGGGTCTCGGATTCGCCGCCAGGGTTCTTGATTCTAGCGATGCGCACCAGCGGAGCCTCAGTGCGCACGCGCGGCGAATTCTTCTTGCGCGGCTCCGTGACTATAAATCTCACCCACTTTTTCCCATCACGCTCAAAGAGTTCCGTTTCCTCAGCATGGATAGAACTGGTGTATGCTCCTGTATCAAGCTTCGCATCCATCTTGCCCTGAATGCCATCGATCAGAATTTTCTCCCTCCAGCCATAAACTTGGATCGGATCAGGTGATACAGGCCTTGCAACCGCCGCCGTCTCCGCCTCGGCAGCCTCGGCAGACGCCTCGTCATCGGTATCGATTTCCTTCAACTCTTCGCCTGCAGGTTTAACCTCTTTCTGCGGGTTAACGACATCGTCATTCGCCTTCTCGGGTTCAGTTTTTTTAGTGGTTTTTTTATCCTCCGTATTATCTTCATGTAGGGCGGCATTGGCAGGCTGCTCATCACTCTCAGCCACCTGAGCAACTGCAGCTAATGCTTCGGCTGCCATGAATAACGCCACCAGAAGAATTAGGCTTTTTAGGTTGGGCTGGGAAAACATGTCGCTCAACCCAGTATCAACCTCCACTACTGTAAAATACAATGGAATTATCGACAGCTGAATTCAGACAGGTCGCAGGTTGGGATTGAAGTCCTCCACGCGAAACGGAAACCTCCCACCCATGACTCCCACTCAATCCGGCTATTCGATGCCGCCCGAATGGTCTCCGCAAAGCGCCATCTGGCTCTCCTGGCCCGTGGACGACCCGCGCCACTGGGGCGGCGAGAAACGCGATATCATCCATGCCAAGTTCGCCGAGATCGCCGCCGCCATTTCGCATACACAAACCGTCCGCATCAACGCCCCCGGCGCTTCCCATGAAAACATCGCCGCCGCATGCAACCGTGCCAAGGCCGATCCCGCCCATCTCGAACTCTACGACCACCCGAACAACGACGTCTGGTGCCGCGACCACGGCCCGATCTTCGTGAAAAATACCGCAGGTAAGATCGCCGTTACCGACTGGGAATTCAACGCATGGGGCGGAAAATTCGGCCCCTGGGATCTCGACAACGCCATCCCGGAACGCATCGCCGCCGCCCTCGGCCTTCCGATTTTCAAAGGCGGCATGATCCTCGAAGGCGGCGCGATCGAGGTCAACGGACGCGGCCAGCTCCTCACCACCGAAGCCGTCCTGCTTAACCCGAACCGCAACCCCCATCTCTCCCGCGAGGAAACCGAACAAAAACTCCGCGACACACTAGGCGTCTCCGAAATCCTCTGGCTCCGCCAAGGCATCGAGGGCGATGACACAGACGGCCATATCGACGACCTCGCCCGCTTCACCAACGAAGACACCATCCTCGCCTGCCAAGAGCCGGATACCTCCTCACCGAACCACGCCCCACTTGCCGACAACACCCAACGCCTGAAACATTTCCTCACCCCCGCTGGCCGCACCTACGAGATCCTCCCCATCCACCTCCCGCAGGCCTGCGAGATCCCCGGCTGGCGCCTGCCCGTCCTCCCCGCTTCCTACGTGAATTTCCTCATCCTCAACCACGCCGTCCTCGTCCCCACCTTCCGCCAGCGGAAAAACGACGACCGCGCCCTCGGCATCATCGCCGAGCAATTCCCCGGCCGCGAGATCATCGCCATTGACTGCCTAGACCTCGTCCAGGAAGGCGGCACGCTGCACTGCATCTCCCAACAGCAGCCGGCGTGACGCCAAGTTTGACATCCGCGCCGCCTTCCCTTAACCCGTCGACGTGCTGACCATTAAGAAACTGACCAAGACCCTCGGCGGGCGGACTTTGCTGCGCGAGGCGGAGATGTCCATCAACTGGGGCGAGCGCGTCGCCCTCGTCGGGCCCAACGGCGCGGGGAAATCCACGCTTTTCCGTATGATCCTCGATGAAGATCAGCCCGACGAAGGCACCATCGACCGCGACGAATACGCCATTACCGGCTACCTCGCGCAGGAGGCGGGCGAGCCTACCGATGAAACGATCCTTGAAATCGCGATGGGCATCACCCCGGAAATGATCGGCTTGCTGAGGACGATCCGTGAGGGTGAGGCTTCAGGAAACCTCGGCACACCCGAGTTTGCGAAGGCGCAGGATCAGTTCACCGCGCTCAACGGCTACCAACTCGAACCGAAGGCGAAAAAAATCTTAGCCGGCCTCGGTTTCAAACAGGAGGATTTCCAGAAACCCGCCCGCGAATACTCCGGCGGCTGGGTGATGCGCGCCCACCTCGCCCAGCTCCTCGTCATGGAGCCGGACTTACTGATGCTCGACGAGCCGACCAACCACCTCGACCTCCTCTCCCTGCTCTGGCTTCAGCGCTATCTGTTAAATTACTCCGGCGCGATCCTGATGATCTCCCACGACCGCGATTTCATGGACACCATGATCGAGACCGTGATCGAGATCGATCCGGATGCCGCGCAGCTCATTTCCTACACAGGAAACTACACCGCCTACCTCGACCAGCGCGAGAAACGCTACGATCTGCAAGTGCAGGCCTATCGCAACCAGAACAAGGAGATCGAAGGTCACATGGAGTTTATCGAACGCTTCCGCCAGGTCGGTTCGAAGGCCGCGCAGGTGCAATCCCGCATCAAGCTCGTCGATAAAATTGAGCGCATCGAGAAGCCCCGCGCCCCGCGCAAGCCCTTCAAGTTCGCTTTCCCCCAGCCGCCACGCTCGAACCAGAAGGTCGT
>CAMAXN010000049.1 GCA_945862245.1 Prosthecobacter debontii
GCCAAAACCGAGCACCTCCACGAAGCCGAATCCTTCCTCGAGCTAATCGTCCGCCACACCGACTCCAGCCTGTTAGACGAATGGCAGGCGATGAAAAACCCCGACGCGCCGATCCCCGACAAATCTTCAAATCAACAATCGGCAATCATCAATCTTCAATCAAAAATCCCCTACACCAAAAACAAGTCCGCTTTCACCCGCCACCTCCGCAACCACATCCTCACCCTCGTCACCGCGCTCTCCCGCTATGACACCGAAGCCGCCCTCAGCCTCATCGCTAAAGAAGACAGCGACGGCAAACTCTGGTCAAACGAGCGTCTCCTCCAACAGCTCAACACCTACCACGCCGCCCGCCACCAAATCCGCTTAGACCCCGAAGCCCGCAACGCCCGCCACACCCACATTTCCGAAGACGGCCTAACTATCCACCAAACTCTCATCGACCCCGACGACCTCAACGACTGGACGATTCAACTCACACTTGATCTGGAAAAATCCAACGAAGCGAGGACTCCGGTTTTGCGCCTAGAATCCGTCGCCGCCATTTGATTGGAATTCCCATGGAGCGGAATCCCTCCCCCCTTGCAAGTTCACCCGCTGCGTATTCGTAGTTGGTAATTCAGATTTTTCAGACGACTGTCAGCAGCCCACATGAAACTTTTCCTCCGCGCCTTAATCCCCGCCCTGATTCTCTTGGTGGGCTTCGTCGCGTGGAAATGGCTCGGGATACCGGTTGAACCGCCGAAACCGCGGCAGAACGCAGCGCAGCGGCTCAAGACGGAAAAAGTCGTCCTGAATCCGAGCACCTACGGGATTGTCATCGACTCGCAAGGAGCCGTCCGCGCCCAACAGGAAACAACCATCACCCCACTTGTCTCGGGCACGGTCATGGTGATCCAACACACCTTCGAAGATGGCGCGTTTTTCAAAAAAGGCGATGTCTTACTTGAACTCGATCCCGCCGACCTCAAGACCGCCGTGTTCGCTTCCCAATCCCGACTCGCCCGCGCCGAGGCCGCGCTGATCCAAGAGCAAGCACGCGCGAAACAGGCACGGCTCAATTGGCAAGACATCGGCTATGAAGAGGAACCTTCTCCTCTGGTGCTCCGAGTTCCGCAGCTCCGCGAAGCGGAAGCGAATGTCAGCGCCGCGCAAGCGGATCTTGAGCAATCCCAGCGCAATCTCGACCGAGCAAAAGTCCGCGCCCCCTTCGATGGCCGTGTGAAAGCCCGCATGATCGGCGTCGGACAAGCTGTAGGAGCACAAACCCCTCTCGGCGAAATTTTTGGCAGCGCCACCGCAGAAATCCGCCTACCGCTATCCCCTTCCCAGCTCCCGTTCGTGAAACTCCCCGAGGAGGAAGGCGACGCCCCGGTGGAGGTCGTGCTCACCGATGCCCTCGCTGATCCCAGCCAGCCCGTAAGTCACCAGTGGAAAGCACAAATCGTCCGCACGGAAGGCACCCTTGACCCGACCTCACGCGAGCTTTTCGCCATCGCCCGCATCGAAGATCCCTTCAGCCTCGGCTCCGGCCTCCCCCAGCTTCGCATCGGCCAGCCCCTCCGCGCCAAGATCGAGGGCATCACCCTCGATGATGTTTTCGTGATCCCCCGCACCGCCATGCGCGACATCAACCGCATTTTCCTCATCGAAAAGGATGATCCGAAAATCTCCAAAACCGATATCACTCCCGTATGGTCGAACGCCGAGGTAGTCATCGTGAAAAACGGCCTCAAACCCGGCGACTGGCTAGCCACCTCCCGCCTCCCCTACGCTCCGGACCAAGCCCCCGTCGAAATCATCACCCCCCCGCCCGCCGAAGAAGCCGTCGGCCCCACCGGCGAAGCGGTGCCGGGCGATTCGTGAGCCATCCGGGTGTTTTTCCGGTATGGGATAGATCTCACCGTGCGATCATCATCCACAGGATAAAGCACAGCCGAGCCGTTCTCACCTCTTGCTATACGTGTACAGCGGAGATAGAATACGCCTATGCTAGCCATACGACTCGACCCCGAAATCGAAGGCCGCCTGGCGCGACTCGCCAAACTGACCGGCCGCACCAAGACTTTCTACGCCCGCGAGGCGATCCTTGAGTACTTGGATGACCTCGAGGACATCCATCTGGCCACAAATCGCCTCCAACGCCCCGCCAAGACCCACTCCGCCGAGGAAGTGAAGCATGAGCTGGGTCTATAGGTTCGACGACCGGGCGTTGAAGGAACTCCGGAAGCTCGGCAAGCCCGCGCAGCGCGACATCATCGCCTACCTCGACGAAAGGATCGCCGGTGACGGTGATCCACGCAGTTTCGGAAAAGGACTCAAAGCCGATCTCGCGGGCTTGTGGCGCTACCGGGTGGGCGACTACCGCATCCTCTGCCAGATCAGGGACGCGGAGTTGCTCGTGCTGGTGGTCGCCGCCGGGCACAGGAGGGATATTTACGGATGAACGATTACGGAGCAGGTTTTTTCTCATCTTCGCAGAGCCCCCATCGATCACTTACTTCTTAACGAATTCCCCACCGCAACGATGAGCGCGTGCTCCCCTACCAGCGGGGGCGAGCGTCGATCACGGGGTTGGTGTTGTAATTACGGAAAATCATCGAAACAAGGCGGCTGGTAGTGGTTGTCATGACGCAGCAGCTCGTTCGGCTTCTCTTTTGTATTGGGTGATGCCGATCAATCTCATGAAGTAGACACCTGCTCTTAATTCGCCAAAAGCATCCCAGCAAAAACCAACAGCAAAACTGATCACAATCCTCCGACGCTCCAGAGCTGGTCAATACTAAGGGACAGATTGAAGGAAGGAAGAGGGATCAGAAGCCATCCAGAATACCCCAAAAACCGACCGGTTAGTACGGAATCTGGCGATTTCGTTCATGGTGCGTTTTTAGACGAGTGCACGCGGCGAGCCAAGCAAGAAAAAGGCAAAGCCATGAAACTGAAGATATTCCATGGGCTGGGAGCGGCAACAGCCTACGGATCATTAAGCACGCTGCCTCAGAAGCCGACTAACGCCAAATACCACTGCCAGACTCTCCAGCCGCCGAACATCCATGCAACCGCTCCCATGGCGAGGAATGGGCCAAAGGGCAATTGCTTGCCGAAGCCGATACGCCCAATCAGCGCAGCGATAATTGCGAATATCGAGGCCGCGAAGAGCGAGAAAAACACCCCGCTCCATCCGAAGAACGCGCCGATCATGCCAAGCAGGTGGGGATCGCCCATGCCCATCGCCTCACGCGGGATGACGGCTCCATGCGCACGGCCGCTTAGGGATTTCATTTTTTCCAACTCGAAGGTGCGTCCGTCTGCCAGTTCGATGCCCGTCTCGTTGATGGTCAGCTTCCCTCCGCCGGTTTCCTCGCCGTCTACGACCACCTCGGTGGCATAAACAATGAGCCGGTCGGTTTTGCGGGAAAAAATATCCCACCACGGCACTTCCGTGCCATGGATTACAAACAGCATCGGATCATCGTCGCTAACCGGTTCGCGTAACGACCACTCTACCTCCTTGTCAAACTTCATCGCCTTTTTTCCGAAAGCCTTTTTTCCCAGTTCCACGACAGCAAACAGGCCGAAGAAACCTGCGATCCAGCCAATGGCTCCTTGTAACAACCCCTCCCACCAATAGTCCGTGTAACCTGCGAGCGATGACAAGGACGGCCAGACCACGCAGGCTATCAGCCCCAGCACCGATCCGCCCCAAGTAAGATTGGTTGGAATAATCATGTGCTCGGCATCGATCCATGTGATAGCGGCAAGCAAGGCTATCAGCACCCACAGAAAAACGAAAACCTGCGGCGGGAACTCCCACCACACCATCCCGAAGAGGACGGCGGTGACGATCTCCACGGCGATATAGCGCAAAGGGATCGGCGCGGCACAATAGCTACATTTCCCGCGCAGGAAAATCCAGCTCACCACGGGTATGTTCTGGATCATAGTGAGCTGGTTCTTGCAGAACGGGCAAAATGAGCGCCTCGGCTCGTTCACCGACATGCCCAGCGGTAGGCGATAAATGACGACATTCAGGAACGAACCAATACACGCTCCGATCATAAATGCCAGAATCAGCCAGATCCAATGGTCAAAGAACGGATAGATCACAGGCACAAGATCCACCTTTCAACTTCAATATTAGGGTCAGTCCTTTTCAATTGATTTTTCATGCCGTTAGCTGCGGTCATATCCTCATCGCAGGTCGATTTATTCCAGCATTTAGTCATATTTTTAAAGTTTTCTTATTCATTCACCCTGCGCAATCAAACGACTGGTCAATTTCGCACTTTCCATTGCCAAGCGTTGCCCGATCCAGATATTGCCACATATTGCGCGATGCAGCAGGATTTACACTTTCATATCTCTAAGTCCTAATTCAAAGGTTTTTGTTAACTGTATAATCCATTCATACCAAAGGGCTGACCGGTCAAGTGTAGCTTGTTTGAGAGAGGGACGAGCGTGGTTAAACTACCATCACCTCATAGGCTAGTGAACTGGATTCTGATCCGCCCCAATCCACATGCTTCACCGACTGGCTTGACCGCTGTTAACTTTAAAAACATGAACTTCAAGATAGGTAGATGATTAGCTGTAAGCAAAAATACCCTAATTAAAGTCTGCTTGCAGCGAACTAGCACAGATGTAACATAAATCCCGAAGGGTACTGTTTTCCCATTCACAATAATGCCATCCAACATTCCAAGACCATGACAATTAATCCATTTTCTACGGCACCCACCACTGGAATACCCTCAATTTCTGATGCCGTATCAGAACTCCGCCACGCAGCAGGTGATTTCGCCGCAGCAACCGGCGCAGAGGCAAGCAAACTCAAGGAATGCGCTCTTGAAACCGCGCAATCCTTCAAAGCAAATGCGACTGAAAAGACCGATCAATACAAGGCTGTAGCTTCTGAAAAAATGCAGCAAGCAAAAGAATCTGCCCAATATCAGTGGGAAGAAACACGAGTGAAAGCTCAGGAACTCCATGTGACCGCAGAGGACTACATCCGCCAGAACCCCACGAAAGCAGTTCTTGGCGCTCTGGGTATTGGTTTCCTCCTCGGACTCATCGCACGGAAATGATTCCATTGACCCCAGAAGATTTGGATAGTCTCCAAAGGACAGTATTCCTCTCCGTTGATACCAACTTTCCCCACGCATTGCATGATAGAAAATTCCGGCGCGGCACCTGCGCATGATGCAAACCGTGATGAGTTCGCAAAAGAGGGCAATGTGCCGCGCGGAGGCTGGCTCTCAGCGATCCTTGGCCTGATCGAATCGAGGGTGGGGATCATTATCTTAGAGCTTAAAGAAGCATTCAACAACGGACTCGCCAAGCTTGTTCCGCTATTGATCTGCCTGTTCTGCGCATTCGCCACATGGACACTCATGGTTGTTGCTTCCATCGGCTGCCTTGCATCTGCTACCGAATGGAAATGGTATCAGATCACGTTCGCGACTGCTGGATTGCATATCGTCATCGCTATCACCGCATTCTTAATCGCGAAAAAAAAGAAACCCGCCCTCTTCCTTGTCACCCGATCCGAATTTGAAAAAGACAGAAAATGGCTCAACCAACTGAAAAATCGAAACAAATAGCCGAGCTTATCAAACAGGGCGAAAATTCGCGATTGTTGCTTGGTGATGCGAATTCCGGGCTTATCAAGGTGCTCGATGTGCCCTCGCGTATTAGGTCTTCATTAACCGGCGCTCCTTCAAAATGGCTTGGTGGATCCCTAATAGCGGGTATTGCCGCAAGCCTGTTGTTTCGCCGACGAAAAAAGACAGCACCCGAACGAATCTTCTCTACAACAAAGGAGCACGGCTTGGTTCACGGAATACTGGCTCTAGTGTTCACTCTTTCAAAGCCCGCCATAAAAATTTACGCCACGAAGCTTCTGAAAGATTATCTTACCCGCCGCATGTGCGAAAGCTCCCATGGGCGCTAGGTCTTAATCTGTACGCACCCATGTTGACAACCTCAGATATCCCTGCCTACAAATCTCGTCTCATATCACCGCATAACCGCTTAGAAAAAATTACACATGTCCGTACACCACGTCCTAGATCACGTTGATGACTACTTGAAACTGGGGCGTGAATACGATTGCTCCGATCTACACCTTGCTACTGCGTATCCACCAGCCTGGCGCCGCTACGGACAGCTATCCCCAATCTGGCCTGAACACCCTCCCCTAAAGCCGGAAGAAACCGAGTGCCTAGTCAAGTCATTCCTCGGGGAGAAGGAATTAAAACGCCTCGAAGACCGCGGCGACATCGACTTCGCCTACATCGGCAGCGACGGACGCTACCGAGCTTCCGTAGTCAAACAGCGCCTTGGATATGACATGGCATTCCGTGTTATTAATAGCAAAATGCGCACCATGGAGGAGATCGGGCTTCCCATAGAGCACATCGTCCCACTCACACGCTATCAGAACGGCCTTGTCCTAATCACCGGATCGGTGGGGTCCGGAAAATCAACCACACTCGCTTCCATCGTGGATTTTATCAACCACGATCGCGACGACCACATTCTTACTCTAGAAGATCCCATAGAATATATTTTCGAATCAAAAAACTGCCACGTGAACCAACGCGAGGTACACAAGCACACAGATTCCTTCGCAAGGGCCCTGCGCGGAGCCCTGCGGGAAGACCCCGATGTGATCATTGTGGGTGAAATGCGCGACCTTGAGACGATTCAGCTTGCCCTCACCGCAGCGGAAACGGGTCACCTTGTACTGGGCACCCTGCATACCGGAAACGCGCCGCGAACGCTCGACCGTGTGCTCGACGTATTCCCCACCGACCAGCGAGACCAAATCCGCATCATGGTTTCAGAATCCCTGCGCGGTATCCTTTCCCAGCAACTCGTCCCACACATTTCGGGCAATGGCCGAGTGCTCGCCACCGAACTTCTTGTCAACACGCCCGCAGTCGCGAACTGTATCCGCGAAGGCAAGACCTACATGCTTCCCGGCATCATGCAGACTGGCAAACACGTCGGAATGGTGACAATGGACGAATCACTCCGCCAGATCTATGTGAAAGGACTTGTTTCCGCGGAAGAACTGCTCTTCCGCTGCGACGATAAAGCTCAGATGCGTGCTTTCCTCAAATCATAAACAATACCTATTTCCCAAAAATATCTCCCACACATGGCCAGAATCGACGCCTACTTTAAAAAACTGATTGAAAACAAAGGATCAGACTTACACCTTTCGGAGGGACAGCCTCCAAAAATCCGTGTCCACGGCGGGGTCAGGCCTATACCAGACGAACCGATTCTCGATGGCGCATCCTTCAGGCAGCTTCTCGCGGAAATCTGCGACCCCAAGGCCTTTCAGAGGTATCTCGAAAAGGGTGATCTCGACTTCGCCTACGAGATGGATCAGGATTCGCGTTTCCGCTGTAACTACCTGCAGCAAGAAAATGGTCTCGCCGCGGTCTTTCGGCTTATCCCAACGGAGATTATGTCCCTAGAGTCGCTTGGCGTGCCGGAGATCGTCAAGGAATTCGGCCACATGCGTGCGGGTCTCGTCCTTGTCACCGGCCCGACGGGCTCAGGTAAATCGACCACGCTCGCAGCACTGCTTGATTACATAAACACCAACTCTTCCCGCCACATCATCACAGTCGAGGAACCGATTGAGTTCGTCCATCGCAACAAAAACTCCATTATTACCCAGCGCGAGGTGCATATCCAGACTCCGTCATTCTCGGATGGACTCCGCGCCGCCATGCGAGAAGATGCAGACATCGTCCTCGTTGGAGAGATGCGCGACCTTGAGACTATTTCTCTGGCGCTGACCGCGGCGGAAACCGGGTTACTCGTTTTCGGCACACTACACACCAACAACGCCCGCAAGACAGTGGATCGTATCATCGACGTGTTCCCCGCCCACCAGCAATCCCAAGTTCGCACAATGCTCGCCGCCTCGCTACGCGGCGTCGTCGCCCAGCTGCTTTGCAAACGCGTGGACAAGCCCGGCCGCGTTGCCGTCCATGAAATCATGTTCGCTACTCCCGCTGTCTCCGCCATCATACGCGAGGGTGCTACCCAGAAGCTTTATGATGTGATCACAGGCGGCAAGGGCGAGGGTATGCAATTCATGGACGAGTCGATTTGGTCCAAGCTCCGCGAGGGAATTATCTCCCCAGCCGAGGCCTACATGAAGTCCATCGACAAAACTCGCTTCAAAAAGTTTCTACCAAAGGAACAATCGCATCTTGGTGATGCTTCAGGCGAGAATCCGTTGTCACATTGATCGTTACTCCGGCACCTCGTCACCTAGGATCTTGTCGATGGAGGCGACGCGCTCCCAAGGGCAACGTTTCCGCTGGTATTTCTTCCAAACGACATCCCGCAGTTCTCTCCAGACTTCCTCGGAGGGATGCTCAAGGATCTCCCAATCAGGGTCCGTCTTGAGTGTCGTCATGATCCGCCAGCTGTTGCCGTGGAAATTCGCCCTGAAAAACCTTTTTCCCTCATCAGTGCGTTCGTTCCATTCGTGCGATTCCATGCAAATGATTTTGCGCCCGCCTGCTGCGATGTCGAGGCAATGTCATCGGCTCAGCCTAACAGGACACCATTACTGTAACGCGTGGAATAGAAAACGGACATACGGGTTACCTAACGCGCAGCTTGCGCGAGGCGTTTGTTTTGGAGAATTTTTCGGGATGATTCAAGGGGCAGCGAGGGATTACCCTCGGATTTGCCAATTTGCGCTGCGCTTAGGTAGTGACTTGCTCACTAAGCTCGCTCCTGTGTTCGAACCCAGCGCTGCGCAGGGGTTCTCATCCGGTGACGGATAGCCATCACCCCAACCCGGACAATCCGAGCTGGGGTGATGGCGGACAGAGAGGGATTGCCTTCGGCTATGCCGATTTGCGCTTCGCGGGAGGAATGCTTTGTTTGCTAAGCTCACGCCTGCGTTCAAACCCGGTGCTGCGCTGGGGTTCTCATCCCTCTCTGGGGTGAATGGTGATCCAGCCTAAATGGTGAACCGAACGTTTTGGCATTCAAAGAAAACTGAATGGCGGACAGAGAGGGATTCGAACCCTCGGTAACATTACTGCTACACACGCTTTCCAAGCGTGCTCATTCGACCACTCTGACATCTGCCCTTGGGGGCGGGAAACTAGGTATCTGGAGTGCGGTGGGCAAGCTCATTTTTAGTGTTACCACAACTAGCTGTTTACAATGATCCGAGGCCTGTGGATTCATCGAGCCCGTGCATGAGATTAAAACTCTGCACCGCCTGGCTGCCCGCACCTTTTCCAAGATTATCTTCGGCGCTCATCAGTATCACCCGATTGGTGCGGGGATCATACTCCCAGCCGATATCGATAAAATTAGTGCTTGTAACCATTTTTGTGTCTGCTGGCTTGCCGCGTCCGAGCAGACGTACGAAGCGCGCATTGGCATACGCGTCGGAGAGGACTTTTCCGATGAGTTCCGGATTCACTCCCTTGCGGAGCTTGGCGGTGATGGTGGTGGCAATGCCAGAATTAACCGGAATGAGATGGGGGAGAAAGGAAATGATGACAGTTTCCCCAGCAGCGAGGCTGAGTTCCTGCTCGATCTCTGATAGATGCCTGTGCTTCGGCACGCCGTAGGCGCGGGCGCTTTCGTTGCACTCACAGAACAAAAGAGACAGCTCTGCCTTGCGACCCGCGCCACTAACGCCGCTCATTGAGTTCGCAACAATGGTGGAGGGATCGATCAGTTTTTCTCTGAGTATGGGCAACAGGGGCACTAAGATACTGGTAGGGTAACAGCCGGGAGAAGCGATGAGGCTCGCAGCCTTGATTTCGGCGGCGTGGATTTCCGGCAAACCATAGACGGCCTTTTTCAAAAGGTCGGGAGCCGGATGTGGGTGTCCGTAAAACTCCTCGTAAACCGCCGGGCAACGCAGTCTGAAGTCCGCACTGAGATCGATCACCTTCAAACCGCGATCGAGCAAGGCACCTGCAATTTCAGCAGCAATGCCATGCGGCAAGGCAAGGAACGCTACCTCGGCTCCACTTGCTGCAATCGTATCGGCATCCGGTTCCGTAAAAATGAGTTGCACGCCCGCTGCTTTCGAGAAACGAGGGAACACTTGGTCAATACGTTTTCCTGCTTCAGAGCGTGAGGTGACCGCGACAAGCTCCACACCGGGATGCGTAAGGAGGATGCGGAGCAACTCCATTCCGGTATACCCGCTGGCTCCTACAATGGCTGTCTTGGTTACTTTCACGGCCTTTACATCACATGATTTTCCGTGCTTGCCAATGCGCGAATCCACTGCTTGTATACAACCCCGTTATTTAACGGGCTATGGCGCAGTCTGGTAGCGCGCTTGCCTGGGGGGCAAGAGGCCGTGGGTTCGAATCCCGCTAGCCCGACCACGGAAAAACCTTCCGACGGGAGGTTTCTCCGTTTCCGGAGCCAGTCGGGTAGAGAACCCCTTAAGCGCAGCGAAACTCCGGGTTCGAACGCAGGAGCGAGCTTCGCGAGCAAAACATTCCTTTCGCAAAGCGCAAACCGGCATAGCCGCAGGCAATCCCGCTAGCCCGACCACGGAAAAACCTTCCGACGGGAGGTTTCTCCGTTTCCGGAGCCAGTCGGGTGGAGAACATGACTCCCTTACCGAACGCGCGCTACCGCGATAAGCGCTTTTCTCGATAGCTCGGTGCTTGTCGCGGCACTCGCGCCCGACGAGTCCAAACACGCCGTTTGCCTGGCGCTCCTGCTCCAAGTTGGCCACAGCATTTATTACCACGCGCTGCTTGAAACCTTCTCGACGCTTACGGGCGGAAAGTTTGGGGTCCGAGTGACTCCCGACCTTGCTGCACAGATGCTGTCAGAAACGATCCTTCCACGGGTGACGGTGGTCGATCTTTCCACCGATGATATCATGGCGGCCTCCCCGTCGCTCAATCTCGCGGTGTGCGTGGCGACTGTGTTTATGACTACATTGCCTAAGCCAAAAGCATTGGAGGGAGTTAGCCTTATACCGATTCTCGATAATCCCGAAGCAAAAGTAAAAGAGTACGCCATCACCCAGTACCCTAGCAAAACAGGTAAGGGTGAATCCGAAGCGCCGCATACAAAAAGGGAAACATTAAATTTGCAGATTAGAAGAATGGTTGGTGATTATATCCCTCATCATTCCTCCGCTTTACTCTTCGTGCCCTTATCGGCTTCCCCACCTTTACCTTCTTTTTCCCCCGCTTCCAGTTCTACCAATTTTTCGACTTGCCCTGAGATACCAACCGCCTTGGCGAGCAGACCGACAGAGTGGGCAGGGATGCCCGTGTGCAGGGTGATCATGCGTTGGTTGTTCTTACCCCCCGAAAGTTCGGCGATCTGCGAAACATGGCCAATGGCATTTCCCGCCTGATCCAACACCGCCGACCCGCTACTGCCAGGCGCCCAGTCAGTGCTGAAATTCACTCGGAGGTGGCGCGCGGTATCAAGCGAGTCCTTATCTCCACCCTTGTATGTCCTATCCCACAAAAAACGATTTACGATACCCTCACTAAAATAGCCGAGTTGACCGAGCGGCGAACTGTAGCAATACGCGGATGTCCCCTGCCCCACCGTTGCGTTCAGCGCGAGCGGCTTGAAATTCGCGCCCTCAACGCGGATCAGTGCAGTATCCATGACAGAGCTGCACGCGAGAACCGATGTCACAGGATAGGCGTTACCCTCCTGATCGGCGACGATGAGATAACCCTCAAGCATCTTCATGGGACTTTCGATAACGTGTTCGCAGGTGGCGACAACATCCGGCGCGACGGGGTAACCGCCGGCAAGGCTCAGGTGCCAGTCGTCGCACTTTTCACAGAGGTAGCAATAGCCTACACGGAGGTTCGCGGCTTGGGCGACAATGGCAACCTCCTCACGGGAAAGAGCTTTATGATTTGCGGGAAGCAAATCGATGACCCCCGTCTCAGTTTCTACAAAGCGCTTTTTCACCTCGTCGCGCGACA
Source organism: Prosthecobacter debontii (assembly GCA_945862245.1). Classification (GTDB taxonomy): domain Bacteria; phylum Verrucomicrobiota; class Verrucomicrobiia; order Verrucomicrobiales; family Akkermansiaceae; genus Luteolibacter. Next base: position 11,985 of record CAMAXN010000049.1, read on the forward strand.
TTAGCTTCCTCGCATCGATCAAGGGTCGGATTTTCGCAATGATCGCGGCGTTGGCTTTATTTATCCCCTCTGGCGTCTGATCCACGATGGGGGTTCCCTCTCTTTGTGCAAAAAGGCTTTGTATAAGCAACCACACCAAAACAGCAGTCATCCATGATTTAATCACCATATTCTAACATCATCGCGACGACCTTGGTAATGTCAAGCGGAGCGGAACTGGCGCTTGCTGACTTGCGGAACCGCGCTTCCTGGATGCGCCGCGCTTCGACCACCCGCCCGCGGATGAGTTCGGATTTCTCGCCGCTGGCGGAGTTATGCGAAAGCTCGCGGAAATCGACCAGCGGAACCTCGCAGTGGATGTCGATACGATCTAACAAAGGACCGGAAGTGCGTTGGCGGTAGTTTTCGATTTGCCTCACGGAGCAGCGGCACTGGCGTTTTGGGTCCGAATAGTAGCCCCAGGGGCAGGGGTTCATCGCAGCCACCAGCATGAAGCGTGCGGGAAAGGTGAGTGATCCGGCGGCGCGGGAAATTGTCACATCGCCATCCTCCAGCGGCTGGCGCATGACCTCTAGTGTTGATCGGCGGAACTCCGGCAACTCATCGAGAACCGAGCCGCCGCGTGGTCAGCCGCGTCTTACTGGAGCCGATGCCTCACACGCATGGGTGTCCATTTTCTGCGGAGAAGCGTCGGGCTTGGTCGATGCCGAACAATCTCCTTCCAGGCGAACGCCACATCACGGTCGCATGGGGACGTGATTTTTCGGATGTGAGCCCTTTGCGCGGTGTAACATCCGGCGCGGGTGGCCAGCGGTTAAGCGTGGCCGTGGATGTGATCCCAGCCGAGGAATAGACATCAAAGCCCCGTCAACATCAGCGCCCCACGTATCCCCGCCTTCTGGCCGAGCTTGGGAGCGACAACGTAAGGAGCTTCGTTCACCGCCGGGAAATACCCTCCCGCGAGTACCCTTACAAGCTCTTCGGTCTTATCGTGGAGCCCCTCCACCTGCGAAACTCCACCGCCGATCACTACCCGCTGCGGTGGTGAAATGGCGAGTAGCCCGATGATGCCATGCGCCAGATACCATGCCTCGATCTCCCAAGCAGGATGATCGGAAGAAAGCTCATGAGCGGGCTTACCCCAGCGCCTCCCAATGGCCGAACCACTGGCCATACCCTCCAAGCAATCGCCATGGAACGGGCAGATGCCCGCGAACTCGTCCCCCATTTTTCGAGGCACAAGAATATGTCCGAACTCGGGGTGCAGTGCGCCGTGCAGCAACCGCCCACCGCATAAAATCCCCGCTCCAATCCCGGTACCGATAGTGATATAAGCCACGTTTTCCATACCAGCCGCCGCTCCGATCCGTGCTTCGGCGAGACAGGCAGCGTTCACATCTGTTTCTAGGGTGATGTTCGATTCGGGAAATGCCGCGAGCAAAGCCGCGGTGATCGAAAATCCGTTCCAGTGCGGCTTGGGCGAGGCCAGCATCGTGCCCCAGTCTGTCGCCTTTGTATCAATACGCACCGGTCCAAACGCTGCGATCCCTATGGCTTCGGGGCTTGTTTTTGCCGATATCCATTCCACAACCCTGCCCAGTGTTTCTTCCGGCGTGGTAGTCGGGAAACGGTATTCATCTAATAAGTCGCCATTGTTCTCTCCTACCGCCACCACCGTTTTTGTACCTCCTAGTTCCAGCGCCGCGTTCATATTTGCAGAGTAAACCGACCATTACAGAGCGTCGAGGATATATGGATTTCTGCTCCGCACAGTTCTGATTTGGACAAACCCCGCCAGACCTCTATGCTGTGCCTATGAGTTACCAGGTTTTCGCTAGAAAATACCGTCCCAAGACCTTCGCAGATGTGCTTGGGCAAGATCATGTTGTCCGCACCTTGCGCAACGCGATCCAGCAAAAACGCCTAGCGCATGCCTATCTCTTCGTGGGTCCGCGCGGCACCGGTAAAACCTCTACCGCCCGCATCCTTGCTAAGGCGCTCAACTGCACTGGCGGCCCGAAAGTCGATTTCGATCCCGAAGAGGACGTTTGCCGCGAAATTGCCGAGGGGCGCTCGCTCGATGTTTTGGAAATCGACGGTGCCTCAAACAATGGCGTCGAACAGGTGCGTGACCTCCGCGAATCCGTTAAATACGCTCCTGCTCGTGGGCAATACAAGATCTACTACATCGATGAGGTGCACATGCTCTCAAACGCGGCCTTTAACGCCCTTTTGAAAACGTTGGAAGAACCGCCCGAACATGTGAAATTTATTTTTGCGACCACCGAGGTGCAAAAAATCCTGCCGACCATTCTCTCCCGTTGCCAGCGTTTCGATCTACGCCCCATCCCCATCCAGACCATCGCTGACCACCTGCACCACATCGCGAAGGAAGAAGGTATCGCCCTCGACGCCGCGGCCGCATGGGCGATTGCCAAGGGCGCGGACGGCGGGATGCGCGATGCCCAATCCATGCTCGACCAACTTGTCGCATTCTGTGGAGAGACGATCACCGAAGGCAACGTCCTCGATGTCTTCGGCTTCACCTCCCGTGAGAAAGTCGCGGCACTGACCTCGACCCTGCTTTCCCGTGAGACCGCCGCCGCGCTGAAACTCATCCAGAACGAGGCGGAAAGCGGCCGTGAGCTTTCCCAACTGCTCGGCGATCTGATCGGCTGTATGCGCGGCCTTCTCGTCGCGAAACTGGATCCCGCAGCCGACGGAGAGGGCATACCGGAAGCGCTTTGGAAAAAACTCATGCAAAACGCGGGCGACTATGCACCTGAACGCATCCTTGCCGCTATTGATGTCTTTGCGGAAACCGAAGGCCGCATGAAATGGTCCACAAATAAACGCCTCCACTTCGAACTTGGTATGATCAAGGCTATCCAGACTCTTTCCGAAGTTCGCATCACTGATGTAATTAGCGCGCTTACAAAATGTGCCGACCATCTTACACAAGATGCCCCTGCGAGTGTCTACCCAACAACGACTCCCGTGGCAGCGCCGGCACCCAAGCCCGCTTCGTCGGCGCAAAAATCCGCCGACACTCTTTCGTCCTTCGATGCCCTCATCGAAAGTGCACCAGAGGAAGACGAAAAGGATATCCAAGTGGCACTCGTCGCCACCCCAAAAGCGGAAATCGCAGCCTACGCCCCCGGGGCCGAGGCAACGCAGGATAACTTCGAAAAAGATCCCCTCATTCAGGCAGCCCTCTTGAAGTTTGAGGCAGACTTCGTAAAAAACTTAACCCAAATATAGAGTATGAACATACAGAAACTGATGAAACAGGCGCAGCAGATGCAAGCAGGACTGGCCGCTAAGCAAGAGGAACTAGCCGCGCGCGAGGTAGAGGTCTCCGTCGGAGGGGACAAGGTCAAAGTCCGCGCCACCTGTGCGGGTGACGTGTTAGAGATTAGGATTGATCCTGCCGTAGTCGATCCCACCGATGTAGAATTTCTGGAAGATCTCGTACTCAAAGGCGTCCAGCAAGCGATCGAAAAAGGCAAGTCACAGGCCGCTGCAGAGATGAAAAAACTTACGGGCGGCCTCGGCATTCCGGGGCTCTAAATCTTAATCCCAAAAATTTAAATTTAAGAAGAGGTCATGAGGACGTGATCGACTGACTAAACGGTATCT
>CAMAXN010000050.1 GCA_945862245.1 Prosthecobacter debontii
GTGACGAGCTACCTCCAAAACACAGAAGGAGAACAAGCCGTCACTCCTAACGCCTGACCCGCCCCCAGTTCCAGCCGCCATGACTATTGCATCCTCACCCGCGTGTTCCACCCTCGCCCTCGGTCAGGCGTAGGAGGACTCTATCGTTATCCAAGAAAAAACAGATCTTGACGCGGTATCGTTTGGTGATACTATGTCTGCGTGAATAGCCGTCAACGCAAGACACTTGAATCGATCTTCAAGGATCCCGTCTCAGCGAATATCGTTTGGAAGGACATTGAGTCCCTGCTGAACGCGTTGGGATGTGAGATCACCGAAGGGAGTGGTTCGCGAGTTCGTCTCGCTCTCAACGGTATTCGCGCTGTGTTTCATCGTCCCCATCCCGATCCGAAGAATGATCGAGGCGCCGTGAAGTCGATGAGGCGATTTTTAACCGAAGCAGGAATACAACCATGATGACTTACAAAGGATACCACGGCATCGTCACTTTCGACGAAGACGCAGAGACTTTTCACGGAGAGGTCACGGATCTCAGGGATGTTGTTACGTTCCAAGGGAGGAGCGTGGATGAACTCAAGGCCGCCTTTCACGAATCGATTGACGACTATTTAGAATTTTGTGCCGAGCGTGGCGAAGAGCCGGATCGCCCATACTCAGGGAATTTTGTTCTTCGCATTGATCCACAACTTCACCGGAAGCTAGCAGCTCTCAGTCAGGAAGAGGGTTCGAGCCTCAATCGTTGGGTCGAATCGAAACTGGCAACACTAACAAACCAAAGAGGATAACAAGTCGGATATGGCGACGCCGAGTAAGCCGTCTGATCAAATCGGAGTCCATCCCGGCGACGCCATTCCTATATCGTTGCTAGAGAATTCTTAACCAATGGACTTCACCTTAATTGACGGCATCATCTCAGGGCTTGATCGAACCACGCAAGTAAGCGGCGGTGGGGATACGATGACCTCCACTACCCATATTTCCATCTTTAGCGTTTCTGGGGAGAGGGTGCTTTTGAAGACCAAATACCCTGCGATGATTGCGGACGGTGACCATTTGAGATTGGCAGGTGTCCGAGGCCAAGGTCAGTTTACCGCGATAGCGTGCAGGAATATTACCACTGGATGGATGACAACATTCAGGAGGCAAGGTTGTGCGATGTCAGCCCTCATCGGATTCGGTGTGGTAGGTATTGTGTTCACGCTGATTTTTCCACTCTTCATTTTTATGCCGATTTTCGCCGTTGCAGTCCTATTCTTCATCATGCGAGCAGATTCCAGACATAAGACTGCACACATGATGATAAACCAATAGGGAACAAAACGGCACATCCAACGGCGGATAATCTTCCTGTTTGAATTCAGGCTTCCATTCCTGCCGTGGATGAGCTTTTACGTTGCTAGAGAAATGAGGACTCTCTACATGATCGCACTCTGCCTGATTCTTGTGGGTTGCGACAAGTTTGACCGCGATAATCTCCTTAATGGTAGTTTCGGCGCAGACTTGGAGAGCATCACCAGCGGTAAGACGACGAAGTATTCAGACGGCCTTTTCCTCGTATTCGACGTGGCAGATACCGATCCACTTTATGCGCAATTCTTCACAAAGCCATTCGATGAGGAAGACATCAGCCTCATTTTCGGAGACACAGAGTATAACTCCGCGGACGTTGGTAAGATCCGCTACAGACGACTCGATTCCTTTGATGGATACACGAAGACAATCTTCTACATTCCCAGGCTGAAGCTACTTGGATTCGGATATTCTGACGGTCTGCTGGGATGAGCCGATGGAAAAGAATAAGAAGCAGAACAAGCCGGCACATGCGACGCCGAGGAAGTCCTCTGATAAATTTTTGGGCGCTTGCCCCGGCGCCGCATGGCCTCTAACGTTGCCGGACCTGACTGCGGCGAAGATATTGAGGATGCGGGAGAGGTACTTCACGGACGGGGCGGTGATCGGGAGTAAAGCGTTTGTGAACGAGGCGTTTGCAGGGGCGCGGGAGAGGTTTTCGGAGAGGAGGAAGGACGGAGCGCGGCGGATGCGCGGCAGCGAAGGGTTTGCTATGGAGTATTCGTGATCTGCGGGTGGGGGTCGGCTGAATTTCCGCAGGACTTACATCGATCATCGTGACTGATGCCCGAACCACATGACTGAAAATCGCGCTGCGCATCAACCGCGCGACCCTGCGCCAGAAACTCCGCCGTGCGGGGCTATCCGGGGATGCGTGATTTCCCGAGTTTTGCCATCGAGCGGTTATGGGGAACACGCAGTAAGACGACGGCCACGGTCGCCCCGATCAGGGCGCAGAACATGTCGTTCTGGGCGTCCCAGTTATCGCCTTGAGTGCCGATGAAAGATTCCGAGGCCTCGATAGAAATGAGGGCGGCCGCCCATTCGAGAAGCTCATAGACCGCGCTGACCGCCATGCAGAAGCAGACGGTGAGGAAAGCGAGCCACCCGCGTTTCGCGACCACGCGGTTAAGGACGAAAATCTCGCGGCAGACGATGGCCGGGACGAGACACTGCATGATGTGACCGAGGCGATCGTAGTGATTGCGCGAAAATCCGAAGACCTCGCTGATCCATTCCCCGGCTGGCACCCGCGCTTAGGTGTATTTCCCGCTGACCATCAGCACGATCATGTGAAGGCCGATCAGAACCAGCGCGAGTTTGGAAAGCCGCCAGCCTTTCGCCTGAGCGATGAAAAGCGCGATGAAGCCGGCGAAGACGGGGGACACCTCGAGCCACGAGGTCGTCCTGTCGTAGGGTTGCCATCCCGACCAAGCCAAAACCGGCAAGATGGCGAGGAGCAGTGAGATGTTAGGGTGGGTTTTCATCAGGGATGAAGACCCATCATGCAGACGCCGCACAGAAGATCAATGCAAGAGCCGCTCAGGGAATCGAGTGGTAGATTTCCTCCAGCGCCATGACAGTGTAGGCGGTGACGAGGACGGGATTGGATTCCATCCAGCGGCCGTTGTCGTTTACCCATGAGCCGTTCTCGCGTTGGGAGGAAAGGAGTTTTCCGGCGAGGTCTTTGCGCCAATCCGCATCGGAACCATCATCGAGTTTGAGCTTGTTGATGCCGGCGGCGTTAAGGGCTTTCGCCATTACCTGATAGTAATAGTAAAGGCCTTCGGGTCCCATGTTTGGATTTTCCTCGACCGTGTAGTTTTTGCCTAGCCACGACTTCACAGCCACTACGCGTGGGTCATCTGGAGAGAGCTTGGCGTAAACGAGGGAAAGCAAGCCCGCATAGGAAATGGAGCCGTATCCGCGCAGGGCGACCTTGCCATCGGCGGTGGTCTCGGTGCCGGCCTTGGAATCTCCGGGAGTGTAAACGAAGCTACCTTTGTTTTTCGGATCATCGGAGGGCCACTCTTGGTCGTTCGTTTCGGTAAGGTTCTGGCTGCGGGAAAGGAAGGTCAGCGCGGCCTGCCAATCGAGTTTCGGTTCGTCGGCGTAGTTTCCATCCTCGATCACGGTGTCGGAAAGCGAGAGTGCCTCGAGCGAGAGGTAGGTGTTCGACATGTCGGTGTGATCGTCCTTGGAGCCGTAGCCGATGCCGCCGTCGTTCTTGTTGTCGGTCTCGCCTTTCACGCCGATGTCCCATTGATTCGCAATGAGGTGGCGGCGTGCCTTGACAATGGCGGGTTCGAACTCGGCCATGCCGGTGGACGACATGGCGGTGAGGGAGGTGGCGGTGTTGTAAACAGCGAGGCCACGGTTATAGATGCCACCATCTTCTTTTTGCTGCTCGAGAAGCCAGTCGAAGCCTTTTTTCATATGATCGGGCAGCTTGCCGCTGGAAAGATCAAGGTTGGGATCCCGCGCTAGGGCGGTGAGGGAAAGTGCGGTGAAGGCGGGAAGGCCGCCATCATCCCAGAATCCTTTCTCTTTCTGTTGCTCCGCGAGCCAAGCATTGCCGCGGGCGATTGATTGTCCGACCTCCTGTTTGATCGATAGGTAGGCCTTGTCTGTCTCTGCCAACGCGGGCCCTACGAGTGTGCAGAGGGCGAGGAGTAAGAATGCTTTCATTTAATCTGAATATCTTAGGGATTTCCGGATTCGACAAGGTTGCCTTTAGGATAAAAATTGTACATGTGTGAAAAGGCGGTTCTGGCATACCCGTAAACCGCCCAAGAGAAGGCGAATTGCAAAGGAGTGAGGCCTTTATTTGAGGAATCCACGTGCCTTGAGATTGTTCAACCGGCGTGCGGTTTCTACGAGGCCATCGATGACGAGTTGCGTGTAGGTGCGACCGTCGAGTGTGTTAACACCGTGTTCGGGAACTGAATCGCGCAGGGCTTGGAGGGCGGGATCGTCGTGGCGGAAGGCTTCCACGAAAACGGTTTCCAGCTGCCCAGTGCGGGCGGCGGCGGAAAGTGTCGCGCCGATCCAGCCATCATCGGTGGTGAGGCACCCGCGGGTGGTCCTAGCTGATGCGTGGAAAATCCCCATGTGCCCTGCGGCAGCAAGTTCCGCGATCAGGCGTTCGTTTTCAGCGATGGTTAGGCCGGAATCGCCCATGTGAGAGGCGTCGATCAGGAGCTTGAAGTAATCGCGGCCGAGTTCTTTATTGATTGCCTTGATGAAGCCCCAAGCACGCTCCACGTTAGTGAAAGTCTTAAATTCAATAGGACGAAGGAATTCGATGTGCCATGCGGTGATGTGTGAGTCGAGTAGGCCTGCCTCCTTTACGAGGCGGACGTGGAGTTTCACGTTCTGGGCGATGGCGACGTCGAGATCCATGTCTGACGGGCCGTTCATCCATTCCTCGATGGAGGTGGAGGCGACCGAGACTGCACCATATTTGATCGCGGCTTTAAGCGAGGGAAGGATTTGGGAAATGACCTTGTCCTCGTCCTCTGGGTCCATCGGGTTCGCACCTCCAAGCATAATGATGAAGTGGACATCGAGGTTCAGCTCCTTCATTCCTGCCACGATCTCAGCGATGTCCGCATCGGAGACGCCGGAGAAAAGAGGGATCTGCACACAGTTTGGGCGCACAGGAGATTCGGAACAGATCCGATCCATTTCCGCGACACTGGATATGCGTCCGTCGGACTCGCGTGAGTAAGAACCGTTCTCGTCGGGCACGAAGCCGTCGATGAAGCCAAGGTGTGTCGGCACGATACCGAGCGCGATATTGGGTTTGAGAGTGAATGTGTTATGCATGGCGGTATTCTTATTTCTTATCACGGGCGAGTCAAGGGTGCGTAAAAAACCCGCCGTCCTTCTGGGGCGGCGGGTTATGTTGAACAGGTTGCGGCGACCTCAGATCGCCGAGACGGTTACTTGCCTGCGCGCAGGGCTTCGTCCTTGGCTTTGGCCTTGGCGATAACGTCATCGGAGACGTTTTTCGGGCAGGGGGCGTAGTGGGAGAACTCCATGGAGAACTGGCCGCGGCCGGAGGTCATGGTGCGAAGGTCGCCGATGTAGCCGAACATGGCGGAGAGTGGAGCCTCGGCCTTGACGCGGACGCCGCCGGGGCTGGGCTCTTGGCCTTGTATCATGCCGCGGCGGCGGTTGAGGTCGCCGATGACGTCGCCGACCTTTTCCTCGGGGGCGAAGACATCAAGCTTCATCATCGGCTCGAGGATCTGCGGGCCGCACTTGATCATCGTCTGGCGATAAGCGGCCTTGGCAGCGATTTCGAACGCAATATTGCTGGAGTCCACAGCATGAAAGCCTCCTTCGTTGAGCGTGACTTTGAAGTCTAAGCAAGGGTAACCGGCAAGCGGTCCCTTATCCACGGAGGTTTTGAAGCCTTTTTCGACCGCGGGAATGAACTCTTTCGGGATACTGCCGCCGACGACCTTCGATTCGAAGATGAAACCGGTGCCGGCCTCGCCGGGCTCGATCGTGTAGTCGATTTTCGCGAACTGACCGGAACCACCGGACTGCTTCTTGTGGGTGTAGCTATCGTTGAGGGACTTGGTGATCGTTTCGCGGTAGGCAACCTGCGGAGCACCGACGGTGACCTCTACCTTGTGAGTGCGTTTGAGGATGTCGATCTTGATGTCGAGGTGAAGCTCGCCCATGCCTTTGAGGATCATCTCGTTGGTTTCCTCGTCGGTCTCGACGCGGAAGGAAGGATCTTCTTGGATCATCTTGCCGATCGCATTGGCGAGTTTTTCGGCATTAGCTTTATCCTTTGCGGCGACAGCGATGGAGATGACCGGATCGGGGAAAACCATCGGCTCGAGGGTAGCTGGGTTCTTCTCGTCGCAAAGGGTGTGACCGGTTTGGACGTTTTTGAGACCCACGATGGCAACGATGTCGCCCGCTTGTGCGGAGTCGATTTCCTTGCGGTCATCGGCGTGCATTTCGACCATGCGGCTGATGCGCTCGGTTTTGCCGGTGAACGAGTTGAGGACGGTATCGCCCTTCTTGATCGTGCCCGAATAGATACGGGTGAAGGTGAGCGCACCGAACTTGTCATCCATGATCTTGAACGCCAGGCCACGGAATGGGGCAGTCGGGTCGATGACGGCAAACTTGCCGGTTGGGGTGCCCTCCTCATCCACTTCGGGGAGCGGTTTGACATCGAGTGGATTTGGTAGGTAATCCACGACGGCGTCGAGAACGAGCTGGAGACCCTTGTTCTTGAATGAGGAGCCGCAGTAGGTCGGGAAGAACGCGAGATCGACCGTGCCCTTACGGATACACTTCTTGATCTGGTCGATGGTCGGCTCGGTGCCTTCAAGGTAGGATTCCATGATTTCGTCATCCTGTTCGACGGCGGTTTCGATGAGGGCGGCGCGGTATTCCTTAGCCTTCTCAATCATATCGGCGGGGACTTCCTCGATACTGAAATTCTCCGGTTGGCCGGATTCATCCCAGATGTGGGCTTTCATCGTGAGGAGATCGACAACTCCGATGAAGTCAGACTCTGTGCCGATTGGTAAAACCATCACAAGGGGGGTTGCACCGAGGATTTTTTTCACCTGAGCTACGACGCGGTAGAAGTCTGCGCCGATGCGGTCGAGTTTGTTGACATAAATAACGCGAGAGACACCAGAATCGTTAGCGTAGCGCCAGTTTGTTTCGGACTGTGGTTCGACGCCGCCGGAGCCGCAAAACACACCGACGCCGCCATCGAGAACTTTCAGCGAGCGGTATACTTCGATGGTGAAGTCCACGTGGCCCGGGGTGTCGATGATGTTGAACTGGTGACCTGCCCAGAAGCAGGTGGTGGCGGCGGACTGGATGGTGATGCCGCGCTCGGCTTCCTGATCCATGAAGTCCATGGTCGAGGCGCCGTCGTGCACTTCGCCGATTTTGTGGATCTTGCCGGTGAGTTTGAGGATGCGCTCGGTGGTGGTCGTCTTGCCGGCGTCCACGTGGGCGAAAATGCCGATGTTGCGGTATTTGGAGAGGTCTTTCATGCCTAATTTGTGTGGTAGTATGGCCGCCGAAGGGCTCGGCAGGGGCGGGGTTTTAGTCGAGGGCACGGGTTTTGCAACCTTTGATTGCGGAAAGAGGGAGTGCAGATTTTGAGTAGCTAACAACCGATGAGCACAAATAGAAACCAATAAAGAGGGCAAGTTGGATAGGAAAAATGGGTTTCGGCCTGTCCATTTTTCCAAGATAGCGTCCATTCGCGGTAGGAATACTTTTTCAGCAAAGGCGGATCATGTCCTTGACGAACTGGTACCAAAGAAAAAGCAGGCCGCGGCGGGAATATTGGAAATGGCCGTCGCCGGTGAGTTGGATGATGCCGGACTTGAGGTTCTGATCGACTTGGCGGCGCATTTCAGATTCTATGTTCTCTTCAATGTCTTCGGGGTTGGGGATGCGCAAGTCAGCAGGATTGAGTTTCATCTGGGTCAAGAATTTTCGATGATCCGTGAGGATTTGGTGGAAACAGGATTTCTCGCAGGGGACGTGGTTCAAACTAAGGGAGGGGGCGTACTGCAGAGTGGGGGCGAAGGGGAAATTAGTGGTTCGCCAGGTGCGGCCCGAGGAGTCGGTCGAGGTGACGGATATGAATGCGAAGGCAACTTCCTCCTGTTCGCAGAGGCAGACGGAGGCGACGGCACGCTCCTCTGGGTGCCAGAAGAGGCGGAAGTGTTGCTGCATTCCTGACCATTGCCACCCACAGTCCGACACGTGCTCGAAGCCGGCTTCCTCCATTCCCACAGCAGCCTCGATGGCGTTGGGAAAAAAAGATGGGTTTGGGGGCTCGCGGCGAGTCAGGCAATTATCGAGAGGCATCCGTAAGCGGCGGACATTGGTGAGCAGTTCGATCCATGGCAGGAAGAACCAAAGGCATGCACCCGCAATGCCGGCGAATATGTTTCTGCCGCTAATGAAATAGAAGAACGTGAAAGAGGCGAACAGGAAGACCAGAGCCCCGAGCTTGCGGACGAAGCCTTTCCGTGATGACCTCAGTGCCATGGCCATCACGAAGAGGCCGATTACGATCAATGTTTCACGCATATAGGTATCAAATCTTTAAGCTACAAAATTTAAATCTCTAGGAAGAGGAAGATAAAAGATAGTTCTGATTCTGAAACTTGAACTTTGAATTTTGAGATTTGAATTTTTATTCTGCCAGCGCCCGCATGAGATATTTCGATGGTCGAAAGTTCTCAATGAGGATTTTTTGCTCTCCTGCGCGGTTCATGCGCACTTGGAGTAAGTTGAAATTCGGCGTCTTGTGCGGCGCGAAAAGGATGTCGTCGTGGGTTGCGTTTTGGTGCTTCTTAAACATTTCTGGCAGGATATCACCGCCGAGATGGTCGTCACGTCCGGTTGCTAGGTGGCAGGTGCCGAGGACTTTCTCGTCTTGAATGTCTGCGTAGGAAACAGGTAGCACTTGGGTGCCGAAGCCAAGCTCGCCGAGGGTGCCGGTCATAGGGTCGTCCGCAAGGCGGGCATTGTGGGCATCGATGGTGGCTTGATTGCCTTCGATCAGAGTCGAGCGGTAGATGCAGCGGTCTTTTACGTCGAGCACGCCGAGGGTTCCGTCTTCGTATTTCATCGGGAACTGACCGTTCGCGTCGGTGGGTACAAAGTAGACCTCACCAGCTGGGAGATTAGCTATGTCGGGTTTTTCGCCGAGGCATAGGCCGTGGGATTTCTGCGCTTCTTGCGCATCGAGGCCGAGGCTGGCAGTGAGGATACGGCCGTCCTGAAGCTGGAAGTCGATCTCAATTGATTCCGCCTTGGTGAGGGCGAGGCGGAGTTTTTCCGCATCGCGGGAGACCTCGTGGTAATCCACGGCAAGGCCGGAGTTGAGAATCACTTCGTTAAGGCCATGGAGGGTGGCTCCACGGAAACCGTATTCCCTCGCTTTCGCAGTGAGTGGTGCGGTGGCCGACCAGGTGGAGATGCAGAGAATCAGGTCATAGTTTGGGTAGATATCGCGATCGAGTGATAGTTGCTCGCCGTTCGTGTCCCAGACTTCGTCGGCGAGGTCGAGGTTGGAGCCGCAGGTGTAGCGGTAGGCAAACAACTCGCCGCCGGTCATGCCGAGTCTATCCATCGCATGGTCGCGGAGGGCTGCGTAGAAATACTTGTATGCATTTTTCTGTATCGGGAAACCGTCCTCTTTCAGGAAGGAGAAATCGTTTATGAGTGCGGCGGGCTCATCGAAATCGATTAGGATACATACACTGCAACCTTTAGTTGGTTCGAAGACCGTTTTAAGGAGACGGACAACGTCGAAATCGGGGAACTTCCGTTTATCAGGATTGAGCAAGATCTCGGGAGCAAGGTAATCCGGCAGGTTTGATAGGACTGTATCTGACATAGTTATGCAACTTAGAATCAGATAGCTCCTTCGCAAGCGGTGTTTTTTGAAAAAATCAATCGCCGAAATCGAAACCCGGCAACCCGGTTTTTCCTTCGCGCATCTGATCGAGCAAAGGCTGGCGGTTTTCGAGTGAATTCCATACCTCTCGCGTTACATAAATTGGCACCTCAGCGCGGGCGGCGAGGGCTAGGCAATCGGACGGGCGGGCGTCGAGTTCAATGATTTTCCTTTCCATAATCTCATTCTCCGCCTCGAGGATGAGTCGCGCATAGAAGACATCGCCCTCTACTCGATTGATCACCGTTCGTAATACTTTACCGCCAAATGCGTTGAGCGTGAGCATATAAAGATCGTGCGTTAGCGGGCGTTGCGTTTGCTGCCCGCTCATAACTGTGTTGATGGAAAGTCCAACGGCTGGATCGATGTAAAAAAGGATTGCTTTGGAGCCATCGCCTAAGAACACGGCACAACCAGCTTGAGTGGGCATGAGCGCAATGATTTCCACCTTAACTACATCTGGCATGCCCGAAGCATGAGTAATAGCGGCGGCGGGCGCAATGGGGAAGCAGGGTGCAGTTGGAGCACGGGCTTGAAGGCCACCCTGAGGTGCGCTGAAGCTAGCACTCCTTGGGTTGCTAATAGGAAGTGGCTGAAACTGCCACTAACTGCCTTCAGCGTGCTATGAATTTCCGCGATTGTACGACGTATTTCAGGGCCCACTCTTTTACGTTTTCCTGCTCTTCAAGGGAGAGGGTTTTCACCACTTTCGCAGGCGAGCCGAGGACAAGGGAACCGGGGGGGATGATGGTGCCACCAGTGACGAGAGCTCCCGCGCCGATTATTGAACGCTCGCCAATCACCGCGCCGTCGAGAATGATCGAACCCATACCAATGAGCGCCTCGTCTCTGATGGTGCAGGCGTGTAGAATAGCTGAGTGTCCGATGGTGACTAACTCGCCAACGTAGCAGCCGTAATCATCCGAGAGGTGGATGACGACGTTATCCTGCACGTTGGAGCGTGGGCCGATGATGATTTCGTTAATGTCGCCACGGAGGGTGGTATTATACCAAACACTTGATTCCTCGTGGATCGTCACGCGGCCGATGATGTCCGCGCTGGCGGCGATGAAGGCGCTAGCGTGGATCACCGGAACGTGGTTTTCGTAGCTCTCGATTGCCATGCTTTCTCCCTTAAAGCGACTTATTGACGAGTTGCTCCAGCTTGACGATGTCGGCTGCGAAGTTGCGGATGCCTTGGGCGGTTTTCTCGGTGGCCATGGCATCTTCGTTGTGCAATAAACGGAAGGTTTTCTCATCGAGAGAGATTTTCTCTACAGGGTCGGTGGCAGCGCTTTCTAGTGTGAGCTTCGCTTCGATGGGTTCCTCGGAGTTGGCGAGTTCGGCTAGAAGTCCGGGGGCGATCGTAAGTAGGTCGCATCCGGCGAGGGCGATGATCTCGCCCTTGTTGCGGAAGGAGGCACCCATGACCTCGGTTTTGTAGCCAAATTTCTTGTAGTAGTTGTAGATCGCCTTGACGGAGATGACGCCGGGGTCTTCGTCGCCAGTGAAGTCCTTACCGGTGGCGGCCTTGTGCCAGTCGAGGATACGACCCACGAAAGGGGAGATGAGCTGAACCTTTGCCTCAGCGCAGGCAACGGCTTGGGCGAAAGAGAAGAGTAGGGTGAGGTTGCAGTGGATACCTTCCTTTTCGAGGATTTCTGCGGCCTTGATGCCTTCCCATGTGGACGCTACCTTGATCAGAATGCGGTCGCGGAAAATACCCTCTTTTTCATAGGCGGTAATGAGTTGGCGTGCTTTTGAAACGGTGCCTGCTGTGTCGAAGGAGAGTCGTGCATCGACCTCGGTGGAGACACGGCCGGGGACAATTTTCAGGATCTCCATCCCGAAAAGAATGAGGATGCGATCGAGTATGGCATCGGTGAGGGCATCTGCGACAAGGCTGCTGCTCTTGTGTTCGGCGATAGCCTGATCGATTAGCGGACGGTATATGGGCTTTGTCGCAGCCTGGAGAATCAGGGATGGGTTGGTCGTGGCATCCTGTGGCATGAATTGCTTCATGGCTTCAAAATCCCCCGTGTCGGCGACGACAGTGGTGAGACTTTTGAGCTGTTCGAGTTGTGTCATGATGAGTGTAAGTGTGCTGTATTTAAGGATGATAATGAATGCAATTTTTTGGGGAATGGCGCTAGGCTGTATGCTCGGCGAAGATTATGGTAAGGAGTAAGGAACAGTTGGATCTATCCGAGTAATTCAAGGAAGTGCCGGTGCACCTCCTGATTAGGAACAATACCGGAGAAGCGCTCGGCCTGCGGACCGATGGCTGAGATCATGGTGGCATCCGAAGTGTGCGAGGTGCCTGTCCAGCCGATGCCTGTGTGGTTCCCTGCGAATTGCCCGAGTAAACCGTTGGGATTGTCGAGTTGCTTGCTCCATTCGGTCACCTGGCCGTTGGTGATGCTGGAATAGAGTTCGGCGATTTCCTTGGGCTTCAATGTGAAACTAAGCTTGTCCTTGATGATGGCGGCAAGCCGTTCTGGGCTGTTATCGGAGGAGTTACTCCATATCTGTAAGATTTTATCGTAGGAGGCGGTGGATCGTGCGATGCTCCCGAAGATCTTGTTCGATTCCACGTAACTATTCCCGGTACCATTTAATCCTGGGTTCGCGTTGCCATGATCGCTGGTAACGATCACCAAAATATCTTCGCTGTCGGCCGTCATTTCCAAAACCTTCGCCAGCGCGTCGTCGAACGCGAGTTGATCCCACAGCAAGCCCGCCGCGTCATTGGCGTGTGCCGCATGGTCGATCCGTGCGCCCTCGATCTGGAGTAGGAATTTCTCGGGATGGTTGAGCAGGTTTGCCAATGCCACTCCGGACATCTCCGCGAGTGTTGGGATTTTCTTCATGAGCTCTGGGTCGTTTAGCCGATCCAACTCGAAGGGAATATGGCCACCGCTAAAAAGACCGAGCATCTTTTCGGACTTCGATGCTAGCAGAGCGTCGCGGTTTTCAATCAGTTCGTATCCGGCATTCGTAAAGGGCGTGAGGACATCGCGGGAATCGATCCGCTTCTGCGGGCTGAAAAAATCCATGCCTCCGCCCATCAGGAGATCGACGACTCCGAGATATTGCGGTGCGATTAAGTGCTCGTCCTGCCGGCTTTCACTGACCGCAGCGAAACCGGCGGGAGTTGCGTGGGTGATGGTGGCCGTAGTGACTAGCCCAGTGCGATGGCCAAGTTTTTTCAGATGGCGCATGATGGGTGTGGATTCCGATCCATTCGGTCGGACGTTCACTGCACCGTTGTTGATCTTCACTCCGCCACCCCACGCAGACGCCGCAGCGGAGGAGTCGGTGACGAAGGAATCAGCTGAGCTGCATTCCATCAACCCTCGCGCAGAGGCCGGATTACCGATGAGTTGCCACCATCGCGTCCCTTTTTTACGGACCATGTGGGAGAAATTCTCTGCCATGGTGAGCACGCCGTTGCTCATTCCATCGGAAACCATGAAGACGATGCCGCGTACTTCCGATTTTCCGCCCGCTGCAGCCACCTTCTTTTCGCAACTGCCCAGCAGAGCCGCCGCGCCACCCAGCCCGCCGAGTTTTAACCAGTTTCGCCGTCCGATTTTCGCTTCGCTCATATCCCTAGATTACCCAGCCTTGCAGTGGGCGCAAGCCGCCAGCAAGGAGCTGCGGAAACAATGCTGTCACCTCTCGGCCTTGGGCGTTTTCAGGAAAGTCATGATCTCCTCAGCACTGCGTGTATTCAGAATGTCCTCACGGCGCAGCCAGCCTTTTCTAGCCACTGCCACGCCCGCCTTTATGTGGTGAAGCCTCTCACGTGAATGGGCGTCGGGATTGATTGAACAAAGCACACCTTTGTCGCGCGCCCGCTTCCACCAGCGCCAATCCATATCAAAACGCATTGAACTGCAATTTAGCTCGATCACCGTCCGTGTCGCCGCCGCGCAGTCGATAATCCGCGCGTGATCCACCGCGTAGCCTTCGCGTTTGAGAAGCAGCCTGCCTGTTAGGTGTCCGAGCATTGTCACATGCTCGTTTTCCATCGCGCGGCAGATGCGGTTTGTCATTACCACCTCATCCAGCGAACCGAAGTTGTGCACGGATGCCACCACGAAATCCAATTGTGCCATAATCTCGTCCGCGAAATCCAGCGAGCCATCCATGAGGATATCCACCTCGTTGCCCGCGAAAATCCGGAACCCTCCGAGAGTCGCTTCCAACTCGCGTATCGCCGCCACCTGTTTGAGCAGCCTATGCTCATCCAGCCCACGGGCGTAGGCTGTTGATTTCGAGTGATCAGAAATCCCTAGATACTGCAGCCCCAGCTCAATCGCCTCCTCGACCATGCCTTCCAGCGTATCGTGGCCATCGGATTCCGTGGTGTGGTTGTGAAATGTCCCGCGCAGGTTCATCAGCTCCACTAAACGCGGTAACTGATTCTCCGCCGCCGCCTCGATCTCACCGCGATTTTCGCGAAGCTCCGGCTCGATGAATTGCAGGCCGAGCACGCGGTAAATATCCTTTTCCTCAAATACCTCCGGCCTCTCCGTTGAGTCATCGACCGGATTAAGGCCGTATTCGTTCAGCGACCAACCTTTTTTCAGCGCCAGTGATCGCAGTGCCACATTGTGCTCCTTGGAACCGGTAAAATATTGCAAGGCGAAGGGGAATTCCTCGTTTCTAACAGCGCGCAGATCGCAGTGCATACCGTTTTTTAAACGCACCGAAGCCTTGGTATCTCCACAGGCGATCACCGCATCCACTTGCGGCAGCGTGGTGAAATCCTCGCACACCAGCGCGCCCTCTTTGGTTGCGACGAGGAAATCCAGATCGCCGAGAGTCTCCTTCGCCCTGCGGTAGGACCCCGCCACCGCCACCCGTGAAATCTCAGGATGCAGCCGCAGGGTTTCCAAGATTCCCTCTACCAAATTGCCGATGCTGCCGTAGAGATACCGATCGGCAAATTTCTCATTCGCCGCCATCCCCTCCAAAATTTTCGTCTGCGTCTTCGCCCCAAAGCCCGGCAGCCCCGCCACCTTGCCTTCCTCACACGCGGCTTTCAGTTTCTCCAGCGAATCCACACCCAGCGCGTCATACATCGCTTTGATCTTTTTCGGGCCAAGACCCTGGATCTCGAACAACGCGAA
>CAMAXN010000051.1 GCA_945862245.1 Prosthecobacter debontii
ACGCCGCAGCGCCGATGGTATTGAGACGATAGGTCTTGTGAGAGTAGGTCGTTGCCAGGTATATGCCCGGTTCCAAGAAATTGGAGCCGGGCTCTTTTTTGCCCTGATCATTCGATCGGAAGTGGCGAGACAATGTAGACGCGTTCGAAGACGCTTGGACGGATAAGCAAGCGATGAAGAGTGCGAGTAGTTTTTTTCTCATAATGGGCATTTCATAAACTTTCTGATCGTAGTTGAGTTACGATACTTTTTCTTCGATAGGCTCTTGGTAGGAAGTATGTTGCTTTGGCTTTCTTCTCGCCAAGTGCATTACGGAAAGGGAAAGATTCACTCGCTAACAAACTATCCTAGATGGCTATAAAAAAGAAACGGGTGGCGCGCGAACTCCTCTTCGGAGACTTGTGGGAATTCGATCCCGCTCCCGAAACGGCTCCTGCCTTTATCGCGGATCGCTACGGGCTTTTCATCAACGGCGAGTTTGTGGCTCCGAAATCCAAAAAGTGGATCGATTCCATCAGCCCGCGCGATGAGAAGAAGATTTCCGAGATCGCGCTCGCCGGGCAGGCGGATGTGAACGCCGCCTATGCCGCCGCAGCTAGGGCTTTCCCGGCGTGGTCGAAATTACCGGGGGCGGAGCGCGGGAAGTATCTCTACCGTTTGGCGAGGCTATTGCAGGATCGCGCGCGGGAGTTCGCGGTGGCGGAAACAATCGATGGCGGTAAGCCGATTCGAGAGGCGCGCGACTTCGATGTGCCGATGGCCGCCGCGCATTTCTTTTATCACGCAGGCTGGGCGGACAAGCTGGAGTATGCCGCGCCGGGCCGCGACTTGAAGGCGCTCGGCGTCGTCGGACAGGTGATCCCGTGGAATTTCCCGCTGCTTATGCTGGCGTGGAAACTCGCTCCCGCTCTCGCGCTCGGCAACACCGTGGTGCTTAAGCCTGCCGAGACTACTTCCGTCACTGCGCTGAAATTTGCGGAGCTGATTCGCGACGTTGGGCTGCCTAAGGGCGTAGTGAACATCGTCACTGGCGCGGGTGAAACCGGTGCCGCGGTTGTAAAACATCCCACTGCCGCGAAGATCGCTTTCACCGGCTCGACGGGTGTCGGGAAATGGATCCAGCGCGAGTTGGCAGGCACGGGGAAACGCCTCACGCTGGAACTTGGCGGCAAGGGCGCGAACATTGTCTTTGAGGACGCGGCGATCGATCAGGCGGTAGAGGGTATTATCAACGGGATCTTTTTCAACCAGGGCCATGTCTGCTGCGCCGGGTCGCGACTGCTGGTGCAGGAAAGTATCGAGGTCGAGGTTTTACGGAAACTCAAGCTGCGCATGAAATCGCTCCGAACCGGCGATCCGCTAGACAAAAACACCGACATCGGTGCGATCAACTCGAAGCGGCAATGGGAGCGCATCACCGAGCTCGTCGATGCTGGCGTCTCAGAGGGCGCAGAGATATACCAGAACGACTGCACGCTTCCGAAGAAAGGTTTCTATTTTCCGCCGACCCTGCTCTGTGGCGTCACCCAGAGCCACCGTGTAGTGAAGGAGGAAATCTTCGGCCCGGTGCTTTCGGTGCTCACCTTCCGCACGCCCGACGAGGCGGTGGAAAAAGCGAACAACACTGCCTACGGCCTCAGCGCCGGCGTATGGACGGACAAGGGCTCGAAATACCTCGCCGTCGCCTCACAGCTCAAGGCCGGCGTGGTCTGGGGGAATTCCTTCAACAAGTTCGACCCCGCCTCTCCCTTCGGCGGCTTTAAGGAATCAGGCTTTGGACGGGAAGGCGGAAGGCAGGGGCTGCTGGAGTATGGGGAGCTAGTGTAAGGGGAAGAAGATTTAAGAACATAAATCTTACGAGGTTCACGAATTTTGAAGGGGGTAATTCATGAGGCTAGTTTTTTTGTAATTTAATCCTCACCAGGTTTTGAGGTGTCGGGCGTTATTCTGATAACAGCGACGATACCGTATCAGATGTACGGCAGGCTAAATTTGAATTATCGTCTTAATACTGCGCCAGCTTCCTTTAGGATGGCAAAAGTGACTCTTTCGGCAGCGTTCGGCACTGCGAGGGATTTAGAGGACCCGGACATAAGCTTGAGGGCGTCGGGATTGTTGAGGAGGCTGGTGAGGAGTTTCGCGAGAGATTCCGGCGTGAGATCCTTCTGTTGGATGAGCTTCGCGGCTCCCGTTTCGGAGAAAACTTTCGCATTGGCGGTCTGGTGATCATCGGCGGAATAAGGGTAGGGGACGAGGATGGAGGGGAGGCCGGCGAGGGAAATCTCTGTTAGTGTGGAGGCTCCAGAGCGGGTGACGACTAGATCGGCGAGGGCGTAGGCGGAGGGCATCTGGTCGCAGAAGCCGATCAACTGATATCCGGGGCGCTGGACGGGATGTTCCTGCCGGATGCGGGGGAGGTCGTTCGGCCCGGCGATGTGGAGGATCTGGATGTCATAGGGGAGAAGCGGCGCGGCGTTGGCGACGAGCTGGTTCAGGCCGAGCGCGCCCTGCGAGCCGCCGGTGACGAGCAGGGTGGGCTTTGCGGGATCGAGCCCGAAGCACTCGGCGGCCTCGGTGCGGGAGGGGAGATGGTGGATTTCCGGGCGGGCGGGGGTGCCAGTTAGAAGCGTAGGCTTTTTGAAAAATGCGGCGGCGGGTTGGAGGCCGATGAAGACTTTATCGCAGAAGTGGGAGGTGAGCACGTTCGCGCGGCCGGGGCGGGCGTTGGAATCGTGGACGTAGGTTTTTTTGCCGAGCTTGTATCCGGCGTAGACGGGCGGCAGCGAGGTGAAGCCGCCCATGCCGAGCACGGCATCGGCCCCGAATTCGCGGATGATTTTTTTCGAGGTTTGGACGGATTGGTGGAGCGCCCAGAGGAAGGGAATCATCTTCGGCGAGAGCGTTGCGGGTTTCGCAATTGCGGGGACGGATTTGAACGTGAGGTGCGGGTATTTCGCGGACGCTTGTGAATCGATCTTTTTTTGTGAAATAAGTAGGAGCGGATCGTGTCCTTGGGCAAGGAGTGATTCCGCAACGGCTATGCCGGGAAACAGGTGGCCGCCGGTACCACCGCAGGCGATGAGGATTTTCATGGGGAGTGGAAGAAGTTTGAACCGCTAAGGCGCTAAGGAAGGGTTGCTGGTTATTTTTGGGAGTCTTCTCACTGTGGTTTTAGTGTTTACGATTCCTCGGAATGCTTTGCGTCTTTGCGACTTTGCGGTTCAAATTTTCACTCAAGCCAAGCCTGCGCGGGTTAGGAGAGCGGTGGGGTCGGCGGGGCGGGACATGAAGTTTTCGTAGAGGACATCGGGCGGTGCGGAGTTGCCTTTACTGAGGATATGTTCGCGGAAGGCCATACCGGTTTCGGGGTTGAGGATGCCCTCGTTTTTGAAACGGCTGAAGGCATCGGCATCGAGGACTTCGGCCCATTTGTATGAGTAGTAACCGGCGGCGTAGCCGGTGGGCGAGCCGAAGAGGTGGTTGAAGCGCAGAGCCATCGACGGGCCTTGGGTCTTCGAGGGAGCTCGGTAGTCGGCGAGGATTTCTCGATCGACTTCGGCGAGGTCGCGGCCGAGGTATTTTTCGGGATGGATGTGGAGTTCGAGATCGAGCTTGCCGAAGGCCGTCTGGCGCATAAAGACGGTTGCAGACATATAGTTTTTCGCGGCAAGCATTTTCCGAAAAAGGTTTTCGGGGATGGGCTCGCCAGTGAGGTGGTGACGGGCGAAGAGATCGAGCGATTCCCTTTCCCAGCAGAAGTTCTCCATGATCTGGGATGGTAGCTCGACGAAATCCCACGGGACGTTGGTGCCGGAAAGGGATTTCACGGGGACGTGCGAAAGGAGGCCGTGGAGGAGGTGGCCAAACTCGTGGAAGATCGTCTCGACCTCGCGGTGCGTAAGCAGGGCTGGGGTGTCGCCGACGGGCGGGGACATGTTACCGATGATGAGGCCGAGGTGTGGCTCGCCGAGTTCTCCGGTGTGGAGAGAGTTCATCCACGCGCCGCCGCGTTTCGATTCGCGTGGGTGCCAATCGGCATAGAAGGAGCCAAGATGAGAACCAGAGACAGTATCATGAATCTCATAGAATGTCACCTCTGGATGCCAGGTTTCGGGGAGAGATTGGGGATTGGATATGGTATTTTGGAGATTGGGGATTGGATCCAGATAGATCGTCTCGCGCTGTGTGATAGTGATTCCGAAGATTTTTGTGGCGATGCCAAACATGCCTTCCATGACGCGGTTGACGGGGAAGTAGGGGCGGAGGTCTTCGTCGTCGATGTTGTAGTGTTCCTTACGCTGCAACTCCGCGTAATAGGCCATTTCCCAGGGTTCCAAAGGCTCGGGAGCAGTTTGCGTTTTGGTGGCTTTGTATTCAGAAAGCAGTTGGGCGTCGGAAAGGAAGCCGTCGCGCACCTTTGCATGGATGCTTTCGACGAAAGCGAGAGCTGTTTCACCGTTGCGCGCCATGCGGCGCTGGAGGGTAAGGTCTGCGAAGTTTTTATGGCCGAGGATATCGGCTTTTTCTTTGCGGAGTCCGAGGATTTTCCAAACTAGATCCGAGTTGTCGAAGGGGGCTTCCGCTCCAACGTTGACCGAAGCCTGCCAGACGGTCTTGCGGAGTTCAGCATCGTGGGCGTGCTGCATGATGGGAAACATGGATGGTGCATGGAGGGTGAAACGCCATGCGGGCGCCGCGATGCCTTTCGCGGTAGCGTTGGCGGCGGCTGAGGCTTTCGCGGAATTGGGGAGGCCTGCGAGTTTTGCCTCATCGGTGATCACCATTTCCCATGCATTAGTGGCATCGAGGACGTTCTCGGAATATTTTTTGGTGATCTTGGAAAGCTCAGAGTCGATAGCGGCGATGCGGTTCTTTTCAGCGTTGGGCAGGCCGGCTCCGGACTCAATGAAATCAGCGATAGTTTCCCAGATGTGGCGCTGTTGGATTTGCGAAAGGGACTTTACCTCATCGCTATTCGAGACGGTGTCGAGCACGTGGAAAAGTCGGGGGTTGAGGGAGAGTGAGGAGTAAAAATCAGTGACGTCTGGGAGGAGCTTATTAATAGCCTCGCGCTGGACGGGGTTGTCGCAGACGGAATCGAGGTGCTGGATGCGACCCCAGCCGCGGGAGAGTGATTCGGTAGCGTTCTCAAGGTCGAGGAAGCTTGATGCGTAGGTCACCTGATCTGGAGCTTGTTTGGCGATTGTGTCGATGGCTTGCTGAGCCTCGGCAAGAGCTTGGCGGATGGAGGGTTCTATGGATTCGGCGGTGAATGCGGACCAGCGGGGTTGGAAATCAGGGTCGAGTAGTGACATAAATTATAATTTTAAACTTTAATGAAGAGGTGGAGGCGATGTGGTGTGATTACTAAAAGGCGATAAGTTTTCAGCGGTTTCTTTCAAAAGTAATGCACGGGAGAGATGCGGTGGTGGTCTCGTCGTGTATGAGATGATCTAAGAAGCACGGCCATGCGACTCTTCGTAGCAGGTGGTGTGAATTGTTTCTTTATGGAGCTATTACTGGAACAAGGTAATGGCTGGATCGCGTGTTGTGCGGTTTTTTCCCGCTTTTATCGCCTTCATTTCACGGTAAATTTATAATGAATCTATGAGGTAGTTTACATGATGCTATTTTGCTTAATTGCAAGGCTCCAGACAAGGGTGAAAAATGTTAGGATGCATAGAGTTGGTTAGAATAAGGATGCCGATATTTAGCCCGCCGCAGCCTTCAATACGCTCCTTCAGATACTTTTTCCAAGAGCTGATTTTGGTGGAGGTAGATCTTCTTCGATGGTGATCTGCGTGATTATTTTTTCATCCTTGTAAGCCTCAAAAACGGCTCTGGTTGTGATATCATTGGCCGGCTCTGTTTGGTCAAAAACGAAATAGGCTGCAGAATCACTATAGCTGTATATCCCATCTCCACTTTCTCAGAATAGCTCGCCGATCACCTGCTGGGTCGTCTTGAAATGGAGCTTGGCGAACTTGCCGAGGACTTCGAAACCGTGCCCCGCGACGATTTTTTTCCCGGCATCCACCACCAGCGATGAACAGCCGAGCGGGATCGTGAAGCAGGCCTTTTTTGTCGCGGCGTCCATCCAGTCGATGAAACGCTCGCGCGCCAGAATCGAAGCGGCGGCGACGGCGGTGTCGGACTCGCCCTTGGTGCGCTGGTCGAGTTTCAGGCAAATATTCTTCTTTTTCAGCGCGCTTTGCAGAACGTCGGCGCGAGCGAACTGGTCGGAAAGGGCGCGGGGGCAATCGGGTTTCTTTTTTGCGAGTTCCTCAATCACGGTGGCGTGGCCCCACGCGAGCATGCGGTTGAGGTTTTTGAACGTGGCGTAGAGCTCGTTGTATTTTTCGGGGCGTAAGGCGATGACATCGAAGGCGATGCCGGGTGTCGCCTTGATGATTGCGGCAAGCTTACGTATCGCGGTAGGCGTGGTAACGCGCTTTGAATCCATCACACCGCACTTGATGAGGTGGTGGGTGATCGCTGCGTCCGTATAGACCCCGGCGATAACGAGCGGCCCGAAGAAATCGCCCTTACCGCTCTCATCAATTCCGAAGTGCGGCGCAAAATGCTCTGGATCAGCGATTTCCTCGTAACCGAGCTTCGCCTCACCCGTTACCTCGGGTTCCAAAGTGAAGCGGATGAATTCTTCGGTGTCCTTGCCCTGGATCAGAACTTTCGGTCCCTTCACATAGACACTCACATTGAGCTTACCCTTTTTCGCTGCGAAAATCGTGTGCTCCTTCGTCACAAACTCGAAGCCCTGCGCAGTTAAAGCCAAACGAAGTTTCCCGACCTGGGCGGCGGTGAGCTGGGCGGTATGTGAGGTCATCGGGTGGATATTAGGCGCTGGGCGGCATGCTTGCCAACTCTTCAGAGCTAATGTTGGTCGATGAAATGGACATACAGCCCGATATCTTTGCCTCACTCAGAGGCTGCTTTTTTAAAATAGTTTATTTTGAAGATACTAAGCCTATTATTCGCAATGATGTTGGAATCCAGCTAAAACTGCATTCCCATATCCGTGAGTTCACATTACCGTCTCTTTTATTATGAAACTCCAAATTTGTATATCCGTAGCCATGACGGCTTGCCTTGCCTCTTGCAGTAACCGTGGCGGCTCATCCGATCTGCCGATATTGCCGCCACCCTCCGCACCACCCGGTATATTTAAAAGATATAATGCCGAAGGCAATTCGAGCATGGCGGATGGCTGGACGCGCGGCATGGATATGTCTGGCGTCTCTTTCAATGACACTCGGACCGCTACCCTCATCTCCCCGCGCCATGTGGTGATGGCGAAGCATTACGCTAGGCCGGCCTTCGCGCCTGTGGTTTTCCATGACCGCTCTGGGAAACATATTGAGCGTAAGATTATAAGCTTTGCTGCTGCTGACGGGGACGTAATGGTCGGTTTACTTAATGAACCTGTGCCGACCAGTTACAAAGCCTATGCACTTCCTGCGGTGGGTACAAACGTATCTGCGCTCATCGGCAAGCCCGTCATCGTCAGCGACCAGAAACGCAACCTCTTCGTGCATCTGATCGCTGGGTTCGGAAACGGAACTATCTCTTTCAAACACGACAAAACCGAAAGCCATGGCTGGTCGAAAAACCTAGTCGTCGGTGACAGCGGTAATCCATCCTTCTTGATCGTCGGCAACGAGTTGATATTGCTAGAAACTCACACCACAGGTGGCCCAGGCGTAGGACCTTATTATGGCGACCCGGCGGTGCAGCAAAGCGTAAAGCGGGCGGTGGAGAAACTCGACCCCACTCATCGCATTCGTACGATTACAATCCGCTGAGACGTGCGCTTTTTTTGGTAGGCACTTGGGCGATAATGGTAGAGAATATGACAATGAAAACACTGACCCCCGCCTTATTTATGTGCGTGCTCGCGATATTGTTAGTTGCCTATAATCCCGCCACCGAGCAGCCACCTGCCGGAGCCGCAGCAAAAATCGCCGAAGCCATCCCTGCCGAGCCATACGCTGAGGCAGCGAAGCCCCGCAAGCTCCTAGTTTTCTCCCGCACTAACGGTTTCCGCCATGCTTCCATCGTCACCGGCAAGCTCGCCTTGGCGGAGTTGGGCAAGACTACCGGTGCGTTTGAGGCGGTGATTAGCGATGATCTTACGATGTTCGAGAAAGGTAAAATCGGCGATTTCGACGCAATCTGCTTTCTCAGTACCACGCAGAACGCCTTCGCCCTTTTCAATGAGGAAATGAAAAAAATGAGTGAAGAGGAGAAGGAGACCGCAAAAGTGCGCGAGCTGTTGCTCAAGGAAAACCTGATGGCCTTCGTCAAGGGCGGCGGTGGCTTTGTCGGTATTCACGCTGCAACCGACACGTTCTATGAATGGAAGGAGTACGGCGAGATGATGAACGGATACTTCGACGGTCACCCATGGCAGGCGGGCACGCAGGTGAATCTTTTTGTTGAGCCGGGTCAGGAAAAGCATCCGCTCGCGGAAATGTTCGGAGGCGAGAGGCTTGAGTTCCAAGAGGAGATCTATCAGTTCAAGGCTCCCTACGATTCCTCGAAAGTCCACATGCTGCTCCGCCTTGATCCTGAGAAATCTGCCAAAGTGAATGGCGCCAACCGCCCGGACAAAGACTACGGTGTTTCCTGGGCGCGGAACTGGGGAAAGGGACGCGTTTTTTACAGCTCGCTCGGCCATAACCATGAGATGTATTGGCATCCCAAGGTCATTCGCCATTACCTAGCTGGTATCCAGTGGGCCATTGGCGATTTCAAGGTTGATCTCGATGAGGGGAAATAATTGTTTGATTAACGGCTATGGACATCATCCGCGACAACATTTTCCTGATTATCCTGCTCCTCGCTGGCGCTATCTCGCAGTGGCTCAAGGCGCGCGGCGAAGCGCGCCAAAATCAGGAGCCGAATGTCGACCCAGCCGACATAGAGGAGATGATCGAGGAAGTGGAGCGCCGCCATTTTGGCCCTGCTGTCCCGCCGCCGCTGCCTCCCAACGCTCTTCCCCATCCTAGCGGTGGCATGATCGCCCCTGCGTCTGTAATGCGAAGGAACTCAGGCGCGGTTGGATCTGCACCCGCCACCGCCTCATTCGATAACTCGGACGAACTCGCCCGGCAGCAGCAGATCGCCGAGAAGCTGAAGGAAGCGAAACGGACGCGGGGTGCTCGCGAAATGAGCGAGAGCATAATGCCCCGCAAGCAAGCGGCGGCGACTCCGGTGGCAGCCTCCGGGCTTTCGCTCAAGGAACGTCTCGGCAACCACCAGGAACTGCGGCAGGCTTTCGTTCTCAAGGAGATTCTCGAAAAGCCGCTCGCGCTAAGGTGATTGTATCTTCTAGGTCGCGTGCGTCGGATCGATCAAGGCTCCACCCGCTGCCAAATCTCGTTTCGCCGCAAAGGCTCGGGCGTCCATGGGGGATCATAAAATGCATACAAAGGTTTACCGACGGGCTTGAGTGCCGCTTCGGAAATGAGTTTCGCGAGGTTGCCGGTCGCCTCCTCGCGTTTCGTGTCATCTTTCCAGCCCTTGAAACGGAGTACGGCAAAGGTGCCGCCGCCGATTTTTGAAATCGCAACGTCCTCTGCCGTGGGAGTAGGTGCTCCCTTTTCCGAAACTTGTGACGGGATCATAAAACTCATTCGCCCGGTCTTGTCCGCAGCAGCTCCGTTTTCCATGAAAACGGGCGCAGTCATCGCGATCTTCGATTTGTCTTCATTCGCTCCGCTGATGTAACGGAACAGGGTGCGGAACGAGTCGTCTCTTTTCTCCATGTCCTGCATCGGCGCGGAGACGATGGGTATGGTTGCGTATTTGCGAACTTCGAAATTCCCTTCCTTGCGGACGAATTTGTAGGTGGGTTCCTCGATTGCGCAGGAACATAGCGATGCTAAAATTAATATTGCGGGCATTTTCATAAGCTGAGTTTTTTTGGGTTCACTTTCCCGCAAGGTTTTTTTACTCGGCTGTGCCGTTGCGGATAATCTCGAGGAACGATTGTGGATCAAGCGCTGCCCCGCCGATAAGCGCCCCGTCGATGTCGGGGCAGGCCATCAACTCGGCGGCGTTGTTCGGTTTCACCGACCCGCCGTATTGGATGCGGATCTTTGCGGCGCTGTCGGCACCGTAGAGATCGGAGATGAGGGAGCGGACGAAGGCGTGTGCTTCTTGCGCCTGTTCCGAGGTGGCGGTAACGCCAGTACCGATCGCCCAGACGGGTTCGTAGGCGATCACGATATCTGAAAGATCTTTATCGGAAACATCCTTGAGTCCATCGGTTACCTGGGTGCGAAGAACTGTCTCGAGCATGCCGCCTTCGCGCTCGGCCAATGTCTCGCCGATACAAAAAATAGGCTTTAGGTTCGCCTCGCGCGCCTTGCGGATTTTCGCGTTAATCATGGCGTCTGTTTCTCCGTAGATCGCGCGGCGTTCGCTGTGTCCGATGATTACAAAGTGGACAAAAAACTCACGGAGCATGAGCACGCTGATCTCGCCGGTGTAGGCCCCCGAATCGTATTGCGAGCAGTTCTGCGCGGCGATCTGGATCGCATGTGCATTCTTGCCGGGAGTTGAGTCATGGAGGAGGTCGGCAAGCTTGGGCAGAGAAATAAACGGCGGCGCGATGACGATATCAGCAGGCAGGTTGAGCCCTTGCTTTTTCGAAAGGAAGGATTTTACGAAGTCCTCGGTTTCCGAGGCTCCCTTGTTCATTTTCCAGTTAGCGGCGAAGATCGGCTTGCGGTTCATGGCTATATTTTCGTTTGTTGATAGGGATGGATTAGGCTTCGCTCAGAGCAGCGACACCGGGGAGGGTTTTGCCTTCGAGGAGTTCGAGCGACGCGCCGCCGCCGGTGGAGATAAAAGTCATTCTTTCTTCGAGACCGAACTTGTTGACGGCGGTCACGGAGTCACCGCCGCCGACGATGGTCACGGCATCGGAAGCCGCCATCGCCTCGGCAATAGCCTTGGTGCCGTGAGCGAAGACATCAATCTCAAACACTCCGACCGGGCCGTTCCAAATGATCGTTTTCGCTTTTACGATTTCAGCGATGAATTCTTGAATGGCGACATCACCGATATCGATGCCTTCCCAGCCCTTCTCCACCCCGCCGCCTTGGCCGTAGATGCCGGAGAGCTTTGTTTCTGCGCCTTCCTTAAAAACTTGGGTGACGCGGGTATCGGCGGGTAGGAGGAACTCCACGCCTTTCTCCTTAGCCTTAGCCAGGATGCTGAGGGCAAGATCGAGCTTGTCGGCCTCCACGCGGGAGTCGCCGGTTTCGTATCCCTGCGCCTTGCGGAAGGTGTTCGCCATCGCTCCGCCGATCAGAAAGGCATCGGCTTTTTCCATGAGTGCGGTGATGACTTGAATCTTGTCGGAAACCTTCGATCCGCCCATAATCACCAGGAAAGGGCGCTCTGGGTTATCGAGTTTCACCTCGAGGTATTCCAGTTCACTTTCGATCAGGAAGCCCATAGCGGAAACAGGGATGAATTTCGTGACCCCCTCAGTGGAGGCGTGGGCGCGGTGGGCAGTGCCGAACGCATCGTTGACGAAAATCTCTGCGAGTCCCGCCAAATTCTTTGCGAATACTGGGTCGTTTGCCTCCTCCTCCACGTGGTAGCGTGTGTTTTCCAAAAGCAATGCCTGTCCGGGCTGGAGGGCGGCGCGCATACCTGCAGCCTCTGCACCGATGCAATCGGGAGCCAGCGCCACATCCTGGCCGAGGATTTCGGAAAGGCGCTGTGCGGCGGGGGCTAGGGAATATTTCGGATCCGCTTTGCCATCCGGGCGCCCCATATGGGAGCAGAGTACCAGTTTCGCGCCGCCGTTAAGCAGGTGCTTGATCGAGGGCACGGCCGCTTGGATGCGGGTATCGTCGCTGATTTGCCCGTCCTTGAGCGGCACATTGAAATCGACGCGCATAAGGACTTCCTTGGAGGAGACGTCTATGTTGCGGATGGAAAATTTCGGCATAACGCAAAGTGCAATGCACTAGCATCGTGATGCTGTCAAGGGTGCGGGGAGTAGTGCAATCCGTCACGAATCTGGTAACAAGATTGCCTTATTACCATGGACACTCATTTCAAACGCCTAGAAAGTACATTGCCACGCAACTAATACCCATGAAAGCGCTGTTTACACTCTGTGTCTTAAATTTTTCCCTCTACGCGCAGGATATACCCAACATCCTCTTCATCACCAGCGAGGACAATTCGGCACACTGGATCGGCTGCTACGGCAACAAGCAGGCTAAAACCCCGAACATCGACGCGCTCGCGAAAGAGGGTATCCTTTTCGAAAACGCCTTTGCGAACGCTCCGGTCTGCGCCATCGCCCGTGCCACGATCCTGATGGGTGCTTACTCGCCGCACATGGGAACGCAGCACATGCGCAGCCGCCACCAAATACCCACCAAATTCAAATCCAACCCCGAATACATGCGGGCTGTGGGATACCACTGCACGAACCCGGGCAAAACCGACTACAACTTTATAGGCAACGACAACTCGTATTGGGACAAGGGCGATTACCGGAAACGCCCCGAGGGAAAACCCTTCTACACGATCCTCAATTTCACGGACACCCACGAAAGCTCGCTGTTCGGAAATAGGCCCGCCGAAGCGAAACGCCTGAAGCCTGCGGAAATCGACCTCCCGCCTTACCTGCCCGACCTCTCGGAAATCCGCAAC
Source organism: Prosthecobacter debontii (assembly GCA_945862245.1). Taxonomy (GTDB): domain Bacteria; phylum Verrucomicrobiota; class Verrucomicrobiia; order Verrucomicrobiales; family Akkermansiaceae; genus Luteolibacter. The sequence goes on from CAMAXN010000051.1 coordinate 12,703, forward strand.
GACATGGCCCGCTACCACGACCGTGTCACCGAGATGGACGCGAAGGTCGGGAAGGTGCTCGACGATCTGGAAAAAGCCGACCTCGCCGACAGCACGATCGTATTCTACTACGCCGACCACGGCGGTGTGCTGCCTCGCGGGAAACGCTACCTTGAGCAGACGGGCGTGAACGTCCCAATGATTGTGCGAATTCCGGAAAAATTCCGCCACCTCGCCCCTTTCAGGCCCGGCGACCGCGTGACCGAGCCCGTATCCTTCGTCGATCTCGCCCCGACCGTGCTTTGCTTGGCCGGGATCGACAAACCCGCCCAAATGCTAGGCCGCCCCTTCCTCGGCGCGAAACGCGTGGAGCCCGCCGCCGATGAGATGGAATTACTATACGCCGACCGCTTCGACGAGCTCTACGGCATGCGCCGCGGCCTTACTGATGGGAAATGGAAATACATTCGCAACTTCAACCCCGATTTCCCCACCGCCCCTTATTCCTTTTACCAATTCGGTCAGCCGGGATGGACCGCCTACCAAAAGGCCTATGAAGCGGGGAAACTCACAGGCTACCACAAGGCACTCTGGGAAGCCTCCGGCACCGCGGAGCAGCTCTACGATCTCACCGCAGACCCGTGGGAAATCAACAACCTCGCCGCCGACCCGACCCATGCGGAAAAACTCACCACCCTCCGCGAGAGACTCAAGTCCACCATGAAGGAAATCAAGGACACCGGCCTGGTTCCCGAGCCGTTTTTCGCCGAACTCGGAAAACCCACCATCGCCGACTACGTCCAAAGCGATGCTTTCGACATCGGCAAGATCACCGACCTCGCCTTTGTAGCCACCGCGATCGACGAGGAAAAACTGCCACGTCTGAAGAAAGCGATCACCTCCTCCGACACGACCGAACGGTATTGGGGTCTGGTCGGCATGCGGCTGCTCGGAGAAAAAGCTGCCGCCGAGGCCGATTCATTGCTCCCGCTGCTGAAGGACAAGCACGCCGGCATCCGCACCGTTGCCGCGCAGGCGCTTTATGCGATGGGCAGAAAGAATATCGCAGCCGATGCCCTCATCGCCGATGTGACCTCGGATATGGACAACTATTCGCTGCTCAACCTTCTCAACACCCTGCGGCGTCTTGATTTGCTTGAGCGCTTACCGGATGGCTGGGCAAAGGGGAAGAACGTGAATACGGCTGGGCAGGATTATATCGAACGCTTCTCCAAGCGGACGAAGTAGTAATTCACGTAAGAGTGCTTCGGAACGCATCCCGCAGCCCCTACTTGATAACCAGCTCCTGCCTTACACTGCTCCGTTCTGCCCGGTGATCGAGCAGGTGGAGTTGATCCGGGAAAAGTACAATCTTCCGCGAACGCCATTGATGGATGGTGTAACCCGCCATCGCTCGTTGAGAAATGGCAGAGGTTGAGCCGCAGTGTTTGACAAGAGATGACGATAATGCATGCGTACAAACCAAAAGAATGCGGTGCCTTATTCACCACCCCAAGATGCGCTCAACAGCTGTTCGCAGCGCCGTTTCCAAGATGGCGGCTTCGGCGTGGGTCAGGGGGATCGAGACCTTGCGCAAGGATTTGTCGGCTTCTTCCTGGCGAGAAATCATTAGCGCGTAGGGAGCGCGTTCCGGATCGTCGCGGAAGGTGAGCTCACAGGCGCTGCTGGCCTTTTCGGTTTTGTGGAAGAGCTTCGCTTGGGGGGTGCGGCTCTGGAGGGT
>CAMAXN010000052.1 GCA_945862245.1 Prosthecobacter debontii
CGACAACAAGCTGCTCGGAAACTTCAAGCTCGACGGCATCTCCCCCGCCCGCCGCGGCGAGCCTCAGATCGAGGTCACCTTCGATATCGATGCGAACGGCATCCTCCACGTCTCAGCCAAGGACAAGCAATCCGGCAAAGAGCAGAAAATCTCCATCCAAGGTTCCTCGGGACTATCCAAGGAGGAGATCGAGAAAGCCAAACAGGACGCCGAAGCCCACGCCGAGGAAGACCGCAAGCGCGTCGAGAAAGTCGATGCCGTCAACAAGGCCGAGAACCTCGCCTTCTCCGTCGAGAAACAACTCGGCGAACTCGACGACAAGGCCCCCGCCGAACTCAAGTCCGCCCTCGAGGAAAAGGTCAAAGCCGTCCGCGACGCGATCTCCAGCGATGACATCGAAAAAATCAACGCTGCCTCGACCGATCTCGAAGCCCAGCTGCAAAACCTTGCCGCCGCTTCCCAACAAGCCGGTGCCGCCCCTGACATCGAGTCCGCCGATGCATCCGGTGAATCCTCCGAGCCGAAAAAGGCAAAAGGCAAGGTCGTCGATGCGGAAGTCGTAGACTGAGCGAACACTTTCCACCTCCGCCTCTGCGGTGGTGGCTTCTAAAACCAAACTAACAACCAACAAACCAGAAAACACATATGGCAAACATCAAACCACTCGGACACCGTGTCCTCGTCAAACGCCTCGAAGCCGACGCGATCAGCGCAGGCGGAATCGTCCTTCCTGACACAGCTAAGGAAAAACCACAGGAGGCAGAGGTTCTCTGTCTCGGAACCGGCGGCAAAGATGAGAAGGGCAACGACATCGTCTTCTCTGTCAAGGTCGGCGATAAGGTACTCATCTCCAAATACGGCGGCACCGAAGTCAAACACGGCGGTGAGGAAGTCCTCATCATCTCCGAAGGCGACATCCTCGGAATCGTCGCATAAACCATTCAACAATCACCAATCTACAATCTAAAATATTATGGCCAAACAACTACAATTCGACGAAGCAGCACGCCAGGCACTCCTGCGCGGAGTTGAGAAACTGGCACGTGCCGTCAAGGCTACCCTCGGGCCGTCCGGACGCAACGTGATCTTGGACAAGAAATTCGGCTCGCCGACGATCACCAAGGACGGTGTTTCCGTTGCCAAGGAGATCGAACTTGATTGCCCTTACGAAAACATGGGCGCACAGCTCATCCGTGAGGTTTCGAGCAAAACCTCCGACATCGCTGGCGACGGCACCACCACTGCCACCGTGCTTGCAGAAGCCATCTACAAGGAAGGCCTCCGCAACGTCACCGCCGGAGCCAACCCGATCTCGCTCCAGCGCGGCATCATGAAAGCCACCGAGGCTATCGTCGCCCAGCTCAAAGTGATTTCCAAAACCGTCTCCGACACCAAGGAAATCGCGCAGGTTGCAACCGTTTCCGCCAACTGGGACAACGAAATCGGCGGCATCATCGCCGAGGCGATGGACAAGGTCGGCAAGGACGGCACGATCACCGTTGAGGAAGCCAAGGGCATCGAAACCACCCTCGACGTTGTCGAAGGCATGCAGTTCGACAAAGGCTATCTCAGCCCCTACTTCGTCACCGATCCAGAGTCGATGGAAGCCAGCTTCGAAAGCGCACTGATCCTCATCCACGAGAAGAAGATTAGCTCGCTCAAGGACATGCTCCCTCTCCTCGAGAAGGTTGCCAAGTCCGGCAAGCCGCTCATCATCATCGCCGAGGATGTGGAAGGCGAAGCGCTCGCGACTCTCGTGGTCAACAAGCTCCGCGGCATCCTCAACATTGCCGCCGTGAAAGCCCCCGGCTTTGGCGACCGCCGCAAGGCCATGCTCGAGGACATCGCCGTCCTCACCGGTGGCCGTGTGATCACCGAAGACCTCGGCATCAAGCTGGAGTCCGTTGAGCTCAGCGACCTCGGCCAAGCCAAGCGTATCACCATCAGCAAGGACTCCACTGTCATCGTCGAAGGCGGCGGCACTTCCGAGGCCATCACCGGCCGCGTGAATCAGATCCGCCGCCAGATCGAGGAAACCACCAGCGATTACGACAGCGAGAAGCTCCAGGAGCGCCTTGCCAAGCTCGCGGGCGGTGTCGCCGTCATCAATGTCGGCGCAGCCACCGAGACCGAGATGAAAGAGAAGAAAATGCGCGTCGAGGACGCCCTCCACGCCACCCGTGCGGCGGTCGAGGAAGGCATCGTTCCCGGCGGTGGCACCGCCCTCATCCGCGCCCAGGCCGCCCTCGGCGATCTCGGCCTCACAGGTGACGAACTCACCGGCGCAGGCATCGTTGCCCGTGCCGTCGAGGCTCCGCTCCGCCAGCTCGTCGCCAACGCAGGCCGCGAAGGCGCGCTAGTCGTCGAGAAGGTCAAGAACGGCAAGGGCGGCGAAGGCTACAACGTCGCCACCGACAAGTTCGAAGACCTCATCGTCTCCGGCGTTGTCGATCCGACCAAGGTCACCCGCACGGCCCTGCAGAACGCCGCATCCATTGCCGGCCTCCTGCTCACCACCGAGTGCCTCATCACCGACCTTCCCGAAAAGGAAGCGGCAGGTGGCGGCGGCGGCGGCGGCCATGGCCATGGCCATGACCATGGCGGCATGGGCGGCATGATGTAATCAAAAACTTGGCGGCGACCTTCGGTCGCCGCCCATCTCACAAAGGCCGGGCAGGTTTATCCTGCCCGGCTTTTTTGTGTGATGATCTCGCGAATTCTCTCCGCCGGAATGGCGCTGCCGAAAATCTGATCATTTCAGGCGGTTTCGCGCGCCATGCGGATGATCGCTGCATCCTGGATCGGGTCTTCCGGCCCCACCGCAAAACGCAGGAACCGCAAAAAACAGCAAGTGACCGTCACCACGATTCCGCGCGGCATTGTGCGCAGGCCGATCATTTGCTGATGACGTTCCGGGAGGGTGAGATACGCCGCCTGGAATAACAGGCGATAGACCATGCCTGCCATCCACGGCAGCGGCGGGCGGCGCAACCATTCGAGTACCTCGCGCGTATCATCGGTCACCGCCAGTTGCGGATCGAATTTCCGGATCTTTTCCAACAGTCCGGCCTCATCGTGCGGAGCATCGTCCAAGCCCAGCGGCTCCACCGATCTTGCCCACAAGCGGATATAAGCATCGGCACCGCCCGGAATCGCTTTCGCGGAATACGTCTGATGGCAGCGCAAGAATGAATCCATGAAAGCGATGTGAACCCAGAGCAAAAGCTCGGGATCGGATGCGTCATACTCACGGATATTTCCCGCTGCGGCGCGGTAGGTTCCGCGCACCTTGCCATGCATACCGCGCACTCGTCCCGCCTCCCTAAGGATCGCTTCCCGCGAGGCATACGTTGTCACCGTCAGCCATTGGATCGTCCCCGCCAGCCGCCCGAGCGGATCGTTTTTGTAGCGAGAGTGATTTCTCACACCAGCGAGACTGCCGGGATGCAGCGCCTGCACCAGCAAGGCCCGCACGCCGCCCACCAACGTCGCCATATCACCGTGCACGACCCACGGCGCATCCTCCGGCAGGAAAAACCCCGGTCCCTTGCCCTCCGCCACCGTACCGAGCCATGGCGGTATGCCACTCGGATCTCCGCACAACAGGACGCGGAAGCGCTTGCCGATTTGTTTCTGGAAAAAGCGAATCATGAGGATCTATTCAGCCATGCCATGCATGCGCTTGCAGCGTCTCGCGGTCGATGAATTCCGAGACGGACGCATGCGTCGCCTCCAGGCATACCGGAGGCGCGAAACCAGCGTCCAATGCCTCGACCCAACGCCCCAGGCAGACACACCAGCGGTCGCCTGCCCTCAATCCCGGAAAATCAAACTCGGGACGCGGGGTGATGAGGTCGTTGCCCATCGACCTACCATACACCAGGAAATCCTCCGTCATCACAGCGCAAACTGTATGCATGCCCGTATCCTCTTTCGAGGTGTGGCAGCAGCCGTCGCGAAAGAACCCGGTTTTTGGATCCAGCGAGCACGCCTCCAGATCACCTCCCAGAACATTTTTTGCCATGCACCAATGAGAAGCATATTCGGGACAGGTCAACACGTAATCAAACGGATCAGCATCGCCCCAAAAACTCCCGCGCCGCCTCCACGATCTTCCCCGCCTCCCCTTCCCCGTATTTCCTTTTCCCCTCGAAAGCCCAGACCACACCTGGCCACGCCGGATCATCCATTGAGCGCCCAACCACATGGATATGCATCTGCCGGACGATGTTGCCGATGCACGCGACGTTGAGTTTCTCAGGGCGGAAATACGCTTCGGTGAAACGCGAAATTTTCCTCACCGCGAGCATCACCTCGGTGAAAGTCGCGTCATCGAGCTGGTGCAGATCCTCGATGCCCTGCGGCACTTCCGGAACGATGATGAACCAAGGAAATTGAGCCTCGTCCTTGAGCAGAATGCGACAGCCATGGATGCAGATTACTTCGAAGCCACCGGCTGCGAGCCTTTTGTTGAGCGTGAAACTCATGCTTCACCTAGCCCGTATGCCCACCGCGATATCTGCGGAAAGTTTCCCCAACAGCCGCGACTGCGCAGCCACGACCGCCTCGTAGTCATCACTGGCGATCGACTCCTTCGCGATGAACGTCTTCGAGCGGACGAGCTTAGAGCCCGGCAGCGAGTAGATGCGCCATGTCACCTCGATGCGGGCGAAGCCGTCATCTCCGGCAAGAAACTCGCGGATATCCATGGCCACCTGGTAGTCGATCTCGCTATCGCGTTGCCATGGGTAGGTGCAGACGTTGCCGGTCTTGACACGGCGACCGAGGTTCGTCGCGATCACCCGCGCCACGGAGTCGTCCAGGTCACCAGCCCAGAGATGGCTTTGCACCAGCTCGAGCTTGTTAGGGCCGGTCTGGATCACAAGGTTCGAGCGATCCACATACTCGGCGAGTGTCACCGGGCCGACTCCAATGCCGGTACCGCCGCCGGACGGGAGACTTCCCTCCGCGCTGAGGATATAAAAGGTGGGTTTCGTGCCTGCGCATCCGGAAAGGAACGCAGCGGCTAGAAAGATGGCGTGAAATCTCGTCATGGGTCGAACGTGGTCATTGTTTACCGGCAGCCTTCGGTTTCGGGTTTCTGGAATCCTCTATTCCGAACAGCAGCGAATTGGGCTTCTCCTTGATCGTATCCGACATGGCCTCAATAGAGCGGATCGCGCCGCGCAGCTCGTCGAGCGTCCGCAGCAGATCGCCCTGCACATTGCCGTCGGGTCCCACGCTTGCGAGGGATTTTTCCAACTCGCCCAGCGTGCGGCGAAGGTCGGCGGGCAGCTGTCGGAAATCATCGTCCTCCAGTGTTACCTTAGCCGCGGCGGCGAGCTTTTCGATCTGCTTGATTGCATCCCTCGCCTCCGCGACGGTGACGGTGATTTCGGTCACGGTTTCATTGATCGGCAGGGCTTCAATCTTATCCAGTATGGAGGCGATCTTTACCTCGAACTGCGCAAATCCGGAGGATAAGGTCGGAACCACGGGTAAATCACCTTCGTATGCCAGATCGGCTGCCTTCTCATTCGGGTAATAATCGAAATCCACGAACATAGCTCCGGTCAACAGGCTGCCGATTTTAAGTGTCGCTCGCAGCCCGTTCTTAATCGCGTTGCCCAGCATAAGGATGTCATCCTCCGAAGCTGTCACCCTGCCAAGCGCCCTCAGCAGCTTGGTATCCACTTCAACCAAAACCGGGACTCTCTGAAGTTGGCTTTCAAGCGCGTAATTGAGGGAGATGTTTTTCACACGCCCAATCTCGATCCCGCGGTATTCCACGGGAGCCGATTTCGTGAGGCCGCGTACACTCTGGTCGAAAAGTAGCAGGACACCCAAGGTCGGATTGAAAGTGGAAGATGCGGCATCATCGATATCCTTGTGTAGCTCGAAAATTACCCCATCCTGTACCTGCTCGCCGGGTTCTATACCATCCTGTATCGCAAAGGATACTCCACCGCTCACCATAGCTTGCAATGAGGGTGTCCTAACCTTGAAACCATCTACTCCCGCCGAAATGTCGATCCCGCTGGTGTTCCAGAACTTTGTATTGTCCCGAACTAGTGTTCTGTATTTTTCCGGCAAGAAAACATCGTAAATAATCCGGCTCATCTCAATGTCCAGTTTACGGTTTTCCACCCTACCGACTTCCAGCCCGCGATAGTATAGAGGTGAGCCAACGATGAGCGAACCGGCCTCATCGGAAATAAGCTTGAGCCTCAGTCCCGGCACACTGCGGTTGGTCGAGGGAGGTGTTTCGCGGCCTTTCCATTGAGTCGGACCCTTGGGTCCGACTCCAGGCTCCATTTCGATATAGACCCCGGTAAGCAGTGTACCGAGCCCGGAAATATCCGCCGCCGAAACGCGCGGCCTCACCACCCAGAAACGAGAACCTTTGCGTAGCAGATCTGCGTAAGAACTGTCGAGTGTGCAGTAAACGAAGACCGATTGGAGATCTTTCGCTAGCTCGACCCTCGAAACTTTACCGATACTAACAGAACGGCAGCGTAGCTCTGTAGTGCCCGCAAATACGCCCTCGGCTGTTTCAAAGCGGATCCGCACCTCAGGCCCCTTCGAACTAATATTCCTGTAAAGCATCCATCCCCCGATTAGTAGAGCAAGTATGGGCACGACCCAGACCACGTTCCAGCGCTGGGCGGCGCGGAGCTGCGGGGTGGCGACAATGGGCACTTCTTCACTCATATTCTGATAGGGGTTCGGCGGATGAAAGGACTTCCTCGCGCTTAAGTTGATCCCATACAAGCCTCGGGTCAAAGCTCATCGCCGCAAACATCGTGAGTATGACCACCCCAGCAAAGGCCAATGCTCCTGGCCCAGGTGTAATAATAATGTAATTTCCAAGCTGCACCATGGTCACGAGGATAGCGACGACAAATATATCCACCATCGACCAGCGTCCAAGCAATTCCGTGATCCAATAAATCTTGCCGAGTCTTCTTGCCGAATGAGGAACCAGACCTTTCGCAGCGGCGCACAGCCAGAGTAAAGCAACAATCTTGATCGTTGGAATCACGATCGATGCCATGAAAATCACGATCGCGATCGGATAGGATCCTTTGTTCCAAAAATCCATCATACCCACTATAATGGTACTTTCGGTAGAAATACCGAGCTCCCGCGTGGTAAGGATCGGCAATAAATTCGCAGGCAAATACATGATCACTGCCGCAATAAGCAACGCCATAGTGCGGTCGATACTATCCGGCTTCCTGATGTGCAAACAGGTACCGCAGCGCGGGCAGTGCTTCTCGCGGACGTCTGAAACTTTCCCACAGACATGACAACCGACCATGCCCAACTCGATGCCCCTATGGACTTTCTTTTCGTTCACCCCGCTCATTTCCCCCGCGCCACCTCCAGACGATCCCACAGTTCCCTTTTGTCGATCGCCGCCACCGCCGCCGCCATGCACAACATTAGGCCGGCGAAGGCCCAGAAGCCGAATCCCAAATGCAGCTCCGCGAGCTCGCCCAGTTTCAATAAGCTGACCAAAACTCCGAGCAGAAAAACCTCAATCATATTCCACGGCTCTGAGCGGCTCATCCAGCGTGTCACAAACATCGCCCCTGGCGCGATCCTGCCTAACATCAGCGGTACGCATACATAGCACAGCCCGCCCGCCAATATCAGCGGTGTGATGATGGTGAAAAGCGCCACCCCCATACCTACAAAAGTAAAGCCTTCTTCGATAAGCGCGATGACCGCGCCATACAGCGTGAGCTCCGTCCGTAGCCCGGCCGCATCCATATTCACAAAGGGTGCCGTGTGAACCACTATCATCAGCAGCAAGGAGGTGAGCGAAAACGAAGTCACTCGCGCCAGAGAGGCAGGTCGGTTCTGGAAAAGCGTCGCGCCACATAGCACGCACGTCGCCCGCGAACCCTCCTCGATGGGCTTTACCTCATGTATCGTATCACAGTAATGACAGATAGCATGGTGCGGACCGCCTTTCGGCTCTGGCCAAGTCAGAATAGATAGGAGCTTTCTCAAAATTCTTGTTGGACCTATCTCGCCGCCACGACCCGTTGTGTCAATTCTCCTAATCCTTCCACTCCGCATTCAACCAGATCGCCCGCCTGCAGGTAACGCGGCGGCTTCATCCCCATCGCCACCCCGCTCGGCGTCCCCGTCGCAACCACATCCCCAGGCAGTAGCGTCATGAAACGGCTGATGTAGCTCACGATCTCCCTCACACCGAATAACATGTCCTTCGTCCAGCTATTCTGGCGCATCTCGCCGTTTACCTTCGTCCACAGCCGCAGCCCCTGCGGGTCGGCAACCTCGTCCGCTGTTACCAGCCAAGGCCCCATTGGTGCGAAGGTGTCCGCACTTTTCCCCTTTGTCCACTGCCCCCCGTGCTCCTTCTGGAAAGCCCGCTCGGAGTAGTCGCAGAATACCGAGTAGCCTGCCACACAATCCATCGCCTCCACCTCGGAAACAGAACTCGCCGTTTTCCCGATCACCAAAGCTAACTCCACCTCGTAATCCAGCTTTCGCGCCCCTTTCGGAATCAGCACATCATCATAAGGCCCGCTCCACGCCGAACTCGCCTTCATAAAAAGCACCGGCTCCACCGGGATCTCACCGCCCATTTCGCGCGCGTGCTCCAGATAGTTCTGACCCACGCACACAATCTTCGAAGGCCTCGCTACCGGTGGCCCCAGCCGCACATTAGGGTTAATCTCAAACCCGCCCGGAAATCCCTGCCCCACCCACTCCGCCAGACTATCCAAACCTCCCATCGCAAAAAAGCCGTCGTCGTAATCGAAAAACTCTCCGCTTGCATCGATTATACGCCCATCCTCAAGCAATACGCCCGGCTCCTCTCTTCCCTTCTCACCGAAACGAATCAGTTTCACAATGTGATGAAGCTACATGAACCTGCCATAAATTCCAAAGTATTTTCAGAGGGTTATATGTGAGCGAATCCCTATGCAACCAAGCTACCTGAGATATTTTATTATAACAAAACCGCCGATGAGCAGGGTGGTGCCGATGACGAAGCACCATTCAAGGTGTTTCTCGATGAAGGGGCGAACGCGGTCGCCGAAGAGCTTGATGAGCCATGCGACAAAGAAGAAACGGAAGCCCCGACCGAGGATGGAGGCGACGATGAGGAGCGGGAGGCTATAGTTCATAATGCCGGAGAAGACGGTGAAGACCTTATAGGGTATCGGCGTGATGGCAGCTATGAGGATGCCCCAAAAGCCGTAAGCGGTATACCAAACCTCAATCTTCTCGCGGGTATGGCCATTGGGATCGAATAGCGAGAGCAGGGGCAGGGCGACAGTGTCGCGCAATCCACAGCCGATACCCCAGCCCGCAATGCCACCGAGCACGGAACCAGCGGTGCAGACGAGCGCGTATTTTAGCCATCTTTCCCGCGCGCCGAAACATAGCGCGATGAGCAGTACGTCTGGTGGGATGGGGAAAAAGGAGGACTCTGCGAAGGCGATCCAGAAAAGTGCATGCGTGCCCGCCTTGTGATCCGCCCAAGAGATGGTCCAGGCGTAGAGTCGGCGGATGATATTCTGACGTTTTGGGATAAATGCTGCGGTCATGGGACGAGTGAGTCTGTCTTGTTTTTCGTAGCCCAGACTAAACGTGATTCAGTTCCTTCGCGGAGCCGGGCGATATTGGCGCGGTGCTTCCAGACCGCGAGTACAGCGATGAGAACCGAGAAGACGAAAAGCGGCTTATTCCATGTACCGGCTTCCCAGAGGCTGATTCCCTCCGTCGTTTTGTGGAATCTAGCACCGAGATGGGTCATCACGGGCAATACAAGCGCCGAGACCATACTCGCCACAGACGCATAACGCGTGGCAAGCAGGGTGATGATAAAAACGAGGAACAGGATGACAACCGCCGCGGGCATGAGTGCGATCAACACCCCTGCCGAGGTCGCGATACCTTTCCCGCCCTTGAAGCCTATCCAGGGCGAGTAATTGTGCCCCAGCACGGCTGCAAGGGCAGTGAACACATGAATCATCTGCCCTGTTAACTGCTCCGCGGCGGGCAGCATAAGGTGAAGGGAATCTAGGTAAGCGAGGTGAAACTGCGGATCACGCCCCGTGATGCGGACGAGGTTCATAGCGATCACAACCGGGACGAAACCTTTCAGCGCATCAAGTAGCAGGCAGGCAATGCCAAAAAATTTTCCAACCACACGCAACACATTCGTCGCACCGATGTTGCCCGATCCATGGGCTCTGATGTCGATTCCCTTGGCCTTTGCGATCATCAGCCCGAACGGTATAGAACCGAGTAGGAAGGCCAGCAGCGGGCATAACCAGAGTTGCATGTGTTTGCAGGAAACGCCGCCTTATTGGACGACGGTGGCGCTCTCGATCACGACAGGCTCGGCCGGCACATTACCCGCACCAGTTTTCACAGACTTGATGACATTGACGACATCCATACCCTCGATGACTTTTCCAAATACGGTGTAACCGCCTCCGGTGGGAAAGTTTAAGCCGTTATTGTCTACCACATTGATGAAAAACTGCGCGGTGGCACTGTCCGGATCGGGCGTGCGCGCCATGGCGATGGTGCCGGTGTCGTTTTTCAAGCCGTTGTTGCTCTCGTTCTTGATCCCCTCGCCGGTACGTTTTTCCACAAGCCTACCGCCGTCCATAGCCATACCGCCACCCTGAATCATAAAACCATCAATCACTCGGTGAAAAACAGTGCCGTCGTAATGTTTGTTGCCGACGTAGTTGAGAAAATTCTTTACCGTAATTGGAGCCTTTTCCGCGTTGAGTTCGATCAAGATTTCGCCCTTGTTGGTCTTTAAGCGGACTTTCGATCCAGGCGCGGCTTCGGTTTTTTCAACTATCTTATTCGGCGCTGGTTCAGCGGGCTTTTCGGATTGGCACGCACCCAGCAGGGCAAGGGTGATCATCGACAGGTAGGCATAACGAGTCTTCATTAAGATAAAATTGAGCGAATTATACCAGATTGGCAAGCGCAGTCGCCGGGGAGGGAAAGATAAATATTCCCTCTCCTTTTTTAAAATTCCCGCTTCACGCGCTCAGATATCCCTTCCATCCTTTTATGGATCAACTATGAACTTTCAATATACACCCACCATCGCAACTGGATTTTTTGACAGCGGCGCCCTCAATCTACTAATCGAAGGCGGCATTTTTATGTGGCCCATCCTGGCGCTGATGATCCTTGGTATCGCTGTGATCATCGAGCGCTACCGCAGCCTACGCCTATTGGAGACGGATGCCGGGGCGCTGCGGGAAAAGGTCATCGCGCTGCTTTCCGAGGACAAGGTCGAAGAATCGCTCGAACTCTGCGATGCCGCCCGCGGCCCGGTGCCGGCCATCCTTTCCAACGGACTGCGGAAATACCTCGTCCTGCGGCGACTCAACTACGACCCCGCACAGATGGAGCAGCAGGTCATCAAGAGCATGGAAAACTACGGCGTGAACATCGTCGCCGCACTGGAACGGCACTTACCCTTGCTCGCGACTATCGCCTCGGTCGCGCCCATGCTCGGTTTCCTCGGCACGGTGCAGGGCATGATCGTCGCCTTCGGTGACATCGAGGCGAACATCGGCCAACAAAACATCGTCCAAGCCGCCGCCTCCGGAATCCGCGTCGCTCTTCTCACCACCGCCTTCGGTCTTGTGGTCGGAATCCCCGCCTACATGGCATTCAACTATTTCACCGGCATCATCAATGAATTCGTCCTCCAAGTGGAATCTTCCGCTGCGGAGTTGATCGAGGTCGTAACCCTTCGACTGACGCTCGAAAAAGAGGAATCATGAAACTCAAGCGTGGGAAACTCTTGGTCGATCCGCCCGCCTGCGCGAGTTCCGATATCGCGTTTACACTGATCATTTTTTTCCTCGTCTGCGCCGCTGTGCAGCCAGAAACAGGCATGTCCCAAGCCTTGCCGAAGACCGAGGAAAAATCCGAGGAGAGGGACCAAAGTAAAAATCTCGAAGTCTCAATCACTCCCTCCGGCATCGTGCTCAACGGCAGTCCATTACAGCTACCCGAGTTCACACGCCGCATCGCCGCCGAACTAAAAACAAAGACCCGCGAGCAAGATCGTATCGTCGTGGTGAAAAGCGCGCCCGATACTGACTACCCCGCTTGGATTGGCGTCTCGCGTGCCATCGACAGCGCGGGCGGTATCCTCACACTTGAGCTGGAGAGTGAGAGAACCATCGAAGTCAAATGAAACTCCAACGCAGAAAAATCACAGCCTCAGTGCCATCCTTCGCGATGGGCGACATCGCATTTCTCCTACTCATTTTTTTCGTCATCCTCGCCCGCGCGCAGGACGATAGTCACATTAAGTGGCAGCCTGCGCGACTCGACAAGGTCGATGTGGCACCCGCCGCGCGCGCCAGCGTTGTCATCGATACCGGCTCTAAGACCTACCTCGACGGTAAAGAGATTTCCCCCGAAGAACTCGCTACCAAACTCTCCGCCGTCCTCGGCGACACCCCTGCCGGTAATCGCCACGTTTTTCTGAAAGTAGACCGCGACGCACAAGCCAAGGTCTTCGAACCCGTGATCGCTGCCATTAGTGAGGCCGGCGGCGATCTGATCCACATCCTCGAACCCGAAAAACAACCTGCCCGAAAATGAAAAGCAAGCCCACCGAAACCCGCTCCTCCTTAGCCAGCACGAAGGCCGATCTACGCGAGCTAAGGAGCAACTCCCGAGCCACCGTCGGCGAGATCCAAGCCTTTCTGCGCGAGCTGAAAGGCAAGAGTCCACAGGAGATGTTGGGAGTCGTCGCCGAAAGCGGACTATTCCGTTCTCTCGTCTTATCCACCTTCCTCGTCGCGGGCGGCATAATAATTTTCACCGTGATCCCCTACTTCATGGGCGGCGATGAAAAACCGGCTCCTGCTTCAGAGACACCCACTCCTATCGAAGCACCTGTGGAAGCCCCTATACCTGCCGAACCCGCCACCGAAACGGCACCTGATCCGCTTTCTATCCTTGGTGTCGGCGAGGAGCTTTCCGCTCCGCCCAACACGAACCCGCTCGAAGACGAGGGCGATGATTTCCTCAAGGATCTCGAATGATGGATAAACGCCGGATCTGGGAAGTCTTTCGGAAACGCGTCCGCCAACCGGACGCGCTCACCGGGATCTTCGTGGCGCTTTGGTGCCTTGTATGGCTGGACGCGCAGATATGGTTCTGGTTGCCTCAGTGGTTCCATGCACTAGCCTTCCTCTCGGCTGCGCCGACCTGCGCCTACTGGATTCGCAGACACATGTCCGTCATCCACCATCGCGCCGTTCTTAGCATCACCTACATCCCCGCGTGGCAATTCATCGCCCATGTTCCTCTCGTTTTTTCCGCATACTCCGTCTCCTCCTCGCTCTCGGCGGCGGGAGCCTTCGGGGCGTTTTTCATCGGCTTGGCATGGGCGGTGTGGTGGATCGACCGGGAGACGAAACGGATGGCATCGACCAACGTCCGCAGGCGCACCTGGGATCCGCGCAGGCTCGCGGCATGGTATTTAGGAAAGAAGAACCCGCGCCTACGCCAATCCGCTTTCACCCTCCTCACCTATATCCTGCTCTTCGGACTCATCTCGCTGGTGCTCACCCGAATGACCGGTTGCTCCGTGTATGAGGCACCGCTCGGAGGCGGAGAGCAGAAGCAGCTCCGGCAGGTCGTGCAGATCCAGAAAGTCATCAAGAAAAAGTATGTGATCAACCCCTATAGCAGCGTGCTCTTCAACCCGCCGCCCATCGACGACGTGAAGCTCAACGTCCTCAAAGTCACCGAGCACCTCTACAAAATCGGCCAAGGAAAAGGCGACGGTGTAGGCTATTCCGCCGGAACCACGCGCGGCAAAGTGCGATTCATTCGCTTGAAATACGAGGGCGGCGATTGGGATCAGGACATGGCGCGCGGCTCCGAC
>CAMAXN010000053.1 GCA_945862245.1 Prosthecobacter debontii
CAGTATTGTACCGCCTGCACCAGAGTGATGCCTTTCATGCCGCCGAGCGCGACGTTTAGCGTAATCACCGCGCCCACCACCAGCACGCCCACCCAATACGGCAGGCCGGGGAAAATGTAGGCGAGCGTGACGCCCGCGCCTTTCATCTGCGGCATCGTGTAGAAGAACCCGATGAAGAGCACAAAGCACACGGCGATCTTGCGAAACACCGGCGAATCGTAGCGGCCCTCCGCGAAATCCGGGATCGTATAAGCGCCGAAGCGGCGCAGCGGCCCCGCAATGAAAAGCAGCAGGAATAGGTAGCCACACGCGTAACAAACCGGATACCAAAGCGCGTCATAGCCGGACAACATCACCATCCCGGCGATGCCCATGAAACTGGCGGCGCTGAGATACTCGCCGGAAATCGCGGAGGCGTTCCACCCCACTGAGACCGAGCGACCGGCGACGAAGAAGTCGGACGCGGACTTGGAGCTTTTCGCGGAGCGGAAACCCATCCAGATCGTGATCGCCACCGTGATGGTAGAAAAAGCAAGGATCCAGGGGTCGATTTGGGAAAAGTCCATGATTTCGGGAAAGGGTTAGGATTGGCGCTTGTTACCCTCGGCGGCGTGCACCACCTCGGCGGTTTCCAGAGCGATAGAGCGGTTGATGAAAAGGCGGGCGATGATCCAGACATAAGGGAAAAACAGCACCCCAAGGATCAGCCAAGTGAGGGTGAAGCCGCCCACCCGCTGCGCCATAACATCGGGCGCCAGGTAGTTCATCAACGGCAGGCCGAAAAGCAGGAGAAGGAACGCCAACGCGCAGGCGATGGAGAGCTTGAGCTGACGCCGCATCAGGCCGTGGAGGAACTCCTCGCTGTGGATGAAATCGGTATGATCATGGGTTGGATCGGACATGGGTATTTCGGGTTCTGGGTCTGGCCGGAAAGCAGCGGGACTCTCCCACGAAAACACGGGGCAGGGAGCTTCCCGTCAAGAACCATCTGGCTGGGCGAGTGAATAGGTTTTAACGCAGAGACGCAGAGGTCGCGGAGGGGTCGCAGAGCTGTGGTTGTGGATTGTTTTGGAAATGCCCACCTAACCCATCCTGCTGGCTCTATATCTTATTTGCGGACTTTGCGGCTCTGCGTTGACATCTTCCCGGATTAGCATCACAGCTTCAGATACCCGGCGGCGAAGTCATGCTCATCCCTTCAGATAAGAGCGGATCAAAGAAGGCTACGCGGTCATGCCTTTCGGCTCAGAGCAGCATCAGCGCCGGGTTCTCGATGAGTTTCTTCACCTCGGCGAGGAAGGCGGCGGCGACTGCTCCGTCCACCACGCGGTGGTCGGCGGAGACACCGATGTTCATGCGCAGGCCGGGGACGATCTGGCCGTTTTTCACCACAGGTTTCTCGATCGCGCCACCAACGGAGAGGATGGCGGCCTGGGGAGGATTTACGATGGCGTCGAATGACTCGATACCCCACGCGCCTAGATTGGAAACGGTGATCGTGCCGCCATCGAACTCATCGGGTTTGAGTTTCTTGTCCTTTGCGCGTGTTGCGAAATCCTTGACCGCAAGCGAAATGGCGAGAAGGGATTTGGTTTCCGCTTTCTTGATGACTGGGGTGACTAGTCCGTCCTCCACCGCGATCGCGACCGAGAGGCCGACATGCTTGAACTTTACGATGTGGTCGCCGGCGAAGGAGGCGTTGATGGCGGGCACGGCCTGAACAGCGTTGATCGTGGCCTTGAGAATGAAGTCGTTGACCGAATACTTGTTGCCATGGGTTTTCTCTGCTTGTTCGTTGACCTGTTTGCGCAGCTCCATGAGCGGGGCGGCATCGACCTCGAGGTGGAGGTAGAAATGCGGGATCGTGGTCTTGGAAGTGAGGAGGCGGGAAGCGATTACCTTGCGCATGGAGGAAAGCTCAATACGCTCGTCGCCTTCCTTGGGGGTGGGCATGATTGGAGCGGCAGCGGGCGCAGAAACTGGTGCAGTCGCAGCGGTGGCGCGGGCTTTAACGGCTTCGACAAGCTTCGCAGCGGCGGTGGCGGCCTGAGAAGGCTGCTTGGGTGATGAGGCGTTAGCAGAGGAAGCTTTCTCGACGTCCTCTTTTACGATGCGGCCGGCAGGACCGGTGCCAGAGACCTTTGAGAGATCGACACCAAGTTCGCCGGCGACCTTGCGAGCGTGCGGTGAGGCTTTCACGCGGCCGCTTGCGGAGGCTTGCGGTGACGCGGCTGCGGCTTGGGAGCTTGCCTGCTTAACGGCGACGGGAGTCGGTGCTGGCGTGGTTTTCCCAGCGGAAGGCTCAGGAGTGGTGCTTTCATCGTCGCCATCAAGCACCGCGAGGACGCCGCCGATGGGAGCTTTCTCGCCCTCTTGGATGACGATAGCTGTGATCACTCCCTCGTCGAAGGCTTCCATCTCCATCGTGGCCTTATCGGTCTCTACCTCTGCGAGGATATCTCCAATTGAAATCGTGTCGCCGACCTTTTTGTGCCATTTAATTAGGGTGCCTTCGGACATCGTGTCAGAGAGCTTGGGCATTTCGATATTTACTGACATGATGATGGGAAAACCGTGGAACGCCATAAGGATGCGAGAATATGCGAGCATTTCCAGCCCTTTTTGCGATGTCCCTGAAAACAGTAAGCGCGGAACGGACAGACCGCACCGCGATTCATTAAAAAGGATAGGAAAGCACGTTTACTCGGCGAGCTTTTTCATGGTTGGCATGTAAAAATTATATGCTGCTGGCACGTATCCCCCTCACCCCGTAGTACGCAATCCGGAGGCGATTGCGTTGATGGAGAGGAGGAGCTTGGGAAGAAGAGCGTCGGCAGCGGTTTGCTTGTCCTTTTCGATGAGAGAGCGCCACTCGCGGAGGAGGGCGATCTGTTGGTGGTGGAGCACTTTCAAGGGGGCTTCGCGGATGCCTAGGGTTTTCGCCATGCGCGGGCGGCGATCTGCCATAGAGCCATCGAAAAGCTCGGCGAGGAGGCTCTGTGTGAGGTCGAACTCGGCGGTGATCGTTTCCGTGAAACGGGTGCGGATCTTCGGATCGGTGACGAGGGCGGCGTAAGCGCGCATTAGGTCGAGGTTAGCGGAGGCGAGGTTCGTCTCGACGTTGGTGAGGACGTAGGAGAGGAAAGTGGATTTTTCCAAGGCTTGCTTGAGCGCGGCGAACTCATCGGGAGAGGATTCCTTGAGTTCGGAAAGGGCTGAGCCGACACCGAACCAACCGGGCAGGTAGTAGCGCGCCTGGGTCCATGAGAAAACCCAAGGGATCGCGCGTAGATCGGATATCGAGTGGGATTTTTTTTCGGTGCGGCGGGCTGGGCGAGAGCCGATGCGGGCGTTTTCCAAGGCGTCGATGGGCGTGGCCTGGCGGTAAAAGTCAATGAAGCCATCGGATTTCAGGAGGGCTTGGTAGGCTTTCTGGGAAGAGTCGGAGAGGGAGTCGAGGAAAGCTTCGGCGGGATCGGGAGTTTCCGGGAGGTGCTTGTGGCGGGCGGTGTTAATCGCGGCGCCGGCGAGGAGGAGTTCGAGGTTGTAGGTGGCGTTGGCGAGGTTCGCGTATTTCTGCGCGATGGTCTCGCCCTGCTCGGTCATGCGGAAAGCGCCGGACATCGCGCCGTGCGGGAGGGCAGCCATGAACCAATGGGTGGGGCCGGCGCCGCGCGAGATGGTGCCGCCGCGGCCGTGGAAGAAACAAAGCGCGACGCCCTTTTCCAAGCCCACTTTCGTTAGGGCGGACTGGGCGCGTTGGAGGGCAACCTGCGCGGCGAGGATGCCGCAGTCCTTGTTAGAATCCGAGTAGCCGAGCATCACTTGTTGCGAAGGGTTTTCGGAAGCAGAAAGGGAGCGTGCGGTGAGAGAGTGGTCGAGAAAAGCCCTGAGAATGCCGGGGGAGTTGTGGAGATCGTCCATCGTTTCGAAGAGCGGTACCACGGGCAGCGGACAAGCCATGCCTTCCGGCGTGTGAGTCATCAGACCGGCCTCGCGGGCGAGCAGGTAGACGGCGAGCAGGTCGGAAAGCTGGCGCGTCATCGAGACAATGAGCGAGCCGAGTCCTGCGGTTCCCGAGCGTTTCCAGTGGCGGACGAGGACGCGGTAGGTGTCGAGGACGTTGTCGGCGTGCTCGCCGATGCGTGCGCCGTCGTGAAGGAAGGGGCGGGAGGATGCGAGCTCGGCGTTGAGGAGGGCGAGGCGCTTCTCCTCAGGCCATTTCGCGAAATTTTCACCATCCGCGATGCCGGCGGAGGTTAGGATTTCGGCGATGGCGAGGTCGTGAAACTCGGAATTCTGGCGGACGTCGAGGGTGGCGAGGTGGAAGCCGAACATCTCGATCTTGTGGCGTACCGGGCGAATCGCCTGCTCTTCCAGTAGACGGCAGCCTGCGGCGGAAAGGGTGCGGGAAATGAGGTCGAGATCCGCGGTGAGGTGGGCGGGGCTAGCGTAGCCGTCTTTCCCGCCGATCTGCTCGGAAAGGAGAGTCGCCATGAGATTGGCGAGCTGCCGCCAGGGTTCCTCGGTCTGATGGTCGAGGATGTCTTTGACATCCGTCTGGCTTGAGATCACGAAGCTCAGCTCGTCAATGCGATCTTGGAGTTCCTCCGGCACAGCAGTGAGCTGGCGGGAAATAGTGAGCTGTGCGGCGAGGTTGCGGAGCTCCTTTTCCAGAAGCTGGAGGGCGGCTTGGCGCAGCTCCCCGAGGCTGTATTCGGTAACGGCCGGGGTAACAAGCAGGTGGCCATCGCGGTCGCCGCCGATCCATGAGCCGAAGGTGAGGCGCGGAATGTTGCCAGCGGAGCGGAGGAGATCGAGCGGCAGTCCGGCGTCGCGCCATGCCTCGGTGAAGTGCAGGTCGAGGCGGTTGATGGCGGTGGGGAAAAGATCGCGGAGGTAATGGATGGCGTTGCGTAGCTCCGAGCTGATGTCCGGGCGGACGAGGTGTATCTCGGCAGTTAGCCAGAGGGTTTCCAAGGTGGTGACAACTCGCTCGCGTATGCGGCGTTTTTCGCGGTCGGTGTATTTCGGGTATTCGTTGCGAACGAGTTCCTCGTAAAGCGCGCGCTGGCGTGCGCGGACAGACTCACGTTTCGCCTCGGTGGGGTGGGCGGTGAGGACGGGTTCAACGTGGACATCGCGCAGGACGGCGAGTATTTCCTCCGGCTTCAAATCCATCGACTGAAGGTCACGCAAAGCCTGCGGCCAGAGGCCGCGAATGGATTCCGCCCCCAAGCCTTTTTCCCGCTCACGGCGGATCTCCGCAGCAACGCGTTCCTCGATCATGTTGAGAAGTTGGAACCCGATGGAGTAGAGTTTGGGCAAGTCGTCGGGAGGTGTGTCGCCAACGGCGGGTTCCTTCCCCGACCACGGCATGAAGGGCAGGAGCTGGGTTTCCCCGGCGCTGGCGAGGGCGTCGTGCAGGCAGCCGAGGAGGTAGCTTAGCCGTTCGTCGATGAGGCCGAAGCCTTCGATGCGGAGTTGGTCGCGGGTGTTCATCTAAAATTCAAATTACAAATTTCAACTCTCAAGGAAGAGTCATAGCGGGGGAAGCATGTTGCAGGCCGAGGTGTTGGAAAATGAAAAAGCGCGGGAACCGGTGAGGGTTGCCGCGCTTTTGGTGGAAAGGAAATTGGGGATTTGAAATTGGGAGATTAGGTTCTGATTTAAAAACCCGAATATCGAATTTCCCAATCCCTAATTTCCGGTTTAAACATTGAAGAGGGAGGTGACGGACTGGCCGCAATTGATGCGGCGTATGGCCTCGGCGAGGATGGGGGCGATGGATACGGCATGGATTTTCGGGCCGCAGGCTTGGGGCACGGAGTCGGTGGTGATGACTTCCTCGATGGCGGAGTCGGCGAGGCGCTGGTTGGCGAGTTCGCTAATAATCGCGTGGGACACACCAGCGTAGATGCGTTTCGCGCCGTGCTTGTGGAGGATCTCGGCGGCGGCGGTGAGGGTGCCGGCGGTTTCCGTCATATCATCTACAAGTAGGACATCGCGGCCTGCGACCTCGCCGATCACATTCATCGCCTCGACTCGGGTGGCCGAGATGCGATGCTTCGCGACGATGGCGAGCTCCGCGCCAAGGGCATCCGCATAGGCGCGGGCCATTTTCACGCCGCCGACGTCTGGGGAAACAACGGTGAGGTTCGAGGTGTCAGGGTGGCGCTCGCGGAGGTAGTTGATGAGGACGGGCTTGGCGTAGAGATGATCGACGGGGATGTCGAAGAATCCCTGGATCTGCGGAGCATGGAGATCCATGGTGAGGACACGATTCACGCCGGCGGAGGTGAGGAGGTTCGCGACGAGTTTTGCGGTGATGGGCACGCGCGGCTGGTCTTTCCGATCCTGGCGGGCGTATCCGAAAAAGGGTATCACAGCGGTAATGCGCTCGGCGCTGGCGCGGCGCGCGGCGTCCACCAAGATAAGCAGCTCCATGATATTGTGGTTCGTGGGCGGGCAGGAGGGCTGGATGATGAAGACATCCTCACCGCGGACGTTCTCATTGATTTTTACCGCGGTCTCCCCGTCGGGAAATGCGTCCACTTGAACATCCGCCAAGGGCTGACTGAGGGTTTCAGCGATTTTTCCGGCTAGCGTGCGATGGGCAGTTCCACTGATGATTTTCATGGGCGGGGGTATTATTGACAGAAGGCGCGGTCTCGGCAATACTTTGCGTTCATTGAACCTATTTTAGAATACCCTAAGATTTGAACGAAATCCCAAAACCCCCATCAACCGGTAAGCAAAGCAGTTCGTTGAGCTCTACCAACCCGTTGATCATTGTCGCAGCGTTTCTTTCGCTAGCTGCGATTATTTGGTTTTATGGGTTTGAGGCGCGGTTTGGCTCAGGTCGATCACAATCGACTTTCGTATGGCTTGAGAGTGCGTGGAACGGGGAGACGGACTACGAGCACGGCGTCCTGTTCCCCTTCGTGATCCTCGGCCTGATCATTTACCGCTTTAAGGATCTGCGCGAGGCGGCAGCGAATGACAAAGGCAGCTTTTGGGGCTTGATCGCGGTGTTCGTGGGGGCGGTGCTTTACGCCATTGCCTACCGGGCTTTCCAGCCGCGCATCGCTGCAGGCGGTCTACCTTTCCTATTATGGGGCGGGTGCCATTTCCTGTGGGGCTGGCGAGTCGCTAAAATTTTGATCTTCCCCCTATTTTTCTTCTGGCTGGCGGTGCCGCTGCCCAGTTTTCAGCAAGCCACCACTCACCTCCAACTTATTGCGACCTCGCTGGCGCACCATGGTTCCGCGCTATTCGGGGTGGAGACAATCGTGAAAGGGACGACCATCCTGCCCGTTACCGGCGATTGGAAGCCGCTGGATATCGCAACGGGATGCAGCGGGATCCGCTCGCTGATGGCTCTGCTGATGATTTCAGCGGCTTGGGCGTATATAGCGAAGATCAAATTGTGGCAAAAAGCCGTTCTATTCATGATGGCGATACCACTGGCGATCATCGGCAACGCGCTGCGGGTGACATCCATTTTTGTAATCGCTGAATACGGTGATGAAAAATGGGCCGCCGGCACTTGGCATGATTGGTCTGGGCTCTTGCTGTTCTATCCGTTTTCGCTGTTTTTGCTACTGACCGTGCACTCACTTTTTGAAGGAGGCCTACCATGGAAAAAGAACACGAAACGCCGTTTGCGCCGTGAGGTAGTAGTGAAAGCGGGCGAGGCCAAGAAAGAAGAAAACGTATTCATAGCAAATTCATGAAAGCCAGCCCGTTGATACTTCCCATCTTCGCGGCGGTATGCCTCGGTTCGATCTATTTCCTACCGACCGCTGGCGAGGTGGCGCAATCCGCCATAAGGATGGATCTGCCTTTTTTGCAAGGTGATTGGCGTTTCGAAGAACAGCTGGCGAGCGAAGCGGAGAAAGAAATACTGGCGAAGGACACCGAGTTCTCCAAAGCAATCTGCTTCAAGCCGCGCCCCGGCCAGTATGATCAGAACGGAGACTTTATTAAGGATCGTGTCGATCTTTCCGTGGTGCTTTCAGGCGCGGACATTAACAACTCGATCCACCGCCCCGAGCGCTGTATGCCAGCCCAAGGGCATAACATCCTCTCCTCCAGCAACCGCAGCATCAAGCTCGATAACGGTCGAACCATCAAGGTGAAGCGCCTAAGCAGTATGCAGAGCCTTCCTGCGAACGAGGAACGGACGAAGTTCGTAGAGCTGGATTGCGTCACCTACTACTTCTTCGTCGGCCATGACCGGATCACCAACGATCACCTCGGCCGAACTTTCATGGATATGAAAGACCGCCTGCTGAAGGGTATGGACCAGCGCTGGGCCTATGTTTCCACATCGATGTGGTATGGGGAAATGTTCGGGCTTAAGGAGGTTGATGCAGAAATGACGCTGACTAATTTCGTGAAGCGTTTTTCCGAGGAGCAGATCGACTGGAATCAGGTGAAGCCCTGAGCGAAGCTCAGAAATTAAGTGTCGCTGATGGCTCTACATCCGCATCCTTCAGGTCGCTTATGTTTAATCGTAGATACTCGATATATGCGTTCCGACCTTCCGGAGTAACGCCGTTCGGCAGGGGGTTGGCCTTGATGATTTTTTGTTCGGCCTCTAGAAAAAGCCGCAGGGCATCCTCTTCGGCGCCGCGTACAAACCATGCGTTAACAGCTTTCCTTGCCAGCATGATACCGGCCAAATAATGGGCGCTCCCTCCTCCACTTAGTCCCGCGGCATGGTCGAATTGCTCCAGTGCACGTTTGGGATCTCCTGCCGACTCAAATGCTTGGCCAAGCAAGGAATGGATTCTCACTTTTAGAACGTCGCTCCCTGCTAGCGATGACCAGTTCAGATTGAGCTCGCTAGCTCGATCCATGTGGCCAGCTGCGATCTCAAGGGTGTTGATCGCAGACTGAAAATCGTTGCGGGCGTATTCCGCGACGCTTTTTTCGAAGAGAAAGTCGGCAAACCTTTGGTTTGCGTTGAATGCAGCCTCCATATTCCCTTGAGCCTTGGTCGCCTGACGATACAGCGGTTCGGCTTCTTCGTTAATTCCAAGCAGCCTGAGTGTCCCCGCACGGTTGAATAAGTTGGTGGGATCAAGGGGATGTAGTTCCGAGGCGCTCGTATAATCTACTAATGCGAGAGCCAGCAATTCCTTATGCGATAGATCAGCTGCGGGCTTTTCGGTCGCAAGTTTCCTGTATTGAGTTCCGCGTTCGTGATGAAGCGCACTCGTTGGCCAAGCCGCAATGCCTCGAGTAAGAGCTTGAATTTTTTCCTGCGAAGACAACGGCTCCCTGGAAAAAAAGGCGGACCACAGCGCTTGGGTCGCCTTGGTTCCTTTTAAACCATAGGCAAAAAGTGGGATCATTACAGCAAGCGCGCAAACTGCCAACAACCAGTTTGCAGGCAAAAAACGGGGTCGATCCGCGGGTTTCGCCAGAGCGGTGGAAGCAGCCGCAAGGCTCAGTGCGAGGAGGATCGCTCCAGGGGGGATGCGAAAAATCCCCTCGAATTGTGACTGGGTGAAAAGACCGATGAATCCGGCAAAACCGCCTATTCTCCAGCCGTCGCCGAGCTTGTCATGTATGTCTTTATTATGGGCCAGCGTTTTCGCCAGAAATGCCACCGCCACACATCCCAAGAAAATAACCAAAAGCAAGCCGCCTATATAACCATACTCCGAAACCGTCTGCACAAACTCGTTATGGACGTGTTCTGGCTTAGCTGCTCCCCGACCATATGCAGCCACGTCCCATGCCTGGAAGCTTTCCCAACTGAAGCTGCGGCTGCCTCCACCCAGCCAAGGGTGCTGTGTGATGCATGAAACTGCGATACCCAGCAGGTAAAACCTGATCGAGTTGTCGAGCATCCCAGTCAGGTCGCTGCCTTTGTTTCGGCTTTGCTCAACACCTTCCAACACGCCCACAAACAAGATTCCGCCTACGATGAACAAAATCGGGGCGATGATCGCGACAGGAGCGAACCACCGCTTGCCATCCCGTTTACCGATGAGAATCAAACCAAACACCAAGGCGGCCAGACCTGTTCCCAAACCGATGACTCCGCCCCGGGATTCCGTCAGAACCACCGCCGCCACGCCGCCGATAGCAACAGCTAGCAGAAACAGCCGTATGACAAGATGGAAACCGCCATGCAAAGCCAGGCCGGCGAGAAGCAGTGAACACGGGATAAGAAAAGAGGCGCAGTAACTGTAATGACCGAAAAAGCCACGAATGGATTTTAAGTCTCCCGACGGGAAAACCGGCGAGAACGACGGATCCATCATCTGCCGCGAAATAACCCATAGGCTTGCGCCTAGGATCAACACGATACCACTGATTAGAAGATTCCCGGAGGCCCCACGACCGCCACCGGCACGGAAGACGATGTAAGTGCAAACCGCCATCGAGACCAGCAGGAGATCGTGTGTTGCCAGCTCCTGCACCGGTGAAAAAAAGGAACGCAGGGCGATCCATGCAGAGATGGCGATACCAGGAATCAGCACATAGAGGGACTCCCATGCGGCACTTTTTCTGAGGAAAACCGGCAAGGCCAATACCATCGCTGCACCGAAGCAAAGCATCGTCGGTCCCCATGTCCACACCCGCAGCTGGGGTGCAATCACAACGGAGAGAACGAATCCAAGGATCCAAAAAATAGTCGAAAACGCGATCATGAGAAATTATGGTCAAGACTTGCAGTCCCAGCCACGAAAATTACTTCGCTCCCTTTGCAAAGAGCACGGAGGGGATCGTTTTCAGCAAAATTTGGAAATCGAGCCAGAGTGACCAGTTATCGATGTAGCGTAAATCCATCGCGACCCAGTCCTCGAAGCTGGTGATCTTATTTCGGCCGCCGACCTGCCATTCGCAGGTAATGCCCGGGTTCACGCTCAGGCGGCGGCGGTGCGAGATTTCGCAGAAAGCTTCCACCTCATAGATAGGCAGCGGGCGCGGGCCAACAAGGCTCATGTCGCCCATCAACACATTGAGCAGTTGCGGGAGTTCGTCGATACTGAATTTACGTAGCACCGAGCCGAATGGGAAAATACGCGGGTCTTGGTCCAGCTTAAAAACCGGGCCTTCCATCTGGTTGCCGTGTTCTTTCTTGATTTGTTCGAGCAGCTCCTCGGCATTGGTAACCATGGTGCGGAATTTCCATATTCGGAAAGGTTTCCCGTAGCGCCCTGCACGCATCTGGGAAAAGAGGATGGGTGCGCCGGGACTCGCGATCTTGATCCCGATCGCCGCGATGATCCATAGCGGTAGGGTCGCCACAATTAGAATGAGGGATCCAACTTTATCGACGATCCCCTTCATCATTAGTCCCCAGGAAAGTTCTGGGGTCGAGCGCAGGACGAGCATGGGCTTCGAGCCCACCGAATCAAATACCGGACGTGCGATCTGGCTGCGGATGAACGAAGCGGCGATCCATGCCTCCACGCCTTGCAACTCGCATACTTCGATGGCCTGCGCCACCTTGTCGAAAGGCGTGTCTTTGGTCGCAAAGATTACCCGCCCCACCGATTCGCGCTTGAGCAACTCGAAGAGTTCGCCAGCTTCCCGCGTTGCTAAATCGAAGCGCTCGACGATATCCCAGTCCCTTACCGTATCAGCATCCAGATCCGCCAGTAGTTCGTCGATTTCCTTTTCGGAACCTGTGATAACTACACGCTCACTGCCAATGCCGCGCTTCCGGCGCGAGGAGATATAGGAATGCAAAATGCGTTCCCGGGTGTAGAGCAATATAAACATCATTACTCCACCTAGACCGAGGACCAGGCGGCGGGCACCCTCCACCTTTGCAAACAGCGCGAAAAGAGCAATGAACAGTCCGATGATGAAAATACCTTGGATCAGTTGCCATGCCGAGAATCCTACGCTTTTACTACCTGTCCATGTATAGAAGCCGAAGCGCTCCAGCACAAGTGGCGTAAACGGCACCGCGATGTAAAGCGCCCACATCATGGCCATCAGGCTCTCATCATCGGGCTTGGTACCGTCGAGAAGCGTAAGGATAGCGACCCTCAACAGGCTGGCGAGCCAGAACGCGGCACATACCAGAAACGCATCCATGATCTGGAGCATCTGAATATTGAAGGAATCTTTGCGACTGCGGACGAACATCAGGTAAGGTCGAGAGAATAATTTAAGCGTGCAACTCGGGATGCGGAATGAAAAGGCGAAATACGACAGTTTAGGAAATTCGGCCGAGCTTTCCCCGCCAACCTTCAAACGAGGCCTTGCCCACCAGCGGCAGGCGCAACGGCCCGTCGAAGCGCAAAGCAACGCAGGCGTAGGCAATAGCGGTGAGAAGCGCTTTTGTATTACCCGACTGCTGCCGTTTCAGCCACACCATGTTGCGAACCTTGTAGTGGAGCTTCCAATCGGGGAGGCCCTTCTCGAAAAAAAGGTGTTTCCCGAAACATTTCCACCGCGCGATGTTTTCCGGGCCGGGGTGGTCCATCACCGCGCCGGTCACGCCCGCAAAGGTGAAGCCCGCCTGCGCGATGCGCCACGGATATTCCTCGTCCTCGCCGCGGATGAACAACTCACCGCGTACCGGTCCCACCGCCTCCCGCACTTCCCGCGATATCATCGCCCCCGTCCACGAGGCCCGGGTTTCAATCCAATCCTTTCCTGAAAATTTTCCCAACTCCTCCACCAAACTCCACTCCCGCTCACATCGGACCCACATCGGCCATGTCAGCCGCCCGCTCTTCGGGTCGATCTGCATGGCGTGACGCACCACCGAGGGTTCCAGATCCACGGACAACAGCGCCTGCAACGCTTCTTTTCGCGGAACGGAATCATCGTCCAAGATCCACACGAAATCCGCGCCGCGCGCGAAGGCCAGCTCCATCGCCTCTTCCACCCCGCCGGCGTTGCCGCGGTTCTCCTTCATCCGCATGACGACGAGCTGAAATGGCAAGCCCGTCATCGCTTCCAAGCGATCCGCCGTCCCATCCGAGGAAACATTATCGGCCACCACCACCAAGTCCGGCGGCCGCGTCTGTCCGGCCAAGGCACGCACGCAAGCCTCCGCCGTCGATGCGCGATTCATGGTCGCGAAGACAACCGCTACTCTCGATTTGGAAAACATAATAGTGGAAGAATCGGTAGCGCGGTCTGGCTCAGACCGCATCTTATGGTAGCGCGGTCTGGCTCAGACCGCATCTTAGGTAGCGCGGTCTGGCTCAGACCGCATGCGAATGGATTATCCCAAGATCTGACTGAAAGGCGTTC
>CAMAXN010000054.1 GCA_945862245.1 Prosthecobacter debontii
TAAAAACAAGGTAAAAATACTACTAAATTATCAAGCCCTGTCATCATTTGGAAAATAATGATAGAATACCTAGTTCCTCAAAATTTTTCACCCAAACATCGGCTCCAGATCTAACTTTTTCCCTTGTGACAACCCCTCCGAATCCAACCATCACATCGACATCAGGCTGCGTCTCAAGATCAGATATACCATCGCCGACCATCACTACCTTTGCAGGCATTGTCGCCTCTCTCCACTCATTTATAATCTCGTTCTTGCCTCGATTTCGAGTTGTAGGGAAATCACATTCATAACCAGCGTAAGCCCCATATTTATCGAAAAAAATCGGCACTGCCTCGACGTGATTGATTTCCAAAATATTTGCTAGCGGTCTTATGAGTGGCTCGAATCCTCCGGAGAGAATCACCGGGATCCAACCCTTCGATTTAACAAACGCGATGAATTCCTTTGCACCGGGCATGATGTGATCAATATAAAGACGTGCGACCTCATCCGCCATGGATTTATCGGGACGTATGATCTCCATTCTTCTACCGAAGACTTCATTCAATAGCACATCACCGTTCATTGCGGCATTGGTAAATGCCACGACTTCTGCAAATATGGCAGGGTCAGATAATCGCGCAAGCTCATCGATACCCTCAATGGCAGACAATGTGGAATCGCAATCCATAAACAATAGCTTTGCCTTGGGTATTGTAAGGGGTTTAATAATTACCTCTGTGGTATCCGTGACTTGTTCGAAAAGATCGATCATATCCGCGTTTGCGAGGCGTATACAACCATGGCTTGCTGGGACGCCGATCATATCTTCGCGGTTCGTACCGTGAATATATATATGTCGCTCCATTGTATTCGCGTTCGCTTCATCCTGACCGTCAAGACGCAGGATACGTGTCAGCACGAGGTCGCCGTTGTTAGGATCGGAAGGATCCCATGTCCCTACAGGTACTCGCGCAGTAAAGCGGGTGAAGATTGGCTCTCCTTTACCAATTTTACCGGCGATTACAAAACGCCCGGTGGGGGTGCGGAAACTTCCTTCCACGAAGCCCATACCTTTCTCACCGCTAGAGATGCGGTAGGTGCGGACAAATTCATCGCCACGGAAAAGGTCGAGTTCCTGGAGATCGAGTGAGATTACGATGCGAGTCATTGATGGTATTGGAAAACGGCAAGAGAGTTATGGCCGCCCATGCCGTGCGCAAGTTTGTAAACCGGGCCGACGCATGGCGTGATGTGATCCGGAGTATCCATTCCACACGCCCCGAGAGTTCCGGGTAGGTTGGGCGGCAGTGTATTTTGCTCCATGAAACGCAGCAGGATCACGCTTTCCAACAAGCCACTCGCTCCGACTGTATGACCGATAAAAGGCTTGAGTAGATGTAAGCTGGAATTACCAGAAAGGAAAGCCCGCTCCGCAACGGCCTGGACTTTGGTGCCGGTGGCATGCAGGCAGATCGCTGCAGGTGCGCCGCAAGTGGCGATCGCATTTCCCAGCAAAAAAGATGTCCGCCCGCCGTCTTTGGGGATGCCAACAGGATCTGCGCCATCCGAGTTGTTGGAAAAATGGGTGATGACCGACTTCCCTTTTTCTAATGTGGAAAGGGCAATGGCAGCGGCTCCTTCAGCGGGAATAAAGCCATCAGTGGCTGGTGAAAATGGGTTAAGCCGCGTGGAGGTGGCGAGCAGGCCAGAGTCCGCGTAATTATCTAACAGTAGGGGTACGAGCGGCAGATCAACCGCGACCACCAAGGCTCGCTTCGCGTGACCGGCATCGAGCAGAATTTTCGCCAGGCCTAGGGCATCGAGACCCGCCGAACAGCCGCTGGCAACAAGATGGTTCGGGCCAAATATGCCGAGTTCGATGGAAATGGCAGTGGCGGGTTCGCTGTGAATCGTGTTGCTGGCAGCCATCAGCTTGAAGGGCCGCCGCCCCGGCCACGGGCCGAGCCAGCCCGCCGCGTTGCCACGGCTGGTGCCGAAGATGAGCGCTGCGTCGGCGAGTTGCTCCGCATCCCATCCGGCGGCGGAAACCGCCTGCCGCGCGACATGCAGCGCGGCCATCGAGGCGGGGCTCCATTTCCGATGGGTCAGTAATCGCCTTGGTTCGATCCAAGCGCCCGTCAGAGCGGCATGGCGGCTGTCGTTTCCCAACAGCTCGCCGAGCGGGCGGACCGCTGTTTCCCCACGTGAGATCGCCTGGAAATGCGATTCGACATCGTGCCCTAGGGAGGAGAGCGCGCCGAGGCCGACGATGGAAGGGTGCGAAGTGATGCCCTCCGGTAACAAGCCCAGCGCGAACGGCAACCCAAAACAGGCTCGTGCGTGGTTTTCGGCCTTTGCTCTTCTGCCGTTCCCGCCCATAAGCGGCGCGGCGATGAAGTCCGTTCTGGAAACAATCAATGGCGGTGCGGAATACCTCGGTAAACGCGGTATCGGGGAAGCGCGCCGGAATATGGAGCACTTGCTTGCGCATCGGCTCGGCTGCACACGGATGCAGCTTTACACCCAGTTTGACCGCCCGCTGGAGGAGGAAATCCTTGCCCCGCTGCGCGAGTCGTTGAAAAAACGCGGCGAGGGGATTCCGCTCCAGCACCTGCTGGGAAGCGTCGGATTCCATAGCCGTGATTTCATCTGCGACGCCCGCGCGCTGATCCCGCGCCCCGAGACTGAGGAGCTTGCGGAAATGATCGCCAAGCTCCTGCCCAACGGCCCGTTGGAAATCCTCGACATGGGCTGCGGCTCCGGCGTGCTCGGCCTTACCCTCGCGGCGGAGCGTCCGGACTGCCATGTGACCCTCGCGGACATATCGGAGGATGCGCTTTCACTAACTAAGGAGAACGCCGAAAAACTCGGCATCACGAACATCACGCTCGTCCGCAGCGATCTCTTTTCTTCCATCCACGGCAGCTTCGATCTCATCGCCGCAAACCTGCCTTACGTCCCAGAGGGCGAGGCGGCGGAAATGGCTCGCGAGCTCCATCACGATCCCGCACTCGCGCTATTTTCTGGAGCGGACGGGCTGGATCTATTGCGTCGTTTCGTGCCGGAGTCCTTTGGTTTCCTGAAAAGCCGCGGACTGCTCGCCCTTGAAATCGGTCACGATCAGGCTTCCCAGCTCCGCGACTCTTTGGAATCCTCTGGCTTCCGGGAAATCGAAATACGCACGGATCTCAGTGGCATCGCCCGTTTCCCCTTCGCTAGACACCCGTAAGAAAAACATCATCCAATGGATAAACTCGTCGTCCACGGCGGCTCCGTCATCAAGGGAGCCATTAACATCTCCGGCTCCAAAAACGCCTCACTGCCTATTCTTGCCGCCGCCATCCTCACCGGCGAGGACTGCATCATCCGCCGTGTGCCGGATGTATCGGACACGAATTACATGATCCAGATCCTCAGCGCCCTCGGCGCGGATGTGGAACGATCCTCCGGCACCGTCCGCATCACCTGCGCCGATATTTCCGAGGAAGCTCCCTACGAACTCGTCCGCCGCATGCGCGCCTCGATCTGCGTAATGGGACCACTGCTGGCACGAAAAGGGCGTGCTGTCGTCTCGCTGCCGGGCGGATGCGTGATCGGCGATAGACCCGTCGATCTCCACCTCAAAGGCATGGCCGCGCTCGGCGCGAAAATCGAGTTCGAGGGCGGCAACATCATCCTCACTGCTCCCGATGGTTTGCGCGGCGCGGAAATGGATCTTCGCGGCGAAAGCGGCCCCACCGTCCTCGGCACCGACAACGTAATGATGGCCGCGACGCTCGCCGAGGGCATCACCGTCATCGAATCCGCCGCCGCCGAACCGGAGGTGCTCGACCTTGCGAATTTCCTTAATGCCATGGGCGCGAAAATCACCGGGGCAGGTACTAGGCGCATCGTAATTGAGGGCGTAAAGGAGCTGAAAGGTGTCGAGCACACCGTAATCCCAGATCGTATTGAGGCAGGCACTTTTATGGCCGCCGCCGCGCTCGCCGGCGAGGGTGTGACGCTCCGCCGTGTGAACCGCGACCACCTCAAAGCCATCACCGATGCGATTGTGAAATCCGGTCACAAGGTCACGTTCAACGAGATGGGCGATTCCTGTTTCATCGAGCGCGGGGAACATCTTGTCGGTGTCGATCTGGTGACCGCGCCATTCCCGGGTTACCCTACGGATATGCAGGCGCAGATGACCGCCCTGCTTGCCACAACGCCCGGTATCAGCGTGGTCAAGGACACCATTTTCCCGCAGCGATTTATGCACTGCGCCGAGCTGAAACGGATGGGAGCCGATATCAAGGTCGATAACGGCAGCGCGATCATCCGCGGCGTCGAGCAACTCTCCGCCGCCCCCGTCATGGCCTCCGACCTCCGTGCCTCCGCCGCCCTCGTCCTCGCCGCTCTCCGCGCGAAAGGAACCACGGAAATCTCCCGCCTCTACCACATCGACCGCGGCTACGAGCACATCGACGAGAAACTTATCGCCCTAGGCGCGGACGTTGAGCGGGTAAGGGTTTGAGAAAAGCCTGCGGATATGTGTTTTGTCGGGGGATGCAATGACGGCTGGCTACTGTCACATTATTTGGCGAAACGTTACTCTGCGTAATTTTCGCGCAGCGTGGAGTGCAGCCTTGCGACCGCCCGGATAGGTGCTTTCCTGCGGCATGGGAAAACGTGTAGTGATTTATGGGGCTAGTGGGTTCATCGGAAGCGGCTTGGCTGGGATGCTGGTGGCGGAGGGTTATGAGGTCGTCGGCGTAAGCCGGAGGGGGGTAGGAAACGTGGAAGGCGTTTGCGCATGGATGAAACCAGACACAGTGGATCTGCGTAACTGCGCTGCCGTCATCAATCTTGCGGGTGCACCCATCGACCAGCGCTGGACGGAGGCATTAAAAAAGGAATTTCACGCCAGCCGGGTTGGCGTGACCGAGGACATCGTGGCGAAGATAGCGGCCCTGGCAGCGGAAGAGCGACCGGAGCTGCTGCTCAACGGATCGGCGGTGGGTTTCTACGGCGATGACGGCGATACGGTTCTTTTTGAAAACGCCCCAAAGGGCGACGGCTATCTTGCCGAGCTATGCGACGATTGGGAAAAAGCGGCGATGCCCGCAGAGGCGCTCGGCGTGCGCACCATCCTTTTCCGGATCGGCGTAGTGCTTGGAATAGGCGGGAAAGCGTTTGAGAAGCTTATGACCGTTTTCAAGCTCGGCATCGGCGGCAGGCTGGGCAACGGTAAGCAATGGATGCCGTGGATCCACGTCGATGACCTGCGGTCTGCGATGGTTTTCTGCCTCAGCGAGCGAGCGATCTCCGGGGCGGTGAACGGCACGGCGCCCGAACCGGAGACGAACGCCGCGCTGACCCGAAAGCTCGCCAAGGCGGTTGGCAGATGGGAATTCCTGCCTGTCCCTGGCTTTGTGCTGAAGTTTGCGCTTGGAGGCTTCGGCGGCTTTCTCCTCTCCAGCCAGCGCGCCGTCCCCAACAAGCTGACCGGTGCCGGTTTCCGTTTCCGTTTCGCCAAGCTCGATGAAGCGCTACGCGATTTGATTTAACCGCGTGAAGTCTTGCCCGCGGATTCTACGCGGAACCGCATGGCCCGGAGAGGATTAGATCCAATTGCGCAGCTAGGCGTTTTTTTACGAAATACCAAACCTTCACACGCTCGCGCTATTTCTTCTCCGGCAATGTCTGCGTGGTCCGCAGGTAGCGGATGAGCGCCACCACTTCCTCGTCCTTGAGCGTAGCCAGAAGACCCTCAGGCATCATCGAAATTTTCAGGCGCTCGCGGGATTGAATATCGGCTTTGTCGATTGTGACCGGTGCTCCGACGGCTTGACGCAGTTCGAGCAGTCTATCGGTTTCGTTACCAACCATCCCGCCCAAGTTACGCCCGTCACGCGTGGTCACTACGTGCAATTGATAGCCTTCTGGGATTTCGGCGCTCGGGTCGAGCAGGTTGTCGAGGATATAGGAGAGGTCGGCGCGGTTCGAACCGGTGATGTCCGGGCCGATGTCTCCGCCCTCGCCGTACATCTTGTGGCATGTGGCGCAGGCTTTGGCGTAAACCTGCTTGCCGCGATGCGGGTCCGCCGCCTTCACGGCATCTTCGGTGAGCAACTGGCGATACTTCTCGAACAACTTCGCCTTGGCCTCAGGCAGTTCGTCAACAGCCCCCCAAATTTCGAGGAATCCTGAGCCAACCACACGGTGCAACTGACGCGGTATGTAAGCAGGGATGTCTGTGCGCGGGATCTTCTTGTCTCGGATCGCTTGCGCGAGCAACCAGCCGGATTTAGGCCGTGAAGCGAGCGTTTGCACAGCAGCACGCTTATCATCTGCCGAGAAGTGGTCGTAGCGCTTCATCAACTCGCCAGCTATAGCCTCGTCATCGAAGGCGGCAATGGCGCGGATGGCTTCGAGTCGCAGCGCGTCGTCGTCGAGCAGGGCGATGAGTTTCGGCGCAAGCCCCGGATTGCGCTGGGCGGCTAATCCACGAATCGCCTGGTGGCGTTGTTCCGCATCGATTTTGTTGTCGCTGACAGCAGTGAGCATGGCCGCAGTCGCAGCGTCATCGCCGAAGCGCAAGGCCAGTTGCTGCACGACTTGGACGACCGATTTGTCCTCGGCGGACTTAAGTTTTTCGTAAACGGCCAGCCAGCCTTTGGGTGCCGGAATTTGCTTTCCACCGCCACCCATGCCGTCGAGCATGCCAGCTAGAAATTCCTTCTGCACTGCGGCATCCGTGGTGCCGGTAAGCTTAGCGACAACGGCGCCGTGCGCATTCGCATGAACGGCACGACGAGCGGCATAGTTTTGCAGGATGGGAAACTTGCCAACAGCGATCATGTCGAGGGCTCTAACGGAAGCCTCCGCCACCATCGGCTCGATCGCGAACCAGAGCATCTTCGGCAGGTTGTGATCCTTGACATCTTCGGCGTGGCTGAGAAGCCCGGTGGCGATTGGCCAGCGCTGCTCTATTGATAGACGCTGCAGAGCGGACGCTAGGTAGAGACGCACTACCGGCGAAGGATCACTCTTGGACATTGCGGCAAAGCGTTCGAGCGCAGCGGCGGGTGGCGCGTTGTCTTCGCACAGCAGTTGGACTGCCCAAGCGCGAAGATGTGGTTCTTTGTCTTGAAGCAGATTAAGCAATCGCTCTGAAGCGGCTCCACCGGTAACATGCAGCGCCCACAAGGCTTGCAGGCGGAGATCCTCGGAGTTGCTTGTGTCGGTCACGATTTTGAGCAGCTCGCTATGTGTATCCGGCGCGAGCTTGCCAGCCAGAGCACGACCTTGAAGGATAACACGCGCTCGACGCGCGTGCCAGGAACTGGGGCTTTTTTGCAATTCCACGAGTTCCGTATCTTTGAGCGTCGTCAGATCGCTGTAGCGGCCTTTCCAATCCACGGCACGCGACTCCTTAGGCGCGATGCGGAACACGCGACCCGTATCCTTGTGGAGCACCTCCTTTCCGCAAATATCGGCGTCGTGCCAGTCCAGCACATAGACGTTTCCGTCGGGACCGATCTCCACGCTAAAGCCGATCCACTGGGCGTCATTGGCATCCAGCAGATTCGGGCTGTGGCGGCCAATATATCCAGAGCCTGAAGGCTCAAGCTTGTCCACTAGCATAGAGTGCTCGTGTAGGTTGGCCATGATCAACTGCCCCTGGAAGTGTTCGGGGAAGGCATCGGACTGGTAAATTCTGGCACCGCCGTGCGCGGAGAGGTGTTCGTGATCGGCGATGGTTCTGATGTCGCTGTAAACGTAGGGATTGAAATGGCTGCCGCCTTGGCGGTGGTAGATACCACCGGGTATCACGTGCCACAGGTGCGGGATGACGCAGGCGGTAATGAATAGTTGCCCCTTCGCATTGTAGTCAATGCCCCAGGGGTTGCTGAAACCGTGTGCCACCACTTCGAAGCGGTCTTTTGTCGGGTGGTAGCGCCACACACCACCATCGATATCGACTGCTGGACCATCAAACTCGAAATGATCCGGGAAACCCTCCCCCTGCTTGAACAAGCGTCCCTTACCCTTCGGCTTACCGACCTTGGACGGCGTAGCGAAGCCCTGAGTGCCGTAGAGCCATCCGTCAGGTCCCCAGTGAAAACTGTTGAGCGTCTCATGACGATCACGGATACCCCAGCCAGTTAAACGAACTTCGATAGCGTCCATCTCGCCCTTATCGTCACCGTCCTTGTCCGGCACGAAGAGCAAGTTCGGTGGCGCGCCGAGCCATAGTCCACCGAGACCGACCGCGATTCCGGCAGGGAACGGAATGCCCTCAAGGAAGACCTTGCGCGTGTCAGCAACACCATCACGATTAGTGTCTTCGAGAATTAGGATGCGGCTGTCTCCTGAATTTGAAAAGCCTCTGCCGCGGGATTCGTAATCGCGGTTTTCCGCGATCCACATGCGTCCGCGATCGTCCCAGCAGAAGGCCATTGGTTGAGTGATCATTGGCTCTGTGGCGAAGGCATTGACCGCGAAACCATCCTGCACCGTCATCGCTGCCACCGCCTCCTCCGGATTGAGGAACTTCGCCTCTCTGGCTTCTTTCTGTGCGATACCCCATAGCACCGAAGTGGATTTCTGACCGCTCCACGCCTTCCACTGGTCGGAGATATCCTGTTCGTTGAGCTTACCTGTGTAGACGACGAAACGATGGAGAAAGGTCTTGTCCTTGCCAGCTTCGATCGACCAATCACCCTGAATAGCACGGCAGGACCCGACACCGAATTGGCCGTCAACGCGCCACGCATTCGGGAAACCGTCGTTTTGCGGGTGATCAAAGATGGCGAAGTGCCCGTCGTCCTCCCGCCCGTCGATTTCCATTCCGACGTCCAGCCACATGGCCCGCTTACCCTCCGCCCTCTCGTTAGATTGCCGTGCCGCTGTCATCACGTGCGCTCGTTTCCCCTTCTCCCAAGGCATGCGCAGGAACATACCGCCGTAGGGATATTTGGAAATAGTGACGTCCTTTACCCCGGCCTTACCGCTCCAAGCTAGATCGAGAATTGCCTGCCCAGCAGAATTTAACGCCATTGTCCATGTCTGTGTCTCCGTCATGGTCACGGCGCCAGCCTCGTCGAGCATTGCATAAACGGTGCGCCAACTAACCTGCGCCCCCTCGCTCTTGAGGATTTCGGCTGAAATGCGCCGCCAGAAGTCACCCTTCGAGTTGTGAAAATAGTCGCGCCCGTTTAGGCGCGTAAGTCCCCAGTATAGGCCAGTCTGGTGTTTGTGATGACGCGGGCTGAACTGTGTCAATTCACCCTTGCCGTCCGGCGCTAGGATGGGGTGCAGATAGGGGCGAAAGTCAGCGGCAGCGTTCTGCGTGAGCAGCGGCGCGGCATCTTTCGCAGCATCAGCGCGGTGGACCGTGATCGTGCCGCTGGCGTCGTCCTGTCGGATACTCAATCCCTCCGCAAAACTGAGCGGAGCAGCTAGTAGGAGGAGGTAGGTGATAAGAGATGGGCTATTTGCCATAATTCAAAATGAATAGCTGTGATACGATGCTCAGGTGACAACTGTTTCGATTAATACTCAAATTATCAGGTTGCTCCGACAACCCCTTTTTCCGTTTTCAGATCTGCTACCTAGTGTATTCTCTGACCAACAGAGACAAAGTAATTTCCTAACAATCAAACATTTCTCGCTGGCTGGGCTGAAGAGCAATTGAGTACCGGAATCTTCTCACCTTCCTAAGAATATAGGAGTGTTGTGTGACGGGATGAAACAGACTTTAAAGCATTCTAGTACAATGATATAAAATAAATATATTTTGCTCAGTCAACGAATAAG
Source organism: Prosthecobacter debontii (assembly GCA_945862245.1). Classification (GTDB taxonomy): domain Bacteria; phylum Verrucomicrobiota; class Verrucomicrobiia; order Verrucomicrobiales; family Akkermansiaceae; genus Luteolibacter. Next base: position 9,787 of record CAMAXN010000054.1, read on the forward strand.
AGTAACATAATTGAGTTGTGAAAATTAGAATTAAAATTGCCGTGGTGATTTGTGCTGTGGGGCTTGGCGCGGGGGGCGTTTATTTACAAAATAGTTCAGCGTCGTTCGCCAACCTCTTCTCCCGGAACGCAAGCAAGACAAGCAACGCTACCTGTTCAAAAAAACACAGGACCGCGGCCACCCATCGCTCTGGTAGCGTTTCGGTTATTGTACGTGCGAACAAGGGGAGCCTTGCCGATTCTTTCGTAGCAAGTCGTGCTGTGCAAATGATTCCTGATTCGGCTTCCCCAATGGATCGTCCTTCTGCAGAGGAGCTCAAAAGATTCCCAGGATCGACGGTTATACAGTCGGCAGTGGTTGCCGGACCTGGTCCCAACCAAACGACCCACATTAGACTTCTCGAGACCGACTTTAAATATCCGAACTTGCGCACCGAGGAGGTCGTGGACACCGTCACAGGCCAAGTTATTTTGCGGGAAGAAATGGTGGCAAGCCACGTTCTTGTCACTTTGGAAGAAGGGGAAGATCCCACTGCCTTTCTTGCTAAAATGGGAGCCCAAGCCAGCACGATGGAACAGGTCACTCCCGACGTGCTTCTTTATCGCGTGCACCTAACTGCGGTTTCCTTGGAAGCTCTTCCCAACGCGCTCGATACTGCCGCGGCCCAACCGAGCGTTTTGACAGTAGAACCCGATTATGTGCGTCACGCAGTTCTTGCCCCCAATGATCCAAAATATCTCGATGGCACACTTTGGGGTCTGAATCAGACCTCCGGTGCGGATATCGACGCACCCGAAGGCTGGAATGTTCGCTCCTCAGCGGGCGAGGTGATCGTCGCTATTATCGATACGGGCATTAAGACAACTCACCAAGACCTCGCAGCCAATCTATGGCGTAATTCCGCAGAAATCGCAGACAACAATATCGACGATGATGGTAACGGATTCGTCGACGATGTTTTTGGATGTGACGCCTACAATAATGACGGCGATCCCACCGATGATGAAGGGCACGGCTCTCACTGCGCTGGCACCATCGGAGGAACAGGAAATAACGGCATCGGAGTGACCGGGGTAGCTTGGGGGGTTAAGTTAATGGGCTGTAAATTTCTTTCGGCAACGGGAAGCGGAGCCGACAGCGATGCGGTACGTTGCATCGATTACGCACGATCCAAAGGCGCCAAGATTTTGAGCAACAGCTGGGGCGGTGGGGGAGCTGGTGTCAGCCTGCAAGCTGCGATTGAACGCACCCGCACGGCTGGACTCATCTTCGTTGCAGCGGCAGGAAATGACGGAATGAATACGGATAGATCCCCATCTTATCCAGCGAGTCTTGCGACCGATAACATTGTTTCCGTCGCCGCCACCACACGTACCGACACCCTAGCCTCCTTCTCGAACTACGGAAGTGAGACCGTGGATCTTGGCGCGCCTGGTGAAGGAATCTATTCGACTGTTTCCAGATCCAACAATGCGTACGCGACCTACAGCGGAACCTCCATGGCCGCTCCTCATGTAGCGGGAGTTTTGGCTCTGCTGGTGGCACAATTTCCTACGGAATCCTATAGCGCGACCATTACTCGCTTGCTGAACGGCACCGATAAAATCACCGCCCTTGCAGGCAAAACAAAATCGGGTGGCCGCCTGAATCTCGCCAATGCACTTCTGGGAACGACCCCACCGACTCCTCCGACTCCCGTCCGCCCTGACAATGATTCGTTGGCAACGGCGGTTGCCACCTCCACCGCGACTTGGACGCTCACAGGTAACAACACGAACGGAACATCGGAAGCAGGCGAGCCCTCGCATGCGAACAATGCGGCCGCGAAATCAGTTTGGTGGACCTTTACCGCTCCGATCTCCGGCACCTATACACTCCGTACCTTGGGTTCTGCCTTCGACACGGTACTCGCCGTTTATACAGGAACCTCCGTTAGAAGGCTCAGGGCGGTGGCATCGAACGACAACAGCAGTTCCACAGCTGTAGATAGCACCGTTTCATTTTCTGCGGTGAAGGGTACGAGATATCAGATCGCAGTGGATGGAAAGAGTGGCGCCTCTGGAGCGATCCAATTGGCTGCCAACCTGGTGCAACCATTGGCTCCAGTAAATGATAGCTTTGCGGCTGCTACGATTTTAACTGACACAACTTTTGCGGTCAGTGGATCCAACACTGGAGCCACTCTGCAAACTGGTGAACCTAAGCATGCAAGATTAAGAGGTGGAAAATCAGTCTGGTGGAGCTGGACGGCCCCCTCCAGTGGCACCTTCACAGTGGCGACGACGGGATCCTCTTTTGATACTACGCTCGCGATCTACACGGGATCTGCGGTCAACACTTTGGCAGTCGCGGGATCGAACGATGACCAATCAAATAATCTACGCACAAGTAAAGTCGTCGTCTCGGTGGTTTCGGGAACGACCTATCGTATCGTCGTGGATGGATATAGCGCGGCATCTGGAGCAATCACCCTTGCGGGATCGCTTGTTGCGAAGACTGTTCTCTCGACGCGAGTAGGGGTGACAGATCCCGATGCGTTAGGAAGTCCGTCGACCTACAACGTGTGGCTGAACGGAGCGACTCCATCTGATGCAAATTTCCTTGATTATGTATTTGGGGCAGTGACGCCAGGCAAGTTACATCCGAGCCTGATGCCGTCTGTTGCGGTTACAGCTGAAAATCTGGTGCTCACCTATTACGTAAGGCAAGAAACGGAAGGATTAACGGTGACGCCGAAAACAAGTACTGATCTTGCGGCAGGCCCAAGTGGGTGGGTAACAGATGGTATCACTGTTTCCGATGTGGGTAATCCAAAAATAGTGGACGAAGTGAATTTACAGCAGAGAACGGCTAGCGTTCCAGTCAGCGGGCCAAAGAAATTCCTGAGAGTGGAAGCGGTTCAGGAGTAATTGGATTAAATTGAAGTATAGGAAGAGCCCCCGAAGCGATAGTCTCGGGGCTCTCTCGTCTCCCCTTCTCAGACCATCTCTCTCGTGTGTTTTCCGCCCTGGGCGTAAAAGTAAATTCTTAGTACTTCAAAAGAAGGCAATTCACGGAAATTATTTCTAGTAAAAAGCTTTTTGTAATTGTTACGGAAACGTAACTAGGAAAAAAATAAGTACATATGTATGTTTATAAAGTTCAAGAATCTTTAAATTCAGAAATAAATCTTTTACGAGTTTGAAACTCCATGCCCTAAGTGCAGCCAACAACCGTCCCGCAGTGCGAGCCGATAAAAATAGGAAACTAAAAATATGAAAAATGTCCTCCCTAACTCAAACTTTAGTTTCACAAAATGGTGCGTCGCGCTGATCGCAGCGGGTTGGATGGGAATGGGG
>CAMAXN010000055.1 GCA_945862245.1 Prosthecobacter debontii
CTTTACTCACGCCAGCCGAAAAGGCTCGGCGACCTCGAACCATGGGGTCGGCTCGGATTGGGTGGCGCAGTGGAGGGCGGTGTGGTCGTGGCCGAGTTCGCGCAGGCACTTCCCGAAAATTTCGGTGACCTTTTTCGAGCAGTTGCAATCTGAGCTGAGGTGACCAAAGACGATCTGCGATAGGCCAGAGTGGGCGATCTCGCGCAGCAACTCGCCGACCTGGACGTTGGAGAGGTGGCCGTGTTTCGAGGAAATGCGCTGTTTGATCGACCACGGGCGCTTGGTGTCGAGCTCGAGGAGTTCATCGTCGTAGTTCGCCTCCACGAAAAGGGCGGTGAGGTTTCGCAGCCGCTCAATCATGCTGCGGGTGACGAAGCCCGCGTCGGAAACGAGGCCGAAGCGCTTCGTTGCATTGCCGATCACGAAGCCAACAGGATCTACCGCATCATGCTGGATCGCGAAGGTCTCCACCGTCAGATGAGCGATGGGAAATGCCTGCCCGGCCTCGAAGGTTTTCCAAACCGCGCCCTCGATGCCCTGCTCGCGGACGACGTGGGCGGTGTCCCGCGTGGCAAACACGGGCACGGGCTGTTTTTTGAGAAAATTTTTCAGCCCGCGAACATGATCGCCGTGCTCGTGGGTGAGGAGGATGGCGGAAATCGATTCGGGAGCGACGCCGAGCGATTCGAGGCGTAAGCAGAGCTGTTTCGCGCTGAGTCCAGCGTCGATGAGAATGCGCACACTGCCGCATTCGAGGATGGTGGAGTTTCCGGCGGAACCGGAGCCGAGGATGGAGAAGCGCATTCGCTGAAATTTTAAATCTTAGAGGAAGAGGGGTGAACCGCGAAGACGCAAAGGCGCGAAGGAAGAGAAGAATGGATGTTAAAAGGGATCATAACTATTAGCTTTGCGTCTTTGTGGTTCAAATTTTGGAAAGCTCATAGCCGTCCTTGCCATCTTTCACCACCCAGCCTTGGGCGGCGAGTTCGTCGCGGAGCTTGTCGGACGCGGCCCAGTCTTTCGCGGAGCGGGCGGCCCAGCGGGTCTCCGCGAGCTCGCGGATTTCGGTGGGGATATCTGTCGCGGCTGAGGAAATTTCCGGAAGGGTGATGCCGAGGGCGCGGAGGATGCGGTTGAGGCCAGCGAGGGCGGCGGCGGCTTCTTTTCCTGTGAGCTTCGATGCATCGCGGAGACCCGTGAAAATTCCGCCGAGCGCACCGGGGGTGTTGAGGTCGTCGTTGAGCGATTCCCATGCGCCTTGGAACGGGCCGAAGTCCGCGGAGTTCAGCGCCGTTTCGCCGCCCATATTCTCGGCGAGTTTTGCGGCGGATTTCGCGAGTTTTGCCAGCGCTTCCTTCGCACCGGAGAGCGAATCCAGAGTGAAGTTGAGTTGCTTACGGTAATGCGCGCCGATCAGGACGTAGCGGACTTCCATCGCTGTGAAACCCTTGGCCTCCAGATCGGAGAGGGTATACATATTGCCGAGCGACTTGGACATTTTCCCGCCATCCACCAGCAGGTGTGTGATGTGAAACCAATGCGCCGCGAAGTGCCCGCCGCACGCGCACTGGCTTTGCGCGATCTCATTTTCGTGGTGGGGAAAAATGAGATCCACCCCGCCGGAGTGCAGGTCGAAGGAATCGCCGAGGTATTCGCGGATCATCGCCGAGCACTCGAGGTGCCAGCCCGGGCGGCCTTGCCCCCACGGGGATTCCCAGAAGTTCTCGCCATCCTCATCGCGGCGCGACTTCCAGAGGACGAAGTCGGAAATACTATCTTTCTCGTACTCATCCGCATCGGCGCGGGCGTTCTGTGTTTTCCCGAGATCGAGCTCGCGTTCATCGAGCCGGGAGAGGCGGCCGTAGTTCGGGAAGGAAGAGATGCGGAAATAGACCGAGCCATCGTCGGAAGCGTAGGCGTGACCTTTTTCAATAAGCTCCGCAATCATCGCAATCTGCTGCGGGATGTGTTCGATGGCGGATGGCTCGATGTGCGGCGGCTGGCAGGCGAGTGCCGTGCAATCGGCATGGAATTTCTCCGTCCAGATTTTCGTGAAAGCCTCTAAAGTCTGCCCGGCCTTTTGCGAATCGCGGATTGTCTTGTCGTCCACATCGGTGAGGTTGCGGACATGCAGCGTGGCGGTGCCGCCGGTTTCCAGCGCGCGCCGGAAAACATCCTGCAGCACGAAGGTGCGGAAATTCCCGATGTGCGCCGGCCCATAGACCGTGGGGCCGCAGCAGTAAAAACGGTAGGTCTTCCCATCGATGGGGCGGATCTCAGTTTCGGTGCGGGTGAGGGTGTCAAAAAGACGCATTTCCTCGTTGTAGGCAAGCCCCGCCGAAGAGGGAAGGCGAGATTGGTAGGAAATAGTTTTCAAAATCCTCATCGCAGGAAAGCCCGGCGCTTAACAAGGCATCAATCATGCCGGTCGTTTGGAAATTACCGGGAGGCTGCAAGTCACAGCCACGGATCACTCCCTCGCCGTGTAGTCGAAGACCAGCGCCTTATCGAGGATGGGGATGAGGATTTCCTTGAAGGCGACGTGGGCGGGATGCGGGATGTAAATTTTCAGACCGGCCTTGTTCTTGAAAGTGACAAAAAAGCAATGGGTCAGGCCGTCGTTCTTACCCTCGACGCTCTCGCTGGTGCCCCATTCGTAATCGGTGATGGTTTCGATCTTCGAAGGTAGTTCACCGAACGCCTTTTCCACCGCGGTGATCTGCGCGGGCGTGGCGGAATCCTTGAACTTGAACATGACGACGTGGCGGAATTCACCACCGGCTTGGGAAACGGCATTGGTAAGCATGAGTGCGATCGGGATAAGAAATTTCAACATGAGCGCAGTTTGCACAAGTTTTTCGGCGTAGACAATCATCACTTTTTATAATCACCGGAGAATTGGCTTTCTGCTAAGTCACTCACAAGTGACCCCATAGCCGTGGCTTCCATCTGAGCGATATTAGGGAAGTCATTCGTCACATCCCGCCGATGTCTCCACCACCATGATCTACCTGCACATCATGAAACGTCTTGGCGTTGACACTTCATAGCCCCTAGATAATTTTGTAATTCGCCAACAAAACCGAATTACGGCTTGGCTCGCTAGCATGATACCGCTATCGAGTCGTGCCCGAATGAGAATACTATAATCCGTATTTCTAGGTCGGGTTTACCTTGATCCACGAACGGTCGTGTATCACTCGCAAACCCTACTTTTCGACAAAGAGGGAAAGCTAGGTCCAAAATGAAAACGTCATTTACGTTCTTATTTCTTTTGTTCGTGCTATGTGTCGGATTGCGCGCCGCCGATGCGACCCGCTTGGAATTTGATTTTGCGCAGTCTGATCACGGCTTTGTTGCTGGTTTCGCAGACTACCCTCAAAATTATGATCCCTCCCTGTATCAACTTACGAACTCGTGGCAGGTCAGACCTGCGAATTTGGGGGGAACTTCCGCGCTCTTCATCTCGGGGGTCAATCGCAGCGACGACTTGTTCATGTATTGGAAGAAGCGGCTTACCGGACTGCCGCCCAATACTTCGGTCGTGTTGACCATGGAAATCCAGTTGGCTTCAAAATACGCCGAAGGTTTGGTTGGCGTCGGAGGACCTCCGGGCGAAGGCGTCAAGGTGAAGGTCGGTGCCGTGCCTTTCGAACCACAGGCCGTGGTCGACCCGCGTGAGGGGTGGTGGCGCATGAATCTAGACAAGGGAAACCAGGCCATCGGCGGCGCTAACATATCCGTGATTGGCAACGTGGCTAAGCCTGATGACGGGAACGAGAATTACGTCCCACTCCTGCGACACCAACATGGGCAGCCGTTCACCGTTACCACAGCGGGCGACGGCTCGCTCTGGTTGATCTTCGCGACCGATTCGGGATTCGAGGGTCAGACAGCACTCTACTACACACGGCTCACCGTGTGGATCAACCGCGCCGACAAACCCCACCTGTGGCTGGAGCCAGATGGCGTCGCCGACACCCTTCGGCTGATTTGGAACCAAGGCACTTTGCGCAGTAGCAGTACTTTAGAGTCCAGCTGGCCAGTGGTTCCCGTCAACACCAGGCCCTACACATATAACATACTTGTGGAACCGAGGCGCTTCTGGAGGGTCTCTCAGCCATGAATGCCACCCATCTTGGCGGCATTCAAGAGGCGAACAATCCAGTGGAGAGAACTGCAAGCCAACCGAACGGCTTGCAGGTAAAGGCGACGACCTTTGGCGGCTGGCTTGCATTCGCTCACTTCATCGTTGGACGTATCGCTGTGAAGGCGAGGGTAAATTTTAGGCGCTCACCACTTTTTGAAATCATCCTTGTGATTTGGTTTTTTGTGGGGTTGGAGGGCTTTGGTTTGTGTGAGGAAGTTTTTGATGTGTGCACTAAGATCGCCAGCGATTTTTGGCTGCTCCTTGGAAAGATCATTTTTCTCGCCGGGGTCGGCTTCGAGATCGAATAGTAAGGTGCGTTTGGGCCAGAGCCATTTGATAAGTTTCCATTTACCATGGCGGACGGCGGTGCCGGGAGAGCCGCCCTGGTTGCCCCAATGCGGGTAATGCCAGAACATCATGCGTCCGCTGGGAGCGGTGTCGGGTTTTTCCAGATAGGGCAGGAACGAGATCCCATCTAGGTGTTGGTCTGGTAGCGCCTGGTGGCCGGTTGCGGCGAGGAGGGTGGGGTAGAAATCCGTTGAGTAAACGGGCTCCGCGCATTTTGTACCGCCGTTTCCGGTGGCGGGGTTTCGCACCAGCAGTGGGACGCGTATGCCACCCTCGTAGAGCCAGCCTTTCCCGGCGCGGTAGGGCAGGTTGGTGGTCGGTGAGCCTTCGGAGGTGGAGAGGCCACCGTTGTCGGAGGTGAAGACGACGATCGTGTTTTCCGCGAGGCCGCTCTCCTCCAGCGCGTCGAAAACCTGCCCGCAGGCGGCGTCCGTCGACTCGATCATGGCGGCGTAAACGGCGTGGGAATGGACGGTGCGGTTTTCGCGGGGAGGTTCCGGCGAGAACTCATCTTTCAGTCCCAGCCTCTTGCGCTTTTCCTCATACTTTTTCACCAGATCCTCGGGAGCCATGAGCGGGGTGTGGACGGCGTAGAAGGAGAGGTAGGCGAGGAAGGGCTTGTCCTTGTTTGCTTTGATGAAATCCGCCGTCTCCTTGCCGAGCCGGTCCGTGAGGTGTTCGCCGGGCGGGCCGTCCTTGATCTTGGCGTTGCCGTAGGGGGAGAAATACTTTTTCCCGCCGTAGGGACCGCCGCCCCTGCCGCCGCCTATGTTGATATCGAAACCATGGTCTTCTGGGAAATTCCCCTCCGGGCCGAGGTGCCATTTCCCGGCGAAAAAGCTGGCGTATCCGTGCTTCTTGAACGCCTGCGCCAAGGTGGTGGTGCCGTCCGGCAGGCGACCGAGGTAAGGCGGCGGGCCAGAGCGGGAGATTCCTGCCCTTGCCGGATTTCAGGAAATCGCGCGCAGGATCGTAGTTTTCAGGGATCGCGTCGATGAACTCGTTGGGCGCGCCGAAGTAATCCGTGTTCCGTGTCCGCGCTGGGCTCCGGCCGGTCATGATCGCGGAGCGGGTCGGCGAGCACACCGAGCAGCTTGCGTAGCCGTTGGTGAAATTCACCGCCGTTTTCGCAAACTTCGCGAGATTCGGGGTCTCGTAGAAGGAGTCGCTGCCGTCGAGGTTCACATCCGTCACGCCGAGGTCGTCCACGAGGATGAAAACGATGTTGCGCGGCTTTTCGGCGGCTTGGAGGAGGGGGATGAGGAGAAGCGAGAGGAGGAGGGGTTTCATTTCTAAGCAATCCGTGTGCTGTGGCATCCCTTTGTCAAAACGAATCAGAACAGATAGGCGTCCTCTCCTTTGTAGAATCTTGCGATGGTTTCCATAGTGTCATGCGGACAATCGTTGCCCGCTTAGAATTAGGAAAGCGGAAAAACACCCAAGGCTCCTACACTAGGTAGAAAATCCGCCCATCCGTGGTTCGAATTCTTCTCATCCCTGGTGTAGGAGCCCTGCACACGGGCACCTCCCCGATGCTGGACAAACCGCAATCCCTCCCCGAATATCCGCGCCCGATGTCAGAGTTAGCGAAAGCCTACGAGCCGCAGGCCGTGGAGGAAAAATGGTATGCCGCATGGCTGGAGGCAGGGTGTTTCCGCGCCGATGAGAATTCCGAAAAGGAGCCCTATTCCATTGTCATCCCGCCGCCGAACGTCACCGGCATCCTGCACCTCGGGCACGTGCTGAACAACGCGATCCAAGATATCCTCGCCCGCCGTGCGCGGCAGGAGGGGAAAGAGGTTCTGTGGCTCCCCGGCACCGACCACGCCGGCATCGCCACCCAGGCGAAGGTCGAGCGCGAGCTGCGCGAAACCGAAGGCAAGACCCGCCGCGACCTTGGCCGCGACGAGTTCCTCAAGCGCGTCTGGGATTTCAAGAACACCCACGGCGACATCATCATCAAGCAGCTCAAGCGCCTCGGGTGCTCCTGCGACTGGTCGCGCGAGCGTTTCACCATGGATGCGGAATACACGCGCTGGGTCAGCCAGGTGTTCGTGGATCTTTTCAACGAAGGCCTGATCTACCGCGGCAAGCGGATGGTGAACTGGTGCCCCGTTTCCCTCACCGCCCTCTCCGACGAGGAGGTGATCATGAAACCCTCACGCTCAAAGCTTTTCACCATGAAATACGAGCTCGCCGACAGCCCGGGCGAGTTCATCGAGATCTCCACCACCCGCCCGGAGACACTGATGGCGGACGTTGCGGTCGCCGTGCATCCAAAGCATCCGAAATACGCGAAGTGGATTGGCAAAATGGTGAAACGCCCTTTCCCCGAAGCGCTCATCCCCATCATCGGCGACGAGGCGGTGGATCTGGAATTTGGTACCGGCGCGCTGAAAATCACGCCCGCCCACGACAAGGTTGACTTCGAGGTTGGCATGAAACACGGCTTTGAGATCATCGACTGCCTGCATCCCGATGGCCGAGTCAACTGCCCCGCCTGCCCGGATCTCGATGGGCTGGATCGTTTCGTCGCCCGCCGCAAAGCCGCCGCAAAGCTGGAGGAAATGGGACTGCTGATCGGCATCGAGGAATACGAAAACAGCGTCGGCTACTCGGAGCGCGCCGATGTGCCGATCGAGCCGCGCATCTCCATGCAGTGGTTCCTGCGCTACCCGATGGTCAAGGAATCCACGGACGCGGTGGCCTCCGGCGAAATCCAGTTTCGCCCCGAGCGCTGGGCGAAAACTTATGCCCACTGGATGGAAAACCTCCAAGACTGGTGCATCAGCCGCCAGCTCTGGTGGGGGCACCAGATCCCGGTGTGGTATCGGAAAGAAAAGTTCGACGAGCTTAAAAACGCCGAGTCACTTGAAACGAAGAATGCCGTTGCCGGAGACCTCTACGTCGGCGTCGAGCCGCCCGTCGATGGTGATTGGGTGCGCGATGAGGACGTGATGGACACCTGGTTCTCCTCCTGGCTTTGGCCGTTTGCGACCATGTCTGATGTTGGTGAAAACTCGCAGACGCTGAAGAAATTCTACCCCACCACTGATCTCGTTACTGGACCCGACATCATCTTTTTCTGGGTCGCCCGCATGATCATGGGCGGCTACCGCTTCGGTGAAGGTCTGCCGTTCAAGAACGTCTATTTTACCTCGATCATACGCGATCTCAAGGGCCGCAAGATGAGTAAATCGCTCGGCAACTCCCCCGATCCCATCGACCTCATGGACAAGTTCGGTGCCGACGGCTTGCGTTTCGGCTTGATGCGTATCGCGCCGGTTGGTGCTGATGTGCGGTTCGATGAGGCCTCCGTCGAGGAAGGTCGTAACTTTGCCAACAAGCTCTACAACGCCTGCCGTTTTCGCCAGATGGACGGTAATGAGTTCACGCCGCTGCTCTCGGTGAAAGGCCTGCCAGTCTACCATATCCTGGTAATGTCGAAACTCGACGAACTCGCTGACGATCTAAAAGGCATCTATTCCGAATACCGCTTCGGCGAGATTGCGCAGCGGCTCTACGAATTCCTGTGGAACGACTTCTGCGACAAATGGCTCGAAGCTGTGAAAGGTGATCTCCGCGAATCCGCCACCGCCGAAGCCCGCGCCGCGGCGCTCGGCACCTTCGATGCCGTAATGAGCCGTTACCTACAGCTCCTGCATCCTTACATGCCCCACGTTACCGAAGAGCTTTCGGAGCGTATGAATTACGTTTCCAAAGGCGAGTTCGTGATGAGAAAAACTCTGCCAGAGAAAGCGCTACTCGCAGAACTTTCCGCAGATGAAATCGCCGCCACCGAAAAGCAAGCCGCTGCGATTTACGAAACCGCCGGCCGTCTCCGTAACCTTAAGGCTGAATACAACCTCGGATCCCGTAAAGATGTCAGCTTCGTGATGAAAGGCGCAGTGGCATGGCTTTCCGACGAGCTCAAAGTCCTCGCTCTCCTCGCCGGATCTACGGAGATTCTAGTAGATGATTCCTATGATGCTACAAAAGGCACGCCCGCTGCCGTCACCCCGGTTGGCGAAGCCTACATGCCCATGGAAGGCTTGATCGATGTTGAAGCTGAGCGCGTTCGTATTTCGAAGGAGATCGAGAAGATCCGCATAGAGGTAACGAAATCCGAAGGTAAGCTTGGTAATGCATCGTTCGTGGACCGAGCCCCTCCGGAGGTAGTGGTGCAGGAGAAACAACGCTTGGAGGATTGGAAAATAAAGCTCTCCCTGCTTGGCGAAATGCTGGAAGCTCTGAACTAAACCTATGCCCGAGCGCATCGCAATCGTATCGAAACTAAAATACCTGCGCCTGGGCGCTGTCTATCCGTAAAGGCAAACTCAAGCATATGAAAGTGCACTGTATGCTTGGTTTGAATTTCGTTGTCGCGCTCTCCCTCCATATACTGGCTTATATTAGTTGCGCTGTTCCTCTTGCGGGAAGCCTGTTCGCTTGAGAAAGTAAGTTATGAAACACTCGTGCTTCGTTTTGCCCGCACTTATTACGGTATGCTCGGTGGTATCCTGTGCGAATGATGCGGAAATCAATTTGGAAGATGTCATCCCGCCTCCCGGAGTTGGCCCCAAGATACGAGACTCCGCAGCTGGCGGCGTGCGGGTGAACCCCGGCGGCAACTCGCAGCCACTACCGCTAAACCTCACCCCGCAGGAAGAAATTGTATTCACGGATCCCGATGACCCCGATGCTGGAATTCCAATGTTGGAAAGTTTAATGGCGGCACCCAAGAGGGGCGCGTGGGAGGAAAGCGAAACCATCGCCAGGCAGACCGCAGTACGCGAGGGCAAGCCTATCCTGATCTGGTTCACCGATTCGGCCCGCAGCCCTTTGTGTAAAGTCCTGAGCGACGAGCTTTTCTCCAACCCAGAATTCGATACATGGGCGGCGGAAAACCTCGTCCGCCTACGCGTGGATACCAATGTATCGGCGGACGATACCAAGCTCACACTTGACGAGAAAATTACCCGCGAGACCGATATAAAGGCTTACGTGGCTCGCCTGAAAAAGCGCTACCGTATTCTCGGCTATCCATCCGTGCTCATCCTCAATCCCAGCGGCGAGGTCATCGAGCGCTTGCGCGGCTACAATCGGGGCGACGCAGATTACTTTTTGGGACTCATCAAGCAGAACACTATCGCCGCGCAAATCTCCAGCGAGAAGTGGCGGAAAGATCTGCAAGCTAAAGGTTACCGCAACTGGCGCGGGGTCAGCGGGCGCAAGGTCTTCGGCAAGCTCTTCTCCTACTCTAAGGGCACGCTCATCCTGATTGAGCCGGGCGGCGAACGCTTCCGGACACAGGAAAACAATCTATCCAAGGAGGATAGAAAATGGTTGGCGGATCAAAAAGAGCTGCGCGGAATCGAATGAAAATTGTCCTGCCCTTCATCGTCCTTTAGTTTGCCTCAAGCCATGCTGGTGTTTGTGGTCACTCTGGCTGGGGATCTTTCTGACGCTGCGTGTGACGAATGCTACGGGCTTCATCCAGATACACCGTGTCCTCTCCTATGTTTACCGAAAGATCGCCGATTCTCTCGATGGAGCGGACGACGAAGATCAGGTGAAGAAGATTCTCTGAGCGCCCGTTCGAGTCCTCGAGGCGTCCGCTGAGGGTGGCGACCACCTGTTTGTGGAGACGGTCGAGTTCCTTGTCACGAGCCTTGAGGCTCTCTCCCAGCTCGCCGTTGGAATCGCTATATGCGGTTATTGAGTCGCGGAGCAAACCGTCCGCGAGGGTGTAGAGCGGCTCGGAAAGGGAAACCTCCTCCAAGGGCATCGCCTTGCAGATTTTCTTGGCGCGCTTGGCGATATTCACGGCGTGATCTGAGATGCGCTCCAGGTTGTACGCCATTTTCATGGAGGAGATCACGAGGCGCAGATCAGTGGCCATGGGATGAAAGCGGACGAGGATGTCCATGCCTTTCTGGTCGATCTTGAGCTCAAGGTCGTCGACGTCCGTATCGTCGGCGATGACGCTGCGCGAAAGGTCGATATCGCGCTCCAGCAGCGCTTTCATAGCATGTTCCAGATTCTGGCGTGCGAGGCTAGCCATCAGGAGGGTATCTGCGCGCAAGGCACCGATTGCATTGTCAAACTCGTGAAGTATGTGTTGTGAGGGCATGGCGGTTTCAGCCGAATCGGCCGGTTATGTATTGTTCGGTTTGTGGCACGGATGGATTCGAGAATATTTTTCTAGTCTGGTCATATTCTATCAGATCTCCCAAGTAAAAGAAAGCAGTCATATCGGAAACGCGCAACGCCTGCTGCAAATTGTGGGTAACGATGACGATGGTGTAATTGCGCTTGAGTTCATTTATGAGCTCCTCGACGCGGGCGGTGGCGATGGGATCGAGGGCCGAACATGGCTCGTCCATGAGGATGATTGAGGGATCGACGGCAGTGGTACGGGCGATGCAGAGCCGCTGCTGCTGCCCGCCGGAAAGGCCGTAGGCGCTCTCGTTGAGGCGGTCTTTGACCTCGTCCCAGAGGGCGGCGCCGCGCAGGGCTTTCTCCACAATGCCATCAAGCACGCCCTTGTTTTTCTCGCCGAGGATGCGCGGGCCGTAGGCGACGTTCTCGTAGATGGAACGCGGGAAAGGGTTGGATTTCTGGAACACCATGCCGACGCGGCGGCGCAGCTCCACGCCATCGACTTCCTTGTCGTGAATCTCGACGCCGTTGATGAGGATCTCGCCCTTGGTGACCTTCGCGCCGGGGATAAAATCGTTCATGCGGTTGAAGCAGCGGAGCAGGGTGGATTTCCCGCAGCCGGAAGGACCGATGAAAGCGGTGACCTCGTTGCGGGCGATGTTCATTGTCACGTTATTTATCGCGAGGGATTTCCCGTATGAGAAATCGACTTCGTGCACCTCGATGGCGGGGTATGTGGTTTGATTTTCCATTTCAACTGAACCTTCCGGTGATGTAGGACTCGGTCTGCTGCTGTTTGGGTTTTTCGAAAACCTGCATCGTCTTGCCGTATTCGATAAGCTTGCCCATGTAGAGGAAGGCGGTACGATCCGAACAGCGCGTGGCCTGCTCCATGTTATGGGTTACGATGACAATCGTGTATCGGTTCTTGAGGGTGGTGATGAGTTCCTCGATCTTCAGTGTCGCGAGCGGATCGAGGGCGGCGCATGGCTCGTCCATCAGGAGGATTTCGGGTCGGTTCGCAATGGCGCGGGCGATGCAAAGGCGCTGCTGCTGCCCGCCGGATAGGCCGAAGGCGCTGTCGTGCAGACGGTCTTTCACCTCGTCCCAGAGCGCGGCGTCGCGAAGGGAGCGCTCGACCGTTTCATCGAGTTCATTTTTGCCGTTGCGCCCGGCAACGCGGAGGCTGAAGACGACGTTCTCGTAGATGGATTTAGCGAAGGGATTGTATTTCTGGAACACCATACCGACGCGTTTGCGCAGTGAAATGACCTCCACGGAGGGATCGTAGAGGCTCACGCCGTCGAGGCGGATATCGCCCTCGTGGCGGACGCCGTCGATGAGGTCGTTCATGCGGTTCATGTTCCGCAGGAGGGTGGATTTCCCGCAGCCCGAGGGGCCGATGAGCGCGGTGATCTCGTTCTCGGGGATCGCCATGTCGATGCCGAAGATCGCCTGTTTATCACCGTAGTGGAAACTGAAGTCCTCCACTCGGATGAAGTCGGGGCGTGGCTGCTTCGCTGGAATTTCTGGAGGCATGGTTTTTAAACGCGAATGGACGCGAAGGGGCACGAATGTAGAAAGAGTTGAACCGCCAAGACGCCAAGTTCGCCAAGTATGGATATGGATTTTTTCATTGGACGGGATTGGCGTTCATTCGCGGTTGAATTTCTTAGAACGAGCTGACCGCGAAGCGTTTTTTCAGGCGGTTGCGGATGATGATGGCGGTGAGGTTGAGGGTGACGACGACGATGATGAGGAGTAACGCGGTGGCATAGACGAAAGGCTTGGCGGCTTCGGCGTCAGGGGATTGGAAGCCGAGGTCGTAGATGTGGAAGCCGAGGTGCATGAACTTGCGCTCGGCATGGATGAACGGCGCGATGCCATCGATGGGCAGAGTGGGCGCGAGTTTCACCACGCCAACGAGCATGAGCGGCGCGACCTCGCCCGCGCCGCGGGCCATGGCGAGGATGACACCGGTGAGGATGCCGGGAAGAGAGGCGGGGAGCACGATGCGCTGGATCGTCTGCCATTTCGAGGCACCGCAGGCGAGGGC
>CAMAXN010000056.1 GCA_945862245.1 Prosthecobacter debontii
GAACCCAAAAAGGCCGCACCTGCCGCTGAGGCACCTGCCGCGCCCGCCCTCAATCCCGATGGATCCCCGAAAAAGGAGCAGAAGAGAGATATCTTCGCCGAGATCGGCGGAGGCGAGGAGGAAGTCAAGATTCACAAGGCAAAGGGATCGAAAAACATCTCCCGTGGCATCGTCCACGTGACCGCCACTTTCAACAACACTCTCGTCAGCGTGACCGACGCTCTTGGAAATTCCATCGGATGGTCCAGCGCCGGTAAGATGGGCTTTAAAGGTTCCCGCAAGAGCACGGCCTACGCCGCTCAAGTGGTTTCCCAAGACGCCTGCCGCCAAGCAATGGGTCACGGTCTCAAGGAGGTCGATGTCCGCGTCAAAGGTCCCGGTTCCGGCCGTGAGTCCGCCGTCCGCGCGGTGCAGGGTCTCGGTCTCGAAATCCTGTCGATCCGTGATGTCACGCCGATTCCCCACAACGGCTGCCGTCCTAAGAAAGCGCGCCGCGTTTAATCCAACATTTTAAACACCTAACTTTCCTACATCATGGCACGCTACACAGGTCCCCGCACCAAACTTTCCCGCCGCTTTGGCGTCGCACTTTTCGGCCCCTCCAAGTCCTTGGAGCGCCGCAACTTCCCACCCGGTCAGCACGGTGTCCGCGCTGGTCGCAAGAAGAAGTCCGAATACTCCGTCGCCCTCGGCGAGAAGCAGAAGCTCCGTTTCCAATACGGTGTCCTCGAGAAGCAATTCCGTGGATACTATGAGGAAGCAGCCCGCCGCCGCGGCATCACAGGTATCATCCTTCTCCAACTCCTCGAGTGTCGTCTCGACAACGTCTGCTACCGTGCAGGCTTCGGCAATTCCCGCCAAGCCGCCCGCCAGATGGTCAACCACGGCCACGTCCTCGTGAACGGCCGTTGCGTCGATATCGCCAGCTATCAGGTGAAGCCCGGCGACCATATCAAGGTCGGCGCGAAGCCTTCCTCACAGCAGCTCGCCCTCCGCATGCTCGATCTCACCCAAGCTGTTCCTGCCGTGGACTGGCTCGATGTGGATCGTGATAAAATGGAAGCAACTGTTTCCCGCATCCCGGAGCGCTCCGAGATCGATCCGCTCGTCAACGAGCAGCTCATCGTCGAGCTCTACTCCCGCTGATCCCAGTGGGGGCGATCTTCGGTCGCCCAAACCATTTACAAAACGCCCGGAGGAAACTCCGGGCGTTTTTTTTTGCGGGAGAGCCGTGTCTTCGACCGGCTGTTTGCATTGGTTGCGTGAAGAAGCCGGCCGGAGGCACGGCTATCCGTTATTCTTTCTCCGCGAGGAAGGATCTCTTGCAGAGTTCCGCATACTTACCCTCGCGGGCGAGCAAATCCGTGTGCGTGCCCTGCTCGATGACTCTGCCTTTTTCGAGGACATAAATCCTGTCCGCGTTCTGGATGGTCGAAAGTCGATGGGCGATCACGAAAGCCGTGCGGTTTTTCATCAATGCGTCGAGGGCGGCCTGGATCTGGCGCTCGGTTTCGGAATCGACGGAGGCGGTGGCCTCGTCGAGGAGCAGGATGGGCGCGTCTTTGAGGAGGGCGCGCGCGATGGAGAGGCGTTGCTTCTCTCCACCGGAAAGTTTCACGCCGCGCTCGCCGACGTTGGTCATGAGTTGCTTGGGGAGGTCGCGGACAAAGGATTCGGCGTTGGCGGCGGAGAGCGCGCGCCACATTTCGTCGTCGGTGGCATCGCGCTTAGCAAGTAAGAGATTCTCACGAACGGTCCCGTTGAAGAGAAACGCCTCCTGTGTTACGTAGGCCATTTTTTCGCGAAGGGAATTCTTGGAAAGGGTCGAGATATCGATCCCATCGATGGTGATCTTACCGGAATTATTTTCGTAGAAGCGATTCAGGAGCGAGAGCACTGTGGATTTTCCAGCGCCGGTAGAGCCTACGAGGGCGATGGTTTGCCCGGGGGAGGCATCGAGGTTCACGCCGTTGAGGGTGGGTTGGGAACCGTAGGCAAAGGACACGTTTTCGAAGCGGACATGGGCTGCGATTTTTTCGGGAAGGGAAGCACCATCGGCAGCGTTGGCTTCGTCCTCGGAGTCCATGATCTCGAAGACGCGGTCGCCGGCGGCGCGCGAGGCAAAAATCATTTGGTTGAGCTGGCGGAGCTTTCCGACTGGCTCATAAAATAGGCTAAGCAGAAGGAAGAAGAAGGTCATGTCACCTAGGGTCATGCGCCCAGCGATGATCGCGGCGGATCCGAAGCCGAGCACGAGGACGTAGCCAAGCATACTGGCGAAGGACATCGAGGGGTTGTATAAGGCCCACCATTTCATCAGGTAAAGAGTGGCCTTGCGCACCTGGTGGGAGAGGCGATTAAAGTTGGCATGCTCCTCGTCTTCAGCGGCGTAGGATTTAATTTGGCGTATGCCGGCGATGTTGTCGTGGAGGAGAGAGTTCAGTGCGGAGGTGGTGTTGCGCTCAGCTTTATGCCGGTGGCGGGCATCCTTTGAGTAAACCCAGGCTCCAACGATAAGAATTGGGATTGGAAGAGTGGCCCAGAGCGCGACTTGCCAGTCGGTGAGATACATCACAAGGCCTACAGCGACGAGTTGGATGATAGCGACGAGGCCCAACTCGATTCCGTCGATCAGTACGCGCTCCATGGAGGTGACGTCCTCCACGACACGGGTCATGATGTCGCCAGTGCGGCGAGAGTCGAACCAGTTGAGCGGTAGGCGTTGGATTTTGCGGTAGAGATCGGAGCGGATGTCGAAGATGACGTTTTGCTCGAAGTGGTTGTTGACGAAAATGCGGGCGCAGTTGAGGCCATCCTTGAGAAGATAGGTGGCGGCGGCGAGAAGCGCCCAGAAGAGGATTTCATCATGGCGTGAGGAATCGGGGATGATCCGATCGATGACGATCTGTGTAATTTTAGGGAAGAAAATGACCGATACAGCTATTAATGTTGCGCAGACGAACTGCGCGGCGGCGAGGCCGGGGTAACGACGTAGGTAGGAAAAGACGCGGAGAACGGAATTCATGGGGCTGGAGGACGCTTCGCACAGGAGCACACTTTGTAAAGTCAAGCATGGGAGTCAAAGATGGGACTAAAAATTTACTCAATTTGGTATTGCCCACCCCAGCCGCGGTCGATTACTCTCACCGACAGACATTAAATAACCACTAATCATAACCCCATGGTCAACATCTTAGGAATATTCACTGCCATCATTCTCGCGGTCGCTGCTTTTTTAGCGGTGAAAAACAATGGTAGATTAGAGCAGGAAATTGCAAATCGCGCTACCGAGGAAAATCACCAAGCGCAGAGCCAAGAAAGAATGAAAGCAGCTCAAGCAGTGCTCAACGCGTTGCCTATCGAGCGCGCCGAAGTCGATGCCCAGTCCGAGGCCAAGACCAAGGTGGAAACCGGCCTCAAGGAATCCAACGATGCACTGGAGTCGAATATCGAGGAGAAAGCTAATCAGATCGCAGCTAACAAAGAACAGTTAGATGAGTTCCGTGAGAAGGTCGCTGAGATCGGCAACATTCGGGAGCTCGCTCCCAAGATGAAAGAGATGCGCGCGGAACTTGACGAACTCACTCAGGGCATTACCGATAGTGAAGCTTCACTTGCCAATCTCACCGCTCAGAACACGACCATAGAAGCCCAAGCAACTGAACGCAAAGAAGAACTTGATACACACAATCGCGGCGAATCATTATCTTCTCTTAAGACAAGTATCCGGAGTATCTACCCATCTTGGGGTTTTGTAACTCTCAGTGCTGGCAATAACGCAGGGGTTACATCAACCTCCACACTCGATGTGGTGCGCGACGGTGCAACGATCGCCAAGCTGCTTGTAACCTCGGTGGAAAGCAGCAGTGCATCCGCCAGCATAATTCCTGATTCAATCGCCCAGGATATCACTCTCATGGTCGGCGACCTAGTGGTAGCTGGTTCCAATCCCAAGATGAAAGCTGTTAACTGATTTCTCCGCGTGAACTAAACTTTTCCAATAAATTAAATGAAATTTATATTCCCCATATTGTCTATCTTAATTTGTGGTGCAGCAGCATACTTCAGCTATGACCAATCCCAAAAATTCCAAGAGAATCAGGATTTTCGCTTGCTTGCCATTTCCACGAATAAGTCCGTGACGGCCAGCGCTGACAAAGCGGACATCGAGATTGAGAACGAGCAAGAGCTCCTTGAGGAATCTAAGAAGAATCGTGATATTGTCACAGCCAGTGTGCAATCTCTGGAATCCGATGCAACGCGCCTCAAGAGTGAGCTGGGCAAGGTGGACGACGAACTTGGTTTACAGGATGTTGAGAAAGAACAACTCAACAAAGCACTTGAGCAAGTCCAGAAAATCTTCGTGGACATGAATCTCGGCGACGATGTGAATATAGATAACCTTGCGGAAAAGATCAGCGAGATTGACGAAGACATCAAAACCAAGCGTGCTAAAAACGAGGAGCTTGAAGCTCTGATCGAGGGAGTGAAAAAGAGTCTCGCCAATAAGCAAAATGAATTAGCAAGCCTGGCCTCAAGAAAGGTTGCGCGCAATACACGCATCGGCCTCAATGCGTTAGAAGCTCGTGTCACTGCCGTCGATAGTGATTGGGGTTTCCTTGTTATCGGTGCTGGGGCTAATTCCGGCTTTACCCCGCAGACAACCCTTTTGGTAATGCGTGATGGACGCCTGATCGGCAAAGTAAATCCCTCTGCGATCGAGCCTACCCAGACCATCGCCGAAATCGACTTAAAGTCGATTGCAACCGGTGTCCGCATCCAACCAGGCGACAGCGTGATCATCGCTAAGCCTGCTGTGAACTGATTTTCCATCACGGGTTCTTAAGTAAACCGATACCTAGCTGTAAGAAATGAAACGCCTCTTCCTGCTTGCGTTCATCGCCATCCTTTTTCCATCCTGTGCCGACGAAGCCACAAAGCCGGTGGGCCCTGTTTCCAAAAGCAGCCGTATCCCATGGAATACCCCAGTTCCTGGGCAAGGCGGCGGGCAGTTCAGCATGTTGCCTCAGAACCAGCACCGCCGCTAATCGCGGTGGTATGGACTGCCTGCTTTGATGCACGCGAGGCGATAAAGTTGCTCAAGCAGGACAATCAGTGCCAGTTCGTGCTGCATGGTGAGTTTTGATAGCGATAGAACCATCTCGCAGGTATTGCGCAATTCCTGGGTGTGGCCGTCTGCCGCGCCAATCAGAAAGGCCAGCGCCTTCACTTCGCCTTGCATTTCCAGTGTCTCTATTTTTTCTGCCAGGGAGTGAGTGCTTGGTGTTTCGCCACGTTCGTCGAGGGCGATGCGATGGCAGCCATGTGAGGCTTCGAGAAGCCGGGCGGAGGTAGCAACACTATCACCAGCTTTAACAACAATGATTTCGCAGCTGCCGTGCCTGCCAAGTCGTTTAAGATATTCATCCACCGCCGTTTTCGCGTAATGGAGTGCCGGTTTGCCTGCCACGACGATACGAAATTTCATGCGCTGACACTTGCCCAAATCGGGTTAGTGATCCAGTGTGATTCTAGTATGAAATACCTCGCAACACTTCCAATCATCTTGCTCGCAGCATGCGCGCCGCAACCTAGCCCGGTGAAACGCCAGATGGTAGGTCTTTTAGAAAAATTCGACAGGTGGGATTACGATGGTGACGGGCAACTTGCCCTATCAGAGTTGGAAGAGGCCGAAGAGTTGAGCGGCTTGCCCGCTGCGGAGATACTTGTATTTTATGACACCAGCAAGAACAGGAGGATATCTTATGTAGAAGCCGAGGCTGGAATGTCCCGGCTTGATGAGGCAAATGCCATCGTCGAGGCAATCAAGGAACGCCCATGAGCGCCATATATGAAGATCCGCAAGTGCTTGCCGAGTATCTTCTTTTTCATTACGGAAGGGATGGGCAAATCCTACCTACGAAAATCGCATGGCCAGAGGGGATGTACCAAGCGCTCGATTTCGCCGTTCGTACCACACTCCATTTTTCTACGCAAGGTGCAGGGCGTGGGCTTGATCTTGGTTGCGCGGTTGGGCGCTCCACTTATGAGATGTCGCGTACTTGCAGCCATGTCACCGGCATAGATTACTCGCAAGCTTTCGTTGATGCTGCCAACCAGCTGCGCGAGGGAAAATCTGTTTCTTACATTCGGCGCGACGAAGGGCATGTAGCCACCGAGCTTAAGGCTGAATTACCGCAAGGGATTGATCCCTCCAAGGTAGATTTCATACGGGGTGATGCAATGGCTTTGTCAGCCGATATCGGTGGCTTTGACCGTGTTCATGCCGCCAACCTGATCTGCCGCCTTACGGATCCCGCGCGGTTGCTGGCCCGCTTTCCTGATCTTGTGAATTCGCGCGGCGAGCTTGTTTTGGCCACGCCCTGCACGTGGCTGGAGGGCTTCACCGCTCCGGAAAATTGGCCGTCCGGTGAGACGCTTGTATGGCTGCAAGATCATCTGAGCGGTGCTTTTGATCTCGTAAAACACGCCGATGAGCCGTTCCTGATACGGGAGACTGCACGTAAGTTCCAGTGGACGCGCTCGATGTTGACGGTGTGGCGGCGGCGGTAATCAGTTTTTTTTCTTCCGAAGGAACGGCGGCAAGTCGAGATCCTCTCCATCGAATACATTGGGTGTCTCGCCCTCGAAGCGGCCTTTCGGCGCGTTATCGAAGGAGAGTTCGTTCTGCGGGCTAGGAAATTTTGGATCGAGTTTGAGTTGAGTGGTGGGGGCTTTTTCCGTGGGCGAGGTAGGCGGCGTAACTTCGTCAACAAAGGCATCATTGGCTTCGATTGCGGACTTATGCAGCGGCTGGTATTTACCCTTGATTGGTTTATCGGGCAGGGGTGATACTGGTTGTGCTTTAACGACTGAAGTGGAGTGAGGAAAGCCTGTCGGCATTTCGGGCTCGGGGATAGTTTCAGTCATAAAGAACTCGGCATATGGGCGGTCCTCTTTTCCCGGCAGGGCAGGTACATTCTCCACGGGGTTGGCCTCTGGTAAGTGGTCGCAAATCTCTGGTTCTATATTGTGGCTTAGGTTGGAGCGTGGTTCAGGAATAGAAACTGTTTTGCCGTGCGGTGGGGATTCCAAGAATTCCTCTAGAGGGTCTTCGCTTACGGTTTCGGCTGATTCCGAAACCATGGTTGTATTCAGTAAGGCAGGCTCCGGTTGTTGTGATTTCTCTGCTATGGTCGGTTCGGTTTTGCGCTCAAATTCGATGAAAGGGTTCTCGATCATGGGCAGAGCTGAACGCTTCTCGATGATGGGTGTGTGTTCCAGGCCTTGGCTGATCGAACGACGCGTATCACTCATCAGCGTATCCTCTGGCAGGGCGCTGATCAGGGTAATGGAAAGGTTGTCGCCCATCGCAGGGTCAATCGCCGCGCCGAAAAGGATATGTGCCGTTTCGGGGACATACTTCTGGAGGCTGCGCATCAGTAGCTCGATTTCATATAGCGTCAGCGATTCGCCGCCGGAGAGATGAACAAGGACTGTTTGCGCGTGCTTGAGCAGTGAGCCTTGCTCGAGCAAGGGACTGGAAAGAGCGTTGCGCAGCGCCTTGGCGGCACGATCTTTACCCTCGGCGATGCCTGATCCGAAAAGACAGCGGGAACGTGTTGTGCGCAGCGCGGCCATCAATTCATCGAGACCGACATTGATGAGTCCCGGGCTTATCACGAGGCGTATGACTGCCTTAATGGATTCCGAGATCATCCTGTCTGCCGCGCCGAAAGCCTCGTGGATTCCCTGCTTCGCGAGGACAAGCTCCCCCATACGATTATTGTCAAAGGTGATAAGTGCGTTGGAAAGCACAGTGAGTTGATTTAATGAGGTTTCTGCCTGTTCGCGACGGCGGCGGCCTTCGAAGAAAAACGGCATTGTTGCAAAGACAACCACAAAGGCACCTTGCTCGCGTGCGATACGTGCGACAATAGGTGCGGCGCCGGAGCCGGTGCCGCCGCCTAGTCCTGCGCAGATGAAAACGATGCGCTGATCCTTGAGAGCGGACCGGACCGCGTTTTCCGCTTCCAAGATCGCCTGCAATCCGAGTTCGGGATCGCCGCCGGTGCCGAGGCCTCTCATGAGGGTTACACCAAGTTGAATTTTTTCCTTCGCTAGGCAGGATCCTAGTCTGCGTATATCCGTATTAAGTGCGAGCAACTCGGCGCCTGCGATACTATCGAGGGCGATGCGCTCAAGCATGTTCGTGCCGGCACCGCCGAGGCCGATGATTTTAACCGCCGAGGCGGGGATTGTTTCGCGTAAGTCTCGTTGGTATGAAATCATATCTTGTGTAGGTTTGAATGTTTAGCTTCCGAACGGCCAAAAAAGACCGAATAGCCTTCCGATGCATCCGGGCGGTTTAGTGTTTTCCGTTTCAAGGATTTGGGCGTATCGGATTAGGCCGATCGCCGTGGCATAGCGGGGGTCCTTGAAAGAGGGGTGGTCTGAATTAGTGTTTTCAGAGGGCTCAGGGCGGTAGATGTCACGACCGAAGACGTCGAAGGCAAGCTCGGAAAAGCCGTTCATGAGGCTGGTGCCGCCGGTAAGGAAAACTCCGGCGCCGAGCGACGCCACGGCACCTTTCGGAAGGCGGTCACGCACGAGTTTCAGAGTTTCCTCGAGCCGCTGGCGTATCACCTCGTTGAGGATGGCACGCTTGACCTCTACATCGGCGTAGCCGCTTTCATCTGTAAGTTTAGCGATGCCTACGGAAAGCGATGGATCCGCTGAGGCGTTGCCCTCAAGGATTTTTAGCTTTTCTGCTTTGGAAAATGGCAGGCCGGTGACGAGGTGTATGTCGTTGGTGACGTGATCGCCGCCGACAGGAATGGAACCTGAAGCGGCGATGGCACCCTCGAGGTACAGCGCGTAATCGGTCGTGCCGCCACCAATGTCAATGAGCAGCGCGCCGCGCAAACGTTGCTCGCGGTCTAGTGCCATCTGTGCCGTGGCGATGGGGGCGAAAACGATGTCGTCGACCTCAAGCGGGCACTCTCGGACGAGCTTGATTGAGTTTTGAATGCGGTTGCCGATACCGTGAACAATGTGGAAATCAGCTGCCACGGTTTTTGCGAAAAGCCCGATGGGTGAGGCGGCTTGTTCTTGGTCGTCCACGAGGTATTTCCTGATGATTGAGTGAAGGCATACATGATCGTGCGGGTAGTGCACGTCGCGGGCGATGTTGCATGCTTCTTCGAGGTGCTCCGGAAGAATATTAGGCTGATTATCTTGCAAGCGGATGTTGCCGCGGTTGTTAACCCCTAACATGTGTGAACCTGTCACGGAAAGGTATACGGAGCCGATCTCGACATCGCTCGAGTCCTCCGCTTTCGTTAACGCGTCTTTTAGGCACGCGCGTGCCTGCGGGAAGTCCCAGATCTCGCCCTTGCGTACGCCTGCTGATTTAGTGACGCCGATGCCAAGAATTTTCACGGCGCTGTCCGGTTTCACCTCGCCGACGACGATGCAGGTTTTGCTACTGCCGATTTCCAGTCCGACATGAATTTTCGTGCGGCGTGCCATGAGTTGTTAGTTGCGATTGAGAAGGTTTCGGAGATCATCGGATTGGGTATGGCTTGGCGCTGCCTCCAGCGTCTCCTCGATAACTGGGATGGCGCGCGGCGGAGGTGAGTCAGTGCTTAGGCTGATGGGAACGTTGCGCTTGGGTATCAGGTTTATTGTCCCGATTTTATAATTTTTCCGCTGGGCGTGTGCGAGGGCGTGCCTAAGGTATTCTATCTGACGGTCATGGTCGCCTAGGCCAAAAGTTGCCGCCGTACCGCCGCGAGTCATAAGGATGAGGGACCAATCGTTTGCCTGCGAGATGCTATCGACCATCTGAATCTCTTCTGGGCATTGGGAAATCAACGAATTTAGCAAGCGCAGGGTTTCATGGTATTGGGGATGCTTGAGGATTTTACCGACTCGGATCGGGTGATCATCGTCTTTGGCAATGCTAAGTATAGGCAGAGCATGGTTCGTCGCCACCTGTCCAGCTGGACAGCGGTAGGTGAAGCCCTCGTGATCGACCAGCAGCGAGCCGAAGCCACGGGTTGATGAAAAACCCTCTTCTTTGCAGGCGATCCAAGCAACGGGCTTGCGCGTGATGATTTGAAAATTAAGCGTGCCGGGAAGGTTACGCTCTACGTCTGCGGATGCGATGGCATCCTGATCGCGGAGCTTCGCTTCTAGGGCGTTAACATCGATTTCGAAGATATTAGCTGCAATATCAATATTCAGCAGACTCACCAGTTCCACCTCGTCGAGCACGTCGTTGGGGTTGAGGTTGATGGCCTTGAGTTGGAAATCTGGGTTGCGGTGGAATGTATGCTCGATCGCTACGCGAATTCCGTAAGCCACGGCCAGCAGCAACCCAATCATCAATGAGATTTTTATCAGCGCGCGCAGCACACCGAGGAAATTGATCCACGCGATGCGCGGCGACATCACCTCCGACTTGAGCACCTTTACTTGGTGCCGATGGCGTCTGGCTTTTGAGGTTCGCTGGCGCATATGGCATGAAGTCGTTGGGGTGAGAAACGCTCCGTGAACATTCTGCACCGAACGCGGTTTTACCGCTGACAGATATTATTAAACAGAACTGAAATGTCAACACGACACGCGATATTCCCAAAATCTCGTCCCGTGCAATCCCATTTTGGACTTAGACTGACGTATTCTTATATCGCTCCTAGGACATCGTCCATTGCATCGATGAGTTCCTGCATCGTCGCCTCGGTTTCGTTGCCCATGTTAGAGATGCGGAAGGTGGTGCCCTTAATCTTACCGTAACCGCCGTTAATCAGAAAGTTGTGTTTCGTTTTCAGCGCCTTGATGAAGGTTGAGAGGTCGAGGCTTTGTGGGGTGGAGAAACAGGTGAGTGCGAAGGAGCGGCGGCCTTCCGGCGCGAAGAGTTGGAAGCCGTGTTTATCTCCCCATGCGTGGATCATTGCATTGGTCTTAGCGTGGCGTGCCTTGCGTGCGGCGAAGCCTTCCTTGGCGATCTCGCCGAGGATGTATTGCAGTCCGAAAAGCAGGGAGATCGCGGGCGTAGTCGGGGTGTTGTTCGCCGCGTCGTTTTTCGCGAATTCGATGAAATCGAAATAGTAACCGCGGTTCGGGATAGTCTTGGCGCGCTCCATGGCAGTCTCGGAAACGGCGAAAACGCAAAGCCCGGGAGGCAGTGCGAGCGCCTTCTGCACACCGGCGAGGCAGACATCGATGCCGTGTTTGTCCATGTCGATATCGATGGTGGAGAGCGAGGAGACGGTATCCGCGATCAGAATGGTATCGGGAAATGATTTCACCACGGCGCAGATTCCTGCGAGGTCGTTGAGGACTCCGGTGGAGGTTTCTGAATGGATGAAGGTAACGGTGTCGAAGCCGCCTTCGGAAAGTTTTGCGCGGACGCTTTCAGGATCGATCGCCTCGCCCCACTCCACTTGGATCGCCTCGGCCTCGAAGCCGCATTTTTTCGCGACATCGATCCACTTATCCGAGAACGCGCCGCAGCAGAGGCAGAGCACTTTTTTCCGGGCGAGATTGCGTAGCGCGCCTTCCATCACTCCCCATGCTGAGGAAGTGGAGAGGAATACGGGGCGTTCGGTGCCGAAGATTTCTTTCAGGCCGGGCTGAAGAGAGGCGTAGAGTTCTTCGAAATCTTTACCGCGGTGGCCGATCATGGTGTGGGACATTGCCGAGAAGGTTTCAGGGGAAACATCGACGGGGCCGGGATTGAATAGTTTGGGAGTCATGGGTCAGATCAGGTTATAAGATTTCAGAAGGGAGCGGAGCGCGGCGAGGCTGTCGGCGGACATCGGCGCGAGGGGGAGGCGGAGTTCGTCGGAGCAGTGGCCTTGGAGAGAGACGGCGGTCTTGATCGGGACGGGGTTGACGTCGAGTGACATCAGGCCGCGCATGAGTGGGTAGTATTGTTTTTGCATCGCCAGAGCCTCGGCAAACTCGCCAGCGAGGCAGTGGCCGGTGAGCTTCGACATCACGTCGGGGATGAGGTTTGAGGCCACGGATACGAGGCCGTTCGCGCCGCAGGAAACGAAGGGCAGGGTGAGTGGATCGTCGCCGCATAGGATGCCGAAGCCGTCAGGTAGTGCTTGGACGAGTTGGTTCACGCGATCCACCGAGCCGCCCGCTTCTTTAATCGCAGTGATGTTTTTGCAATCGGCGGCGAGGCGAGCGGCTGTTTCCGGAGCGATCTCAATGGAGGAACGGCCGGGGACGCTGTAGAGCATCACGGGCAGCGAGGTGGAATCCGCGATGGCCTTGAAATGTAAGTATAATCCCTGCTGGGAGGGCTTATTGTAATAAGGACAAACTTGGAGGGTGCCGTCCGCGCCGAGTTCCTCCGCAGTTTTTGTCAGCGTGATGGCCTCCGCCGTGGCGTTCGCTCCGGTGCC
>CAMAXN010000057.1 GCA_945862245.1 Prosthecobacter debontii
CCGTCCTGGGGAAAGTTCACGAGATCATTCGAATTGATCACGACTGTGTTTACGCCTTTTGCGGAAATTTCCAGCGCCAACTCGCCGAGTTCCTTTGCGAGATGGATAACGAAGGGGCAGTGATTGCAGGCGAAAACTACCAAAGTGCCTTCCTTGCCCGCCACATCCCGCAAAGAATGGTTTTTTCCCCATGCGTCGGGAAGCTCAAAGGATGGTGCGTTGTCCCCATATCTCAGCTCATGTGTCGAAGATGCCAGTGCCATGCCAGATAATTAGACGGGATCGCTAGGCGCGCAACTGAACTCTAACTCTTCATTTAGGTTTGAGATTTGAGGTTTGAGGTTTAAACGGAAGGTGTGCTCAGTGCTGCAGAGAAAGCCCGCTACTCCCGCCACCTCCTGATCCCGGAGATTGGAGAGGCAGGGCAGCTGTGCCTGAAAAAATCTTCTGTCCTCCTCATCGGTGCCGGTGGACTAGGTTCTTCTGCTGCCCTTTATCTAGCCGCCGCTGGTGTCGGACGCGTCGGCCTGATCGATCCTGACACTGTCGATCTCTCAAACCTACATCGTCAACTCCTTCACTCGGACGCCACCATCGGTAAATCAAAACTCGATTCAGCCGCGGTCCGCCTTCGTGAGACTAACCCTCACCTCGTTCTCGATCTCCATCCCTTCCGGTTCACGCCGGAGAACGCCATCCGCATCGCAGAAAATTATGACATCATACTTGATGGCTCTGATAATTTTTCGACTAGGTTCCTGGCTAACGACACAGCGTTTTTATTGAAAAAACCGCTGGTCTATGGGGCAATCCACCGCTTTGACGGGCAGCTTACCGTCTTTGCACCGCATCTCGGCGGGCCGTGCTACCGCTGCCTACTGCCAGAAATCCCCGCTCCCGGCTC
The DNA here is from genome assembly GCA_945862245.1 of Prosthecobacter debontii. Classification (GTDB taxonomy): domain Bacteria; phylum Verrucomicrobiota; class Verrucomicrobiia; order Verrucomicrobiales; family Akkermansiaceae; genus Luteolibacter. The sequence goes on from CAMAXN010000057.1 coordinate 905, forward strand.
CATACCTTCCTGCGCGGAGGCAGGCGTACTCGGCGTTCTGCCTGGGATTATCGGCTCCTGGCAGGCGATGGAGGTGATCAAGCTCATTCTTGGCATCGGCGATCCGCCGATCGGAGAAATTCTGATCTATGATGCCCTTCGTAGTTCCTTCCGGTCCTTGAAACTCGCCCGCGATCACGCATGCCGCCTTTGCGGGGTAAATCCCACGATCACCTCCGTGAGCAATACTGAAACCCTCGAGTCCCCGAATTGCGCTATCCACAATCCCACTATGCAAACCATGACCGCTGCCGAACTCAAAGCCCGCCTCGACTCGGGCAAGCTGAACGCCCTTCTTATCGATGTCCGAGAAATCGACGAATGGGAGATGGATCACATTCCGCAAGCCAAATTGATCCCGCTCCAAACCATTCCTGCCCATGCGGATGCCTTGCCGAAGGACACCGAGATCATCATTCACTGCAAGGCCGGCATGCGCTCCGCTCGCGCTTGCGAATACCTGATTTCTCTTGGTTTTGAAAATGTCACCAACGTCACCGGCGGAATGGACGCGTTCCGGAAGCTTTGAAATTCAGATTTCCTCCAGTTCGCCGCCGACCTCCAACTGCGATACCGTAAGCAGATCCTTGGGTCGTCCCATCGCCTTTTTCGCCACAATCAGGGCTTCGCGGGATAGGAAGCGAATCACAAATTCGCCGAAATCCGCTTGCACGCTGCGCGCCTTGCATTCGTGAAAATTCCCCAAACCCTTGATGTCTCCTAGGCAGTCTAAAATCCCGGCGTTGGTGTCCAGGTAGATGTTTTCCCATCCCCCTTTCGCGGCCGTTACCTCGTCGAAAGATTGGGGAGGGATCTTATGCCGGAATGTAGGGGAGAATTCGGAAAGCGCCTTCGCCAGCTTGTCGAGGTTCTTAACGTCAAGATTCACAACCACATCACAGTCATAAGTGGCCAGTGCACTGCCATGAAAGTTTGCCGCTATGCCACCTACTACGACGAACTCGACATTTTCCTCCGCGAGTTTTCGAAGAATTCTGAGAAAATTAGTGTCCATTTCTAAAACGTCTTCCCACCTCCATTACACGCAGCAGAGCGGCAGCCGTTTCTTGGGCATGTTCAATTCTCTCCCTCGGACTCATGTCAAGAATCCTCTTGATCAGCCCGACATCAATGCCCTCCCGCTCCACCACCTCAGCGGCGTAGCGACTTAGTTGGAAGCCTTGGCAATCGACCGTTTCCATATCCATGAGATTACACGTCGGCTTCCGGCATTCCAGCCCCGAGTTCAGGGAAAAAACGCGCGAAGTGCCTCGACCACACCGAACCCGTGGGCGGCGAGGGTGGTCAGGCCGCCGCGTGTGGCGACAGCATCCCGGATCGCGCCAACAGCATTTGCCGGACAGGCGGCGAAGGCGCAGTGGGCGACGGAAAGCATCTCTATATCGTTATGGCTGTCCCCAGCGGCGAAGGTCTGGGCGGTTCCGAGTCCGTGCAGGCGTGCAACCTCCGTCAAAGTAGTGCCTTTCTGATAATTTCGGTGGCCGAAGCGGAGGTAGATTGAGTTCCGCTGCCAGCCGAGCTCCGGCACTTCCGCCATGATAGGTTCGATGTGGCCGACAATCCATTCCATCTCCTCCTCGGTCCGCGAGATCAGCCCAGCGGGTTCTCCATGCATTTCGATGTATTGTGCACCGGTATGTTCCTCGACCTCACGACGGATTTTTTTCAGCACCTTGCGAGATTTCTTGAAGAGCTTATTGATGTCTTTTTCACAACGCTTGTTCCAATCCAAATGCGGCACGAATCGTCCGAAGTTGTTGGGGAAATAAATCTCTCGCTCGCGGGCGACGATCCAATCCGGCAGGAAAGGGAAAGCGCTCTCGATGAATCCCTCCACGACATGTGGCATCGAGCGTCCGGTGTTGATGCCCCACACCGCACTGCGCGTTTCCCGCAAGCGGCGTATTTCAGAGAAAAACTCGCGCGGAACCGGAGGAACTCCAGCGGGATCGTGCAGTGTCCCGTCGAAGTCGAAGGAAAGAATGAGGTTGGGCTGCGGGCAGGCGTCAAGGGATCTCACGTGAGCAGGATATCGCATCATGGGCGATGGGCAAGGCATAGGAAATCCGAGTCCAATATAAGCCGGCCGGAGGTGCGGCTCTCGTTATCTCGTGAAGCTCGGCCTCACGGGTACGCCATGTTTTGCAAAGTGCTCCTTCGCCTCGGCGACGGTGTACATTCCGAAGTGGAAGATTGAGGCGGCGAGGACTGCATCGGCTTTGCCTTTTTCCAACACCTCAACCATGTGATCGAGGTTGCCAGCCCCGCCGGAGGCGATGACCGGGATGCCGATCGCGGAGGAAATCGCGGCGGTAAGTTCGCAGTCGTATCCGGCTTGGGTACCGTCTGCGTCCATCGAGGTGAGAAGGATTTCGCCTGCGCCGCGGCGCCAAACCTCCTTGGCCCACTCAACAGCATCGAGGCCGACGTGTGTCCGGCCGCCGTGGGTATAGACGCCCCATTTTCCAGGAGCCTCGCGTTTCGCATCGATGGCGACGACGATGCATTGGCTGCCGAATGCTTTCGCTCCTTCGTCAACAAGTCCTGGGTTGTTCACGGCGGCGGTGTTCACGCCGACCTTGTCCGCGCCCGCCTGAAGCATGGTGTGCATATTTTCTACCGAGCGGATGCCGCCGCCAACGGTCAGCGGGATGAAACATTTCTCCGCCGTCCGTCGCACGACATCTACCATCGTTTCACGCGCATCGGAGGAGGCGGTTATGTCTAGGAAAACAAGTTCGTCCGCCTGCTGCTTGTTGTAAGCAATGGCGCATTCGACAGGATCACCCGCATCGATGAGATCCAAGAAATTGACGCCTTTGACGACACGGCCGTTGGTGACGTCAAGGCAAGGAATAATTCGTTTGGCGAGCATTGCTTAATGCTTTAATTTTGAACCTAAAACTTCAATGAAGAAACGGCTTATAAAAAAACGGCGACCCATCGCGGGGCGCCGTTTTCCGAGAGGAAAGGAATCTTGTTCCGTTCGGTGGCTCAGCCGACCTTGGGCTTGCCGACGCGGCGGACCGCTCCGAAACGCTTCTGGAACTTGTCGATTCGTCCTTCGGTATCGACAAACTGTTTCTGTCCGGTGAAGAACGGGTGGGAATCGGAGGTAATGCCGACTGAGATGATGGAATGCTCGACACCATCAATGACTTCCTTCTTATCCGAGGACTTGGTCGATTTTGTGGCGAAGCGTGCACCCGTGGTCATATCAACGAAGACGACGGGATTATATTGAGGATGAAGTTCCTTTTTCATGGGAGTGTGGTGCTTACCGCACGTTCCAACGCGCGGGGCAGGGAGCTTGGCGGAAATCGGCTGGGTGTCAAGTTTTTAGCTCATTTCTCTATCAGCGGCGCAATTGCTGCTCGATTCGCTCAATCCGCTCGCGCAGGCCGGGCTGCATTTCCAGTTCGGCTGCGACTTTCTTACAGGCGTGGATCACAGTGCCGTGATCGCGTCCGCCGAAGTTCTCACCGATTTCCACGAGGGAGTTGTGGGTAAGGCTGCGGCTCAGATACATGGCGATCTGGCGGGGAAAAGCGATACTCGCCGGGCGGCGGCGCGAGATCATGTCGGCGAGGCGCAAGTCGAAGGTTTCCGCGACGGCGCGTTGGATGCCGTCGATGGTCACTTGGCGGCTGGCTTCTTCCTGAATGAAATCACGGAGTAGATGCTCGACTTTCTGAACGGACACGCTTTCCCCGGCGAGCGAGGCGAAGGTGGCCACGCGGACGAGAGCGCCCTCAAGCCGCCGCACATTGGAGCGGATTTTCTCGGCGAGAAATAACAACACGGATTCTTCGACGGAGACTTTCCACTCCGCCGTTTTTTTCCGGAGGATGGCGATGCGGGTTTCGATTTGCGGCGGCTGGAGTTCGACGGCGAGTCCGCACTCGAAACGGGAAATGAGGCGCGGCTCGATACTTTTTATCTCGCAAGCGGGGCGGTCGCTGGTGAGGACGACCTGGTTGCGGCCGTCGAGGAGGGTGTTGAAGGTGTGGAAAAACTCCTCCTGCGAGCGCTCCTTGCCGGCGAGGAACTGGACGTCGTCGATGAGTAGCACGTCGGAGCTGCGGTAGCGGCGGCGGAACTTCTCGATCTCGCCTTTGCGGATCGCCTCAATGAACTCGTTGGTGAATTTCTCGCAGGTGAGGTAGATCACGCGGCAGTCAGGGCGGCGGCGCAAAATCTCTCGGCCAATGGCGTGCATGAGATGGGTTTTACCGAGGCCGCAGCCGCCGTGAATGAAGAGCGGGTTGTAGCCGACGCCGCGCTTCGCGGCCACCGCCTCGCAGGCGGCGTGGGCGAACTGGCTGTTGCCGCCGACAACGAAATTATCGAAAGTGAAACTGGGATTGAGCCCGGCTGCGGTCGCGCGCTTGTCGAGCAAATCACCGGGTAATTCCTTTCGCAACATAGGTTCTAGGACTTCGCTGGCTGATCCGTTCACTGGCGAGGCTTCCGTGACAACGATAGTGATTTTGTGCAGTCCCTCGTGCGCCTGACCGGCGGCTAAGAGAAGTTCTGGCAGGTAGTTTGTCTCGATCCAGACCTGATGGATTTCGCCGGGAACGATCACTGTTCCTTGGCCGTTGAGGGTGCCACCCCAAGACGCCGCTCCGAACCATCTTTGGAATGCGTCTCCACCGATGGACTTGCTCAGCATGTCCGAAATTTGTTTCCAAGCATCTTCATCATGGACCGAACCTCGCGCTTCGTCTTGAGTCTCTTTTACGGCGACAACATTTTTTCCTAATTTCATCGTTGGCTGTTTCATAGTTTGTATCTAGCCGCATCTTCACTCCCCCCACGGGTTTATCCAACGCACTACTCATGCCACCATGAATACTGTTTTCATTCGCCAGAGTTTTTTTAAAAGTGCGTCTAACAGTTATAACTTTCTCGTCGCATTCCACAAGCGTTCCACGAGATGTTTTTTTTAAAAACTTGACCCGAAGTTTGATTTACTTGTCCAAAGCAGTTCCGCTATCTATCAGATTAAATCTGCATAAGTCTTTGTAAATGATAGAGGCGGCGAAGTGACAGTATCGTGACTTTGCGTAACCAAAAAAATTACTACCGCTTGGTAGGCAGGCTCCGAGGAAAGTGATCGCCCCGTTGATCGGATCTGAGGATATCCACACCCGTTTTGACGAGGTGCCCGGTACTTCACTCAGCCATCCGGCTCTCGCTGCTGAAGCAAAGCGCCACCGCCACGGTCGCCAGTGTGCCTGCCATGATGCGCCAGGTGAATTTAATGACCGGCATCCATTCAAAATTTGTGTAGAGATCGTTGCCAGTTAACATTTTCCAGACGTCATTGGGGAGGTTGCTCAGTAAGGCCACGACGAGTATGCCAACGATCATGGCGATGAGATTTCCCCGCTCGCTTCCCCGCGTTTTTGTGAAAAGGGCGACGATGAAAATCCCTAACAGCGAGCCGTAGGTGTAGCCGAAGCTGCCGAGGATAATGGGGATGATGGTGAGCCCCGGGTTGTGCGCCTTCACGAACGCGGTGGCTAGGCCGACAAGGATCAAGATTAGCGCAAAGGCGACGGTACTGAGCCGGATGATACGCACCCGCGAGGGCTCATCCTCCGGCGTCTTGAACCAGCGGTAATGGAAGTCGCGCGAATAGCTTGTCGCCAGCGAGTTCATCGCCGTGCCCAGCGAACCCATGGTGGTGGCTAACACCCCTGCGATGACGAGTCCACGGAGTCCGCCGGGCATCACGTCCACGACGAAGTAAGGAAAGATCGTGGTGGCGTCTGGCTTGCCGTTGATCATCGGCAGGTTGGGGTCGCTGACGACGTGGCCGTAGTAAACAGACAGTAGGATGCCAATCATCAGCACCGCGTAGGTCACGGGGATATCGGCGATGCCGGAAAAGATCGTCGCCACTGCGCTCTGGCGGGTGTTCTTGGCGGTGAGCATGCGCTGCACCATGTCCTGATCCGTGCCGTGGGTGGCGAGCGTGACGAACAGCGATCCGAGAAACGCCGCCCAAATGTTGTAGGAACTTTCCAGCACGCTCTTCACCTCGCCCCAGAAGCCACCGTATTTCGCCACGAAATCCGCAGAGGGAGGAACATCGCCGCGCCATTTCCAGAGCAGTAGATCGTTTGGGCGGTCGAGATGCGCCTTCGCGCCCTCCCAGCCGCCGGGGATGTGCCCTAATAGATACCATACGGAAAAACCGAGGGCACCGAACAGCACGGCGATCTGCAGCACATCCGTCCAGATCACTGCCTTGATGCCACCGATCGCGGTGTAGGCGGCGGTTAATAGAGTGATCAGCAGGAGTGCTCCGCCGGTCATCCAGAACTGCTGCCAGCTGTCCAGCGGATCGCCGGGATTCAGGTGGTTCCAGATGACGATGAGCAGCAGCGTGGGAACCCACAGCCGCGCACCGCTGGCCAGTGAGCGTGTGATGAGGAAAACCACGCTGGCGAATCGGCGGGTGCGCGGGCCGAAGCGGATTTCCAAGAACTCGTAGATGCTTACCACGTTGTGCTTGTAGAAGGCCGGCACGAATACTGCGCTAACTACCAGACGCGCCAGCAGGTAGCCGATCATCAGCTGGGCGTAGAGAAAGTTTCGCTGCTCAAAGCCCTCGCCCGGCGAGCCGAAAAACGTGCCCGCGCTAATCTCCGATGCCAGGATCGAGGCGAGAACCGCCCACCAAGGAATCGAGCGCCCGCCAAGAGTGAATTCCGAGACATTCTTGTTTCTACGGCTGAAATAAACGCCGATCGCTATGATGATCCCGAAATACAATCCGATGACAACGAGATCCATTACAAGTGCGGTCATGTCAGGAAAACTAAGGAGCGCGGAAAACGATCCAAGCCTTAATTTTTCGCTGGAGAAGTGACGTGCAACTGCGGCTGAAAATTTTCAAAGCTATGTCTTGGATCGTACTCCTTTTCGTTTCCCATGAAGCATCGAGCGGTGTTTCATAAAGGCCGTGGAAGAAATCCCCATCATCGTGCGCAACGACCCTTGGCTTGAGCCTCAGACTGAGTCGATCAATCGCCGGACGCGTCGCTTCGAGGAAGCTCTAGCCGCGATCCGTGCGAAGTCCGGCTCGCTCGCCGCCTATGCCTGTGGCCACAAATACAGCGGCATCCATTTCAACGCGATCACCAACGAATGGACGATCCGCGAATGGGCTCCCGCCGCGAAAGCCATCTCGCTCATCGGCGATTTCAACAACTGGAACCGCGACTCCCACCCGCTTGCAAAAAATGACGGTGGCGTCTGGGAACTGAAACTCCCGCCCCAAACGCTCGCCCACGGCCAGAAAGTGAAACTCCACATCCACGGTGCCGATGACTCCCGCCGCGACCGCCTGCCCGCCACCATCACCCGCGCGGTGCAAGATCCTGTTTCGCATGATTACTCCGGCCAGATCTGGAGTCCGCCGGAACCTTACGTTTGGAAATACAAATTTGATCCCTCGGAAATCACCGCCCCTTTCATCTACGAGAGCCACACCGGCATGGCGGGCGAGGAGCCGCGCGTGCACACCTACCGCGAGTTCGCCGAAAGCACCCTGCCCCGCGTCGCGAAGGCTGGCTACAACACCGTTCAGCTCATGGCCGTGCAGGAGCATCCTTATTACGGCTCCTTTGGTTACCATGTGTCCTCGTTCTTCGCCCCCTGTTCGCGCTTTGGCACTCCTGAGGATCTGAAATACCTCATCGACACCGCCCATGGTATGGGCATCGCAGTTCTGTTAGACATCGTCCACTCCCACGCTGTGAAAAACATTTACGAAGGCCTCAACGACTTCGATGGCTCCGGCCACCAGTATTTCCACTCCGGCAGAAAAGGCGATCACCCGCAGTGGGACTCGAAGTGCTTCGACTACGCGCGCCCGGAGGTGAAGCAGTTCCTTCTCTCCAACGTCCGCTACTGGCTGGAGGAATTCCGCTTCGATGGCTTCCGCTTCGATGGCATCACCTCAATGCTCTACCACTCCCACGGCGACCGCGCGTTCGGCTCCTACGACGATTACTTCGGCTCCGATGCGGACGAGGAGGCCATCCTTTACCTGAAACTCGCCAACGAACTCATTTCCGAAATCAAGCCCGGCGCCATCGTCGTCGCCGAGGACATGTCCGGCATGCCCGGCCTCTGCCGGCCGAACGCGGAGGGCGGCGTCGGGTTCACCCACCGCCTCGCCATGGGCATCCCCGACCATTGGATCAAGCTCCTGAAAGAGCAGCGCGACGAGGACTGGAACCTCGATGAGCTCTGGGGCGTCCTAACCAACCGCCGCCACAGCGAAGCCACCATCGCCTACGCCGAAAGCCACGATCAGGCACTCGTCGGCGACAAGACCATCGCCTTCCGCCTCATGGACAAGGAGATGTATTGGCACATGGATCTGGAAAACCGCAGCCCCGTCGTCGAGCGCGGCATCGCCCTCCACAAGACCATACGCCTTCTCACCGCAGCCTTCGGCGGCGAGGGCTGGCTCAACTTCATGGGCAACGAATTCGGCCACCCCGAGTGGCTCGATTTCCCCCGCGAAGGCAACGGCTGGTCCTACCACTACTGCCGCCGTCAGTGGTCGCTTCTGGACAATCCCGGCCTGAAATACCAATGGCTTGCCGAGTGGGATCGCGACCTCCTCACTCTACTAAAAGCCCGCAACGTCCTTTGCTCCGCCCCCGCCCAGCTCCTCCGCGTTGACCACGAAAACCAGATCCTCATCGCAGAGCGCGCCAACCTAATTTTCGTCATCAACCTCTCCCCGGACAAATCCCACTTCGGCTACCCCATCACGCCCTACTGTAAGGAAATCCACCAGCTCCTCCTCGATTCCGACGAAGCGAAATACGGCGGCCATGCCCGCATAGACCACTCATTTGACTACCCAATCGATATAAACGGCCGGATGAAAATCTACACCACTTCGCGTACGAGCTTGGTATTCGGATAGGGAGAAACACGCCTCCGGCTGGCTTCTTGGATGTGGAACCAATACAGATTGCATCTTCGGGATCGGGATCGCTTTCTACTCCAAAAAGCGAATCCTCGTTCTGCAATACAGTCAGCTTTTGATTTCCACATTATGCCGGAAATTCCTTACCGTTTCCAATCACGCTGCCCTCGCCGGATGCTAATCGATCGAGGCGGCGAATCTCTCAGATAGAACAGAGAGAATTTCCTCGCTCAGTAATCGGTCTTGGACTGCCTCGATCTGTGAGCGCATCCGGCGGAAAATAGTGAGGTGACAGATCGGAATGGTGGTGGATAATCAAACTGAAATCCGGTGAAACCGGCGAATCATTTTATGTTCACGGGACTAGTCGAAGCGTTGGGAACGGTGGTTTCCCTAGAGGAAAAGGGCGAGCAGGCGCAGCTTTGCATCGCGATCCCATTTTCCGCAGAACTCTCCCTCGGCGACTCCGTGGCGGTGAACGGCTGCTGTCTCACGGTGGCGGATATTGTAGCAACGGATATCGCCTTCGATGTTCTCGCGCAGACCCTGCGTGTCACGTCGCTAGGGAATCTTTCTGCCGGTTCCGTGGTGAACCTGGAGCGCGCGCTGAGGGTGGGGGATCGGTTGGGCGGGCATTTCGTGCAAGGTCATGTGGATGGCACGGGCGTGATCCTTTCGCTGGAGGAGAAGGGGCAGGATCATGTAGTGGAGGTTTCGCTGCCCGCAGAGATCCACCGGCTCTGCGTCGACAAAGGCTCCATCGCGATCGACGGTATCTCGCTGACCATCGCGGATCTGAAAAGCACGTCTGCGGTGTTCTGGATTACGCCGCACACATTTTCCCACACGCATCTCCGTGACGCCAAAGTGGGCGATGCCGTGAACCTCGAGGCGGATATGCTCGCGAAGCATGTGGCGGCACTGATGGTAAAATAATCAAAGATCCTTCACGCAGCGGAAGCCGGTGTGGCTCGCTGGCGAATCGGCTTCGGTAGAGTGGCGTGCAGCCGGGCGGTAGCGCATGCAGTAAGAAATGTGGCAGAGGAAGGAGCCGCCCTTGATGACGTGGCTGGGCGCGCCGTGGCTTTTCCGGCCGGTGTCGCGGTTCACCCATGTTGCGGGGCCTTTGGGATCGCATTTATCGCACTTCGAGGGGTATTCCGGGTCGTAGAAATCGGCGCAAATTTCCCATACATTGCCCGCCATATCGTAGAGACCGTAGCCGTTGGCGGGATATGATTTGATGGGAGCGGAGCCTTCGAAGCCATCTTCGGCGGTATCCTTGGAGGGGAACTCGCCATGGAAGGTATTCGCCATCCATTTGTCGCCGGGCTTGAGTTCGTCGCCCCAAGAATATATTTTCCCTTTCAGCCCGCCGCGCGCGGCGAACTCCCACTCCGCCTCGGTGGGCAGGCGCTTGTCGGCCCATTTCGCATAGGCCGTGGCGTCCTCGAAGGTCACGCAAACCACCGGATGGTTGCCCTTTTCTGAGATGCCGGATGCTTTGCCCAGCGGCTGGCGCCAGTTCGCTTCCGAATCCCAGCGCCACCATGAGAGCGCGGCGCCGGGTTCGTTCGGGTCGCCTTCGAATTTCTCAGGCGGTGTGAAAACGATGGAACCTTGCCGGAACGGCACGGGTGGCAGCGAGGTGCGCGCTTCCTCGGGGAAATCCGCGAGGTTCGCCTCGCGCTCGGCGAAGCTCACGTAATCTGTCGCCTTCACAAAAGCAGCGAACTGATCGTTCGTTACCTCCGTCTCATCGATCCAGAAACCCTTCACCTCGATCTCTCGCACCGGTGCTTCCTCACGGAATTCCTTGCGACCGTAAGGTGTTTCGAAGCGGCCCTCCGATCCCATCTCGGTCATCCCGCCATCGATCCGCAGCATGCCGTCCTTTTTCTCAACGGTGCCGACGGATTCGGTTTTCTCGCAGGAAACAAGCAGTGCCGTGAGGGCGATGGAGAAACAAACGCGCATGCGGAAAACCTACGTGCTAATAGCGGAGGTTTCACCATAAATTTCTGGCGAAGCTTTCGATTCCCACCGCGTGCGAATCAGAGTAGCCTCCGCGCAGGACATGAAAGCGAGACTCACCAAGGAATTCCGATTCGAAGCGGCGCACACCCTCCCATCTCTGCCGGAAGACCACAAATGCCGACGCATGCACGGACACAGCTTCAAGGTGGAAATCTCCATTGAGGGCACCGTTGATGAGGAGATCGGCTGGGTTTATGACCACAAGCA
>CAMAXN010000058.1 GCA_945862245.1 Prosthecobacter debontii
GCCGGAGTTCCGCGAGGACTTCGGGCGCGTACATCACCGTCAGCCACAGCGTTTCTCGCCCCTGCGGATCGTCGTAGGGGATGGCTCCCGTGAACCTTGTCAGCTCCGAATAAACGCGGGGGATATCCCGCAGCCGGTCGAAACGGTAAAGGTACTGCCGCAACGGCTGGGAAACCTCATACATCACTTTTCGCGCCGGGATCATCCTGCCGGAAACCCTAAATTCTAAACCCCAAACTCCAAGGAAGAAGACGAAAAAGGCCGGCTCCATCGGAACCGGCCTCTTCATTGAGGTTTAAAGTTTAAAACTTAAAGTTTCAATCCTCCTCGGTAACATCACCCGCATCGACGGTGATGGTGAGGGTCGCGGTGACTTGGGCGTTGAGTTTGATTTCAACGGCGGTCTTGCCGGATTTCTTGATCGGCTTGTCGAGCTGGATGGAGTGGCGGTCGATGGAGATTCCAGCGGCTTCGAGTTCCTTGTGGATGTCCATGCTCGTGACGGAGCCGAACGCCTTGCCGCCTTGGCCAGTGGAAAGGGTGAAGGACGGCTTGAGCTTACCGATCTTGGTGGCGAGCTCCTGGGCGACGACGATTTCCTCGGCTTCGCGGCGGGCGCGGCTGGTCTTGAGGGCTTCGACGTGGCGGAGGTTCGCCTTGGTCGCTTCGTATGCCTTGCCTTGTGGGACAAGGTAGTTGCGGGCGTATCCGGCGCGGACTTTTACGACATCGGCTTCGGCTCCAAGGCCTTCGATTTTTTCTTTGAGGATGACTTGTGCGTTGGCCATGGTGGGAGAGTATTGTTTGGAAACGGGGGGCGGATTTAGGCTCGGGCGTGGGGTGCGTCAAGGAGAATCCTGCCGCCCGCCGCCGCTAGTGGTGATTTTTTAAAAAAACGGGGGATCGCTCTTCCGGTATGTCCGGTTTCTGCTACGGATAGTTGCATGGATGAAGCGGATCTCACGGCATTGAAGGGCAAGGATCTGGTGGCGGCGCTGGATTTCAAGAAACTACCGAAGGTTTTGCTGCACGAGCATCTGGACGGCGGGCTGCGGCCTTCGACGGTGATCGAGCTGGCGCGGGAGAATAGATACAAGGGCTTGCCGACGGAGGATGCGGGCGAGCTGGCGACGTGGTTCCATCGCGGCGCGCAACGCGGAAGTTTGCCTGAGTTTCTGGAGGGCTTTGCGCATACCTGCGGGGTGATGCAGACGAAATCCGCGCTGGAAAGGGTGGCCTACGAGTTCATCGAGGACATGCATGAGGACGGCGTAGTCTATGCGGAAGTCCGTTTCGCCCCGCTGCTGCACACCGAGGGCGGCCTCTCGCAGGACGAGGTGGTGAAAGCCGTGCTCGCCGGACTGAGTCGCGGGGAAAAGGACTTCGGCGTGCAATGGGGGCTCATCATCTGCGCGCTGCGCCACCTCAGCGACTCCATGGTGGCGGCCGAGCTCGCCATACGCTGGCGCGACGCAGGCGTGGTCGGCTTCGATCTCGCGGGCGACGAATCCGGCTTTCCTCCGAAAAAGCACGTCGATGCCTTCCACGCGATCCAACGCGCCAATTTCCACATCACGATCCACGCCGGCGAGGCCTTCGGGCTGGAGTCGATCTGGCAGGCTTTGCAATACTGCGGTGCCCACCGGCTCGGCCATGCCACGCGGCTGCGGGACGACATCCACATCATGGACGACGGCTCGCTCAAGCTCGGCACGCTCGCCCAATACGTGCTCGACTGCCGCATCCCGCTGGAAATGTGCCTCTACTCGAACCTCCACACCGGAGCCTGCCACGACCTCACACAGCATCCCTTCGGCCTGTTTTTCCGCAACGGCTTCCGCGTCTGCCTCAACACTGACGACCGCCTGATGAGCGACACCACCATGACCAAGGAAACCCTCCTCGCGACGGAGCTTTTCGACCTCAGCCTCGCCGATCTGGAAAAACTCAACATCATCGCGATGAAAAGCGCCTTCGCCCCCCATAACAAACGTCTCCAAATTATTTACAACACGATCAAGCCAGGATACGCAGCGCTGCGGAGCTGATTCCTCTTGGCAAGACGCGCTCAGCAGGGAACCCTTTCCTTATGTCAACGACAGCCTTTCTCAAGGAACTTTTCGATCTCAGCGGCAAGACGGCTGTCATTATCGGCGGCACCGGTGAGCTCTGCGGCACTATGGCTGTCGGTCTAGCGCGGGCGGGTGCGGAGGTGGTGCTTGGCGGTCGCATTCCGGAAAAAGCGGAGAAGCGCCTTGCGGAAATCGAGAGCTACGGCGGCAAGGGATACTTCGTGCCGGTTGACGTCACATCGCGCCAATCACTCCACGACATGCTCGACACCGTTTTGGGGAAATCCGGTGGTGTGGACATCCTCATCAACGGCGCGGGCACCAATTCACCGACCCCATTTCTTGAGATCACCGAGGAAGAATACGCGCGCATCATCGATACGAACCTCACCTCCATTTTCCGCGCCTGCCAGGTTTTCGGGCAATATTTCGTCGATGAGATGCGCCCTGCCTCGATCATCAACCTCGGCTCCATCTCTGGCCTGAACCCGCTCTCCCGCGTGTTCACCTACTCCGCCTCGAAGGCCGCCGTCCACAACCTCACCCGCAACCTCGCCCGCGAATGGGCGGATAAGGACATCCGCGTCAACACTCTCGTCCCCGGCTTTTTCCCCGCTGAGCAGAACCGCAAGGTGCTCGACGAATCTCGCGTGCTCGACATCCTCCGCCAGACCCCGGCCTCCCGTTTCGGCAACGCCGAGGAGCTCATCGGAGCGACCCTCCTTCTCGCCTCATCCAAGGCCGGCTCCTTCATCACTGGTATGGAAATGATCGTCGATGGCGGCTTTCAGGCGATGAGCATCTGAAGCCGTGCGCATTGATATCCTCACCCTCTTTCCCGAGATCGCGCTGGCGCCGCTGGGCGATTCGATCATCCGCCGCGCGCAGGATGCGGGGATCGTGGAGGTGTGCGGGCACAATCTACGCGATTGGTCAGAGGACAAGCATCGCCGCGTGGATGACTCGCCCTGCGGCGGTGGCCCTGGGATGGTCTTGCAGCCCGGCCCCTTGCATGCGGCGATTACGGCGCTAAAAAAGGAGAACACCCGCGTGATATTGATGACCCCGCAGGGCGCGCCGCTCAAGCAAGCCCGCGTCCGTGAGCTTTCCGGCGAAACCCACCTCCTCATCGTCTGCGGCCACTACGAGGGCGTCGATCACCGCATCGTCGAAAGTCTCATCCATGAGGAAATCTCCATCGGCGATTACGTGCTCACCAACGGAGCCATCGCCGCTGCGGTGTTGTGCGATGCCGTCATCCGTCTGCTGCCGGGTGCGCTCGGCGATTCGCAATCCGCCGTCGAGGAATCCTTTTCCGACCCGAACCTGTTAGAAGCGCCGTGCTACACGCGCCCCATCGATTTCATGGGTATGAAAGTCCCGGATGTTTTGCTCTCAGGAAATCACGCGAAGATCGAGGCATGGCGGAGGGAAAAAGCGGCTAAGCGCACACGCCAAATCCGCCCGGATCTCTCAGAAAATGCCGGACGCAATGCAACCCGTTCTCAGTGATCGAGTTTCAGCTTTTTAAGCTTCGGCTCGACGACATATTTACAATAACCGTTATTCGATTTGTTCTGTAAATAAAAGCCTTGGTGGTAGTTTTCCGCTGGGTAGAAAACGGGAGCCTTGGTAATTTCCGTGACGATCGGCTTGTCGAAGTTTTCCTGCGCCGCCTTTTTCGAGGCATCAGCCACGGCCTTTTGGGCGTCGTTTTCATAGAAAATCGCTGAGCGGTATTGGGTGCCTATATCGTTGCCCTGGCGGTTGAGTTGGGTCGGGTCGTGGAGATCCCAAAACCAAGCGAGTACGCGTTCGGCAGGTATTTTTTTCGGATCGAAAACAACACGGACGACCTCGGCGTGACCCGTCGTGCCGGTGGTGATGTCCTCGTAAGTGGGATCTTTCATTTCGCCGCCCATATAGCCAGAAACGGCGGTATGCACGCCCTCGAGTTGGTTGTAGGCGGCCTCCGCACACCAAAAACATCCGACCCCTAGTGTAATCACCTCATGACCTTCGGGCACTTCGGGCATCGGGGCGGGCTTTTTGTTGTTCTCATTCATTTTCGTCTCAGCTTGACAAGATACTAAAGTCGGCATCGAGAGACACAAAGCAAGCAGTAGCTTTTTTATCATACGTACAACATACGCACGATTGCCGCGGAATTCCTCAAATTTCGTAATCTCGCAAAAAACAGATTTCATGGGACATTTGCGTGACCGCTCCAAACTTAATGACGCCACTCCAAAAACTAAAAGTTAGGTGGCACCTGATTAATTTATAATGCTTTCCGCTTACGCTGAGAATTTACGGTTTGAGGTGGTGAGCCGAGGCTCGGCTAGCTTAGCTATGCGCCATGAAATGTATGTTCCGGTTAGCTTATAGGACAGTGGTCGGCGAATCACTGTGGCTGGAGATCGAGTTCGGGGGCGTGAAGCGTGAAGTGCCGATGCAGTGGGCGGACGAAGGGCACTGGGAGGTAGAAGTGGAATGTGCGGATAAGCAGCTGCGGTATGGCTATGTTTACAAAAAGGATGAGATCACGCTTCGGGAATCGGGGAAGCGGAGATGGGCATGGCAAGGTGTATCAATCACTGCACCACGGGTTCTTTTCCAAGACGATTGGCGCTCGGCAGGGGCGGAAGACCGGATGTATGAAGCGAAAGTTTTCGAGGTAGTAAGCGGCGGTTCGCGGGAGTTGGAAAAATTTGTTTCCGAGGGCAAGAATCATGAATTTCAGATCCATATGACGATGGTTCCGAAAGGGCTGGTCCCTTGCGTGATCGGCAGTGCGGAGGCACTTGGGTCATGGAGATACGCCCGCGCAGTGCCAATGACCGAGGTTTCGCGGAATCTCTGGATCGCAGAGGTGGAGTTGCCTGCCGGGGAGCAGGTAGAATACAAGTATGGGTTATATCGTAGAAAAATGTCGGGACAGAATGTCCTTACGACAGAGTGGGACTGCGAATCCCAGCCACGGGCGGTGAAACTGGAGGACGGCGTAAACCGAGTCCTTGAGCCGCGCCGCGGGGCCGACCACGTGGTGGTCTCCGACGAAAATTTTCGGCGCAGTGCGGATCTTAAGTTCCGCGGCGCAGGGGTAGCTATCCCAGTTTTCTCGCTTCGTAGCGCGGCGGGCTGCGGGGTCGGCGAGTTCGCGGATATCAAGGCGACGGGAGATTGGGCGTCCTCCGTAGGGCTGAAAATGCTCCAGATCCTGCCGATTAACGATACCACCTCCTCACGCACATGGACGGACAGTTATCCCTATTCCTCGATCAGTGTGTTCGCACTGCATCCGATTTACCTGCGGCTCGATGCGATGAGCTACCCACCACTAGATGTCGCCGCACTAGCAGCAGATCGGACACGCCTCAACACGCACAAGGACGTCGATTACGAGGCGGTGATGGCAGTCAAATGGAAAGTCACGCGGGAGATTTTTGAAAAGAACCACGATTCGATCCTGTGCGATGAGGCCTTCCTCGCTTATGTGAAGCATAACAGCGATTGGGTGCAGGATTATGCGGTGTTCTCCGTGAAGCGCGACGAGCACAGCACCGCAGAATTCGCAAGGTGGGGCGAGTGGGCAGAATACGATAAGAAAAAAGCAGAGACGCTCGCGATGAGCAAAGAAGCGATGTATTTCATCTGGCTGCAATACGAACTCGACCTCCAACTCGCGGACGCGGTGGCACACCTACACTCGCGCGGCGTCGCGCTAAAAGGCGACCTACCCATCGGAGTAGACCGCGATTCGGTGGACGCGTGGGTCGCGCCTCACATTTTCAAAATGAATGCGCAGGCCGGCGCCCCGCCCGACCCCTTCGCCGTGAAGGGGCAGAACTGGGGATTCCCCACCTATGCGTGGGACGAGATGAAGAAGGACGGATACGCGTGGTGGCGGGCGCGTTTCGGGAAACTGAGCCGCTACTTCGATGCCTACCGTATTGACCACATTCTGGGTTTCTTCCGTATCTGGCAGGTGCCGCAGGAGCACATCGAGGGGATCATGGGCTGGTTCGATCCAGCGCTGCCGATCAGGGAATCCGAATTCGTAGATCGCGGGATTTATTTCGATCGCCAGCGATTCTGCGAGCCATTCATAAGCACAGATATTATCGGCTTCCGATTCGGCGAATTTGCGGACGGAGTGAGGCGAGATTTCCTGAATGATATCGGCGGCGGTCGCTATGCGCTGAAGCAGGAGTTCGCGACCCAGCGCAAGCTCGCAGACTTTTTCGCGGAGTTGCCTTCCGGACACTGGGCAAACCACACTTGGCTGCGCGATTCGCTGATCGATCTCGTCGCCGAGGTGCTGTTTATCGAGGCGAAGCTCGGAGAATTCCACCCGCGCATGTCGATGAAGGAGACAGAATCATTCCGTTCGCTGGATTGGGAAACGCAGCAACGCCTTCATGAAATTTATATCGATTATTTTTTTCACCGCCAAGAGAGCTTCTGGGAGGCTATGGCGATGGAGAAACTACCGGCGATGTGCGGCGCGAGCGAGATGCTGCTCTGCGGTGAGGATCTCGGCATGGTACCCGCTTGCGTGCCCGGCGTGATGCAGGCGCTTGGCATCCTGTCGCTGGAGATCCAGCGCTGGCCGAAGGACAGTGATAAGGAGTTCGGGCATTTGGCGCACACGCCTTACATGAGCGTAGTCACCACCGGAACCCATGATATGTCCACCCTGCGCGGCTGGTGGCATGAAGATGAAAAAGCACGCGCACTCTATGCTTGGGAAATGTTTGGTAAGGCATTTCCCGAGGATGATCTGACTTCGGAAATGGTTAGCGACATTCTCACCCAGCATCTCCAATCCCCCGCGATGTGGACCGTGTTTCCTTTCCAAGATCTCATCGCCATGGATGGGCATCTCCGGAGCGGTAACATCGAGGGCGAGCGCATCAACGTGCCCGCAATCATCCCGTTCTACTGGAGGTGGCGCATGGAAATTCCACTCGAGAAACTCGCAAAAGAACGAAACTTTAACAGAAAATTAAAGGAAATGGTCGCGTTGGCATTACGCTGAGCAGGGCGGCTAGCGTCTGTGCATTTGACTTTCCGTGTGCTTGCTGTGATGGCTGGGTCGTGAGCACGAGATTGGGAAATGGTTTGTTGGGCTTGGTAGTAGCCGGCTTGCTGTCTGGCTGTGCGGCGATTTCTCCAGAGAGTCGGATAACCGTAGCGGGCGCGCCAAATGTTTGGAAGGCCTCGAAGGAAGCACAGGCTGGCATCGACAGTAGATGGTTGGAAAAAATCGGTGGTGGCGAGCTGCGGGGGCTAGTGGACGCGGCACTAACAAACAACGAGGATATCAAGGCTGCGGCGGCGCGAGTGGACCGTGCGGCTAGCGAGGCAAGGATCGCGGGCGCAGGACGCATGCCCAGCCTAGGTTTCGGCGGGAACGCCCAACGTGACAAGCGGAGCTTTATCGGCTTTCCCATCGCGGGGAACGGCGGCACATACGCGCCATCAAGCCTTTCCGAGCAATTCGGGGTGAATCTTAATGCGGCATGGGAGGTTGATGTCTGGGGTCGCGCGAAGGCCGGCCAGGAGGCGGCGATCGCCGATGCGCAGGCGCGACAATACGAGTATGAGGCCGCGAGCGTTTCGCTGGCCGGGCAGGTCACGAAAGCGTGGCTCGCGCTGGGCGAGGCGAACGAGCAGGTCACCCTTGCGGAGACAGCAGTAGCGGCGGCGAGTGCGTTGGCCGATGCGGTGCGTGAACGCTTCGACCGCGCCATCACGGATGGTGGCGGCACGGCCTCGCAGGTGAGGCTTACGGAGGCGGAGCGGGCTTCGCGGCGGGCAGCTTTAGCGCAGCGGAAACAGGAACGCGAGCGGGTGCTGCGGCAGCTTGAAATCCTGTTAGGAAAATACCCTACCGGTAATCTCGCTGCTGAGGCGCGTCTTCCCGCTTTCCCGGGAGCCACCCCCGCAGGATTGCCGTCCGAGCTGCTCCAGCGACGCCCCGATATCCTTGCTGCGGAACGCAACCTCGCCTCTTCCGGACGGCGCCTGAAGCAAACCAAGCTCGCCCGTTTCCCCAGCCTCAATCTGACTACATCCGGAGGTGTTGCCAGCGAGGCGGTGAATGATTTACTCAGCAGCGACGGTCTGATCTGGGCGCTCGGAGGTGGTCTCACGCAGCCAATTTTTGAAGGTGGCCGCATCCGAGGGGAAATCAACTCGGCGGAGGCGGGCGAGCGGGAGGATATCGCGGTGCTGCGTAAAACGGTGCTCGATGCGTTCGGTGAGGTCGAACAGGCGCTTGTGGCGGAAAGCTTCCTCTCCGAGCGCGAACGCGCCGGGAAACAGGCCGCCGCCCTCGCCGACGAGGCCGCTGTGCGCGCGGGCGAGGAATACTCTGCCGGCACTGGCGATGTGCTAACACTGATCGATGCTACGACATTCCAGATA
This sequence comes from Prosthecobacter debontii, assembly GCA_945862245.1. Taxonomy (GTDB): domain Bacteria; phylum Verrucomicrobiota; class Verrucomicrobiia; order Verrucomicrobiales; family Akkermansiaceae; genus Luteolibacter. Next base: position 8,505 of record CAMAXN010000058.1, read on the forward strand.
GACTCCGCCAGCCAATACGCTGCGATACGCCGTATGAGGCTGGAGAACCGCGTGGATCTCCACCTCGCCTTGGGTGGTGATTTCCGTGCTGGGAATTAGGTAGCTTGCTGGACCAAACTACATATTTAGCGTTTTTATGCCCTTCAGGGTGGATTCGCGGTTGAATTCTTACAACTGGATACAGAGTATTTAAATCCGCTTCGCGTTGCGGCCTTCGTCGATTAGCTTCCAGAAATGCTTGGAGCCAGCCAGCGCCTCGTCCTCTCCGAGAGGCATTTTAGAGCGGAACAGGAAATCCGACAAGGTGCCCTTGTGAAGCACGCGATGCACGATAACCGAGCCATCCTTCACTTCGAAGTAGAAGCGGTATTCCTTCGCGCGGAAACGGTAGAGAAAATGGCCATCGCGCTCTAGCTTGGCGAATTTTTCACTGCCGCCTTCCGCCAGATCCTGCTCGGTCACCCGGAACTCCTCCAACAGCTCAAGCTGCTCCAAAGTCCCCAAAGCCGAGATCTCCGCCGCGCTGATTTCATTGAAAACGATCTGGAACATGCTCGTAGACTAAGACCCACCGCACCGAGCCGGAAAGAGCAAAGATGGGAGGTAATTTTTTCCTATGGATTTCAATTACATGAGTTTCAAGCATTGTTCCGGATGCACTTCCATGATCAGCGGTTTCCGCTTGTGGTTACTCTTCGATAAGTTCGATTCCCATCTTGCGGGCGCGTTCCTTCCATAGGTTGCGCGCGTGGGTTTGCATGTCGGCGACCTTGTCCTTCTCGTCCAGAATTTCGATGCCGAAAATCGTCTCAATGATGTCCTCGAAGCTGACGAGCCCGACCGTGGTGCCGAATTCATCGACCACGAGAGTAATCTGAATGCGCTCGGCGATAAATCTTTGGAAGAGTTGGTCCACCGGCGTGTGTTCCGCGGTAACGGTGATCGGGCGTTTCACATTGGCCAGCGTGGCGGTGTCATGTTCATCCTTGAGGTGCGCCAGCAAAGCTTCGCCACGGATCACAAATCCGGTGATTTCGTCGCGGGTTCCCTGATAAACCGGTATCCGGCTGAAAGGTTTCTCTTCGAGGATTTTTACAAACTCAGTCAAGGGCGTCGATTCCGGCAACGCAAAGATCACCGGACGCGGCGTCATGATGTCCCAGGTCTTCATGGAGTGGAGCTGGATCAGGTTGTGCACAAACTCGCTCTCGCGCTCCTTGAGTTGCCCGGATTCCGCGCCGATGCGTGTCATCGCCAAGAGTTCTTCGCGATGCATGTTGGGAATATCCTGATTACCCGACGTGATGACACGAGTGATTTTCTTAGAAAACCAAATGAGCGGGCTGAGAAAGAAGACCATCACCTTGAGGATGGAAGCGGTGAATCCAGCCAAAGGAACCGCATAGCGAAAGCCGATGGTCTTCGGAATGATTTCCGTCAGGATCAGTATCGCAATGGTAAGCGCGCCGGCGAAGACCGCTTCACTTGTTTTCCCAGGAAACAGTCGGGCGTATTCGGCACCCGCGCCGACGCCGCCCATGGTATGCGCCACGGTATTGAGCGTCAGGATCGCCGACAGCGGCCGGTCGATGTCATTTTTGTATGACTCCATGCGCTCCGCCCAGCGCTTGCCCTTTTGTTTGGCGCTGTTGATCGCCGACGGGGTAATGGTGAGCAGGCTAGCCTCGACTAGGGAACATACGAACGAGACGATGAGGGCGAGGAGTATGTAGCTGATAAGTAGAGTCATGATTGGCTAATGGAAACCCGCTCCAACTTCCCCTAAAGAAAGCGGCTTTTTGACTTCCAAAAGAGTCAGCATGGGATTTTACAGCTTGCTGGTCAAGAGCGAAACAACAAGGCGGCAGAGCCGCTTCGCTTTGAGAAACTCAGCGCAACCGAGAACAAAGACCCACGCCATCTACATCGCTAGTGCCCATATGATGCCCTATCTCTCCCCTCAGATTCCCCAGCAAAATCGCCAGCATCGACTTGCTCATCATTTTTCTGAAAAAAATATCCCCTGCAATATGCGAGAGATTGGCTGGCATAAAGTCGCGGTGAAATCGTCGACGTATCCGAAAACAGGAATGAACAGATAGTAGCTAGCGATGGGCTGCAATGGTAGCAGGCTCACAGAAGCTTAAGGAATACGGGAAAGATTTTCAGGAAAAGAGAGTTCTTGCCACCGCGCGAAAGCTGGCAGGCGACGAGGCGTTCGGAGACATCCGGGTCGGCGGGTGAAAGAGAGCTGGCCTTGTAATCGCCGGACTCGATCTCGCGTAGGAGATAGGCTGAGCTGTCTTCGCGGCTGACCCGGACGGTGGTTTTTGGGGAAGAAAGCTCGACGAGGCCTAGGGGAGCGGAATCCTCGGAGGACTCGATCTTGATCGTGATGCGACGGCCTTCCTTGTTTTCGAAGAGGCCAGCACCAGCGATTTCCCAACCGGCTTGTACGGCCAGCCATGCGAGGAGTTGGAGGGCGGTATTGCGGTGCGGAGGAGAGTGTTTGACTCGGATTGCGACGATCTCACCCAATGTTGCGAGGGCTACAGGGTCGTCGAAAAGCCCGGCGATGCCGACGCGGAATTGCCAGCAGCGCGTCCATGCGAGGTCTTGTATTACAAACGCAGTATTTCCTTCGGTCGCTTCAAAAATCCTTGCGAAGTCAGTCTTGGGATCATCCCAAGAAGAGCTATCGACAATGAGGCGATCGATGACGCTGGAGAGTCGCTCGGTAAAAACATCGGAAAGTGCGCCCTGCCACCAGAAGACGAGAGGCAGATCGGAATTGAGGTGGGAGAAGACGGTGTTGCGGAAACGGCCAGTTACGCGTCCGGTGAGGCGGAAAGCGATTTGCTCACAGCAGACGGATTTCTGGCCGTGGGAGAGTTGGCAATGCGCGGTGATCCACGCGCGGAGGGAGGCTTCCTCATCGCGGGCGATTTCCACGAGGATGGCGCGGCAAGCGTTTTCACGTGTGAGATCGCTTATGATGCGGGAGTTCTCCAGAAGGCCGCCTTTTCTTTCCGTATAGACCACGAGGTTCATCAGCGACGCGTTAGTACGGGCGTCGTCCTGCTCCCATAGAGCGCGCAGTTCGTGGTCGAT
>CAMAXN010000059.1 GCA_945862245.1 Prosthecobacter debontii
TCTTTCAGGCGGCGAATGATGAATGGCTCGAACAAAGTGAGAGCCATCTTTTTCGGAAGACCGCACTGACCGAGCTTGAGGTCGGGACCGATGACGATGACGGAGCGGCCGGAGTAATCGACGCGCTTGCCGAGAAGGTTCTGGCGGAAACGACCACCCTTACCCTTAAGCATATCGCTGAGGGATTTGAGCGGGCGATTGCCTGCGCCGGTGACGGCGCGGCCGTGGCGGCCGTTGTCAAACAGCGCGTCAACCGCTTCCTGGAGCATACGCTTCTCGTTACGGATAATGACTTCCGGAGTCTTGAGAAGAAGCAAATTCTTGAGGCGGTTGTTGCGGTTGATGACGCGGCGATAAAGGTCGTTGAGGTCAGAGGTGGCGAAACGTCCGCCTTCGAGCGGGACGAGCGGGCGCAGATCCGGCGGGATCACGGGAAGAACAGTTTGGATCATCCACTCGGGGCGCGTCTTAGAAGCCGCGAAGCCTTGGGTAATCTTGAGACGCTTCGAGAGTTTCTTTTTATTCTGCTTCGACTTGGTGGTGCCGAGCTCTTCCTCGAGCTTGATGGCAAGCGGGGCGAGATCGATTTGCCGTAGCAGTTCCATGATCGCCTCAGCGCCCATCATCGCCTTAAAAGCGCCGTCGCCGTAGGTGTCCTCCGCTTCGCGAATTTCAATCTCGGTGAGGAGTTGACCGAGTTCGAGCGCAGTATTGCCAGGCTCGGTCACAACGTAGTCCTCGTAATAGATGACGCGCTCAAGCTGGCGGGCACTCATGTCGAGCATGAGGCCGATACGGGAAGGCATGCATTTGTAGAACCAGATGTGGGAAACCGGCACAGCCAGCTCGATGTGCCCCATGCGCTCGCGACGGACGCGGGATAGGGTCACCTCGACGCCGCAACGATCGCAGATCACACCCTTGTGCTTAATGCGCTTGTATTTTCCGCAGGCGCACTCCCAGTCCCGGGTGGGACCGAAGATACGCTCGCAGAAAAGGCCGCCCTTTTCCGGTTTGAACGTGCGGTAGTTGATCGTTTCCGGGTTCTTCACCTCGCCCTTGGACCAGGAACGGATGATTTCCGGTGAGGCTACGGTGATGGATACTTGGTTAAATGCTTCAGGACGCTCGTCCACGCCAAAGATTTCACGAAGGTTGTTATCGAAACTCATGATAGGTAGTGATATTAGATATTATGTTAGGTGTGTGTTTGGATTACAGGGTCAGATCATCGAGGGAGAAGTCATCCACACCACCACCGGCGAGCGGTGAGCCGTGTGTGCTCTGTCCTTGGCGTCCGGGACGGACATCGAGGCCAAGAGATTGCATCTCTTTGATAAGAACATTGAACGATTCCGGGGTGCCGGCCTCCAAGTTGTTATCACCTTTGACAATCGCTTCGTAGATGCGGGTGCGTCCTTGCACGTCGTCGGATTTGACGGTCAGAATTTCCTGAAGAGTGTAAGCGGCGCCATATGCTTGGAGTGCCCAGACCTCCATTTCCCCGAAACGCTGACCACCGTATTGCGCCTTACCACCGAGCGGTTGCTGGGTAACGAGCGAGTAGGGGCCGACGGCACGGGCGTGAATCTTATCGGCGACAAGGTGACCTAGCTTGAGAATGTAGATCATACCGACCACGACAGGGTTGTGGAAAGCTTCACCAGTGCGGCCATCATAGAGGGTCGATTTACCGGCGATGCTGCCATCCTTGCCATCGCCGATCCAGGTGTAGCCTGCGGTTTCCTTTTCGTTTGGCTTCCTTTCGCGTGCTTTCTCGCCGCCACCGATGATTTTCACGCCATCAACCTTTTTGGCCTCCGACATGAAATTCCAGATGATGTCTTCCTTGATGCCGTCGAAAATGGGCGTCGCGACCGTGAATCCAAGAGCCTTGGCGGCGACACCGAGGTGGGTTTCGAGAACCTGTCCGACGTTCATCCGGGAAGGCACGCCTAGGGGGTTGAGGCAGATATCAACTGGCGTTCCGTCATGGAGATAAGGCATGTCCTCCTCGGGAACGATAGTGGCGACAACGCCCTTATTTCCATGGCGACCAGCCATCTTGTCTCCAACGGAGAGCTTGCGCTTAGCAGCGATGAAGACCTTGACCTCCTTGATAACTCCGGGATCCACGTCGTCGCCCGATTCGAGCTGGTCGAGCTTGCGCTCACGGTCGGTGTCCAGTTCCTGGAAGCGGCCTTGGAAGGAATTGATAATTTCGGCGATCTTGTTGCGGATCGGGGAAGGGTCGATCTCGATGTGATCATGAACGGAAGCGAGCTTGCGGAGCAGTGTCTTGGTGATTTTGCGGTTCGCAGGGATGATAATCTCGCCGGACTGCGCGTTTACCACATCGAGAGGGATTTTTTCACCGAGCAGGATGTCGGAGAGTTTTTCCGTGAGGTCATCAGTAAGCTTATCGGACTTTTTCTTGTGCTCGTCGTTGATCTTCTTGAGGTGCTTCTTCAGCTCCGCGGGATCGACCTTTTCGGCGCGTTTCTTAGCGAGTCCGTGCGAGGAAATGCGTATGTCCTGGACGATACCGGTGCAGCCAGATGGCACGCGTAGCGAAGTGTCTTTCACATCTGCGGCTTTCTCACCGAAAATCGCACGCAACAAGCGCTCCTCGGGAGCGAGTTCCGTCTCGGATTTGGGAGTGATCTTACCGACAAGGATATCGCCGGGTTTCACCTCGGCACCAATACGGATAATACCGTCGTGGTCGAGGTTGCGCAGGGCTTCCTCACCAACGTTTGGAATATCGCGGGTGATTTCCTCGGGGCCAAGCTTGGTGTCGCGGGCAGCGACATCAAACTCAGAGATATGGATCGAAGTATAGACATCGTCCTTAACGACACGCTCGGAGATCACGATGGCATCCTCGAAGTTATAACCGTTCCATGGCATGAAAGCGACGAGCACGTTGCGGCCAATGGCGAGTTCGCCCTTATCGGTGTTCGGGCCGTCGGCGAGTACTTGGCCTTTCTTGATTTTCTGGCCGGCTTTGACGATCGGCTTCTGGTTGATGCATGTGCCAGCGTTAGAACGCATGAACTTGCGCAGTGGATAGGCAAAAATACCCTTGGCCACGTTCGTTTTCACGATCTCCGGCTCGCTGAGGAATTTCTCCTCGGAAACGGGGAGCTTGCCATCGGCAGTGGTGATGATGATCTCGGCGGTGGCGGCGGCGACGATGCCGTCGGCTTCGGAAACGACCACGGCACGGGAATCGCGGGCGGCCTTTGACTCAAGACCGGTGCCGACGAGCGGCGCCTCGGAAACGAGCAGCGGCACACCCTGGCGCTGCATGTTCGATCCCATCAGCGCGCGGTTGGCGTCATCGTGCTCAAGGAACGGGATGAGGCCGGCGGCGACGGAAACGAGCTGCTTCGGTGAAACGTCCATGTAGTGCACCGCGTCCGGAGTAGACTCGATGAACTCGCCGCGCTCACGGGCGTCGATGCGATCTTTCTCGAAACGGCATGCCTTGTCGATCACGTTGGATGCCTGAGCAATGAGGTAGTTTTCCTCTTGGTCTGCAGTGAGGTATTCGATCTCGTTGGTAACTTTGCCTTTCTTAACCTTTCGGTAAGGAGTTTCGATGAAACCGAATTCATTGATGCGAGCGTAAGTGCACATCGAGTTAATCAGACCGATATTCGGGCCTTCAGGGGTCTCGATGGGGCAGATACGCCCGTAGTGGGAAGGATGGACGTCGCGGACTTCGAAGCCCGCGCGGTCGCGGTTCAAACCGCCCGGCCCGAGGGCGGAGAGGCGACGCTTGTGGGTCAGTTCGGCCAGGGGGTTAGTCTGGTCCATGAACTGGGAAAGCTGCGAACGACCAAAGAAATCACGCACCACAGCAGAAAGCGCCTTCGGATTGATGAGCTTCTGCGGGGTCATGCCCTCGATGTTCACGTCGAAGAGCGTCATGCGCTCTTTCACCAAACGTTCGGTGCGGGCGAGGCCGACGCGGCACTGGTTAGCTAAAAGTTCACCCACGGCACGGACGCGGCGTGAGCCAAGGTGATCTATGTCATCGATGACGCCTTCACCTTTTTTCAGCTTCAGAATGTAGCGGACGGCGGCCAGGAAATCTTCGGGCACCATGATGCGCTGGTCGGAATCAACGCCGATGCCGAGCTTCTGATTGATCTTGTATCGGCCGACGCGGGTCAGGTCGTATTTTTTCGCGTCGAAGAACAGGCGCTTGAGTAGGGCGCGGGCGTTGGATGCAGTTGGTGGATCGCCTGGGCGCAGCTTGCGGTAGATGTCCTTGAGCGCGGACTCCTCGTCCTTTGCGGGATCCTTACGGAGTGATTTGAGGAGGATTTCGTCCTCACGTCCGTCGATAACCTCCAGCTTCTTCTGTCCGAGAGCGACAAGCTGCTTAACGATGCCTGCAGTGAGCGGCTCGTAGGCTTTCGCAATGACCAGTTCGCCGTCTAGGATATCTTCGAAAGGCACCTTGTGGCCAAGTTCCGCTTCGTCGATCTTACTGTTAAGGGTAAGATTTTCGATCGAGTAGAAATGACTGACGATGTCGCGATCGGTTGGATAGCCCAAGACGCGGAGGAAAGTCGTAGCTAGGAATTTCCGACGGCGGCGACGGCGGTCGAGATAGACGTATAGCAGATCGTTCGTATCGAATTGCACTTCGAGCCATGAGCCGCGGTCGGGGATGATACGGAAAGAATGCAGCATCTTGCCGTTAAGGTGCCGGGAGGTCTCGAAGCAGATCCCGGGTGAACGGTGCAGCTGGGAAACGATGACGCGCTCGGCGCCATTGATGATGAACGTACCACGACGGGTCATCATCGGTAGCTCGCCCATATAAACTCGCTCTTTTTTGGTACCGGTTTCATCCTTCAGCTTGAAGGTCACATAGAGTGCTGCGGTAAAGGACTCTCCGTTGCGGAGCGAGTCTAGAGAAGTAGTTTTCGGATCCTCGATATCGTATGTAATGTAATCCAATTCAATCGCCTCGTCGTAGGACTTGATCGGAAAGACCTCACGAAAAACCGCCTGAAGTCCGGTATCGGAACGGTCACCAAGGGATACTTCCTTCTGGAGGAATTCGTCGTAAGACCTACTCTGAACCTCGATAAGGTTGGGTGGTTCGATAACTTCTTCAAATTTTCCGAAATAGAGACGTTCAGCCATGGTGGTGTGGTAGTGGTGGTGTTACGGGTTCGAGCCCGGAGCCTTTTCAGGCTCGGGCAAATTAGGATCAAGAGATAGAGGGAGAAGGCAAATTTATGGAAGCGGGTCGTAACACCTTGAGTTCTGTTGGTGTCACGTATCGGTTTCTGTTATTAGTGGGGATTTAAATAAGTATTTTAGGAAATGCCCGGGACGGAAACAGGTTCCGCCCCGGGGAAATCCTTGATGGGCTACTTCAGCTCGATTGTCGCTCCGGACTCCTCGAGTTTCTTCTTGGCCGCTTCGGCAGCGTCCTTCGAAACGCCCTCAAGGACGTTGATCGGGGCGCTTTCGACAAGTTTCTTCGCGTCAGCGAGACCGAGGCCGGGGGCAATTTCACGAACCGCCTTGATGACGGCGATCTTGTTGGCACCTGCTCCGGTAATGACGACATTGAACTCGGTTTGCTCTACGGCTGCTTCGGCTGGGCCTGCGGCGGCGGCTGGACCAGCGGCTACTGCCGCGGCTGCCGAGACACCCCAGGTTTGTTCGAGTTGCTTAACGAGGTCGACAGCTTCCAATACGGTAAGTTTGCCGAGTTCTTCCACTAGGTTTGCGATGTTTGACATGTATTTTCTCCTTTTGCGGTATCGTCGCCCCCGGAGCTTCCGGGGATTTCAGCCTCCCTGCTGGGAGACCGACGAGGAACCATTGTTAATCAGGCCTTTGCGTGGAGACGCGACGGACCATCCGTTCAGATTGTTTCAGTTGTTTCGGCGGTTACTTCAAGAGGCACCTCGGCGGCAGGCACCTCGGCGGCAGGCACTTCGGCGGCAGGCACTTCGGCAGTTACTGGGGAAGGTTCTTCTGAACCTCCGGATTTAAAGTGTTGGCGCTCCGGATCGAATTTCTCAAGGAGGATACGTGCGATGCGCGTGGCCGGTTCATTGATGAGGCCCAGAAGCTGGGAAAGCACTGCTTCGCGCGACGGGATGTCGGCAATGGCCTTAAGCTTTTCGCTGTCGAGCACACTCTTTCCGAGAATGCCGATTTTCATTTCTGGCTTCTTGAACTCTTTTTCGAAGTTTTTCAGGACTTTCGCGGCGGAGAATACCTCGGCATTACCAGTCACGAAGGCCGTCTGACCAACGAGATCAGCGCCGAGATCCGGAAGTCCGGCTTCGCCGAGCGCTTTGCGCATATAGCTATTTTTGGCAACGGTGCATTTTGCCCCGTTATCGCTGAGGCGGTTGCGGAGTTCGCTGAACTGGGGGACGGTGAGTCCCGTGTAATCGATAACAATTACATAAGGCGATTCGTTGACACGTGCCAGCAAGCTGTCGATAATAATTTGTTTGTCTGGATTCATTTTCGTAGTGTGCTGGTGTTATGCGGAGACTTTCACGTAAGCCGAGGCTTCAAGCGGAAGGCCTGGTAGCATGCTTGCGGCGAGGGTAACGGCTTGGATGAAATTTCCTTTGGCGGAAGCGGGCTTGGCTTTGGCAACACTCTCAAGGAAAGCGCGGGCGTTGTCCTCAAGCTGTTTCTCGTCGAAGCTAGCCTTGCCGATGGCCCCGGAAACGTTGCCGTTCTTGTCTAGCTTGTAATCGATACGGCCTGCTTTTACTTCCTTGACCGCCTTGGCTACGTCGTCAGTGACCGTGCCAGTTTTGGGGTTCGGCATCAGGCCACGGGGACCTAGGACGCGGGCGATCTTGCGGACTTCCGCCATGGCATCGGGGGTGGCGATGGCCGAGTCAAAATCAACGAAGCCTTCCTGCACCTTTTTGATGAGATCCTCGTAACCGACATGCTCGGCTCCGGCAGCGATAGCGGCCTCGGCGGCGGCACCCTGGGCGAAGACCATGACGCGAACGTTCTTACCCGTTCCATGCGGAAGGGAAACGGAACCACGAACCATCTGGTCGCTTTTGCGCGGGTCAACCCCGAGGCGGAACGAAAGCGTAACAGTGGGCGTGAACTTCGGGGCGGGTAGTTTTTTCACGGTGCTTATTGCATCCGTGAGTGAGTAGGATTTTCCGGCGCCGATGAGTTCGGCTGCTTTCCGGTAGCGTTTGCTGCGTGTTTTGGACATGTTGTTTATTAGTTTGCAGTGATAACGGATAGGACTCGCATCCCACCCTCTTGCGGTGTGCCATCCTCACGGACGGCGGAGATTTTTTTACATTCCCTCGACTTCAAGACCCATCTGACGGGCGGTGCCGGCGAGGATGCGTGCGGCGGCTTCGGGATCCTTGGTGTTCAGGTCGGGCATTTTGATGCTGACCACTTCCATGAGTTGGGCTTTGGTGATCTTGCCGACTTTCTTCTTATTCGGCTCACCGGAACCGGATGCGAGACCTGCGATTTTCTTGAGCAGATTGCCTGCGGGTGGCTTCTTGGTAATGAAGGTAAAGGACTTGTCCTTGTATACCGAAATCACGCAAGGAAGGACATCGCCGGACTGGTTCTGGGTTGCCGCATTGAACTCCTTGCAGAAGCCCATGATATTGACGCCCGCTTGACCGAGGGCAGGGCCGACCGGTGGAGATGGATTGGCAGCTCCAGCCTTGATCTGGAGTTTGATGATTTTAACGACTTCTTTGGCCATATTGTTATTTGGTAAATGCTGAAATGCTGAAATTTGTGCTTACTCGCGCTCGACCTGCCAGTATTCGAGTTCGACGGGAGTGGTGCGGCCGAAGATATCGACGGCGACGCGGAGCTTACCGCGCTCGGGGTCGATTTCCTCGACGATTCCGTTTTGGGATTGGAAAGGACCATCGGCGACCTTGACGGTATCGCCGACCTCGAAAGAAATCGCTGGGCGTACGGTTTCCTCGCGCTCTTGGATCTGGGATAGCATCGCCTCAACTTCCCGGGCGCGCATGGGTGCTGGACGGTCTTTCGTACCTGCGAAACCGATTACACCTTCGATCTGCTTGATGAAGAACCAGGTCTTCTCGACAAGCTCACCGTTCTCCGTGGACAGATACATGTTCACGATAATGTAACCTGGGAAAAATTTCTTCTTGGTCTCGGTTTTTTTGCCACGCTTGATCTCAGAAACGATTTCGGTGGGGACAAGGACTTCACGGATGTAGTCCTGCATCTCCTCGGCTTCAACCTGGCGTTCAATGCGGGTGCGCACCTTGCCTTCCATGCCCGAGAGGACTTGTACAACATACCATTGGTCTTTGTAATTTTTAGCGTCGGACATGGGATAGGGAGGTTGGCGGGGAAGGAAAAAAATTAACGGAAGATATCTGTGAGAAAACCGACTGTGAGGAGCTGGATGAAGTCCCAGAACTGGACGAATCCCGCGAGCAGGATCACGGCGATCAGGACAACGATGGTGGAGTCGATTAGCTCCTTGTATTTCCGAAAGCCTTTGGCCTTCGGATCCGAGTCCCACGGCCAACTCGCCTTACGGAGTTCGCCTTTCACCTCCCCAGTAAAAGCGGAGATCCGAACGATATTTTTAAAAAAGAAATAGCAAGCCAAGGCGAGAACCACATATACGATTCCAGAGGTAATCCAACTATCGCCAATCTTAAAGTATTCGAGGAAATTCATTCGTGGTGGAAGGGTAACGGAGAGTGGCACGCCAGGAGGGACTCGAACCCCCAACATTCGGTTTTGGAGACCGACGCTCTACCAATTGAACTACTGACGCGTTATGTGGAGAAGGAAGGGGTTTGAGGCGACTTAAGGGCACCCCGTTTAGTGGGGTGCCCCAAGTGCTTGGCTCACCGGCGAACATCAGCTCACCGGCGATACCGCTAATTTGAATTATTTAATGATTTCACCGACACGTCCGGCACCAACGGTGCGGCCGCCTTCGCGGATTGCGAAACGCATGGTAGTTTCCATTGCGATCGGGTTGATGAGTTCAACTTCAAGGCCGATGTTGTCTCCGGGCATGACCATTTCGACTCCTTCGGGAAGTTTGATGCTGCCGGTGACGTCGGTCGTACGGAAATAGAACTGAGGACGGTAGTTTGAGAAGAACGGGGTGTGGCGGCCACCTTCTTCCTTGGAAAGGACGTAGATCTCGGATTTGAAGACCGTGTGGCCTTTCACAGTGCCGGGCTTGGCCATCACTTGACCGCGCTCGACATCGTTTTTCTTGAGACCACGGACGAGTAGACCGACGTTGTCACCGGCGCGACCTTCGTCGAGCAGTTTACGGAACATTTCGATGTCCGTGACGGTGGTCTTCTGGGTGTCGCGGATGCCGACGATTTCGACTTCCTCCATCTTCTTGATGATGCCGCGCTCGACACGCCCTGTGCAGACCGTTCCACGACCTTCGATCGAGAACACGTCTTCGATAGGCATGAGAAAAGTCTTGTCGATAGGACGTTCTGGCAAGGGGATGTAGGAATCAACCGCGTCCATGAGTTTGTTCACGTTGGCCATCTGCTCGGGATCGCCGGCAAGGGCTTTAGAAGCGGATCCGGCTACGATCGGGATGTCATCGCCCGGAAAATCGTAGGAAGAAAGAAGATCGCGGATCTCCATCTCAACGAGTTCGAGAAGCTCGGCATCATCAACAAGGTCCACCTTATTCATGAATACCACTAGGGCAGGAACTCCAACCTGGCGGGCGAGTAGGATGTGCTCACGGGTTTGCGGCATGGGACCGTCGGCGGCAGAGCAAACAAGGATCGCACCGTCCATCTGAGCAGCGCCGGTGATCATGTTCTTGACGTAGTCGGCGTGCCCCGGGCAATCGACGTGCGCATAGTGGCGTTGTTCCGTCTCATACTCCACGTGTGCAGTATTGATCGTAATGCCGCGCTCGCGCTCTTCGGGTGCCGCATCGATATCTGCGTAGCTTTTTTTCTGGGCAAAGCCTTTCTCAGCCAGCGTGTTTGTAATCGCTGCGGTGAGGGTGGTTTTGCCGTGGTCGACGTGACCGATGGTGCCGATGTTTACGTGCGGCTTGTTGCGTTGGAATTGTTCTTTTGCCATTTTCGTTGTGGTTTCGCTGAGACGTTTTAGGAGATGTTCTGGTGGTTCATGGAGCTCGTGGGGGGAATTGAACCCCCGACCTCATCCTTACCAAGGATGCGCTCTACCCCTGAGCTACACGAGCAATGTGCATTGTTGTGAGCCCGACCGTCCGCCGACAAAAGAACCGCGACCTGTCACGTTTAACCCGGGACTGGGCGCGGCACCCCTGACTGCTTGTGGGGAAGAGCGGGCGGGACATTAGCAACTCGCGGCCACCTGTCAAAAAAAATATGGTTGTTTTGAAACTTTTAGCTAAATCCCTCATTTTACGGGATTTTCAGTGGTTCCAAAGCCAATTTCCGTCTCTTTATCGCTGTAAATTTCAGCAAATCTCTCGATCCGGAGGCAATGCCCTGAAGCGATATCCGCCTCAATGATTACGCCACAGGCTCGCACTGGCCCCTTGGCGATCGGGAAACGGGTTGGCATCCCGGAGCGGAAACGCCAGATGACAGAGTCAATGCAACGTCCAAGCACGGACTGCTCTGGGCCGCACATGCCCGCGTCGGTCAGGTATCCGGTGCCGCCAGGAAAAATGGTGTCATCGGCGGTCTGCACGTGGGTGTGTGTTCCAACCACAAGCGAGACCGTCCCGTCCAACATCCTGCCCATGGCGATTTTTTCGGAAGTCGTCTCGGCATGAAAATCGAGCACGATGACCCTCACACCTTCGCCCCTCAGCCTTTGCACTTCCATTTCGACCGCAAGGAACGGGTTCTCAAGGGGCGGCTGGATGAAACTGCGTCCCTGCGCCTGAATTACGGCCACCTTGCCCTTCGCCGTATCGAGAACCACACTGCCGGCGCCCGGCGTGCCTTCCGGATAATTGATAGGCCGGAGCAAGCGGGGCTCGGTGGGAAAATAATCCACGATGTCCTTCTGGTCCCAGACATGATCACCCGTCGTAATGACCGCGGCGCCAGCGCGGAGAAGATCGATGGCAATCTTGGGCGTAATTCCCTTTCCTGACGCTGAGTTTTCGCCATTCACGATGATAAAATCAAGGGTGTGCTCTCGCCGGATCTCCGCAAGATTATCGATGATCGCCTTGCGCCCCGGTTCGCCAACGATATCGCCGAGGAAAAGGATGCGGATGTGTTGCGGATTCGGTGTTTGGCTCATACCGAATGAATGTCTCGTTTTTCAAAACACGCACAACCACAAATGGAGGTAGCAGGTTTAGAAGAGCAGGTTGCGTCGGTTTTTTTTGATGAAAATTCC
>CAMAXN010000060.1 GCA_945862245.1 Prosthecobacter debontii
ATTTTGCGGGGCGACGACGCCCGCTCCTTCTTCCTTGATGTTTCCGAGCCGGAAATCAAGTCTTCGCCCATGCCCACCGTCCACGTCGCCCTTGCCGACCGCTCTTATCCGGTGGTCGTCGGCAGCGGCTTGCTTTCGGAAACCGCGAAGCTCCTCTCGGAACACGGGCTTTCGGGGTTCCGCCCCGCCGTCATTTCCGATGAGACAGTCGCCGCGCACCATGCGGAAACCCTACTTGCATCCTTCATCGAAAACCGTCCCACCCTGCATACAGTTCCTGCCGGGGAGGCTTCGAAATCCCTTTCGCACGCGGAAAACCTTTGCCGAGAAATGATCCGCGCCGGGCACGACCGCCGCTCGCTGATCATCGCGCTGGGTGGCGGGGTCGTCGGTGATCTCGCGGGTTTCGTCGCCTCCATTTTCTACCGCGGCATCCCTTTCGTCCAAATCCCCACCACCATCGTCTCGCAGGTCGATTCCTCAGTGGGCGGGAAAACCGGCGTGAACGTGGCGGAGGGGAAAAACCTGTTGGGAGCTTTCCACCAGCCGAAGCTCGTCATCGTCGATCCGCAAACGCTCGCCACCCTCCCGCCGCGCGAGTTCCACGAGGGCTTCGCCGAGGCGATCAAGCACGCTGCCATCCGCGATACCGCGATGCTTGCGGAGCTGATGTCCATCGATCCCGAAACGCGCGATGTCCCCGCCGACCTACTCGCCCGTAACATCGCGATCAAGGCCCGCATCGTCGAGGCAGACGAATATGAGACCAAGGACATCCGCGCCCTCCTCAACTTCGGCCACACGATCGGCCACGGCATCGAGGCCTCGCTTCCCTATGGTGAAATGCTCCACGGCGAGGCCATCGCCCTCGGCATCCGCGCCGCGCTGTTCCTTTCCGAAAAACACTCCGCCCTCCCGCCCGCCGCTTCGGAAAAAATCCTCGCCGCGCTCCGCCATTTCCACCTGCCGCTCACGCTGCCCGCTTCCATCCCCACCGCCACCGTCATGGAAAAACTCGCCCGCGACAAAAAATTCAAATCCGGCAAAATCCGTTTCATCACGCTTTCCGAAATCGGCCAAGCCCAAGTCATTGAGACCGTCACCCTAGCCGATCTCGAGGCAGCCATCGAACATCTGCGAAGCTGACCCTTAAACTTCCGTTATTATGGCCTTCAGGGTGCATTCGCGGTTGGATTTCTTAAAAATACTCACTCTCACATGCATGGCTTTCTGGGGTGGTTTTCATGTCTAAAAAATCACACCCTTTTCGGGGTTGCCTGAAGTGGTCGGTAGGGGGTATTTTACCAGCAGGATGATTCTGGCGCAATGGGATGTATCGGGACTGATTGAAAAGGGAGGGCCGCTTGTGTGGGTGCTTCTAGGGCTGGGATTTTTTGGGGCGGTATGCGTGGTGGAGCGTATGTTCTATTTCCACCGGGCTAGGATGAATGTGAGTTCGCTGCTAATCGGGCTCGGGGTACATGTAAGGCGGCGGGCGTTCGCGGAAGCCTTGCATGAGGCGGCGCGTGCGCCGGGGCCAGTGGGTCGGGTAGCTCATGCGGGCCTGCTCCGCTACTACTTGGAGCGGCGCGATCTAATGGATGTGATCCGGGAAACCGGGCAGCTTGAAGTGCCCAGTATCGAGAAAAACATCCGTGCGATCCTGGCTGTAGCGCTTCTATCTCCACTGGTGGGTATGCTGGGAACGACGCTTGGCATGGTCGACGCTTTCCAAAGAATCAGTGAGCAGGGAGGCGCTACTGGCCCGACTGAACTCTCCGCAGGAGTAATGACCGCGCTGATTACATCTGTGGTAGGGCTTACGGTGGCGGTGCCGATGTATGTTTTTTATCTATATTTCTTGGGTAGGTCGCGGAGGTTGATTAGCAGAATCGAACGGGCGGGTATCGAAATCGCTCACATGATTGCGGATGCGCGCGATGAGCAGGAGTTCGCACCGTTTCAAGGGGAGGTTATCCATGGTAAGAAACGCCCTCAAATTACAACCATCCCCCAGTCTGAGACTAACAAATGAAGCTAGAGACAACGCTGGAGGAAAGACCGGGATTCCTGCACGCGATGCCGTTGTTCGATCTCTTATCATTGGTGACCATGCTGCTTCTGCTGGTGCCAATGTTCTTGAGCCAGGGTGGCATTTCAGTAGAAGTGCCGTCTTCACGTTTCCAGATGCAACGCTATGCGGATTCGATTGTGGTTACAGTTGGGTCCGGGAGCGAGGAGGTTCCGATTTATCTAGGCAGGCAAGCGGTGACACTGGAGGAGCTTTCGGAACAATTGGCGGCTCTCATGCAGGATGAGCGAATGGCGCGCGCCATCGTCCTTCTCAAGACCGACATGCGAACCTCGGTAGGAATGGAGCGTAAAGTGAGTGAGGTCATTTTGAGTGCAGGTTTTCGGCTGGCTCTTGTGGGTGAACTGGAGCCCGTAGATGAATTTACTGAACCCGACAGTATTCTTCCTGAATGACAAAGCACCCATTCATCTTTGATTGGAGCAAAGCGGAAGTGAACCGTAGGGATATGCTTTTTTCTATTATCATCATGGGGCTGCTTTTCGTATTCATCATTGGATCGATAGAGCTTAACCTATCAGCGCAACGCAGAGATTCCGATGTGGGGGGAACGCTGATCCGGTTGGTGGATGATGATATGGCGAAATTCTGGGCGCTAACGGCCCAGGAAAACGGGCCGTTTCCTGGGCGGCTGGAAACGGAGAGGAAATATGAAGGACTGATGATTGATAATAATCAGGCGCTGGGATGGTGGACAGATTACAAAGTGAGCCTGCGCCCGATGCGCGGAGTATCCGGTGTAGTGAGGTCGAACATCACGACGAAAGGCAAACGGGAGTTTCCTGTTATTCCCGCTAGGGAGGCGAATACTCCGGACGATGTTCGTAGGGCCGCGTCCTTGCCGGGTGATCCGATTCTGGTTCCATATGATAAGATTGCTATCAAATGGCTTCCAAAAGATCTGCCAGACTTTGATTATCCGCTTGGAACAGGCGGGCTGGCAGATTCACTGCGTTTTCTGGTGAGCCTGCGGGAAGACGGCAGCGTGGCGGAGCTCATCCCGCTGGCCGGCGCGCCGGATCCTTTACACGCAGCACTAGAGAGTTGGCTGCGGGGTATACGTTTTAAGCAAGGTGATGGAGAGCGTTGGTTCGGGCTACGGATTGACTTCGAAAACAACAGAAACAATGAGTCTGACCCTGAGTGAGTTTGTGACCATACTGGTTGCGGCTAGCCTCCTTTTGGTTGCGGTTGCTTCCTTGGTTTCGCGATATCTGCACCTGCGGGCGGAGAAGCGGTTGGTGCGCATTAGAGCGGTTTGCAGGATTTGTGGGTGTAGCTTTATTGCCGATGGCGATGCCAATTTTTTTTACTGCGTTGCGTGTAACAAACCCAACCTGCGGCGTAGAAACGGCAGATTAGGATGAATGCATTGCCTCGTTGCATTTCCGGGTTGAATCCGCCGCTAAATTATCTAAGCAATGTTATTGCCCACAAAAAACGTGGTGATCTCCTGTCCCTTCACGGTGAGTCGTGAGCTATAAGAATCTTTAATCGCCAACGCCTCGATGATTGAACAACAATTTGCCGAACTGTCAGGCGCATGCCTTCAGCTTGCGGAGAATACCGCGCGGGTATTACAGATCGGTACGTATGCCATTATCCACGGTGCGACCAGCGTAGGCCCGAACTACAACATCGGGCAAAGTGCATTAGATTACCACTATGAAACCCGGTAGCTATGTTAATAAGGTTCTAATGTGACCAAATTGTCACATTAGAACCTTTCATGAAATGAGTGCCACCGAGATAAATTAGTATTTAATGCAACGAATTTTGATTGTTGAGGACGAGGTGGACATCGCTAACTTAATCATGTTCAACCTGCAGCGTGCGGGTTATGAGGTGCTTAAGGCGCATGATGGCATCGCCGGCACGGAAATAGCGATTCGTGAAAGGCCAGATTTGATCATACTTGATCTCATGCTGCCGGGGCGCGACGGCTACTCGGTGTTTCGCGAGATCCGCCGAGATGCGAGGACAGCGCGCATCCCGGTGATTATACTCACCGCCCGGGCGCAGACGGAAGACCGCATCCAAGGACTCGAAGCGGGAGCTGACGATTACCTCACCAAGCCGTTCAGCCCCAAGGAGTTGGTGTTGCGCGTGAATGCGATCCTTAAGCGCGCCAACGCGCCGCCTGGCGCCGTGGAATACGAGTTCGGCCCGTTCCGTTTCGACAAGAACGCCGTGCGTTTCTATCTGGACAACGAACCAGTCGATCTCACCGGCACCGAGTTCAAGCTCCTGCTTTTCCTATGCGAGCGCTCCGGCAAGCCGCAGGATCGCAACGAACTGCTCCGCACCATTTGGGGTTATAGCGACGAAGTCCACAGCCGCACGCTCGACACACACATGAAGCGGCTGCGACAAAAGCTCGGAGAGCACGGGGCTTTGATTGAAACGGTGCGCGGAGTGGGCTATTTAGTGGCGAGCCCCGTCACATGACAGAGAAACTAACCATCCTTGCTGCCCTCGCCGCTTTCGCCGCCCTTTTCCTACAGGTCATCCGGCTAAAGCGCTCCAGAAAGGAATACGAGTCGCAGGTAAAGGCATGGAAACTGCGACTCGAACTCGATCTCAAACAAGCCAAAGATGAACGCGACCGCCTGCTCGACGGCCTTGGGGATGCCTTCCTCATCGTGGATTCGCGCGCAAACATCCTCTTCGCCAACTCTGCCGCGCAGGAGCTTTTCCGCGGGCGCGCCCTTACCGGCCGGCCGGTGCGCGAGGCGTTTCTCGACCCCCGCCTCGCCGAGGCCTTACTGCTATGCTTGGAAACGGGTGAGCCGGTGCGCTCTCGCGTCGTCCTCCCTCAACAAACCTCGCCCCTCGGCGACCTCGAAACCCGTGGCAACAACGCGTGGATCATCGATGCCGCCCAGCTCTCCGACACCCCTGACGGCAACCCCAATACCCGAGTCGTGATCCGTGACGTGACATCCGAGTATCAGCTCGACCAAATCCGCAAGGACTTCGTGGCGAACGCCTCGCACGAACTGCGCACCCCCCTTGCGATCATCAACGGGTATCTGGAAAACCTGCTCGACGACGGGATGATCGAGGATACGGAAATGGCGAAGCGGTTCCTCACGGTGATGAAAAAACACACGGACCGGATTTCGCGCATCGTCGAGGACATGCTGGTGATTTCCCGCCTAGAATCCGGCGAGGCCTCGGCGATCAAGATCGAGCCCTTCAAGCTCCGCCTATGCGTGAAGGATGTCCTGGAGCGCCTCGAATCCGTCGTCCGTAGCCAGCAGGCGGATGTTTCCATGCACCTTCACGATGACGAAATCACCCTCGAAGGCGATCGCTTCTACTGGACGCAGGTGCTTTTCAATCTCGTCGAGAACGCGCTGAAACAGAACCCCTACAAGGATCTGAAGATCGAGGTCGGTAGTTCGGAGAGCGGTGATCATGTCTTGATCTGGGTAAAGGACAGTGGCATCGGGATTCCCAGCGCGGATCTTCCGCACATTTTCCGCAGGTTCTACCGGGTAGAAAAGCATCACTCACAGCTTGAGGTGAAAGGCACCGGTCTCGGGCTTTCCATCGTGAAACGCGCGGTCGAGGCGCACCACGGCACGATCTCCGTGACCTCCGTTCCCGGTGTGGAAACGAAATTCCTAATGACGATCCCCAAGTCCCCGTTCTAGGCTGCGGGCATGAAACGGATCGGGATTTTCGGCGGCTCCTTCGATCCCGTCCACCACGGCCACATCCATCTCGCCACTCTCGCGAAGGAAGCGGCGCAGCTCGATGAGGTGTGGTTCCTTCCCTGCCAGATCTCCCCGCACAAGACGGACCGCCCGCCGACCCCTGGCACCACCCGCGCCGAATGGCTGCGCACCGCCCTTGCCGGAATCCCGTGGGCGAAGACCGATCTCACCGAGCTGGAAACGGATACCCCTTCCTTTTCCTACCTGACGATGGAAAAACTCGTTTCCCAATATCCTGGCAACCAATGGTTCTGGATCATGGGCGGCGATCAATGGGCAGCGCTACCTACATGGAGGCATCCGGAAATCCTCGCGAGCTTGGTGGAGTTTATCGTTCTTGCTCGCAACGGGTCCGCGGTTCTCCCGCGTGAAGGCTACCGAATGATCCCCGTCCACGGCGAGCACCCCGCCTCCGCCACCGCGATCCGCGCCGCCCTTGCGAAAGGGGAAACTGAGATCCCGCATCTGGATCCTGAGGTGGACAGGATCATGCGGAACAGGGCACCGAACTGCGAATGAACGCAACGCAAACCCAATCGTGGAAATTCGTGTCCATTCATGTTCATTCGTGGTTAAAATCAATGAAGCAGAGCATCATCATGGTTTTAGAAAACAAGCTGAACATCACCCACCAAGTAGAGCTCGCCCTCGCTGAGGAAAAAATCAGCAAGCAAAAAGCCAAGCAGCTTTATGACTCCGGCGATCTTTCCCATGCGGAAGTCGGCACTTTTGCTGGGCTCGCCTACATTCATGCCTATCTATTTGGTGACATCTACGCCTTTGCCGGAAAAATCCGCGAGGTGAACATGTCGAAGGGGAATTTCCGGTTCGCCTCGCAAATTTACCTTGAGCCATCGCTTCAGGCGATCGACGCCATGCCGCAAAACACGTTTGAGGAAATCATCGAGAAATATGTGGAAATGAACATCGCCCACCCGTTCCGCGAGGGCAATGGCCGCGCCACCCGCATTTGGCTTGATCTGATCCTCAAAAAGGAAATCCAACAGGTCATCGATTGGAACAGCGTCGGCCGAGAAGAATACCTCTCCGCCATGCAGCGCAGCGTGGTCAAAGACCTGGAAATCAAAGCCCTGCTCCGCCACTCCCTGACCGATCAAATCCATGATCGCGCCCTATTTATGAAAGGCATCGATGTCAGCTATTACTACGAGGGATATAGCGAATTTAAAACAGAGGAACTATGATGTGGGTAGCTTGCCAGGTTTCGGAGAAGGCTTAGCCGGGTGCGGTTTTGCGGAAGCGGAGGACGAGGCGGACTATCTTGGCGAGGAGCTCGGCGACTTCGCGGAACCGGCGGCGGGCGGCGGTGGCGATGATTAAAATCGAAACAGCCAGAGCGGCTCTTCGTTTCGCTTGATCACACCGCGAGTCCGGAAAGAATCCCGGCGATGAGTTTTTCGGGGAGGTGGAATTATCCGGGTGAGTTGCCGGTGGTGGAGAGGCGGGAGGAGATCATCGCCGCGATCCGGGAGAATCAGGTGGTGGTGGTGGTTTCCGATACGGGCTCTGGCAAGACGACGCAGC
Organism: Prosthecobacter debontii; assembly: GCA_945862245.1. Classification (GTDB taxonomy): domain Bacteria; phylum Verrucomicrobiota; class Verrucomicrobiia; order Verrucomicrobiales; family Akkermansiaceae; genus Luteolibacter. Next base: position 7,360 of record CAMAXN010000060.1, read on the forward strand.
TCCCGAAGATGGTAGCGGAAGCGCTTGAAATCTCAAATTTCAAATCTCAAGTTTCAAGTAAGAGGAAGATCATTGGGTGCACGCAGCCGCGGCGGATTGCGGCGGTGAGTGTGGCGAAGCGGGTGGCGGAGGAACTGGCGGTGCCGCTGGGTGGCTTCGTGGGTTATCAGGTAAGGTTCGATGACAGGACTTCGCGGGAGACTCGGATCAAGTTCATGACGGATGGCATCCTGCTGGCGGAGACCCAGGGGGATGCGGGGTTGGCGAAATACGACGCGCTGATTCTCGACGAGGCGCATGAGCGGTCGCTGAACATCGATTTCCTGCTGGGCTATCTGAAAAGGCTGTTGGAAAAGCGGCCGGATCTGCGGATAGTGATTTCCTCGGCGACTTTGGATGCGGGGGCGTTTGCGGAGTTTTTTGGCAATCGGCGAGACGCCGATTCCACGGACTGCCGCGAGACGCGGCAGCTACGCGTGCCGGTGATCGAGGCTCCGGGGCGGATGTTTCCGGTGGCGGAGTTTTTTCTGCCGGGCAAGGACGACGAGGAACTGGCGTCGCTAGTGGCGCGGGGGATGGATCAGCTCAATGATATCGATCCCATGGGCGACACGCTCATTTTCCTGCCGGGCGAGCGCGAGATCCGCGAGTGTGCGGATGCGCTGGAGGGTCGGCGCTATAAAAATACGGAAGTGCTGCCGCTGTTCGCGCGGCTGGGCATGGTAGAGCAGCAACGGGTGTTCGAGCCGGGTCGGCTGCGGCGCATCGTGCTGGCGACGAATGTAGCGGAAACGAGCCTGACGATCCCGCGCATCGCTTGCGTGCTAGACAGCGGGCTGGCACGGGTGAGCCGATGGAACGCGGCGAAGGGCGTGCAGCGCTTGCAAGTGGAGCCGGTGAGCCAGGCAAGCGCGAGGCAGCGGAAAGGGCGTTGCGGGCGGGTGCGGGACGGCGTTTGTCTGCGGCTTTATGCGGAAGAGGATTTGCTGGATCGGCCGGAGTTCACGGAGCCGGAGATTCGCCGCAGCTCGCTGGCGGGTGTGATCCTGCGGATGAAATCGCTGGGGCTGCCGGAGATTTCCGAGTTCCCTTTCCTCGATCCGCCGAACCCGAAAGCGGTGGCCGAGGGATACCGGACGCTGCGCGAGGTTGGCGCGCTCGATACGGACAGGGAGCTGACAGAAATCGGCCTGGAGCTGGCGCGGCTGCCGGTGGATCCGCGCATGGGGCGGATGCTAATCGAGGCGCATCATGAGAAATGCGTGGAGGAGGTGACGGTGATCGTCGCCGCGCTGGAGACCAGCGATCCGCGCGAACGCCCGGCGGAGAAAAAGCGCGAGGCGGATGCCGCTCACGCGAAGTGGAATGATGCGGACAGCGATTTCATGGCGATCCTGAATCTGTGGCGCGACGTTTCCAACTACTACGATGGTCGTAGGTGGAAGTGGAACCAGCTGCGGAAATTCTGCGGCGCGAATTTCCTGAATGCGAAGCGGGTGACGGAGTGGGGGAATGTCGTCGAAGAACTGGCGGAAATTTCAAATTTCAAATTTCAAAATTCAAGGAAGAGGGAAGAGGCGGGCTATGATGCGGTGCACCGTTCGTTGTTGGCGGGAGCGCCGCGGCAGTTCGGGCTGTGGGATAAGGAGAACAAGGCTTACCGGAGTGCGGCGGGTGGTTTCTTCGCGGTGTTTCCGGGGTCGTGTTTGTTTTCGCTGAAGAAACGCAACGAGTGGGTGATGGGCTTGGAGATGGTGGAGACGAGTCGGCTGTGGGCGCGGCGGGTGGCGCGGATCGAACCGGAGTGGGTGGAGACGGTGGCACCGCATCTGTGCCGCAGTCGTTACGGCGAGGCGCATTGGGACGAGAAACAGGGAGCGGTCTACGGCAAGGAGACGGTGATCTGCGGCGGGCTGCACGTCATCGAGGGCCGGCGTGTGCATTACGGGCGGGTGGACAAAAAGGCGGCGCATGAGGTGTTTCTGCGGGAGGGGATTTTAGGCGGCGGGCTGCGGAGAAAGACGCGTTTCCTCGATCATATGGAGGCGATGCGGGAGGAGATTAAAGGCTTGGAGGACAAGCTCCGCAGGCCGGGGATGCTGTGGAGCGAGGATGCGGTGGTGAGGTTTTTTGGAAACCGCATTCCGCTGGAGATCAGTACGGCGGCGGCGTTCCACAAGTGGCGTGAAACGAACGAGGATTCGCTGATGCTTGGGATGGCGGATGTGGTCTGGGAGGAGCTGAAAGGGCTGGATTTTTTTCCCGACACCCTGCGCCACGAGGGCGAGGAGTATCCTGTCTATTACCATTGCGCACCCGGCGAGCGCGACGATGGGGTGACGCTCGGCGTGCATGTGGATCAATTGCCGGTGTTACCCGCGTGGCTTCCTGGGTGGGGGATTGATGGAAATCTGGAGGAGCGGGTCGAGTTGCTGCTGCGCGGCTTGCCCAAGGATTACCGGAAAGCCTGCCAACCCATCGGCGAGGTCGCGCGTGGCTTCGCGGAGCTGTGGATGGGTGCACCGAAAGAGACGTCCATCGAGCGAGCGATCGCAGATTATATTTCCGATAGAACGGGTGCGGTGATCCCGACAGGTGAGTTCGATACAGGGAAATTTCCCGAGCACCTCGTGACGAAAATATGGGTCTGCGATGACGAGGGCGGGGAGCTGGCGATGGG
>CAMAXN010000061.1 GCA_945862245.1 Prosthecobacter debontii
ACCTCCGGCCATTTCCCCTACTATCAAGAAAGCCAGTTCGCTCCCATCGCCGAGCGCGACACTCTTGAGAAACTCGCCGATGAGAACGCCACCTGCGCCACCCTGATCAACGGCCTTTCGGACGGAACCTACGAAGGTTACCTGCTCAAGCCGATGAACTGCCCGCACCACATCAAGATCTTCGCGAGCGACCACCATTCCTACCGCGATCTGCCGGTGCGCCTCGCCGAGTTCGGCACGGTCTATCGCTGGGAGCAATCCGGCGAGCTCGGCGGCATGACCCGCGTCCGCGGTTTCACCCAGGACGACGCCCACCTTTTCTGCACCCCCGACCAGGTGGCGCAGGAAGTGAAAGGTTGCCTCGACCTCGTGAAAAAGGTGCTCACCACCCTCGGCATGAACGATTACCGCGTCCGCCTTTCCCTCCGCGATCCGGAGAGCGATAAATACGTCGGCTCCTCCGAGAACTGGGACAAGGCCGAGGCCGCCCTCCGCGAGGCCGTGATCCATCTCGGCGTCGATTACACCGAGGAACTCGGCGAGGCCGCGTTCTACGGCCCGAAGATCGACTTCGTGGTGAAAGACGTGATCGGCCGCGACTGGCAGCTCGGCACCGTGCAGGTGGATTACAACCTGCCCGTCCGCTTCAAGCTCTCCTACGTCGGCGAGGACAACAAGCCTCACATCCCCGTCATGATCCACCGCGCACCGTTCGGATCTTTGGAAAGGTTCACCGGCCTGCTCATCGAGCATTTCGAAGGGAAATTCCCGACCTGGCTCGCCCCGGAACAGGTGCGCGTCCTCCCCATTTCCGAAAAATCCCTGGAAGCAGCCGAAGAACTCGCCGCCAAGCTCGCCGATCTCGGTGTCCGCGTCTCCGTGGATCGCACTTCCGACAAGGTCGGCGCGAAAATCCGCAACGCCCGCATGGAACGCGTCCCCAACATGGCGATCCTCGGCGCGAAAGAAGTAGAAGACGGCACCGTCTCCGTCCGCATCCGCGGCGAGGAGCAGCCCATCACGAAAACCGTCCAGCAGTTCATCGACGATCTGCTAGCAGAGATCGCAAGCCGATCACTGTAAGTGCCTGCGGCGTCCCGCCGCAGGCCGTGCAAACCCCGTCTCGGGGTTTTCTCGAACCCATCGTTTCCGAATCCGAAATTGAATCGCCTAAATGACCACCTTCCGGATACCTTCCATCGCGATCCGGCGGATCGTTTGATCGTCGCGACGGCACGCGCCCTCGGCTTACCGCTCGCAACGAAGGACAGGAAAATCCGTGCTGCAAGGCTCACCATCCTATTGGGTCCTTTCGGATTGATTTTTTGATCTGCCAGCTTGAAGATATCAATCCGAAAGGACATCGTATGATGTGTCTTGCGTCTCCACCTCTTGAGTCTCTAAACCCCCACCCGCAGATCTCGCATACTCCACAATACCCCCTTCGCCGCCGCGCCGCTGCCCCGCATCCGCCGCGCTCCGTCCTTCCTCCTCTCCGAAAACCTCTCCCGCGCGCCCGCAAAAGCTTCGTTCACAAACGCTTTGCTGCCGATCACCGCCCCGTCCGTGAAGTACCTCACCCGCATCCTCAATATCTTCGCCGCGGTCAGGTCGGGCAGGCCTATCGTCTGGCCTGTTTTCTCTAGATGCTCGATGATTTCCTCCATGTTCATGTTCCGCATCTCCGCTGCTTTCCCGGGAGCTTTCCCTGGGGCTTTCCCTTTCCCCATCACCTCTTCCAGATTCGCCTTCCCACGCTTCCTCGCCACCGCCATTCCCAATAGGATCCGGTAACTCTTCGCCACTTCCAGCCATTGCGTGGCATCAAATCCCACCCCTTTGTCGCATCGGTTCGCCCGCACCAATCCTTCCCGCGCCTTCTTCCCATTTCCCTTTTTCCCCCCACCTACCGCCTCGCCATAGCTGCTCCAGCGATACTCCGCCGGGTCTTCCACCATCCCCGCACGGACCGGATTCAGGTCGATGTATGCCGCCATGGTCCGCGCCGCTAAACCGCTTTCTACAATCACGCTCTTGAAGCGATCTTCCCACAAGGTTCCGGTGCGCTGGTGCGTGCGGTTGAACCAGCGGGTGAAACGGATCAGCAGGGCTTTCATAAACTCGCTGAGGTCGTGCATGCGCCGCGTGTGGCGCAGACGGATTTCCCCAAGCAGCGCCTCCGCTCCCTCCGCCCTAGCTTCCTCCATTTCACGGGCGATCGCGGCCACCGCCGCCTCACTGTAAATCGCCCCCAAGCGCCGCAGGATTTCCCCGTCGGAAATCCCCTCGGCAGGCGCGGGTGGTACCTCGAGAAGAATGTGGAAGTGGTTGGACATCAGGCAGTAGGAAAGAACCCGGCAACCGCTGAAATTCTCGACCATCCTCATAAACATGCGGAACTTCTCCCTCTCCTCCTCCTTCAACACATACCGCCGATCCACCACCCGCGAAACGCAGTGATAAATCACCGGCTTCTCCAACGAATTTTTCCAAGGACTCAGGAATCGCTTACTGCTCATTCCCCCGATCCTACCCACAAAATTCCCCATGGCAACAGGAAAGTCTTATAATTTCCCTGGGAAATTTTACTTAGAAAAAGCCGGAGAAGGTGATCGCCGCGCTGAGCCGGAAAAGTGTGAAGTGACGTCTTGATCTTTCGCGCAGTCTCAAGAGGTAAGAGCACTCTCCTTCAATCTCACGAGCGATGCATCAAGCAACCTGTCGGTAAAAATCCGCGATTTCCGCTCCGCGGCCTTGTCGTCCACCGGCCACCTGGCGATGCCCTGTTTGATCGACGTTAGATCCGCCTGACAGCCTTCCCGAGTGATGAGCCAATCCACCGTCGCCAAGGCTTCCATTCCGAGTGGGGACTGGAATCCGTCAATGAACGTTAGCAGTTGATCGAAGGCAGCGTGGTATTCTTTGGCTTCGGTCTTGAGGAAAAGCTCCACCTTGGGACTTTCCGACTCCTTGAACCGGATGCTGTCGAATGGCGACGCGTCGGACAGGCGCTTGTCGCAGGCGAGGTAGCTGCCATCAAGTGAATCGAGCAGGTGCTCGAGGCGGTTGGAGTAAGGGCCGTAGCGATTTGCTTGAAACTTGAAATCTAGCTCCTTCGGCAGCCGGTAATGCTCGACGAAGCGCTCAAGGAACCACGCCATCTTCTGTACCTCAAGAATGGTGCATTCAATTCCCAGCACGGCGTAGCGGCGGACCAGCTCGGAAATCATCGCCCGGGCCGGGGTGAGTTTCATCACGCCCTGCTTCTTGGCGACGTTCTGGTATTTTTCTGTCGGCTCGAAAACGATCACGCGGGTTTCCGGAAGGTCGCCGAGCGAGGACTCGATCAGTTCGCGCACGACCGGCCAGGCCAGTCCGCCATTCCCACATCCCAGCGGCGGCACCGCGATGGACCGGATCCGGTTTTGGGCAATGAATTCGCGCAGCGCCGTCAGGCCATCCTTCACCCACTCCAGCCGGCTAGGGCTCCGCCAGTCCTGCTTCGTGGGGAAATTGATGATCCAGCGTGGGCCATCCAATTCGTCGGAAGCGGTCACGAACAGCCTGCCGACCTGGACTTCTCCCGCCTTGCAGGCGGCCTTGTAGGCCTTGAAATTGGCGGGATAGCGCTCCTTGAACATCAAGGCGATGCCCTTGCCCATGACGCCCACCGTGTTTACGGTGTTCACGACGGCGTCCACGTCGCCTTCGAGGAGATTGCCTTGAGTGAATTGGATCATGGCTCAGAAATACCAGTGCGGGAGGGCTTTGAGGGAAAGATTCGGGTAACGCGGAGCAACCATAGCACGGATCCGCGCCAGAGTCGCTTCGGAATGACAAACAATCCCGCGGAGGGAATCAAGCAGGATGTCACCGTGGACCATGGCCTCCGCCTGGTAACGAAGTTGCTTGCCCGGGTCCTCGGGGTCGCGCTTGAAATTTTTTGAATTCAGGAGAGGCCAATCGATCATCGATTGGAGATCCGCCAGATCATTCGAGAATTCCAAGCCCGCCGAGCATCCGTGCTGGTTGGTGAAGACGAATTGCCGCTCCTGAGCATGGAGATCGTGGAGCGAGGCCACGCAGATCAAAATCTCGTCATTGCGCCGTTGCGGCACGCCGTAGCCGGTCTTGATGTTGAGCATCATGATTGAGTAGGGCGTGAAATAGAACGGAACATAATCGCCGTAGCCGCCGCCGGGTGGGATCGGCACCTGACGTTCTTTCCTGACGGCGATGATTTCCTCGCTGCCAATGCCGACGTAGTTTGGATTCTGGTTCGGGGAATTCCGGCATTGCAGCCCGTGCTCCAAAATCCACGGCAGATTGTCCGCATGCACGATGCGGAAAATCAGCGCCTTGTCTGGATGCAGTGAGGACATGGATTAGGATTACGCCACCCGCATCTGGCCGTTCATGAGCATGGGGAGGAGCCAGTCGCGGAGGGCGGTGAGTTTTTGGTTTTGGCGTTCGAGGTTGTCCTGTTGGGAAAAGATAGCCTGCATCAGCTTGGAGAAATCGGACAAGACGCCGGGCATTGGGTTCGGGTTTAGCTCGCTCATGGTTTCAGTGGTTCGTCATTCTCAGAAATCTCAAATGAGCCCCAGCGACTTCAGGGTGGCGAGGATGGCGGTGATTTGATCGGTGCGCTTTTTGTTTTTGCGTCCAAAACAGGTGGCGAGGGATTCGGGGTCTTGGCCGACGGTGGGCAGGAGTTTGCGGACGGCGGCGACTTGGGCGGGGAGATCGGTGGGCCAATCGAGGATGACAACTGGGGCGGCGGCGTCCGGGGAGTCGTCGTCTTCGGAGAGGCCGATTTCGGACTGCTTGGCCGTGGCAGCGCCGGGGGCTTGGAAATCCGGGCGGAGCCAACGGACGTGGCCGCGCTTTTCTTCGGCGGCTCGCTCGTGGTTGAGGGCGACGAGGCGGGTGAGGATGGCTTGTTCGAGCGCCTCGGCATCGGGACCGCCGCTGGCGAGAATGTCGGCGGGCGGTGTGGCGTGTGCAATGTCGGTCCAGCCGTAGGCTTCGAGGACGGCGGCGTCGAGGTCGTCGTGAATCTGCTTGAGGACGGAGACGAGGCCTTGTTCGTGGATGACCTTGTCCTTGGCGTTCAGGGCTTCGCCGGAACGGATTTTTTGGAGGACGTTGTAAATGCCGGTGAGGGTGAGGTCAGGATACTGCGCTTGCTGGCGCTTGCGGTGCGCGTCGAGGCGCTCGCCAAGATCGCGGATGCGCTGTTTGAGTTCGCCTTCTTCGAGCGCGGGGAATGGGAATGGGTCGAAACAGGATGAATTGGTGTATGTGGGGCGGTCTTCTAAAGTTCCTCCGGTTGCAAGTGACCAAGCGACATGAATCTGAGTTTGGAGGATTGCCAAAACATAAGGGTCATCCGACGCAACGCAGTAAAGTGAAGCATCAACAACCGTAGGAGAATTCACAAAGGCGAAAATTCTAAACTTCGATACTTGAGGAATGCAAATAAATCGCGTCAAACCCGAGATGCTATTTCTTAACTGTTCGTTAGATCTTCCAAATAGCCACAACTTTTCACGCCTTGAACGTTCCCGATTTTGGTCACGTATCGGCTTCACTTCTGTCAGAATTTTCTGGTAGGAAACTGAATCTATTTCAGCAGCTTCAGAAGCCGAATGGCCAAAAAAATCAATCACAAAAGCGTTCCTCGAACTTTGCAACAAGTCCCTAGCCGAAATGTAAGGGAAAACCACCTTGCTGTCAGAAGGGAAATTTGAGCGGGCTGAAGACTCAACCAGGAAACCGTCTCCTACGAGTTTTACCCCTTGCTGACACAATCCCAGATTCGACCTGAGGGGAACTGTTGATGTGAGTTCTGCTCCTACTTGTAGATTTGCAGCGAGACTGCCTTCAATCCTTGAGAGAGTGACCTCATGCTCGCCATCTTCGCGGGCTTGTTCTGTTGCTATTTTGTCGAGCTGCCCCTCGGTTTTTCCCGGTGCGGCAACAGTCATGGCGATGCGGACTGCGGCTCCTTCGGCAGAATCAATCCATGGGTGGTCGGGAATGGCGTAGGCAAGATGAAGTGGCTTTTTCCCATCCGCAAGAAACGGTTCGATCACTCGGCGATTGAAGGTTTGATGGATGGAGTTGGTGGTGATGAAACCGAAGCGTTTGGCTTTTCCGTCGCGCACCAGTTCTGCGGCCTTCTGCCACCAGAACATCACAAAGTCTGCCGACTCTGGGACTCTGCCTTTCCATGATTCTCTGAGGGCTTCCACATAACCATCGCCAAGGGCCTCGCGTAGCCGCTTGTTTCCAATGAAAGGCGGGTTTCCGACGATGTAATCCGCCTTAGGCCATTCGGCGCGGCGGGGGTTGATGTAATCGAAGAGCACGGTGCGGGCGGATTCGTCGGGGACTTCCTTGCCGGTGATGGGATGCGGTTTGGTGCTGTGGCCGTCCCAGACGGTGAGGATTTCGTGGGTGTCGGGATCACGGCGGGGGATGCGTTCGTCATAGGCGAGCACGGCATCCTGTTCGAAGATGCTGCGGTCTTTGGGGAGCAGCGGTCGGTCGCCGGTGTCGGCTTTGCCGGTGGTTTTGTGCTGCCATTGGAAGTAGCCGATCCAGAGGACGAGTTGCGCGATGGCGACGGCTTGTTTGTTGAGTTCGAGGCCGATGAAGTGCTCGGGGCGGACGCGGAAACCCTGCATTTCCATCCCGGCGTTGCCGCCTAACGCATCGATGAGTTGAAGCACCTCGGCTTCGAGCCGTTTCATGTGCTCCATGGTGACGTAGAGGAAATTCGCGGTGCCGCAGGCGGGGTCCAGCACGGTTAGGCCGCAAAGGTAACGGTGGAAGGCGATAACTTGAGCGAGGGCTTCGGCGTCGTTCTTGTTAGCATCCTTGCGGAGGCGGGCGGCATCGGCACCGAGTTGTTTCGCTTCGGTGGAGGCACCGCTTAGCATTTTCGCCTTGGCGTCGGCTTCGAGTTGGTCGGCTTGGGTTTCCGCTTGGTCGGCTTCGTCGTGGAGGGTGGCGGCGGCGATGCGGACGGCATCCCACTCGTCCCTCAGCGGGCCGATGATGGTGGGGCGGATGAGGCGCTCGACGTAGGAGCGCGGCGTGTATTCCGCGCCGAGTTTGTGGCGCTCCCGGGGGTCGAGGGCGCGGACTAACAAGGTGCCAAAGATGGAGGGCTCGACGCCGCTCCAATCGGTGGCAGCGGCATCGGCGAGCATGTCGAGCTGCGCGGCGGAGAGCGGGAGGGCGGTGGTGGTTTCAAAAAGCCCGCCGTTGAAGTGGGCGATTTCCTTGAACAGGAGCGCGGAGTAATGGGTGCCGGTGGCCATTTCCTTCCACAGGCCGGAGATGAGGACCGGGAAGCCGCGCGGGTTTTCCTTCACGCGTTCGAGCAGGGTTTTGAATCCGTCATCGGGCAACAGGCCCACGTCCTCGGCGAACATGGTGAAGAGGCTGCGCTGGAGGAATCCGGCGATGACTTGGAGGTCGTGGCCGTCGGCTTCTAGCGACTTGGCCAGGAGGGCGAGGCGGCCTGCGATGTCGCGAGTGACCTTGGCGGCGACTTTCGAGGGATCGAGCGAATGGGGATCGAGCCAGACCTTGCGGAGGCGTTCGCGGATTTCCGGGCGGTGAAGGTCCGGCAGGGTGATGCGATACGAGACGGGGTCAGGGAAGCGTTCGTATTGTCCGCCGGTGCAGGTGAACTCGGCGTAGAGGTCGATGCTGTGGCCCACGTCGCAAACAATGAGGAAAGGCGGGCGGCCTTCATCGGCGGGCAGGGCGGTGATGTAGCCACGCCCTTGGTGGAAGGCGCGTTCGAGGGCTTTGTCGAAGGCGAGGGTGCCGCGTTTGCCGTGGCCGGTCTTGGTGGCGGTGGGTTTGGCAAGTTCGTCGGGGCCTGCGTCGGCGGAGAGGCCTTGCTTGGTTTCGTTGACGAAGCACCCGGCTTTGTAGAGGTCGATGTAATTGGTGGAGGTGGAGCCGTCCTGGTTGATACGGGTGATGGCGCGGTCGAAGACGTAGCGGTTCTTCGCGGTGTCTGGTGAGGTCGGGTCCGGGCGCGGGACGCCGATGATGTCGCAGAGTTCGGAGAGGAACATCTGGTAGTTCGCCCGCTCGGCGGCCCCGGAGGTTTCCCAGCGGGTGATGAAGGCAGTGACTTGCGCGGGCGTGGCGGGCATGATGGTGGGAAAGTTTTCGTGCGGCAGTGGTGCCGTGAGAAGAGATCAGCAGTTTATCAGTGCCGAAGCAAGGACGACCCCGCCCGCGCCTGTTCCGTTTGACGACTGATATGTGAAGGGGCCACGGAGTATCGGAGAAACCGGCGGTACATGGAATTCCGATAATCACCCGATCCTCATCCGCTCAATCGCTGCCGCCACATCCGCCACCCGGAACCGGACGGCCTTGCCCATTTTGAAGTAGGGGATCAGGCCGCCCACGCGCCAGTTGTAGAGCTGGCGGCGGCAGATTTTCAAATGACGGGCGAGTTCCTGTTCGGTGATCAGGTCGAGTTCGGTGCGCAGCGAAGTAGATTGCGTGTCCATGCCCGGTGTTTCCATGTCAATGTGTGCGGGCCGACTAGACCGGAAAATCTAGTGGGGAACTTTCGGTTTCGTGGTGGGGAAATGCCATTCCGAAAGGTGCTTGAAAATGCCATAACCTATTGATTGTAGGCGATAAATGGCGACAAAATACCTTCCCGTTCGTGCTCAAACTTGCTCCAATCTAAGCTGCCCCATTTAGAAAAACTGGGCAAAACAAAGCACTGAAAGGAATGCAAATGACTGAAAATCAAGCTGTTAGGTCCACTAAGGATCTAGTGGGGTAACCCGTGGAGGTTCGAGTCCTCTTTCGAGCACTTCTCTTTGAGAATCAAGGAGTCCCGAAGCTGAAAAGCCTCGGGATTTTTTGTTAGACGAAAATCACTGTGTCCAAATTGTGTCCAATCCTGCGGAGTGAGTGGGTCGGAAGCAATGAACCTGACAGCTCCGGCCCAACATCCTGTGGGCGCGATTCGGGGCGGGATGCGTCTTATTTTCCATGATCCACAGTAGCATTTCCTGTTTCGACACTTTGCCGACCCGCCGATTTACCCAGTGCCTCTGTTGCAGGCTGCGGCCTTTTGGCTCTATCTACTCCGGCACTCGATCCGAGTAGTCGCGAAGGAGCTTCTCCACGAGGGGGGATAGCTTGCCGTTCCATTTGGAAAGCGCGGATCTCAGGGTCTGCTCGTCGATCGACACGGATGTCTTGATTTTGGTTTGTCCCGGCGGTCTTCCGGCGCCGGGCCGGGCTCCACCACGTTTTGATTTATTTCCTACTT
>CAMAXN010000062.1 GCA_945862245.1 Prosthecobacter debontii
AAATATGATAATCTTGAAATCCTCGATCGTGTTGGAGGCGGTGATTCCTTTGCATCCGGCGTGCAGTTCGGGTTCTTGGAGTTCAACGACGCACAGATGGCCGTGGAATACGGCGCGGCCCACGGTGCGCTGGCATCTACGACGCCCGGCGATACCTCGATGGCGACTCGCAAGGAGGTCGAGAAGCAGATCTCCGGAGGCGGCGCTAGGGTGGTGCGGTGATTTTTTTCAAAATTAAATTTTGAACTTTCACAGAATCGGGGATGTCAGCTGACCGCCGATCCCCGCTGGACTCCGCGCTTGGTGTACGGCAAGCTGAGCGTGTGGAGGAAAAACAAGTTTTGATCACTAACACCCCGAGCCTGCGAGATGATCTCGGCGTGCTAATGAAGGTGCGGCTGAATTTCTTCGTTCTAATCACGGCGTTTTTCGGATACCTACTAGCGCGGAAAGGAATGCCGATAGAGTGGGCGACTCTTTTCCACACGCTGATTGGAACGGCGGCGGCGGCATGCGGCTCGGCGGCTTTCAACCAGTTGATGGAGATTGATCTCGACGCGATCATGAAGCGCACGGCGGATAGGCCGCTGCCCTCGCGGCGGATGAGTCCTGTGACGGCATTTGCGGTCGGCTGGGTACTTTCGGCGATCGGTATCATACATCTCGCGGTGATGGTGAACGGCCCGGCGGCGTATATGACAGCGGCGACTGTGGCGATATATGTGTTCGTCTACACGCCGATGAAACGCATGAGTTCCATAAATACACTGGTTGGCGCGATTCCTGGAGCGATCCCGCCGATGATAGGATGGGTCGGCGGTGGGGGAGGAATTTTCACACCCGAGACGTGGTTCCTTTTCGGCATCCTATTTTTCTGGCAGCTCCCGCATTTCGTCGCGATCAACTGGCTGTGCAGGGTCGAGTATGAAGATGCGGGTTACAAAATGTGGTCGAACGGGGATACCAGCGGAAAAAAAAGCGGAGTGCTGTGTGCAGTGTTCGCGATCGTTTTGGCGGTGTTCTCGCTGCTGCCGGGGATCTGGGGATTCACGAGCGTTCTGTGGCTGATCGGCGGGCCTCTTTTCGGGTTGTCGATTATGGCGCTGGCCCTCCGTTTCATCATGGACGCAGAAAGGAAATCATGCCGTGCGCTGTTTTTCTCCACTCTCATCTATTTGCCAGCAGCTCTCACGCTACTGTACATCGCTTGGCGGAGGTGAAATCTTATACATGGAAACTCACAGGTTTTTCCTGCACCTGATATCGAAATAGAGCCGGGCATTGGCGAGTCGACCAAAGATCTTACAATAGGTAGATGATGTATCGCTGTGCTTCCGGGGGAGCAATAAGATCGGCTGGCACTATGCGCCGTATTCGTTGTATTTCATGGAGGACCCGCGAACTTTTTCAGCGGGGTATTTCGCGGAGTTCTTCGCTATTTTCCGCTCCATAGCAGCAAAGAGATCAATGTTTAGGATATCGGCTAATTCGACGAGATAGATCGCGACATCTGCAACCTCTTCCTCGATTTGTTCACGCTTTTCAAAAACGCGGGTAGTTACTTCTTCTGGGGTTTTCCACAGGAACTGCTCCATCAGTTCGCCAGCCTCGATTGATAGCGCCATGGCCATGTCCTTGGGGTTATGGAACTGCTCCCAATCCCGCTCATCGCGGAAAATACGGATTTTTTCGGTGATTTCCTGCAAGGTCATGGTCATGGAGAAGCTACTCAGATTTAGATGTGTGAACAGCTCTGTGTATACCTTTGGCCAGTAAATAAATAATTTGACAGAATAATGTTATTATGAACAGTTGTTCATATGATCTTATTTGAGACAGCAAGGTTACGTTTGAAACTAAAGTGGAACAAGTTGCATGGAGATACCGCGCGGAGGTGGCGTAGATTACGGATGGCTAGTCGGCAGCGAGAGGAACAGTTGGAATTTCGCTGGTGAATAATTCGAGTCGAACAAATTCGTATCGCCAGAAATCGTAAATTTTCCTGATTTTGCGCTTACCCTTCGTGCATGATGTGGCTATGACTTATTGAAACCACTGCATGCTGATTTCCTTCAAGACAGAATTCCATTACCGCCGCCTGTTGATCGCAATTCCGATTTTGCTGACGGGAGCACTTTGCGCCCAAAGCGAAGGCGGCCATTTTTCGCTTGCGCAGCGTGAGCTGAAGAGGCGTCAGGCAGCCGTCCAAGAGGCGCAGATGCTTCTATCAATGGGGGATGAGGCATACCAAGCGGGAAAATACAAAGAGGCGATGGAGGCTTACGCGGGAGCCAGTGATGGGTTTACGGATGCCCCAGCGACGGCACAGCTAAAAGCAGCAGCCATTCAGCGCTATGCCCAGGCATCTGTCGAATACGGTCGTGAGCTTGCTCGTAGAGGGGATGTAGCGGGAGCCAAGGCGGCAGTGGATAAGGTTTTGGTTGATGAGGTCGCTCCGGATGATCCTATTGCCAATTCTTTTCAAGCGGAACTCGATGACCCGATCCGAACCAATCCCGCCCTCACAAAGGAGCATGCCGCGGACGTAGATGAGGTGCGCAAGATGCTTTACTTGGCACAAGGGGAATTCGACCTCGGCAAATTTGATGATGCCCGCGCACGCTATGAGGATATCATCCGTATCGATCCTCAAAATGCCGCAGCGCGCAGGGGACTAGAGCGTATTGCCGCTGAGAAAAGCGTATATTATGGCTCCGTATTTGATCATACGCGTGCGGAGATGTTGGCCGCAGTGGATAGTGGATGGGAGACTCCGTTGGCTTCCGAATTGGTTGTCCCTGAGGCGATTGAGTCGGGTACGCTCAATTCCGATTTCGCTTTGACGATTCCTCTTTCGGCAAAACTCGAACGGATCATCATTCCCGAGTTCCGGCTTGAAGAGGCTAATCTTACCGATGCGATCGAGTTGCTTCAGTTGCGTGCGGCTGAGAACGATACGTTCGAGCCCGATTCCGCGCGTAAGGGCATCAATATTACTGTGAATGTAGGGGATGTGAAGCAATCACCTGGCAAGGAAATTTTTACCAAACTTTTCAATATGCAGGTAAAAAACGTGTCTGTTGCTACAATCCTTAAATATATTAACGGTGCGACCGGAACCGTTTATCGCACGGATGAGTTCGCGGTCATGATTGCACTGGCGGGCATGGACACAAATGCGCTCATTGCTCGGACATACCGAGTCCCGCCAGATTTCCTTAGCAAACTTTCGTCTGGCGAGTCGGAGGGAAACGAAACGGAGGATGTATTCAACACGGATTTGGGCAGAGGTGGTCTGCTGACGAGACGGATGGGTGTGCAGGAGGCTCTGGCGCAGCAGGGCATTATTTTCGGCGAGGGTGCCTCCGCCTCTCTCAATGCTGCGACAAATACGCTGCGTGTCATTAATACCGATGCAAACCTAGATATCGTAGAGCAGATCATCGATTCGATTGCGCAGACTGAGTCTGTATCCGTGGCGGTACGCGTGACGATGCTCAAAGTGGAGCAGACAAAGCTTAAGGAAATCGGATTCGACTGGATGCTAAATACTTTTAGTTTTGGTGGAGACAGTTGGATACCAGGTGCTAGCAAACTGAATCTTTCGGGAGGAACGAAGGGCAATGGCTCAGCTATCACCGATATAGTGAATCCTCCGGGCGTAATTAATACAACTAACCCAATTACTGCTGGTAACCGTAGCGGTGATGGAGCGATCAGCGGCGATACCTTGGATTCCCTCATTCAGGCCGGATCGACAGGAGGGGGGAGCCAGAGTGAAAATCGTGCCCCTGGTGTCTTCGGAGTGAACGGGACTGTCGGAGATGCTACGATCCAGATGTTGATGCGCGGACTCGACCAGAAAACAGGAGTTGATCTCATGGCGCAGCCTTCCGTCACCACACGCAGCGGCCAAGCGGCTTCCATTTTTATTGTGGACGAATTCACTTATCCGACAGAATACGAACCTCCCGAACTGCCCAGCGGTGGCGTAGGTAGCACTATTGTGACGCCTGCTACTCCCACGTCGTTTGAGTCTCGTGACCTTGGCATCATCCTTGAAGTACTGCCTGTCGCAGATGCTAACCGAAGGTATGTGAATGTTACCTTGAATCCGCAATTGGTGGATTTTGACGGTTTCGTGAACTACGGTAGCCCAATCTATTCCCCCAGTGACGGTATATTAGGTTTGTCTAACACGGTGCTCACCGAAAATTCGATCCTTATGCCTATTTTCAGCATTCGGAAGGTGGACTCAAACCTCGTTGTTGCCGATGGTGCTACCATTGTGATTGGTGGTATGCTTAAGCAGGAGGTCACGGATATTCAAGACAAGACACCTGTCTTGGGCGAGATCCCACTTATCGGCAGACTTTTCCAGTCCGAGGCCGAAAATACCCTATCCACAGCTGTTCTTTTTTTGGTCAACGTTGAGCTTCTCGATCCAACTGGGCGACCTTTCCGGGATCGTTGAACGCCTGACTAAAGGAAGATTCTATGCCTCAATCAAATAGCGATGATGAGAATCATACCATCGATGACATGATGGGACGTCTCAGGCAGCGTCACGAAACAGAGCCAAAACTGACCACTCAGCCGGACGGTAGCCGGGCGTTTAAGGTAAGAAAGAGAAAAAGACGTACGGATCAGCCGGCCAGGCGTGAGGTTGGCTTGAAAAAGCGCATGAAGATCATTCAAATCGGAGGCGCTGTTGCGTTTGTGACTCTTCTGGTGTTGGTGTTGGGCGGCGGCATTTTATACGTGAACAGTGCCGGATATCGCGATTCCTTGACAGCCCAGCTAGAGACATCGAGTGGAGCGGAGGTTAGCATCGAGCAGTTCCGCATGAATCCTTTGGCTGCCAACGCACAAACCACGAAGCTAAAGTGGCCGGCTGGCAATGTCTTGGATAAGATGGAAATTAGCGGCGTTATGGCCAAGATTTCCCCATTAACTTTCTTTGGTAAAAAATTCAGTGGAGAGGAGTGTGTGGCGAAATCTGGTAGGTTGTTCCTCAAGGCTGCGGATGCGTCCAAATACGTTCCGTATGCGGAGGGGCCGAAGGGTGACTTGTCCGTAAATTTTGCGCGCTATGCGGTGTCCTCTTTAGACATCAATTTCGGGGAGTTAGGAGGTCTTACCAAAGCGGAGGCTTCTTTGCACACCAATGCCGCCGCCGGACAAGCGGAGATACGATTTAACGGGGGGGTTGTGCAACTGACTGGCTGGCCATCGTTGGCTCTTGAGCGATCCTTTATTACAGTGAGAAATTCCAAATTATTGATTCAGAAAATGCGCTTTCGCCTTGCTGGATCTGAGAGTCGATCATTGGGCAGTTATATCGATTTTTCAGGTTCCGTGTCTCCGTTAGGCGGCATGGGTTCACAAACTTTGCCGCTCAAGCTTGGGAATTTCCCTCTTTCTGATCTCGTAGGCGGCGATCTGGGGCGGTTTTTTATTGGCAAGGTGGACACCGCCGAAATACCTAACTCTAACTTTCTTAGCTTCGATATTGATTCTCCGGAGACCGCCAGATTGGAAATGGCTGTTACCAGCGCCATGGAGTCACGGGTCGATGTGTCGGGGTTCAAGTTTTTGCAGTTACTTGCCGTGGTCTTCAACGATAGCTGGTATGGGTTTCCGACTTTCGATGATAACGTCACCATGGTGGTGAAAAGAATGGGTCAGAACACGGATGTATCCGGTATTAATCTCGAAAAGCGGGGCAGGATGGTCTTGCAGGGCGATATTTCCAACGGGGAAGGTGGAGTGATCAGAGGAAAACTGAGGATAGGCATTCCGGAAACCAAGGTAAACACCTGCGGAGACAAAAAAATCATGATGATGTTCGGCAAAGTGCGTGATGGTTACTGCTGGCTGGATCTTAAAATCAGCGGAACGGGAGCTATTCCTGATGATGATTTCAAGACAATCTACAAGGATACAAGTTCCAGACAAATATCTTTGCCCGGCCAAGAAACTCTTGAGGATTCTTTCGAGGATCTGATCGAAAAATAAGGCTGCAGGTTTATTCGACCAGGGTGTCTATTTCCAATCCGAGCAGGCAGAAGTCATCAGCAAAGTGATGGCCTTTGGAGAAACTAAGTATGCGGCGAGGATTTAGTCGAACCATCTTTCAATATCTATCAGAATGCTTGCCTGCTGATTCAATTAGACGTTTTTCTAGGAACTGCTCTCCGGCTTCGATTTCCCGTCTTTGACACAAATCGTTGCCGCGTTCTGGACGCAGGCATCCACGGCTAGCATCTCCGGTCCTCTAGGATCCAGCGTCTGCCCGACCGCGATGGGCATCCCAGTATTGCTTTATATGCAAGAAATTGCTCCGGGTCGTATTTAGAATATCTCTCCGTGAAAAGTTTCTGATCCGTCGAAACGGGGTTGCTAATCACTGGTAAATGTCTATGGAGAGGAATAATGAAACGTTTCGCCCTGCCCTTGGTTCTAGTTGTCTTCTGTCTCGCAGCCTGCGAGCGGCATGAATTCGATGGTCCACAAGGCACCAAACGCCTCCACAGCCATGGGGATTCCTATACGGAGCATTCCGAGGATAAGGTGGCACATTAACTGGTATCGCAACCACGCTGCGCTTACACTTCTCCTGCTCAAGGTTTATTTATGACTCAGGATATCGTTTTAACCCTTTTGGTCGTTTTGCTGACCCTCGTAGCATTCATCCGCGAGTGGTCTTCGCCCGATGTCCTTGCGATCTCGATTCTTTGCCTGCTCGTTGCGCTCGGCTTGGTGGAAATGGGGGAGATGTCGGTTGTTTTCAGCAACGAAGCGCCGCTGACAATCGCCGCGTTGTTTGTTATTGGCGGGGCGCTGGAAAAGTCCGGCGCGATATTTCAGATTGGGCAACTATTGCAACGCAAGCTCAAAGGCAGCGTCCGCTCTTCGATCCTCGCCTTCACCATGGTCGCCACATTTTTCAGTGCATGGATGAATAACACCGCCATCGTTGCAATTCTTCTGCCAGTCACGTTAGGCTTTGCCCGCTCCAAGGAAATCCCCGCCTCAAAGCTGCTGATACCGCTCTCCTATTCGTCCATCCTCGGCGGCTGCTGCACACTCATCGGCACTTCGACCAACCTGCTTGTCAACGGCACCCTCAAGGAGATGGGTCTGGAGTCGATGTCGATGTTTGCCCTCGCACCCGTGGGCGTGCCTCTGGCGATTGCAGGCATCGCCTATATGGTCATCTTCGGGCCGAAGCTCCTACCCTCTCGCTCGTCAATCACCGGCAGCCTGGAGATCGATCACCGCACCACACCGCTTCACCACCTTCTCATAGGTGAAGGCTCCCCGCTAGTCGGGAAAAGGCTTATCGAGACGCCGCTGGGCAGCCGGGAGGCGGGTATCCACGTGCTGGAAATTCGCCGCCAAGGCACGCGTCTCATGGATCACCTCAGCGATGTGATCGTCGAGCGCAACGACCGTTTCCTCGTTGCTCTTCACCGGCGAAAAGGTGGAACGGCAAAGGCGGAGATACTTTTTCAAGACATAGGCGCACAACAGCTTTCGTTGGTAGATGGCATCATTTCCGAACTCGTGGTGCCGGCTGAGTCTTCTATCGTGGGGAGAAGTTTGGCCGACTCAGATTTCCGGCAGAGCTACAACTGTGTGGTGCTTGCTGTGCACCGCAGCGGGTTGAACATCACCAGCCAGATGGCAGAGGTCGAGATCGAGCGCGGCGACACCCTGTTGGTGATTACGGCGGTGAACAACCTACCTGAGCTCAAGGCGACGCGTGATTTCGTGCTCACCGACGCCCCGCAGGTGAAGCAGGGCGACCTTCCCGCAGCGCCTGTGCGCCGCCTGCCCATCATTCTTTCTTGGGGAGTTCTTGTGGCAGTGGTGCTCATCGTTACGATCACGGATATACTCAGCCGTATGGGTCTCGGCGTTCCGTCGATCCCCATCCATTACGCAGCGTTGGTCGGGGTACTCGCCTTACTGTGGTCCGGCATACTTACGCCACGCGAGGCGTATGAGAGCGTTGATTGGCAGGTGCTGCTCATGCTTTACGGGCTGCTCGGGCTCGGCATGGCGATACAGAACACGGGCACTGCCGAGTGGCTCGCAAAAACCCTAGTCAACGCAGTGGAGGGCTTCGTTTCCTCTGGCATGATGCCATACGTAATGCTCTGGCTCGTGTTCGTTTTTACTCTCTGTCTAACAGAGGTTCTCTCCAACAACGCAACCGCCGTCATGATGGTGCCCATCGTAGTCCGCCTTGCAGGGGAGATCGGCGCGGATTCCCGCCCCTTTATTATGGGTATCACCATTGCCGCCTCATGCGCCTTCGCCCTGCCAATGGGATACCAGACGCACATGATGGTTTATGGCCCGGGCGGATACCGTTTTTCAGACTATCTTCGAATGGGGATTCCGCTCAATGCGATTTGCATCCTCATTGCATGCCCTATTATCCCGCTGATCTGGCCATTTTGAGAGGGATGACGGCTCACCATTCTTGATATTTTCGCAAGGGGGAACGCTTTTTAGAATATTTGCAAAACAAACCCCTTACAGGAGATTTTTT
>CAMAXN010000063.1 GCA_945862245.1 Prosthecobacter debontii
ATGTCCGTTCAATCCTTCCTGCCCGCCCCATTCGCGCACCGTTACGAGATCGATCCGAAATTCTCGAGGAGCGCCGCGTATTTCTCCTGCGAATTTGCCATCGACCAGAGCTTCAAGATCTATTCAGGCGGCCTCGGTTTCCTAGCGGGATCGCACATGCGCTCCGCCGCCGACCTCCGCCAGAACCTCACCGGCATCGGCATCCTTTGGACTTACGGCTATTACAACCAAGTGCGCGGCGAGGAAGGCGAGCTCGCGGTGCAGTTTCGGAAAAACACCTATTCCTTCCTCCAGGACACCGGCATCCGTTTTACAATACCCGTCCACGGCCACCCAGTGTGGGTGAAGGCGATGTTCCTCCCCGGCGATATCTTCGGCACCGTGCCGATGTTTTTCCTGACCACCGACATCGAGGAAAACGACACCCTCTCCCGTGCGATCACGCACCGCCTCTACGATAACGACCCGTTGCGCCGCATCGCCCAGTACCTTATCCTCGGCGCAGGCGGCGCGAAACTGCTCGACGAACTCGGTGTTGACCCCGAAATCTGGCACCTTAACGAAGCGCACGGGCTCTCAGCGGCGTTCCATCTTTACAAAAAACATGGTAGCGCGGACGAGGTCAGGAAACGTCTAGTCTTCACTACCCACACCCCGGAAGAGGCAGGTAACGAGAAAACCGATTTCAGCCTGCTGCGGAATTTCACATTTTTCAGCGATGTGCCGGAGGAGGAGGTGCGCGACATTACCGGCATCCAGGGCGAAGAGTTCAACCACTCCCTCGCCGCGCTTAGGCTCGCGAAAAAGTCAAACGGCGTTTCAAAACTCCACGGGGAAGTTTCTCGAAAAATGTGGAGCCACGAGCACGATATCTGCGAGATCACCCACATCACCAACGCTCAGAATAAAAAATACTGGGCGGATCACGGAATGGAAAACGCACGCACGGAAAATGACATCAGCACACTCCGCCACCGCAAGCGCGAGCTGAAAGAGCGGTTGTTCCGCGTCGTCGCCGACCAAACGGGCAAGCTCTTCGATCCCAAGGTCCTCACCATCGTATGGGCGCGGCGCTTCGCCGGTTACAAGCGCCCGGATCTCATCACCCGCGATATCCGCCTGTTCCGGGAACTGCTCAACGATAACAAACATCCCGTGCAGATCATATGGGCCGGAAAGCCCTATCCCTTCGATTACTCTGCAATCGATACCTTCGATATTCTCATCCGTCTTACCAAGGATTACCCGAACGCCACCGTCCTGACCGGATACGAATTGGAGCTTTCCCGTTTACTCAAAAATGGCTCCGATGTCTGGCTTAATAACCCGGTCGTCACCCGCGAAGCATCCGGCACCTCCGGCATGACCGCCGCGATGAACGGCTCGGTTAACCTCTCCACCTACGATGGCTGGATCTGCGAGTTTGCCAAGGACGGTGTGAACAGTTTCATCATCCCTACGCCTTATCCCCACCTTGATTATCTGGAGCGTGACAGACAGGATATGCTCGGCATCTACAAAAAACTCCGCGAGGAGATTCTGCCTACTTACTACGACAATTCCAACGAGTGGAGCCGCGTTGTCCTGCGCTCGATGAACGACGTTGTTCCTTACTTCGATTCCAACCGTATGGCCGCGGAGTATTATGAGAAAATGTATTCTTAACGAGAAGCTACCTGCTACGCGACTGGCACACTGATGAGGTGGACAAAGAAATCTCCGTAGACGAGCCGGTTTGAATACCTTGAAACGTGGGCAGAGGTGCCGCCGCTGACAGCTTGCTTTATTGGTGATGGAAGCTTACGCTCATCTAACAAAAGCATTCCTGCAAAAGCCACAACGAGTCTTTTAACAAGGAGTCCGCCGACAGGATTGCGATTTTTTGGTGCAATACCTCGAGTTTCATGCCATCCATCCGCGCCCCGTGCCCATGTCTACCGAACTGACCCGCAATTTTTCCATTATAGCACACATAGATCACGGGAAAACCACGCTCTCGGATCGGCTGATGGAGATCACCAGCACGGTGACGATGCGCGAGTCCTCGGCGCAGCAACTTGACTCCATGGACTTGGAGCGGGAGAAGGGGATCACGATTAAATCTCACCCCGTGGCGATGGAATACACCGCAAAGGACGGGAAAACCTACAAGCTGAACCTGCTCGATACACCGGGACACGTGGATTTCTCCTACGAGGTGTCACGCGCGCTCGCCGCTTGCGAGGGTGCGATTCTGATGGTCGATGCCGCGCAGGGCGTGGAGGCCCAGACAGTCGCGAACCTACACCTCGCCGAGCAGCAGAACCTCAAGATCATCCCTGTCCTCAACAAGATCGACCTTCCCGCCGCGGATGTGCCGAAGTGCAAGAAGCAGCTTGAGGAAATCCTCTGCATCCCGGCCGAGGATTGCATCCCTGCCTCCGCGAAGGCCGGCATCGGCATTGAGGAAATCCTAGAGGCTATCATCGCCCGCGTCCCGGCTCCCGTAGAAAATCCTGACAAACTACTACGCGCCACTGTTTTCGACTCCCTCTACGACACCTACCGCGGCGTGGTCTCTTATGTCCGAGTGTTTTCCGGTACCATCAAGCGTGGCCAGCGGGTGAAACTTTTCGCCACCGACAATACCTACGAGATCAAAGAAGTCGGCGTGTTCACCCCGAAAATGAGCGTTCGCGACGTGCTCCGCGCGGGCGACGTGGGATACGTCATTGCGAATATGAAATCCGCCAGCGAGGTGAAGATCGGCGATACGATGACCGATTCCACGCACCCCTGCCCGGAGGCCTTGCCCGGCTACAAGGAGATCCAGCCGATGGTGTTTTCCGGCATTTATCCGGTGGATTCCTCGGACTACGAGGCGCTGAAAATGGCGATGGGTAAGCTCCAGATCAACGATCCTGCCTTCACGTTCGCGCAGGAAAGTTCGACCGCGCTCGGCTTCGGTTTCCGCTGCGGCTTCCTCGGCCTGCTACACATGGAGATCATTCAAGAACGACTGCGGCGCGAGTTTGATATGGATGTGATCTCCACCTATCCATCCGTGATCTATCATGTTGATCTCACGGATGGGACAGAAGTCATCGTCGATAACCCAACCCTTTTCCCGGAGACCCAAGTGATCCAGGAAATCCGCGAGCCGATTGTGAACGTCTATATCATGGTGCCCGGCGAATACATCGGCGACATGATGCAGCTCGTGTTGGAAAAACGAGGTGAGGTGACGAACACAGAAACCATCGACGACACCCGCGTGATGCTTTCCTGCGTACTGCCGCTTTCTGAAATCCTCGTAGATTTCAACGACAAGCTGAAATCCCAGACCAAGGGCTACGGCTCGATGGACTACGAGCATGCCGGCTACCGTGCCGCGAAGATGGTTAAGATGGACATGCTCATTGCAGGGGATCCGGTGGAGGCGTTCTCCACCATCGTTCACCGCGACAAAGCCGAAGGCTACGGTCGCAAGCTTGCCGAGCGTCTCAAGGAAGTGATTCCCTCGCACCTTTTCGTTGTCGCCATTCAGGCGGCGGTCGGCGGTAAAATTGTCGCCCGCGAATCGATTTCCGCGATGCGTAAAAATGTAACCGCGAAGTGCTACGGCGGCGATATTTCGCGAAAACGCAAGCTCCTCGAGAAGCAGAAGGAGGGTAAGAAAAAGATGAAAATGTTCGGCAAGGTGAACATACCTCAGGACGCCTTCATCAAAGTGCTCAAGAGCGGGGATTGAGCCGACGCAGCGAACCCTTCCTTTTCGCCGGCGACGCCCTGTAACGCTCCGTCGGCTACATGCCCTGCCTTCACGTCCGAAAAGTGGGAAAACGTTGGTTTCCCACTTGAAATTCTTGCGGTTCACTGGTAATTTATCCGTATGTCAACATACGTCACCATCCGCCCGGATACGAAAGGGCGCATCGCCTTGGGCAAACTTGCGCGTGGCGTCAGCAGCTTTCATGCGACCACGGACGAGAGGGGGCGTATCATCCTAGAACCCTACACGGAAATACCCGCGAGTGAAAAGTGGTTGTTCGACAACAAGCCTGTCTTGGCCGCCGTCAATAAGGGCTTGAGCCAGGCCGCCGCAGGACGCGTGAAATCTCGCGGTAGCTTCGCCAAGTTTGCCAACGACGAAATCAACTGATCCGTGAGCTTCGAACTGCTTTTCACGCCGCAGGCTGACACCGATCTTGACGCGCTTGAGGCGGATGCCGGGCTGGCCAAGCGCCTGAAAGCCGTGCGCAAGGCGCTGGGCTTGTTGGAAACCAATCCGCGCCACCCTGGCCTCAAGACCCACAAATTCAGTTCGCTCAAGGGGCCGGGTGGCGAAGAGGTTTTCGAGGCCTACGCCGAGAACAGGACGCCCGCCGCATGGCGGATTTTCTGGTATTATGGTCCGGACAAGAAACAGATCACGATCCTAGCCATCACACCGCATCCCTGATCTGAAATCCACCATTCGCCATCTTCGATCTCACATGCATATCACTCCTGCCGCCGGATCCCGCCGCCGTAAGGGAAAAAGAAGATGAAGATGTTCGGCAAGGTCACAGCATCCGACAGGACGCCTTCATCAAGGTGCTGTAGAGCGAGGTTTGATTTTTTTTCGATAAAGATGCGGAAATTTTCTGCGTTCGCTGCAGTTTTCAGTGCGACCCGCTTTCACTTGGAGTCACGTTCTGAGATCAGATTTCTGGTTTACCGCTGTTGATTTCAGAAGCCGCGCATTTTAGCGGCAATCCACGCGTCCTCCATCTCCGAGAGGGTCGCTTCTTCCAGGGTTTTCCCAGAGGTCTTGAGAATATTCTCCATCTCGCTGAAGCGGCGCTCGAACTTGGTGTTGGCGTTTGTCATCAGGACTTCGGGATCGATCTTGCGGAAGCGGGAGAGGTTCACGACAGAGAATAAGAGATCGCCCAACTCCTCTTCGATAGCGGGCATGTCTTGTGCATCGCTTGCGGCCTGAAATTCTAACAGTTCCTCGCGTATTTTAGAGATCAAGCTTGTTTCCACCGGCCAATCGAAGCCGACCTTGGCAGCTTTCTTCAGTAGCTTAGCACCGCGGACGAGGGCGGGTAGGCCTTTGCCGGTACCATGGAGATAGGGGACATCCTCCTCACCTTTTTCTCCGCGTTTGATCGCGTCCCATTGTTTGAGAACTTCATCAGGATTGCTTGCGACGGCGTCGCCGAAGACGTGCGGATGGCGGCGTATGAGCTTGTCGGAAATACCTTTCGCTACCGCATCGAGATCGAAGCGACCTGTCTCTTGTGCGATCTCACTGTGGAAATAAACCTGGAGTAGGAGGTCGCCGAGTTCCTCGCGCATGTCGCTGTCGTCGCCGCGCTTGATTGCATCGACTGTTTCGTAGGCCTCCTCGATGAGGTTTGATATGAGGGACTCGTGTGTCTGCTCGGCGTCCCACGAACAGCCGCCTGGGGCACGCAGCCGATGCATGATGGCGCGCAGCCGCTCCAACTCCGGCACGCCGTTTCCGCTGATCATTTCTTCATCCGTCATGAATCTTGTTCCTCATCGTATTTTGCCGCGCGGTGCAGCAGTTCGCGTTCATCTTCTGTCAGGCTCTGGAAGCCTTCGCGGGAAATCTTGTCGAGGATCGCGTCCACATCCGTACTGCCGTGGAGGTCGACCATGGTGCGCGGGCGGATTTTTGCTTTGAAATCGGCGGCCGGGCGCCCGCGTGTCTTGCGGGTCCTGCTTTGAAGCCAGCCCGTCCAGCCGTGGGTTTTCATTAGGAATAAACCCATAATCGCACCGCCGAGGTGTCCGGCTTCACCGCCTTGGTTGCCGCCGATTTCCAGGACGATGACACCCACTGAAATGACCATCAGGGCGATGGCAAGCTGGCGCATGGTCAGTGTGATGGGCGGGAATAAGAGTGATACGCGCATCGAGGGAGCAATCACTGCTACGCCGACGAGGATGCCGTAGATGCCGGCCGATGCGCCTACTAAACCCGTTTCAAGGTTACTTCCTGGCAAAGCGCCGGCCAACTCTAGGCAACAGTAAAGCACCGCCCCGCCCGCTCCACAGACTAAGTAGAAAAATACGAAGTGTTTTGCCCCCCACCACCGTTCCATCCACGGGCCGAAAAAAAACAGTCCGATACAGTTAAAAAGCACGTGGCCAAGGCTGCCGTGTATGAATTGGAATGTGACGAATTCCCATATTTTAAATTCCAATAATGCGGACTGAATACTGAAGGCGAATTGCTCGCGAATCGTGAAATTGAACACCAGCATATCGGTGAAATAGATCGCTAGGTTTAGGATTAGCAGCCGTTTGACCACCGGTGTCAGTTGCGACATCATCCCGCCACTTCTCGAATTATCCCAATCTGCCGCACCCATGCGGGGTGATTATCGGCAACAGCCACGCTTTTCCAAGCCGCAACTTCACGAGAGTTGAGTTCGGTTTCAGTTAATTTTTTTAGAAGATCATAGGGCTCTTTGCGGCTACCTAAAACTTCGTCTTATTCGCCGCCGCCGCTCTCAGGTCCGATGAGTACACTATGGTATTTTCGTCATGCCCACCCTGCGCCTCCGGAAAATGAAGGCACCCGCAGTTGCCAATCCACATCGCGCTTGAGAACGATGCGTGCTCGGTTGCGTGCGTGGAAAATCTCCACATCTATTTCAACGATCTCCGCTTCCTCGCGTATCGAGAGGATTTGTAAAATAGGTTTTCGGCGGATGCGGAAAAAGCAATGTAGCGGGACATCGGGGTGCGGCGCGTTCCAGATATGTTTCGCAAGGGGGAAATCGGTTGCTTCGGATAGCGCGGTAAGGATCTCGCGAATGCGGAATTCCGAGTGCTTACGCAGCAACCGTTTCACAGCCGCTCTCGCCAAACGCGACTCGATCCATGCAGCCAGCGGGTTTTGATAATCTTCTTCGATCTCGGTGATTAACTCGCGGGCGTGTATCGCCATCTGCGACTGGAACTCAGTGCGGTCGATTTCGCCGCGTTCGAAACGGGCGGCGAGCTGGCGCGGTGTTTGCAGCATCAATTGAGATTATGAAACGGGTTGGCTAAAATGAAAGGGCGGCTTTCTATCATAGTTCCTCGGACTTCGGGTAAATCGAGGCCGACCCACCGAGTCGCACCGCGATCAGGGTGCTGAGGGCGAGTGGCAGGCCGATTTTCCAGCCTAACAACTCCATGCCCATGACGATCGAGGCGGCGGGTGTCTTTGTGGCGGCGGCGAAAAGCGCGACCATGGCCACGCCAGCGAAGAGACCGGTCGGCGCGCCGATCATCCATGCGACCGAGTTCCCAAGCGCAGCGCCGATAAAGAACAACGGCGTGACTTCGCCGCCCTTGAACCCCGCAGACAGCGTAACGACTGTGAAAACAAGCTTCCAAAGCCAAACGACGGCCGGGGCATGGCAGTCTGCCGAGAGAAAACCGGGTAAGGTCAGCGACCTGCTGTTTTCCGGGAGGGTGCCTAGGCCGAGATAATCCGTGGTGCCGACGATCAGCAATAGCGCGATGACGACCGCCCCGCCGACACCAGCGCGGATGGCTTCGTGGGGAAACCATTCCCGGAATTTACGGGTGGTAAAGTTTGTCGTGGAAACGAATAAGCGGCAGACGAGGGCGACCACTACGGCCAGCAATGCGAGCTTTGCAGCGATGAAAACCCACACAGCGGGCGAGTGGCCAAGCTGAATCGCGGGATAGTGCGTGTGGTCAATGCCCCACGAGAGACAGACGAAATCTGCCGCCAACGCGGTAAGCAGGCAGAGGATGATTTTTCTCGAAACAATGCGCTTGCCCGCAAACTCCAGCGCGAACACCGCCCCCGCGAATGGAGTCCCGAAAACTGCACCGAAGCCGCCTGCGATCCCGCAGCAAACCAGCAGCTTCCCCGCGTTGCGGCTGCCAGCGAAGAATTTACCAAATCCTGCCGCGATACCCGCACCCATCTGTACCGCCGTGCCCTCACGACCCGCCGAGCCGCCGAAGAGGTGCGTGACAAGCGTTGCGACCACGATGCTCGGTGCGAGGGCGAAAGGCACCTCCTGCCCGTCTTTGCGCACGTTCTCGAGGACAATGTGGTTGCCAGAGCTAACGTGTTTGCCGAGATGTCGGTAGTAAAAGCCCATCGCCACCCCCGCCAAAGGAAGTAGATAAATAAGCCACGGCATTGCGAAGCGTTGCTCGGTGGCGACGTCCAGCCCCCACAGGAAAAGCGCAGATGCCGAGCCGATCAATGCGGCGATTGCTCCGAGGCATATCAACCATTTCAAGGATATTGCGATGAATTTCACTGCGTCTAGGAGAATGGCTCAGCGGATCAGAACTGTGAACCCTAATTCAGGATTCCCATAGGCAAAAGCGTCTGACCACACCCCTCAGTAACCATGATGTAGCACAAAACGCAGACCCCTCGAGCCCGGCGAAACAAGCGAAATCAATAGGTTACCAACAG
>CAMAXN010000064.1 GCA_945862245.1 Prosthecobacter debontii
ATGCTGTGGGATCGCGTTTACCTCGACTTCATTCGGCCAGATGACTATTTACGTTGATACGGGCTCATTCGCTAATCCGTATTATCGGTTCTATTCGAATAGCGGCCTGACCGAGCCGCTGAACATCTATACCGGTGGGGATGATAGCCTCTTGACCGGTCAGACCTACACGTTCACCGGGGGGAGTGATTCGCATCCTTTCTACCTAAGTAATCTCGGTGTCAGTACGCCGCCGAGTTCCCTGATTTCACTGGTCGGCGATGGATCGGCCACGTCCGGCATTGCTGATAGCCAGTCGTTCACGCTGTCATTTAATGGTTTTAATCCGAGCGTCGATACGCTCACCTATTTCTGCACGAGTCACGGCACTATGAATGGGACTCTTAATGTCGTCCCGGAACCATCGGTGGCGTTGATGGTTGCGGTTGGCGGGGCAGTCGGAGCGGGCTTGTTTCGCTCCAGGCGCCGCGCAGCCGCGACTCGGTGGTCTTGATGCTAGATCGGGATTTTCTCGTCTATCGCCGAAACGTTCGCCAAGTGAAATCATTCACCGACCCTAGCCCTCCAACAGATAAAGCTTTCTATCAATTGGCAAGAACGAACACCTTGCCAAACCAAGCCTCTTTGAGAGCTGTCGTCGCGCCAGTCTCGGAGTATAATGGACAAGTCCAAACTACTTCGCGTCTTTACTGTGTCGTCGGTGGCTGCTGTGCTGATCTGTCAGGTTCCACCGTAAGGTAGCGCCGCGCAACTCAGAGTTTAGCGGCTGCTTCAGAGCAGCTCCTCGGGAAGAATCTCTGAAAGTTTTTTGATCGCATCTGCCTGGTTGCGATTCGCGATGAGGAGGGAGTCTCCGGTCTGGACGATGATGAGATCCTCAACACCGAGTAGCGCGATGTGGGTGCCGGGGGTGGAGTTGAAGACGATGTTGTTGCGCGAATCGATTTCAGAGACGGCACAGTTAGCACGGTTTTCCGAGCCTTTCGCTTCGAGGTATTTCGCGATGGAGACCCAAGAGCCGACATCGTCCCAATCGAAGGTGGCCTCGATGTTGAGCACGCGGCGGGCGTTTTCCATGAGGGCGTAGTCAATGGAGATCGGGGTGAGCTTGGGGAACTGCACAGCGACGGTGGCAGCAATGTCCTTGCTGCAGCGGAGCTCGGAAATGAAATCCGCGAGCTCCGGTGCGTGGCTAGCGAGTTCCTCGATCACGGTGTGCAGGGACCATACGAACATGCCAGCATTCCATGAGAAGCCTCCTTCGGCGAGAAATTGCTCGGCGAGCTTGGGGTCGGGTTTTTCGCGGAAACGTTTCACTTCAAAGGGGGTGTGCTGGCAGATTACGCCTGAGATGGTAGCCAAGTCGCCGCGCTCGATGTAGCCGTAAGAAGGACAGGGCCAGGTAGGGCGGATGCCGATGGTGACGAGACCGTCGGACTTTTCCGCGATCTCAAGCGCGTCCCGCATGACGGATTGGTAGGCTACGGTGTCCTTGATGAGCTGGTCAGCGGGCAGCACCATCATCACCGCGTCGGGGTTGCGGGCGGCGATGAGTCCGATGCCCAGTGCGACGGCGGGGGCGGTGTCGCGCTTGGCGGGTTCGGCGAAAATGTTTTCCGCAGGTAGCATGGAGGCGACTTTGCGCACCGCATCCACCTGCAGGGAATTCGTGAGGATGAGAATGTTTTCCGGGGGAACTAGACCTGCGAGGCGATTGAGCGTTTGTTCAAGCAGGGTTCCGTCGCCGAACAGATCTAGGAGTTGCTTGGGCTTGTCGTTGCGGCTCAGCGGCCAGAAGCGGGTGCCAGAGCCGCCGGCGAGGATCAGGGCGTAGGTGTTTTCAGAGGAGCTCATATGGGCGGGAGGCTATCGGTTCCGAGCTCATCGGGAAACGCGAAAAGATAGATTTCCGCTGGAAACGTTTTCTGTAGTTGTCGAGCAGCGTGAAGTCGTGTAAAAGTATAACATGACAAATATGCATACGGAGACAACACCGGCTTGGGTGGAAAGCAGCACCATTGCGGCACCAGTCATTCTCGGTGCAGCGGCTGGTTTGCTTGTAGGCAATCTCATGCATTCCGGTGCGCGGCGTGGGTTTGGATTTGGGCTGGGCGTTCTTGGAGTGGCCGCCTTGCTTCCCTTCGCAGTGGATGGTGTGACGGCTCTCATCACTGGGCCACGCAGCAAATTCGGAGTGCAACGAAAAATTCAGAAAATTCGCGACATCGGGCTCGGTCATTCGTTTCATGACGAGGTCGAGGAGGAGCTGCGCGAGCGCGGTGTGATTTGAGTCATTCTGCCGACCTAAGATTGTTAAGATCGTGTCGCTTTGGCCTTCTGGGAGTGTGCACCCGGGCTCACTAGTTTTGCATCTCTGACTTTATTCTATGATTATCAGCAGTTTGCGTTGCTTCGGATAATGGTATGCCATCTGCTTTTTTCTAGTTACTGCAGTTATCCCAGCAGGGATAGTTCAAAACAAAAAGTACTGTCTGCTGCGAAAATTTGGAATAAACGAGCCGCTTGAGACGTGTAACTATTAAGAACTAATAAACAAAACTAACACGATGTCATACGAATCAGACTCCAACCTAAAGCTTTACCTCCGGGAAATTTCTAAGACACCTTTACTCACCATCCAGGAAGAGATTGACCTTGCCGAACGCATCAAGCAAGGGGATGGCGAAGCCCGCGCTCACATGATACGCGCCAATCTGCGTTTGGTCGTGAAGATTGCACAGGATTACTCAAATTACGGCTTACCAGTCACTGACCTAATTTCAGAAGGCAACATCGGCCTGATGAAAGCGGTGGAGCGCTTCGATCCCGAAAAAGGCGGCAAGTTATCGACCTATGCTGCATGGTGGATCAAGCAATCCATCAAGCGCGCTCTTGCTAACCAGTCGAAAACGATTCGTCTCCCCGTCCATATGGTGGACAAGATCGCAAAGATGCGCCGTATTTCGACAATGCTGGCCGAATGCCTCGGTCGCGAACCCACCGATGAGGAACTAGCTGAAGAGGTTGGTCTTCCCCGCCGTAAGCTCGCTATGCTTAAACAAGCCTCTCAGCGCCCCACTTCATTAGACGCTCCAATCAATGAGGGAGAGGCTGCGGAATACGGCGATGTCATTAGTGACGAGCGGGCGGAGAACCCCTTCGACATGCTTGCCGATAAGAACCTGCACGGCGAGATCGATGGTCTGCTTTCTCTACTCGACGAGCGCGAGCGCCGCATCATCGATGAGCGCTTCGGGCTCAGCGGCAAGACGCCAATGACTCTGGAAGATGTGGGTCGTGAGTTCGGGGTTACCCGCGAGCGGATACGCCAGTTGCAAAATTCAGCTCTCAACAAAATGCGCCGTGCCCTTAGCAAGAAGGAAAAGCCTATGCCAAAGCCACTTAAGGGCATGGCCTGATCCTTAAATCTTTCATTAGAGCCGTGGAGGAATTCCCTTCGCGGCTTTTTAGTGCCCGGATCAGAGTCCAGTGCTTTCGATTAGGGCACGAAGCTGTTTCTGGAATTCCATGATATCCTCCTGGTTCGGTGAGTAGTTGGGGGTGTCGGGTTCGAGGGTGGGCCTACCGGTCTGATCAAGCATCCAGATCCCGGCTTCGCCATCTGAAAAAACCACTTTACCGCTGACGATCGCGCCAGGTATTGCGATGGCATCCATAGTGACCGAGACCGAACCAGTAGGAATGGGTGCTTTATTCAATTGCGAGGCGGTTTCCTCCTTTTTTTCCTCGATGATCTCAATGCCAAGGTCCAGCACGAGAAAGCGGGTATCCATGTATGTCAGGGAAAGCCCGAAATACTCCCTCATGCGGAGTTGGATTTCGGGAAGCTGCGCTCCTGCGGCAGCCCAAGATTGGATGGCCGTGATTTGCTCTTCGGATAATTGCTTGGCGCTGAACATTCTATGATTCTGAAGGCTTACGAACGAATTAGCGAACAAGAAAAAGCCGCCGCCCTTCATGGACGGCGGCTTTGCCGAAACACAACAATGAACCCGAACAAATTCTATAACTTATCCCACAGCCATTTTCCATTGGTGTGGTATAATTCCAGTGAGGAACATTAGTACAGCGTCCTGAAATTCGGTTCTTATCTCCGAAAGTAAAAAATATTTTTTTAGACTCTTCAGAAAACCGCAAAATCATCGGATGAATGTGTTGAGTAGTCCAATGGCGGCTTGGATCGAGGTGAGGGAGGCCGTTTCCGAGGCAGTGTGATAGCCGGTGGTCGGTATCTGCAAGGTTGTGCCGTTGATTTGCCCGCCGCTGGCAGCGACGAGTCGACCCAACTCCGTCCTACCCAACGAAGAGGTTTTTCCACGTAACAGGTTTTGCCGCTCAATCCATTCATCCTTGAATGTGTAAGAGATTCCGAGGGTATCACAACGGCTTTCAATTTCAGCGGTGAAAAGGGGATCAAAATGTGAGCTTGCATCTTTTTTCCTCAGCACCAGATCTTGTTCCAAAGCGGCCTCGCGGGTGGGGTAGGGGCTGGTATCGAGAAGCAGTAGACGGTTAGTGGAAATCGCCTCACGCTGGAACCATGCCAAGGCGTAACGCCAGCTCCGGCCCGCCTCTTCTTGCGCGGTGAACAGCGCGGTGCCTTTGAAACCAATTCGATAGAGATAGATGATGAGCGCGACACTCAGCACGTTGTCTAGCTGCGCGGAAATGTTGTTTTCGCTCAGTGAAAGGCTGTCGAGGAAGGCAACCGGCGTGCCCGGCTCAAGGTATTCGAGGCCGATCAATTCGAAAATCAGGTTGTTCCGCTTCGGGCAGAGATATCCGGAGGAAATCGTGCCCTGCCCGACGTAGGTGCCGGTGTAGGGCAGGTGTGCTTGCACGCGCTGGCCGGTGAAGCGGTCGGCGATGGTGGCGACCATTTGTTCGGAAACGGAATCGCCCGTGAGTTCGCCCCGGTTGCCGGCGATGAAGGCTGCGTATTGGAACTCGTTCGGACCGGTGCAGACGAGGCCATGGCGGTCGATGTGGGCGGAAAGGATCACGCTTCCCGGCTCGCTCCCGCGCGCGACGAGGACGCCGCTATGGCGCTCGACGGAGATGTCGAGCTCCTCCAATTCCCTCCGCAGCACGCGGAAAAACGAATCCTCCGCACCGACCACGGAAGGCTCACGGATCAGGTGGCGCAGCGTGATGAGGAACGCGGAGAGGTCGGCGGTGGGCGAGGGTCGCATCGGGCTGACTGGAAACTAGCAGGAACGGTGCCGGGGACGGGAGGGGAAAATCAAGCGTCGCCGATCAGGTGAAAATCGAGGCCTTTGAATTGGGAGAAAGCCTTGTCTGCGGAAACTAGCTGATACTCGGATCGGATCGCGAAGGCGGCCAGGTAGGCGTCCATCCAGAGTTTTGGGGATGCGGTTTTCCGGAGGGCGAGGGATTTCCATGTTTCTTCGAGACCGAGTGGCTCGGCGGAGAAACGGATACGGGTGTCCCTTTCGAAATCCTCGAAAACAGTCCATGCGGCGGTATTGCCAAGCGCTTCGGAGCCGTAGCCGCGCATCACCGCTGCAGTAGTAAGTAGGCGCACGAGTCCCTGTTGGGTCGGGCGACAGAAGAGGATCGAACCGGGCTCTTCCTGCCTATCGAGCCATGCTTTGGATGCGGTGTGAATAGGGTGGCCATTTACTGCCATCGCAATCCAAATATTAATGTCCGGCAGTTTCATTGGTTTCGTTTAGCCATTGGATCTCATCGTTTAGGAGAATCTCATCAATCTGTTCAGGGGTAAGCTGGTCTTCCGGACGCACCTTTTTTTCGCAGTGGACTAGTGGAAGTCTCACCCGATGATCCCTTTCCGGAGATGTGGTGCGCACCGCGAGGCCTTTCTCGATTACATCGGTCACCACTTCACGGAGTTTGCGACCTTCGGTGGCGGCGCGGATTTTCATTTTTCTGATGAGTTCCTCGGGGAGATCTAAGGTGGTTTTCATGTAGGAAACTTTCCAGCTTTCTGGTTTTCTGTCAACGCGAGAGCTTCTTACACGATCCTGCCCCCATTTTTCCCACCTCCCGGGCCGAGCTGGATGAGGTGGTCGGCGGTGGCGATGACGTCGGGGTGATGCTCGATGATGAGGACGGAGTGGCCGGCGTCGCGGAGGCGGAAAATGGCTTTCAGGAGTTTTTCGACATCGCCGAAGTGGAGGCCGGTGGTGGGTTCGTCGAAGAGGTAGAGGGTGTGGGGGGATGCCGGTTTGGAAATTTCTAGTGCAAGTTTGAGGCGCTGGGCTTCGCCGCCAGAGAGGGTGTTTCCCGCTTGGCCGAGGGCGAGGTAGCCGAGGCCGAGCTCGTCCATGGTGTGGAGAAGGCGGTAGAGTTTGGGGATGGGCCGGAAATGAGCTTTGGCTTCGGCGACGGGCATTTCGAGGATCTGTGCGATGGATTTTCCTTTGTAAGTGATCTCCAAAGTCTCGCGATTGAAGCGTTTACCGAGGCAGGCGGGGCATTCCGTCCATGCGTCGGGCAGGAAATGCATTTCGATCTTGAGCTTGCCGTTGCCTTGGCAGCGCTCGCAGCGGCCGCCCTTCGCGTTGAAGGAGAAACGGGCTTTGGTGTAGCCGCGCTGTTTGGCGATTGGAAGCTTTGCGAAGAGGTCGCGGATCAAATCGAAAGCGCCGATAAAAGTCGCGGGGTTCGAGCGCGGGGAGCGGCCGATGGAGGATTGGTCGCAGAGCACGAATTTCTCAATGTGCTCCATGCCGGTGATAGCGTCGTGCTCGCCGGGTGCTTCCGTGGCGTGGTGGAAATGGCGGGCGAGGGCCTTGGTGAGGATGCCGTTGATCAAGGTCGATTTGCCACTACCAGACGGACCGGAGACTACGACGACTTGGCCGAGGGGGATGGTGACGGTGAGGTTCTGGAGGTTATGCTCGCGCGCGCCTTGGATGGTAAGTCGGGTCTCTGGTTTCTGGTTTCTGGTTTCTGGAGCAAAGCGACGAATCTCTCCGCGCAGCCATTGGCCGGTGGGGGAGCTGATTTCCGAAGGCTTTCCCTGCGCGAGGATTTCTCCGCCTTGGAGACCCGCGCCGGGACCCATGTCGATGAGGTGGTCGGCGGCGCGGATGATGTCTTCGTCGTGTTCTACTACGACTACCGTATTTCCAAGATCGCGGAGTCGGGTCATCGCGGCGATGAGGCGGGCGGTGTCAGAGGAATGGAGGCCGATGGACGGCTCGTCGAGGACGTAGATCACGCCGCTCAGGCCGGCGCCGAGCTGGGTGGCGAGCTTGATGCGCTGGACTTCGCCGCCGGAGAGGGTGCCGGAGGAGCGGTCGAGCGTGAGGTAATCGAGGCCGACGTCTTGGAGGAAATTGAGGCGTTTTTCGACTTCGGCAGCTAGGTCTCCGAGCGGGGCGGGGGATTGTTTTAATCCTGAGATCCATGCTTTCGCTTCGCTGATGCCTTGTTGGCAGAATTCCATGATACCTAAAGGAGGGCGACCGAAGATCGCCCCCACTTTTACGTGCTGGATCTCCTTTTTCAGGCGGAGGTTTTCGCAGGCCTTGCAGCCGATGCCTTCGCAGGCGGGGCAGGCACCTTCGAGGGTATTAAAGGAAAAGTGGCGGGGTGAGAGATCGCCGAAAATTTCGCCAGTGAGGGGGTTGCGGTAGGCGGTTTGGAAGGTGAGTTCGCGATAATCGCTTTCGCCTGGTGGCATGAGCAGGATGCGGGCTTCGGCTCCGCAGAGCCGGAGGGCGAGCTCGATGGAATCGGCGAGGCGGGCTTCGATGCCCTCGCGGATGACGAGGCGGTCGATGACGATCTCGATCCGGTTTTTGGAATTTCCATCGAACGTGACCTCGGTGATTTCCCGAATCTCGCCGTTGAGGCGGATGCGGATGAAGCCCTGCCGCTGGAGATCGCCGAGCAGGCGCTCCGGCTCCGCGGTTTCCTCCTCGGGGACGGCGGCGAGGATGATGAGCTTGGAGCCTTCGGGTTGGCTGGAGAGTTCGGCGATGATTTCCGATGGCCCCATGCGGGTCATGGCTTCGCCCGTTTCGGGATCATGCGGGACTCCGGCGGCGGCCCAGAGGATCCGGAGGTAATCATAGATCTCGGTGGCGGAGGCGACGGTGGATCGCGGGGAAAGTCCGCCGACGCGTTGCTCGATGGCGATGGCGGGGTT
>CAMAXN010000065.1 GCA_945862245.1 Prosthecobacter debontii
GGCACCTTCCATATCCTCAAACCCGGCGCTGACAAGGCGGAGCGCCTTTTCGAAACCAAATATGAGAACAATCTCCTCGGCGCGCCCGCGATCTGGGCCGGCAAGGTCTATCTTTTTAGCAAGGACAAGCTGCATTGCTTCGGCTCGAAAGAGGGCAAGTATGTCGGCGTGGATCCTGCGCCAAAACCCGCAGCCGGTGAAATCGCCAGCCTGCAGGTCGTCCCCGCTGAGTTTGCGATCAAGGCCGGCGAGTCCATCAATTTTAAAGTTTACGGACTCGATGCAAACGGCCGACGCGTGAAGGAAGTGAAAGCGGAATCGTGGGCGACCTTCATCCCGCCCACCGCCAAGGTGCAATCAACCGTCGATGCGAAATTCGAAGGCTCCACGCTCAAAGCCAAGCCCGATGCGAAACTCTCCGCCGGTGCGTTCAAAGTCACGGCGAACGGCATGACTGCCACCACTCGCGGCCGGATTATCGCCGGTTTTGGATACAGCGCTGATTTCGAAGCCATCGAGCTTTCGATGAAAAACGAATTCGATCCCACGGAGGCCGTGAATTTCCCGCCACTTCCTTGGTTGGGTGCGCGGCTCAAGTGGCACGTGCTTGAAAAGGACGGCTCCAAGGTTCTAGGCAACCGCCTCGATAACATCCTGTTCCAGCGAACCACGAATTTCTTCGGTTCATCCGACATGAACGACTACACCCTCGAAGGCGATGTCATGACCGACGGCACCCGCCGCATCATGTCCACCGTCGGCTTCGTCAACCAGCGCTACCTCGTCGCCCTGGTAGGCAATTCCCAGATTCTGGAAATTTCCAGCAACCACGACCGCCTCAAACAGTCCGTGAAATTCCCGATCAAGCCGAACACTTGGTATCGCCTGAAAACGCAGGTGAAAGGCAATCCCGACGGCAGCGGCACCGTGTTCGCCAAGGCCTGGCCGCGCGGCACCGACGAACCTGCGGAGTGGACCATTGAGACACCCGTCAAGCACCTCCACCCCAAAGGCTCCCCCGCTGTTTATGCTTTTTCCCCGCAGTCCCAGAAGCGCGTTTACATTGACAACATTAAACTTTCCAAAAATCAGTGAAGCACATTTCCCTTTCCAACCCAACCACACATCCCATGAGACTTCACATTTTTCTACTCGCCCTCACCTCGACTCTTCACGCCAAGGATTGGCCGATGTGGGGCGGCACTCCCTCCCGCAACATGGTCGCCGAGGCAAAGGGTATTCCCACTGAGATTGTCCCCGGTGAAATTGATCCCGAAAAGGAGACCGTCGATCTCGCCGGTGCGAAAAATATCCTCTGGACCGCCAAGCTCGGATCCCAGACCTACGGCAACCCTGTCGTCGCCAACGGCAAGATCCTCGTCGGCACGAACAACGAATCTCCGCGCGATCCCAGCCAAACCGGCGACCGCGGGAACCTGCTGTGCTTCGATGAGAAAACCGGCGATTTCCTCTGGCAACTGATCGTCCCCAAGCTCGGGGCTGGCAAGGTCAGCGACTGGGAATTCGTCGGCCTCTGCTCCTCGCCCGCCATCGTCGGCGACAAGGCTTATATCGTCACCAACCGCGGTGAAATCGTCTGCCTCGACATGAATGGCATGGCCAACGGCAACGACGGAACATTCAAGGACGAGGCGAAATACATGACGGCGGATCCGACCAAACCCGTCGCCACCGACAACAAGCATGCGGATATCCTCTGGATTTATGACATGCGCGAGGAACTCGGCGTATTCCCCCACAATGTCTCCTCCTGCTCCCCCATGGTCGTAAACGGCGTCGTCTATACCGCCACTTCCAACGGCATGGACTGGTCCCACACGAACATCCCCGCGCCGCTTGCGCCTTCGCTTGTCGCCGTCGATGCCACCACGGGAAAACTCCTAGGCGAGGAAATGTCGGGCGTCGCCGAAAGGGTTCTCCACGCGTCCTGGTCATCGCCCGCGCTGGGCAAGGTCGGCGACAAGGAAATGCTGATCTGGGGTGGCGGTGATGGTTTCGCCTACGGCTTCGATCCCAAGCCCGTCCGCAACGAGGAGGAGGAACTCGATGTCCTCAAGGAACTCTGGCGCCTCGATTGCAATCCGGAATTTTACCGGAAGCGGGACGGCATACAGATTAAATACGCCACCTTCCGCGGCCCCAGCGAAGTCATCGGCACCACGGTCATCGCCGACGGCCTCGTTTACGCCGCCATCGGCCAGGATCCGGAACACGGTGATGGCGTGGGTATGCTCAACTGCATCGATCCCGCCACCGGTAAAGCGGTCTGGACTTACCAAGAAATCGGTCGCTCGATCTCCACACCCAGCGTCATCGACGGCCTGCTGTTCCTCGCGGAATATGATGGCGATCTCCACTGCCTCGACGCGAAAACCGGCAAGGCTCATTGGGTTCACGAAACGCAATCCCGCATCTGGGGCTCCACCCTCGTCGCCGATGGCAAGGTCTTCCTCCCGACTGAGGATGGCGATCTCCACATCCTCGCCGCCGACAAAGAGAAAAAAGTCCTCGGCACCGTCAACTTCGGCGCGCCCGTTTACAGCTCACCCATCGTGGCCAACAACGTCCTCTACATCGCCACCATGACTCATCTCTACGCCATCGGCACCAAGTAAAAAATGGAGCGCGGATTTTCAATCCGCCCCGTTGCACTCGTCTTCCATTCCAGATGAAACGCCCCGCCCTCATCTCCATATTTGCTTTCGTGGCAATTTTCATCCTTCACCACGATTTCTGGAACTGGAAAAATACGGCGCTGGTCTTCGGCTTCATGCCTGTCGGCCTCGCCTATCACGTCGGATACAGTATCGTGGTTTCCCTATTCTGGATCCTCGTCACTCGATACGCCTGGCCGCACTCGATCGAAAAATGGGCGGATAAACCCCACGACTGATGACCAGCCTCTACATCATCGTCGCTTACCTCGGGCTGCTCATCCTTCTCGGATTCGTCACAAACCACTTTTCAAAGGGAACCAGCGCCGATTTCTTTGTGGTGGATCGCTCGATCGGATCGTTTCTGCTGCTGATGTCGATGTTCGGAGCTACCATGACCGGGTTCGCGCTCGTTGGATCCACGGGCGAGGCGTTTTCCTCCGGAATCGGCGTGTATGGCGCGATGGCCTCGTGGTCCGGCCTCATGCACTCGGCCGTCTTCTTCCTGATTGGCATCCGCTTGTGGGCGGTGGGCAAGCGCCATGGCTATCTCACCCAATGCGAGTATTTCCGCAATCGTTTCGACTCGAAAGGCCTCGGCTATCTGCTGTTCCCAGTTCTTGTGCTGCTCCTCATCCCGTATCTTCTCGTAGGAGTCATCGCCGCTGGGAAATTTCTACAGGCCTTCACCAAGGGCATGTTTCCCGAGCAATTCGCGCGGACGCTTGCGGACGGTAGCCCTCATCCGCTCAGCGGCGGACTTCCGCCTGAACTTGGCGGTGGCATCCTTTGCGCGATCATTCTGTTTTACGTATTCTTCGGAGGCCTGCGTGGAGCCGTTTGGGCAAACACGTTGCAGACGACGATGTTTATGATTACGGGCGTGGCCGCCTACTGGATGATCTCCCAAAAACTCGGCGGCATCGCCGCTGCCAGCCAGGCCGTACTCGACAGCGACTTCGCCAGGCCGCGCGCCGCCCGCGAAGACATGATGGGTCATGGGAAATTTCTCACCTACTGCTTCATCCCGCTATCGGTCGGTATGTTTCCCCACCTTTTCCAACATTGGCTCACCGCCAAGAGCGCGAAAACCTTCAAACTCACAGTGGTCGCCTTTCCGATTTTTATACTAATCGTTTGGCTACCCTGCATTCTCATAGGGATCTGGGCCGCAGCGGAGTTCGGCCCGCTGGGTCCCGGCCAGAGCACAAACGGGGTGCTCGGACGCATGGTCGAAGGACTCGTCAAGTCTCCGATCCTCTCCGGACTCGTCGCAGCAGGAGTCCTCGCCGCCATGTCCAGCTTGGACTCGCAGTTCATGTGCCTCGGCACGATGTTTACTAATGACATCGTTGTTCAAAAGCTCGGCCCCAACCGCCTGACCGACTCCCAAAAAGTCTGGGTCGCCCGGGGCTTCATCCTGCTCATCGCGGGTGTGACTTATGCCCTCTCTGTCGTGCTGATGGACACGGCACAAGTTTTCGCATTGGGCGTGTGGTGTTTCAGCGGCTTCGCGGGGCTTTTCCCGCTCGTCGTCGCCGCCGTTTACTGGAAGGGAGCCACCCGCGCCGGAGCCATTTCTTGTATCGTTGTGACCATTGTTACTTGGGGTATTCTTTTTTATCGCGATGTCTTTGTCGAAAAAATACCAGGTGCCGCCCATTCCCCACTCATCGCCGGCATGATGCCCGTCACCCTTATCTTCGCGGCATCCGCCATAACGCTGGTAATCGTTTCACTCCTCACTCCTAAACTATCAAACTCCACCTTGCGCAAGTTCTTCGTCTGAGCATCATTCCATAAGAACCATGTCCTCACCCCTCACTCCACAAGCCGCCGCCGAAGCCCTCGACGCTCACACCCGCGAAATGGTCCAATGGCATTTCTCCCCAGAAACCGGATGCCCTTATTGGCTCGAACAAGTGACAACCCTCGGTTTCGACCCGCTCAAGGACATCAGCTGCTTCGCCGACATCCAAAGATTCGAGCCCTTCGATGACGAGGTTCTTCGCAAGGAAGATCCCGCCCGTTTCATCCCGAAAGCCTTCGGCAAACGTCCCTACAATATCTTCGAAACCGGCGGCACCACCGGCATGCCGAAACAGCGTATCGGTTGGGATGATTACCAGACCGACTACACCGAATTTTCCGAGCACTACGGCCCGGACTTCTTCCCTCAAGGTGCCAACTGGCTGATGGTCGGCCCCACTGGACCACGCCGCCTGCGCCTCGCCATCGAGCACCTTGCCAACATCCGCGGCGGAGCCTGTTATTTCATTGATCTCGACCCGCGTTGGGTGAAACGCCTGATCGGCATGGGCGAAATGCGCATGGCCAAGCTCTATCAAGAACACGTCATCGACCAAGCCGCTACCATCATCCGCCACCGCGACATCGGTTGCTTGTTCACCACTCCGAAACTCCTCGAATCCCTCGCCGAACGCATGTCGCTCGTCGATGCCGGCATACGCGGCGTCTTCGCCGGCGGCACCACCATGACCCCGCAGTACGTTCGCTTCATCGAAGAGGAAGTGCTCGAAGGGAAAATCAATTTCGCCCCCACCTACGGCAATACCCTAATGGGTCTCGCCATCAGTAAAAAACGCGGCCCCGGCGAATTTTCCCTCACCTACCACGCCCCACAACCCCGCGCCGTACTGCGCATCGTAAATCCCGACTCTCCCTCCGAACTCATGCCCTACGGCGAATACGGCCGCGTCGAACTCACCACGATGACCAAGGAATTCTTCATGCCTCGCTTCCTCGAACGCGACGAAGCCATCCGCCGCGCCCCATGCGAGGAATTCCCCTGGGACGGCGTGGGTGATGTCAGGCCTTTCCAGTCCGGCACAAAGACGGTGATTGAAGGGGTTTATTGAACTTGTATCGATCACCATTACGTCATACGCTTACTCCATCGATATGAACACGGTCACCGTATCTCCCAAGTTCCAGGTCGTGATTCCACAGGCGATCCGCGAGGAACTTTCCCTCAAGCCCGGGGAAAAGCTGCGCGTAATACGCTACGATAACCGCGTTGAACTGATCCGAATTCAACCCATCAAGGAACTCCGAGGATTTCTCCGTGGGATGAATACCACCATCGAACGCGAAGACGACCGGCTGTGAACCAAATACACATCGTAGATTCCTCCGGCTGGCTAGAATACTTCTCCGGCTCCTCATTCGCCGATCACTTCGAAGCTCCGCTTTCAGATCCGGAGCACCTTGTCGTCCCGGTGATCACGATCTACGAAGTTTTCAAAAAAATCCTGCGTGAGCGAGGCGAGAGCGCCGCCCTCCAAGCGGCTTGCCAGATGCAAGCCGGCACCGTCGTGAACATCAGCACCTCTCTCGTCCTAGAAGCCGCCCGCCACCCATTGCCCCTTGCCGACAGCCTAATCTATGCGACCACTCTCCTGTGGAATGCCGAACTCTGGACTCAAGACGAACACTTCAAAGACCTCCCTAATGTCAGATACTTCCCAAAGTAACTTCTGAAAAATTCAAACTGAAAACTAGCAAACTTCATCATGAACATCCCCATCCTCCGCCTCGGCCGCGAATACTCATCCCATGACTTGGTCGAACTCGACCTTGGCACTGAAACGCTGACCACACACACCGCCAACCCCGGCCTCATCCGCCGCGACCTTCTCCAAATTTCCAAGTCCAAGGCCGCGCTTGATGCGATCCCAGCGGACACTCTCGCCACGTATTGCGAGCAGGCCGCAGAACTGTTTCTCCATGCAGATCTGCCCTGCGGCGATGTCGTCCAGTCGCCCCAACAATATGTCGAGTCATTGTCCGCCCTGACCCGACTCCCTCACACCCTCGTCCGCATGAATATGGGGAAAATCCATGCCGCGATGTCACAAGTCCGCACGATCATCGCCGGACTCACCCGCAACATGCCGTTGAACATTTTCGATAAAGGTATCACTCGCATCGACGACCTCATCATCAACTATTTCCCCACCACCTCATCCCTCGGCGTTTCACTTCCATCCAACGCCCCTGCCGTTAATTCACTATGGATTCCCGCTCCGGTGATGAAAATTCCCGTCCTCCTCAAGCCCGGCCGCGAGGATCCGTTCACCCCTCTCCGCATCGTGCAGGCGATGATCCAGGCCGGGTTTCCGAAAGAAGCTTTTGGCTACTACCCAACCACCCACGAAGGTGGCGACACGCTTCTAACAACATGCGGACGCGGCATCTCGTTCGGCTCTGATGCCACGGTGAAAAAATACTCTGCCTTCCCCTCCATCCAAGTCCACGGCACCGGACGCTCTAAAATTCTTATCGGCGAGGACATGATTCACCGCTGGCCCGAGTTCCTC
This sequence comes from Prosthecobacter debontii, assembly GCA_945862245.1. Lineage (GTDB taxonomy): Bacteria > Verrucomicrobiota > Verrucomicrobiia > Verrucomicrobiales > Akkermansiaceae > Luteolibacter. Next base: position 7,016 of record CAMAXN010000065.1, read on the forward strand.
GATGTCATTGTGCAATCCATCTCCGCCAACGGTGGCCGTTCCTGTATCAACACCTCCGCCATTCTTGTCCCAAGCCATCGCGACGAACTTGCCAACGCCCTCGCCGCCGAACTCGCGAAAATCCAACCCCACCCGCGCAATCACCCAGACGCCGTTCTTTGTGGTTTCGCCAACCCCGCGCTCGCCGATGGCATCGACGATCTTATCTCCGCCCACCTCAAGGATTCCGGTGCCACCGATCTGACCGCCCTCCACCGCGACACCTCGCGCAAAGTGGACGCCTTCGATCAAACCTACCTCCAGCCCACGCTCATTTCTTGTTCCGAAAAGGATCACGCCCTCGCCAACACCGAGTTCATGTTTCCTTACGCCAGTATCGTGGAAATTTCACAATCCGAAATGCTCGCCAACATCGGCCAAACCCTCGTCGTCTCGGCCTTCACCGAAGATCCACATTTCATCGAGCAACTCCTCCTCAGCCCGGACATCGAACGCCTCAACCTCGGCACCTTCCCCACCAACCGCGTCCAATGGGAACAACCGCACGAAGGCAACCTCTTCGAGTTCCTCTACCACCGCCGCGCCATCCAGGGAAATGTCGCAGCCGTATAATGAATCGATTGAACCGCCAAGACGCCAAGTTCGCCAAGGATGATGACCGAAAATAACCCTTCCAAGCTTGGCGTCCTTGGCGTCTTGGCGGTGCCCAATCCTCTCATGAAACCCTCCGACGCCCGCCCCAGCCCACGAATGATCTTCGGCCCAGGGCGTCTCGCCGAACTTCCGGAATGCCTCGCCTCTCTTGGCTCCACCCGCGCCCT
>CAMAXN010000066.1 GCA_945862245.1 Prosthecobacter debontii
TCCAAGCTTGGCGTCCTTGGCGTCTTGGCGGTGCCCAATCCTCTCATGAAACCCTCCGACGCCCGCCCCAGCCCACGAATGATCTTCGGCCCAGGGCGTCTCGCCGAACTTCCGGAATGCCTCGCCTCTCTTGGCTCCACCCGCGCCCTGATTGTCACCGATCCCGGCATCATCGCCGCGGGTCACGTTGCCCGCGCCACCGCTTTCCTAACAGCCGCAGGCATCCACGCTACCGTATTCGAAGGCTCTCACACCAACCCCACAGAGACCGACATCGAAGCCTGCCGCGACTTCGCGAAAAACATCAACCCCGACGTCCTTATTGGCCTCGGCGGCGGCTCCAGCATGGATACCGCGAAGGGCTGCAACTTCCTCCTCCACAACCCCGGCCGCATGGCCGATTACATCGGATACGGTCTCGCCAATCACGAGATGCTCCCCTTCATCGCCATCCCGACCACCGCCGGCACCGGCTCCGAATGCCAATCCTACGCCATCGTCTCACGCGATGGCACTCATGAGAAAATGGCCTGCGGAGACCCGAAAGCCCTCGCCCACACCGCCATACTCGATCCAGAACTCACCGCTTCCCAGCCACAGAACGTCGCTACTCTCACAGCCCTCGACGCCCTCTCCCACGCTCTCGAATCCGCCGTTTGCACCAAGCGCAACGCCATCTCATCCGCCTTCTCCGCCGAGTCCTTCCAACTCATCTCATCCGCCATCCGCGATGTCCTCACCGGCAGAGCCAATCTCGAAACACGCGGCCACATGCTTTACGGCGCCGCCCTCGCCGGATGTGCCATAGAGAACAGCATGCTCGGTGCCGCCCACGCCACGGCCAATCCACTCACCGCCCATTTCAATATCCCCCACGGACTCGCCGTCACGATCATGCTCCCCCACGTGATCCGCCTTAACCACAGCGACCCGGACATCGCCCTAATCTATCAGAATTTCGCCCGCGATCTCGATTCACCGCTCATCGATTGGCTTGAAAAAACCATCAAGCTCTCCGATCTACCGAAACCCGAAATCCCCCTCACCGCCATCCCGAAACTCGCCGAAGCCGCCACTCACCAATGGACCGGTCGCTTCAATCCCGTCCCACTCGACCACGCCTTGCTCACCACCCTCTACCAAGCTGCCCTCTCTCCTTCATCCTGAAAATTATAACCCAAGATCCGTGTTCATCCGCGTCCATCCGTGGTTCTCTTCCACATCTCCCCCGCTCTTTTCCATGAACCGACTTCTCACCGTATTACTGCTTCTTTTCCTAACAGCCTGTGACAAGCCGCAGCCTGCGTATCCCGCTGAACCGGCAGCAGCCGCTCCTCCCGAATTAACCGATTGGCCGATCACTCGCGGCAATCCTTCGCTCCAAGGGCGAGTGCTCGCAGCCGTGCCCAAAACCCCGCTGATCGACTGGACTTTCCAACTCGAATCACCCGGCACCGCCGAAGCCGCCTTCGCCGATGGCGCCATCCTCGTTGGCGATGCGATGGGTATCCTCTACTGCGTCGATTTCGAGACCCAGAAATTACGCTGGAAAATGGAAACCGGCGATACGATCCAAGCCGCGCCCGCCATATCCAACGGAAAGGTTTTCATCGGCTCAGGTGACAAACAATTCTATGCGCTCGACCTCAAGACCGGCGAAAAACTCTGGTCCATTGAGGGTGGTGACAAATTTCCCTCCGCCGCAAACTTAGTTTCCGCCCCCGATGGATCAGACGTTCGGATCCTCATAAACGGTTATGACGGCATCACCCGCTGCCTGCGCGAGGAAGACGGTTCCATCGTCTGGAAATACGAAACCAAAGATTTCATCAACGGCACCCCAGCCATCATCGACGGTCGACTCATCGCATTCGGCGGTTGCGATCAAGTCATCCACATCATCAATCTCAAGGACGGTGCCCTCGTTAAAAAAATCGATACGGACGCGCAAATCACCAATTCCGTCGCCACCATCGGCACCACGATTTACAGCGGTAATCACGCCAACCAACTTGTCGCTGCCGACACAAATGCCGAAAAACTCACCTGGATCTACCAAGCCAACGACTTCCCCTTTTTCACCTCCCCCGCCATCGACGACCAACATGTTTACATCGGCTCCCGCGACAAATCCCTCCATGCCATCAAACGCAGCGACGGAACCAGCGCTTGGACTTTCAAAACCGGCGGCCGCGTTGAAAGCTCGCCCATCGCCTTCAACGACGGTATCGTCTTCGGCTCCAGCGATGGCCGCCTCTACGCCGCCAACCCCACCGACGGTGCCGAACTCTGGCGCCTCGATTTAGGAGAAGATCTCACCGCCTCCCCCATATATGCCCAAGGCCGCATCATCATCGCGGGGGGCGATGGAACGCTCTTCGTCATCAAAGGTTCCAAAGACTGACCTATTTCCCCCTCCGAACCAACGGATTCTCGCAAGCTATTTTAGGGAACGACGAGAAATCCCGATCCGCTGTCCAGAACTTCTTCACCCGATGGTGAATACAGATTGCAGCGATCCTGGCGTCATGAATCTTCGGCCCTTTGATCTTTCCTGCCGTTGCCTGCGCTGAAATCACCTCCCAATACCCCGCTCCTTCCCCCAAAAGCCGCAAGCTCGGACTCGCTTGCCATGCTTCCACTGCGGCCAGCGCAGTGGACAAAGGTGTCGGCAGATCATAGATCTTCGGATGCGTCACAACGTCCAGAAATTCATGGCCAGTTCCTCGTTTGAGATTTCCGGAGCGGGATAAGGTTGGATGTCTCTCTATTTCGGCATATTTGCATAGTGATGACACCCCCTGCCGACCGCACACGCAGCCATCTCTTCCGGGGTCTTAAGTCCGTGTTTCGCCAGCCTCCGTAGAAGTGGCGAAAAATGTGGAATCGTGCCGAGTTTGCTTGCCAAGCTTACCGCAGTGACTCCGTTCCGCTCAATCTGCAGGAGGTTCTGTTTTTAGCACTCTCCATGACTTCCATCCCAGTTCATGGGTGAAGTTTGACGCGGCTCCTTGTTTTGAGCAAGGAGCATGTTGAATTTGAAAGTTGGCCAATCTATGGGAGTATCCTCTACCACACGTCCATTCCCCTCATGCCCGACACCTCCACACCACTCCCGAAAACCGGCACCCGTGCGGGAAATTATTTCATCTCCAACTACCCTCCGTTTTCCTTCTGGTCTGAGGGTGAGGCCGCTGTCGTCGAAGAGGCCTACGCCGCCCCCCATGACGGCGAAGTTCCCGCGCTCGGCCTCTATCATCACATCCCTTTTTGCCGGAAACGCTGCCACTTCTGCTACTTCCGCGTTTACACCGACAAGAACGCCGACCAGATCAAACACTACCTCGACTCCACCCTCCGCGAGCTGGAAATGATGGCTCGTAAGCCGCTTATCGCAGGCCGCAAACCCCACTTTATTTACTTCGGCGGCGGCACCCCTTCCTATCTATCAGCCTCCCAGCTCGTCGATCTCACCAATCGAATGAAGGCCCTGCTCCCATGGGACGCCGCTGAGGAAGTCGCCTTCGAATGTGAACCCGGAACGCTCAACCCCGGCAAGCTCACCGCCATCAAGGACATCGGCGTCACCCGCCTCTCCCTCGGGATTGAAAATTTCAACGACCGCATCCTCGAAATCAACGGCCGCGCCCACCGCACCATGGAGGTCTACCGCGCCTACGAACGGATTCGCGCCGAAAAATTTGATCAGGTGAACATCGACCTCATCGCCGGGATGCTGGAGGAGACCGAGGAAAACTGGCAGAACAACATCGCTAAAACCCTCGAACTCGCCCCTGATTCCGTCACGATTTATCAGATGGAAGTGCCGTATAACACCGGCATCTACAAGGACATGAAAGCCAGCGGTAGCCTCGTCGCGCCCATTGCAGATTGGGAAACCAAACGCCGCTGGGTCAAGGAAGCCTTCGCCGAACTCGAAGCCAACGGCTACACCATTTCCTCCGGCTACACCGCCGTGAAAAACCCCGAACGCACCAAGTTCATCTACCGCGATTCCCTCTGGGGCGGAGCCGATCTTTTGGGCCTCGGTGTCGCCTCGTTTTCCCATGCTAAAGGCGTCCACTACCAAAACCTGACGGAAATCGAAGACTACGACGCGGCGATCTCCGCCGGCAAAATGCCGATCAAGCGTGCCCTCAGAACCACCGAGGAAGAACGTATGATCCGCGAGTTCATTCTCCAGATGAAACTCGGCCGCGTGAAAGCCGGCTATTTCCAACAGAAATTCGGCATCAACATCATCGAGCGCTTCGCCGCCCCACTCGCCCAGATCCAATCCGAAGGTCTCCTCACCATCGAGGACTCCACTATCCTCCTCACCCGCGACGGCCTCCTCTGCGTCGATAACCTCCTCCACGACTTCTTCCTCCCTCACCACCACACCGATAAAATCGTCTAACAATTCCTGCCATTCAAAAATCCAAAAGTTAGAACCACGAAACAAAAAAAATTAAGATGAAAAATGGGAATACTTTATCATTAAAGAGTAGTGGGAGAAACTCGTGCAATCCTCTCTCCTTTCGTGTGCTTCGTGATTTTCGTGGTTATAAACTTGGTTTTTCGTCGGTTAAATCATCTCCCTGTTCATCTGCGTTCATCCTGTCCATCTGTGGTTAAATTACTCTTTCAGAACAAATCATGCAGGCTCCCACCCTTCACCCAGAGTTCCCCCCCCTCCTCGCCGCCTCCCACCTCGGGGCGGTGCCGTTGTCTTGGATACCTGCAAATGAAGTTCCTCAGCCCTATCAAAAACTGCTCGTCCACGATCACGATATGACCTCGGAACTCGCCGCCTTCCATGGCGATTCCATCTCACTCACCGTCCTGCATTCGCAGCTCAACGATCCCATCTACCTCCGCGAAGTTACGCTCCACGCCTCTTCCTCCGGCACCACTGTCGAATACGGCGTGATCGAGATCCTACTCGATTCTTTCCCGCCTGAACTCCGCCCCCGCATCCTCGCCGGAGACACACCCCTCGGCACCATCCTCACCACCTCCGGCCTCCCCTTCCGCAGTGAGCCCCAAGGCTTCTTCACTATACCTAGCCAGACTCTCGAAAGCATTTTTTTACAATCTCCCTCTGGAAAAATCTTATTTGGACGCTACAATCACCTGGTTGGAGACGATTCCAACATCTTCGCCCGCATTCTCGAAATCCTTCCTTACTGAAATACTAAATACTCAATGCAATACGATGCCATCATCATCGGCGGCGGCCCCGCCGGCACCACCTCCGCGACTCTCCTTGCGGAGAAAGGCCACCGCGTCCTCCTCGTCGAGAAAACCACTTTCCCACGCTACCACGTCGGCGAGTCGCTTATGCCTTTTTGCTGGTTCACGCTGAACCGCCTCGGTGTTATCGACCGCATGGCGGAAATCGGTTTCACTCGCAAACACAGCGTCCAGTTTGCCACCACCGACGGAAAAGTCTCCGCGCCCTTCTATTTCTTCCAGCACTTCGACCACCCCGCTGCCACCACCTGGCAGGTCGAGCGCCAAGACTTCGACCTCATGCTCCTCGACAACGCCCGCTCCAAAGGCGTCGAAGTCCGTGAAAACACCACCGCCCTCGATTTCCTGAAAAACGGCGAGCGCATCACCGGCATCCGCGCCCGCACCGGCGATGAAGATCCCTTCGAAGCTACCGCGCGCATCACCCTCGACTGCACCGGCCGTGACGCTCTCTATCAGCGTAAACATGGCACCCGCAACCGCGATCCCCAACTCAACAAAGTCTCCATCTGGACGCTCTATCAGGATGCCAAACGCGACAGCGGCCTCGAAGAAGGCGCCACCACCATCGCTTACCTGCCCGAAGGTGGTTGGTTCTGGAACATCCCACTGCGCAACGGCGTCGTCAGCTCAGGCATCGTCGCCGAGCGCGACTACCTCTACAAACCCGGCGAAACCCGCGACCCCGCCGAAATCTACGCCCGTGAAATCGAGAACAACGCTTGGGTAAAAGACCACCTCTCCGTCGGCACACAATTCGGCGAATACTGGGTCACCGGCGAATACTCCTACCGCGCCGAACACTGCGCCAACGACGGCCTTGTCCTCGTCGGCGACGCCTTCGCGTTCCTCGATCCGGTCTTCTCGTCTGGTGTCTTCCTCGCTCTGAAATCTGGGGAAATGGCTGCCGATGCCGCCCACGCCGCCCTCGAAAAAGGCGACACCTCCGCCGCGGCCTTCGCCCATTATGGAGAAACACTCTGCGGCCACATCGAAACCATGCGTCGCATCGTTTACGCCTTTTACGACAAGGACTTCAGCTTCGCCAAACTGATCCGTAAATACCCCGACCTCCGCCCCAAACTCACCGACGTCCTTATCGGCAACGTCGAAGGTCAAGACTACACCGACCTAGCACGAGCCATCGCCGATTTCGCAAATCTACCTGAACCCCTAGACTACGGCCGCGTCCCCGTCGCGGTCTGAGTGTCAGCGCGTCGTCTCCACAGGTTCTTGTCTTGCGTCTTGTGTCTTACCGTCTTGAGTCTTTGGAATGAACTTCGCCTTCCTAACTCCCGGCACCGGTTCTTACTATTGCGGAGCCTGCATGCGAGATAACGCCCTCGCGAAATCTCTCCTCGCCGCAGGTCACCGGGTCTCCCTGTTGCCGATGTATCTTCCGCTTCAGCTCGATGAGGAAATCCTACCGCAAGCGCAAACCCCCATCTTCTTCGGCGGCATCAATGTGTATCTTCAGCAAAACCTTTCACTTTTCCGGCATACGCCACGCTGGCTCAATGATTTTTTAAATCACACCAAGCTGCTACGCTTTGCCGCTAAGCGTAGCCATATGACATCCGCCCGCCTCCACGGCGCGATGGCGCTCGCCATGCTTCGCATCGAGGGTAGCCACTTCGGCAAGGAACTCGATAAACTCATCGACTGGCTCGCTATCGAAAAGCCCGACGTACTCTGCCTCGGAACCGCCCTTCAAGCCGGCATGATCCGCCAGTTGAAGGAACGCCTCGGAGTAAAAATCATCTGTTGTTTTCAAGGCGAAGACAGCTTCCTCGACGGGCTTCCCGAGCCGTTCAAAAGCCAATGCTGGGCCGAGCTGCGCGAACGCCTCAAGGACGCGAATCTGCTTGTCGCTCCCAGCCAATTTTACGCAGACCTCATGCGAAACCGCCTCGACATGCCGGATCTACAAATCGAAATCATGCCCAACGGCATCGACCTCGAAGGCTACCTTCCACCCCACCCGTCCTCACCTCCCGTCATTGGCTACCTCGCCCGCATGACCCAAGAAAAAGGTCTTGCTGAACTTGTTTCTGCCTTCATTCATCTCCGCAACACACTGAACCACCCCGACGCCCGCCTTCACATCGCAGGAGCCTGCACCGCCGGCGACAAAGCCTTTGTTTCATCTCTCAAAAAACAACTCGCCGCCGCCAACCTTACCGACTCCGTCATCTGGTCGCCGAACATTTCCCGCAAGGAAAAAACCATTATACTATCGACGCTAACGCTCTTTTCCGTCCCCGCCACTTATCCGGAAGCCTTCGGTCTCTTCCTGATCGAAGCCATGGCCAGCGGCGTGCCCATCGTCCAGCCCCGCGCCTCATCGTTTCCTGAAATCATCGAA
>CAMAXN010000067.1 GCA_945862245.1 Prosthecobacter debontii
GGGCCGGCGTAATAGCCTTCGGAGTTTTCCCACAGCAGCTCGCCGCGAACGAGGTGCGGCGGGAGGCCGGCGATGTCGTTGTCGCCGTAGGTCGGATCGCCGTCGAACTCGAAGCTGCCGTAGGTGTAGGCGGTGCGGAACACGAGGCGGTGGGCGGCATTTTCCTCGATCCAGGAAGTGCCTAACAGATCCAGCTCCGCGCCGAGCTCGATGCCGTAGTGGATCGTGTCGTCGGCGTTTTTCGTGGTGGAAACGAGGGTGCCCGGATCGGTGATGGTGAGCAGCTCGTCCTTCACCTGCGAGTAATAGAGCGTGGCGTCCCACTTTGCGAAGGAGCGGGTGCCGCGGGTGCCGGCCTCGATCGTGTTCGCGGTCTGCGCGTCGCGGGCGATGTTCGCGGTGACGGTTTCCGAAAACGAAGGCGGCTCGAAGCTGCGGGAGATCCCTGCGAACCACTGGATGCCGTCCTTTTCATGGAGCAGGCCGAGGCTCGGGGCGATGTTCGCGTAGGAGTCGTCATACGTGACTAGCGCACCGGGAACGGGCGGCGTGTAGAAGGGCGGGGCGGCCACGGGATTCGAGAACTCGCGGTCGTTTTCCCGGGTGGAATACGCGGCGGCGAGGGCGGCGGTGAAGGAGAGTTCATCGGTCAGGTGATGCCTGTTCTCGATGAAACCCTCCAGGTTTGTGGCCGTCTGGTCGTCGCGGTTGCGGAGCGCGCCGCGTGCGCCGGAGTTATTCATGAAGACCGAGTTCGTGGTGTTTCCGTAGGTGAACGAAAGGCCGCTGCGGAAACGGTTTTCGCGTCCGCCGAGTTCATCGGTGTTGGTGAAAACGGTGCCGAAGGCGAGGTCGTTGGACAACTGGTCGATCACGCCGGCGAAGGGTGTGATCGGGTGGTCAAGATCCTTGTAGGTGTAGCCCGCCGTGAAGTCCCAGGTATTGTTGCCGTCGCGCAAGGTGGTCTTGTTCGCGAAGCGGAACAGCTCGTAATCGCGGCGGTTGTCGAAACGCAGGGAGCCGAAAATCGATCCATCGGCCTGCCTCGGATTCGCTTCCATTTCCGCTTTCGTGAGCGACCCGGGGAGGTCGGAATCGGTGTGGATCGCGGTGAGGAAAAAACGGGTTTCGAGGTCATCGCGGAGCCGGATCCCGTAGTTCGCGAAGAAGCGCTGCGCGGATTGCTCCGCATGGTCGCGGTAGCCGTTTTGCGAGGCGTGCGAGAGCGAGAAATACAGATCCGAGGAACCCTCCGTGATGCCGCCCGCGAAACGCGCGCGCAGGTATTCGTAGGAACCCGCCTCAGCCCGCGCCGAGTAACCCGGAGCCGAGTGGCCGGTGTGCGAGAGGTAATCGATCGCGCCGCCGAGCGTGGTCGAGCCGTTCGAGAGGGCGTTTCCTCCGCGCCAGATGTTGATGTGGGACGCGGCGAGGGGATCGACCGATTGCATGTCGAAGCCGCCGTCCGCGAGGTTCAGCGGGATGCCGTCCTGCATGAGGCGGATGCCGCGCCCGTGGAAGGTGCGCTGCAGGCCGGAGCCTCGGATCGAGATCCGTGCCTCGTCGGAGCCGAACCGCGGTTGCGCGACGACCCCCGGCGAGAGGAAAAAGGTTTCCGCAAAGGTCGAGGCGCGCCCTGTCAGGTAGCGTTCGGAATCGATTGTTTCGGTGCCTCCGGGGATATCCGCCAGCTCCAGCCTGTCCTGTTCGAGGGTCGGCTGGGTGAGTGTGGGTTCGGGGTCGGATTTAACGATGGTTCGGTCAAGTGTTTCGGGTGCCGCGATGGCGGCGGCGGTGGTGATGAATAGTAGTTGGTAAATTTTCATAATGATAAGTTGGGATGGGGACGCGATGCGTCTGGGTGATTTGGAAATATGGCCATAGCCCCGAGACGGAGCTGGCACGGCCTGCGGCGAGACGCCGCAGCTACGGTTTGACAAGCCGACTCAACACCTTGGCGGCGGAACGGGCGGGCCGAATGGCGGTAGTGAAAGTAGCTCCGCTCCTGTCAGGAAAGCGGGCTGCGGGAAAGGGGTGGAAAACGGATCTGCCAGAGTGGCGATGGTCGGCGGGAAAAGATCGTTGAAAAGTTTCGAAGCAGACGGCGGGAGAGGGGCTTTCTGGTTTTCCTCACCGGTTTCCTTGGATTTTACCTCGGCGATCTTATCGCATAGGTGGCAGGGCTTGTCGCCGGAGAAGGTGTCGCTGACGGCTTGCTTGAGGGTGCTTTCCTGCGAGTAGCTGACCAGCATGTTTGTCCATGCGTAAACCTGTAGGATCGCGTAGGGGCCGCCGACCAGATGGAGGCAGCCAAAGATTAGGAACAGGTGACGGAGGAGGTTCTTCAACGTGCTGAACCAAACGATGCGCGGTGATCTGCGACGTGTCAACTTCCTACCGTGCGCTGGCACGAATCCGGCATCTGCGGCGCGGATCATTTGGCTTTCCCCGCCGCCTACAACGGTTAGCTTGCGAATATGCTACGCAGGAATTTTCTCAAGATCACCTTGCCGCTGGCTTTTGCCGGGAAAGCCACCGCCACTCCAGCCATCGAGCCGGAGCTCACCTTCGGGGTCATCGCCGATCCGCAGTATGCCGACGCCGATCCGAAGTGGGGGCGCTTCTACCGGAACTCGCTGGCGAAGCTCGGCGACGCGGTGGCTGATCTGAACACGCGCCCGTTGGAATTCGTGGCTACGCTCGGCGATCTGATCGACCGGGATTTCGAGAGTTTCGCCGCCGTTATGCCGATCTACGCGAAGCTCAAGGCATCCCATTTCCCGGTCTGCGGAAATCATGACTTCGAGGTCGCTGATGAGTATAAGGGGAAGGTGCTCGGCGCGATGGGCCTGGAGAAACCGTATTACGCCGTGACATGTAAATCATGGCGTTTCCTGTTTCTCGACGGCACGGACACCGGCGTCTGGCGTCATCCCGCCGGGGATGCTCGCACGGCGGAGGCAGAGGCGATTTTGGAAAAGGGTAGGGAGGCGAAGCTGCCTAATGCACAGGTTTACAACGCCGGTATCGGCGAGGTGCAGATGGAGTGGATCACCGCCGAGCTGGAGGCCGCGCAAGCAGCAGGGCAGCGCGTAATCGTTTTTTGCCACTACCCGCTCATCCCTGCCGCCGATCCGCACAATCTCTGGAATGCGGAGCAACTCGTCGCCCTTTTCGGGAAATACACGAATGTTGTCGCTTATATGAACGGCCACAACCACAAGGGAAACTACGGGACTCATAGTAATTGCCATTACGTGAATTTCAAGGGAATGGTGGAGACCGAAAAGGAGACCGCGTATGCGGTGGTCAAGTGTTTCCCCGACAGGCTGGAGATCGAGGGCTACGGCCTTGAGCCGGATCGGGAGCTGGGGAAGGCGTGATTTCCCCCCTTCCGCCGGAGGGCGGCAGGACCGGAGCTGCGGGATGTGCATTTGAGATATGCGCATGTGGAAGATCCCAGCTTGTCGCAGTGGGGTAAATCGTCCAATTTCTCCACATGCCAAACCAATGGACAGGAAAAGGAAATCCCTACACAAGGGAAGAAGTCGTCGAAAGATTGAATGATACGCTCTCGAAAGGGACGGCGATCATCGTGGCCGGAGCGGGTGCGGGGATCAGCGCGAAGTTTATCGAGAAGGGTGGAGCTGACCTCATCATCATCTACAACAGCGGGCGCTTCCGCATGATGGGCCACGGTTCCACGGCGGGTCTCATGGCTTACGGCGACGCGAATGCGATCGCCATGGAAATCGGCGAGTATGAGGTGCTGCCAGTCGTTCAGGAAATCCCCGTGATCTGCGGAGTACACGCCACCGATCCCCGCCGCCGCATGTGGCACTGGCTCGGTAAGGTGAAAGATATGGGTTTCTCCGGGGTGAATAATTTCCCCACCCACACAATCATCGACGGTCACTTCCGCGGTGTGCTTGAAGAAACGGGAATGAGCGTGGAGAAGGAGTTCGAGATGATCGGCCTCGCGCGGCGCATGGATATGTTCTCCATCGTCTATGTTGGCTCGCCTGAAGAGGCTGTTAGAATGGCGGAGAATGGAGCGGATGCGATCATTGCTCATGTCGGCACCACCGTCGGCGGCTCCATCGGCGTGCGCGATGCGGTAGTGAGTTGGGAGGAGACGATTAAGCGCACGCAGGATATCATCGACGCGGCGAAGACCGTGCGAAAGGATATCTTTTTCCTCTGCCACGGCGGCCCGATTAACACGCCGGAGGACGCCGACCGCGTGATTCAGGCGACGGATTGCGTTGGCTTCGTTGGCGCTTCCTCGCTGGAGCGGATGAGCGTCGAGAAATCTCTCGAAAGCCTAACGCGCGAATTCAAGGCCATCCCAATCAAACGATGAAGACCATCGCCGTTCTTGGAACGCTGGATTCAAAAGGCGCGGAGCACGCCTTTGTCGCGGATCTGATCCGCGCCCATGGCCATACGCCGCTGTTGATCGATGTGGGGACCGGCGCGGAACCGACCGTGAAACTCGATGTCACGCGGTATGAGGTCGCCGCCGCTGCCGGGCTGGATCTCGATGCGGTCATCGCGCGGAAAGACAGGGGCGAGGCCGTGACCGCGATGTCGCAGGCCGCGCCGAAGCTGCTTTCGAAGCTCCACTCCGAAGGAAAAATCCACGGTGTGATCTCACTCGGAGGAGGAGGAGGCACAGCGATTGCCACCGCCGCGATGCGCGCACTCCCGATCGGTTTCCCGAAGCTGATGGTCTCTACCCTCGCCGCCGGTAACACCGCACATTATCTTGGCACTAGCGACATCACCATGATGCCGAGCATCGCTGATGTGGCTGGGCTGAACCGCCTCTCTCGCACCATCTTCGCCCGTGCTGCTGGTGCGATCTGCGGAATGGTCTCAGCTGAAATCCCCGAGTCCGGCGCGAAGCCGCTGATTGTGGCCTCCATGTTCGGCAACACCACCGCCTGCGTAACAGAGGCGAAGCGCATCCTCGAGGAAAGCGGATACGAAGTACTCATTTTCGCAGCGACCGGAGCGGGCGGGAAATCAATGGAAGCCGTCATCGAAAGCGGCATGGCCGTGGGCGTGCTCGACATCACTACTACCGAGTGGGCAGACGAGCTTTGCGGTGGTATCCTCAACGCGGGGCCTACCCGTATGGACGCTGCCGGGAAGGCCGGAATCCCCGTGGTCATTGCCCCGGGTTGTCTCGATATGGTAAACTTCGGCGAACGTGCCTCCGTTCCCGCAAAATATGAGGGACGGAATTTCTATATTCACAACCCGCAGGTGACCCTGATGCGCACAACGCCGAAGGAATGCGCCGAATTGGGCCGCATCATCGCCGAAAAAGCGAACGCCTGCGCGGGTCGCTGCGAGATCCTAATCCCGAAAAAGGCGATCAGCGTCATCAGCGCGGAAGGGCAGCCGTTTCACGACCCTGCGGCAGACGCCGCGCTTTTCGGTGCGATCCGCGATCACGCGCAAGTGCCTGTGACCGAATTTGACTTTGAAATTAATAATCTTATTTTTTCTAAGTTCTGCGCTGAACGTCTCGTATACCTCTTACAATAACCAATTATGAAAACCCTATTTTTTATTCTTCTATCCCTCGGCATCACGAACGCCGAACCACTCCGTGTTTTCATCCGCTCCGGGGAAAAGACCCATGGGCCGGGCTGTCACGATTACCCCTCTTTTCTCAAGGACTGGACCGCGCTGCTCAATAAACGTGGCGCAAAGGCCACTGGCGGCAATGATTTCCCAACGAAACAACAGCTCGCGGAAACGGATGTCGTCATCTTTCATGCAGCAGAGGCGGGAAATATACTCGGGAACGATCGCGAGAACTTCGAGGCATACCTGAAACGCGGCGGTGGGGTCGTTGCTATCCACGGTGGCGCAGTGGCCCGGGATCATGACTGGTATAAGGGCGTGATCGGCGGTTCGTGGAATTTCGCGCGGACAAAATGGCTGGAGGGAGAGATGTCCCTCTACTTCACGGACAGCGAGAACTCGATCACAAGCGGCGTCTCCAACTTTGATCTCGACGACGAGATTTACTATGACATGGAGATTCTGCCGGAGGCGAAGATCCTCGCTGCTGCCTATACGCCAAAGCCGAAGCAGGGCGATGCGCAGCCCGGTGCGCCGGTCAGCGTATACGACATACAGCCGCAGATATGGACTTATGAACCGGGAAACCGCCGTGCTTTTGTTTGCATCCCCGGCCACCTATACGCGAATTTTTCCCACACCTCGATCCAGACCCTGCTTCTGCGCGGCATCGCGTGGGCGGGGAAACGCGAGGCCGAATCGCTGCTCGGGGAGAATGCGGAACTGGCAGACGCGCTGCGTTATCCGGTCGGCGGGCCGACGAAACCCGAAGAGGCCGCGGCGAAGGTTGAGGTGCATCCGGAGTTCGATCTCATGCTGGTGGCCGCTGAGCCGTTGATTAACAAGCCGCTGAATGTAGATTGGGACGCGAAAGGAAGAATGTGGGTGGTGGAAAGCCCCGAATATCCTAATGGCCTGCGCAAGGCGAACACGGATGTCTGGAAGGAAAGCGGCTCCGTGAAACCCGGTAAGTATGAGCGCGATCCCCTCGACCGGATCAGCATTCTAACAGATACGGATGACGATGGGCGCATGGATAAGAAGCACGTTTTCGCCGACAATCTGGAGTTGGCAACGGGTTTCGTGCTTCACAAAAACGGTGTCATCGTATCGGCCGCGCCAGACATCTGGTTTCTCGAAGACACCGATGGCGACGAGGTGGCGGACAAGCGCACCAAACTCTACACCGACCTAGGTAAAGGCGATACCCACGCGGTGATTAACAACCTCCGCTGGGGTCTCGATGGTTGGGTTTACGCGACCCACGGCTACAGCGCGGGCGAGGTCACGGCGCTCGCTTCGCCGGATAAAGCGAAAGTCCGCGTCGGCTCGGGCGTGGTGCGTTTCAAGCCGGACGGAACCGAGATCGAGATGTTCTCCAGCAAGGGCGGCAACACCTGGGGCCTGTGCATGACGGCGGACGGCCAGTGTTTCTGGACGCAGCCGACCAGCGGCATCTTGCTTTTCCACACCGTCCTGCCGGAAAGCATCCTCGCGAAGGGCAAGATGCCGGGAACGAACAGCTTCCATGGCATGGTGAGCGGGCAGAAGACCTTTCCGCTGATGGATTGGAAACAGGCGGCTTACAAGCAGATCGACTGGGTCGGCTCCTACACGGCGGCGGCGGGCTGCGCGATCTACGAGGGCGGCGCGTGGCCGGAGAAGTGGAACTACTCCTATTTCACCGGCGAGCCGACGATCAACATCGTCAGTCACTATCTCCTGAAAAAGGACGGAGTCACCTACGCGGCGGAGAAGGAGAAAGGCCGCGAGCAAACGGAGTTCATGCGCAGCGGCGACCTGTGGTTCCGCCCCATCGAGACCCGCGTGGGGCCGGACGGCGCGCTGTATGTGATCGATTTCTACAACCAGGCGTTTATCCACAACGATACCCGCGGCCCCCAGCACGGCAATGCCAACGCCGCCGTGCGCCCAGACC
>CAMAXN010000068.1 GCA_945862245.1 Prosthecobacter debontii
GGCACGGCGATAGTCACCGCCCTCCACCCGCACCGGGAGAACGTCCACACCCTCACTTACGACAACGGCAAGGAATTTGCCAGACCGCGTTGATCGATGAGGTTCTCGGGTCGACGGGCTATTTTGCACAGCCCTACCACTCATGGGAAAGGGGGCTAAACGAAAACACCAACGGCCTGATCCGCCAGTATTTCCCAAAGCAAACCGACTTCGGGAAAATCACCGGCGAACAGGTCCGGGAGGTTCAGGAAAAGCTCAACGACCGCCCGAGAAAATGTCTTGGCTGGAGAACCCCCCGGGAGGTATTCTCAGACCAAGCCGCTATCGTTGCACTTCCGAGTTGAAACCGCCCTTTACGTTGCAATAAAATACAAAAAAATGAAATGAAATTCCCCGACAAGCAAAAAACATCTTTCTGTGAGCATGTTCGATTTTTCCAGAGAATTCACGTCAATATTTGTGTCTTATGATGCAATAATATGCAAATAATACATTTTCTAGCGTAGCTATTTTTTTGTATACTGGAACAGTTAAACCTTTAAATTATTACTATAAAAACATTCATGCTCATAAATTTCAAAAAACCTCTGTCTAATACAAAGTGCCGCAAGATCGCCCTCACAGCCCTCTGTCTCCCAAAAAATTCACTGCTTGGGATGGTGCTTTCCTAACTTCCTGCAAACATGTGGCGGCTTTTCAAGGAATTCATGGTTTTCCTGCGGGAGGAGAAAAAGTGGTGGTTGATGCCGCTAGTTCTGATTCTTTTGTTGTTGGCGGCAGTGATCATATTCACGGGCGGCTCGGTGCTGGCACCCCTGATGTATCCATTCTTATAATTCATTACACGTGCGGCACATTCTCGGCATCTCCGCATATTACCATGACTCCGCGGCGGCGCTTCTGAGTGAAGGTCACATCGTTGCCGCTGCGCAGGAGGAACGCTTTAGCCGGAAGAAAAATGACGAACGATTTCCCCGGCACGCCGTGGCGTTTTGCCTGCAACAAGCGGGTCTCACTGAAGCCGATCTGGATGCCGTGGTCTTTTATGACAAGCCGATCATCAAGTTCACGCGGATGTTGGAGTCCTATCTGGCGGTGGCGCCAAGTGGATGGCTCACCTTCCCGCGCGCGCTGCCGGGGTGGCTGGGGGAAAAGCTCAACCTTCCATTCACCCTTCGCTACGAGATCCCCGGCTTGCGACCTGAGGCTCCGGTGCTGTTCTCCGAGCATCATCAGGCACATGCCGCGAGCGCCTTTTTCCCATCGCCCTTTGAAGAGGCTGCGGTGCTGACCGTCGATGGGGTGGGCGAATGGGCGACCACGACAATCGGCCTCGGACGGGGCAATGAGGTGAAGATTCTCAAAGAGTTGAAATTCCCACACTCGCTCGGATTGTTATACTCGGCCTTCACCGCATACTGCGGCTTTCGGATCAATTCCGGCGAGTACAAAATGATGGGCCTCGCGCCCTACGGCGAACCGAGATTCGTGGATTTGATCTATGATCATCTGGTCGATGTGAAGGAAGATGGCTCCCTGCACTTAAACCTCGAATACTTCCATTTCCTCAAAGGCCTGCGCATGACCAACAAGAAGTTCGACAATCTCTTCGGCGGGGCACCCCGGATCGCGGAGACTCCGGTCGAAGCACGGCACATGGACATCGCGCGTTCCATCCAGACGGTGACTGAGGAAATCATGCTGCGTCTCGCCCGTTACGCGCGCGATGAAACGGGAATGCAAAACCTTTGCATGGCCGGCGGCGTGGCGCTCAACTGCGTGGCGAATGGTAGAATTCTGCGCGAAAAAATCTTCGAGCGGATCTGGATCCAGCCAGCCGCTGGTGATGCGGGCGGCGCGCTCGGGGCCGCGCTGGCGGTCTGGCACATGTACGAGGAGCATCCGCAAGCGCGGGTGATTGTGCAGCCGGATGCGATGCAGGGGGCTTTTCTTGGTCCGGAGTTTTCGGATGATGAAATTGAAGCGGTGCTGCAAGATCATCAGGCAGTTTACCGGAAGCTGGATAAGGAAGGACTACTCGACGAGGTGGCGAACTTGTTGGCGGACCAGAAGATCGTCGGATGGGTGCAGGGGCGCATGGAGTTCGGTCCGCGCGCGCTCGGTCATCGCTCTATCCTTGGTGATCCGCGCTCGCCGCAAATGCAGTCGCTACTCAATCTTAAAGTGAAATTTCGGGAATCGTTCCGCCCATTCGCCCCGGCCGTCTTGCGAGAACGCGCCGCAGAATTCTTCGAACTTGATGAGCAATCTCCCTACATGCTTTTCGTGGCAACAGTTCATCCGAATCAACGATTGGAAACTCCGACTTCCGCTTCCGGGTTTGATCGGCTCAGGCAAGTCCGCTCTCGGCTGCCTGCAATCACCCACGTCGATGATTCGGCCCGCGTTCAGACGGTAACGGCGGCGCAAAACCCGGTTTTTCATGCGCTCCTGAAACGCTTCGAGGCGAAGACCGATTGCCCAGTGTTGATGAACACCTCGTTCAACGTCCGCGGCGAGCCAGTCGTTTGCACTCCGAACGATGCTTACCGCTGTTTCGTCAATACCGAGATGGATTACCTCGCGATTGGAAATTTTCTGTTAGAGCGCGCCGCCCAGCCGCACGTCGGCGTGAAACCCTCCTTCCACCCTGTGCCGGACTAAATATCATGTTGCGTCTATCAGAAAAACCTTTGGAATGGATCAAGTTCACCGTAGTGATCGGACTGGCAATGAACGGCGTACTTGGCCTGATCTGGTGGAAAGGTTCGCTGCCCGGCGCGGTTTGTTTTATCGCCGCTGGTATGACGCTTGGTGCCATCGCTACCGCTGCTGTTCACCCGCAGTGGTTTCGCCGTTTTTACCGCGGTGGCATGACTGTTAGTTTCCAAATTGGCCAGATCCTCGGCATGATCCTACTGACTTTGTTCTTCTTTCTCCTGGTAACGCCGATGGGCCTGATGCTGCGGCTGCTGGGCAAGGACTTGCTGCGACTTAAGAGAACTCCGGAAGAGAATACCTATTGGCAGAAAGCAAAGGACAGCCGCGAATTCAACCACATGTTTTGAATCCATTAGCTTCAGCGGCGCCTCTTGTCGCCGCCCCAGAAGACATTGCCGATACCACCGTTCCTGTCGATATTCCGCATGTCGTCGATCGACATGAACTTGGTATGGCCGTCGTAAAAAGCTACGACTGCCTTGCCATCGTGGCGGTAGGCAATCTTGCTGTCGTTTGTCTTGCCCTCGACGGGCGATCTCCTCCAGAGGAAGCGTCCACTATAATTTGCAATCCAGTCGGTGGCGGTGATGAAAGCAAAAGATTCGCTCGGGTTGGTTACTGCATAGGTAGTGTGACCGCGGCTGGTTCCAGGCTGTCTCCAGATGCCGCCAGGAACGTTTTCGTTGTTGTAGGCAAAACTTGCCGAGATGCGGCTCCATTAGCGTTTCTTGGCCCTCACCACCACTGGATCGAGGACGGATATAGAAAGACCGTCAACGCCTTCGAATTCCTCCGCTGCCTCGATGGAGAGACTCTCACCAATGAGTGCTTCGAGAAAGGCGGGATTATAATGCCATGGAATGCCAGGTCTCGATTCGTCATCAAAAGAGGAGGCCGGCACGTATCTGCCAGAGTGATCAACAGCATACAGAGCGTTGGCTTGGGCAAATGCCCCACGCGCTTAAGGGCCGTCACACCATCGGCTTTTTCGCGCAATTTTCTAGTTCCCATAGTGGTAGCCCGGCAATGACACCGATGATGGCGATGGTAATCAGAAGTTCGACTAAAGTGAATCCGCGGAGGCAGGTGGAGCTTGAATAGATATTTTTTTCATGGTTTTCGGATTTTAGAGAGTGGGACTATGACATGAACTATTTTATTCGTTGCAAACCAACCAAATTTTCTAAACGACACAAAATCAATCGCAACTAAAAAATTGCACATATTTGCATCATTTTCGTGTTTGGGTGCAGCGGGATTAGTCCGCCTGATATGTAGCAGACCTTCTTCAAACCAGCGCTCCCATTCCGCCATGTCCGCCGCTGTGAGGTCCGTCCGGCGCAGGGAGACGAGTGCATCGCCAGCGTGTGCGCCCCCCATCTGCTGTTCCTAAGAACCCTCACCATGCAGTAGGATAAGCGGCTTTGATCCGGTCCAGCTCCTCGCGGGCAAAGGGCACATCCGCTTGAATCTGAAGGGCCATTTTCAGATACCGGATGGCCTCGCGTATGCGCTCCTGCCGCCCCATGAGGGAACCGACAAAGAAGTGAGGCCATGCATTTTCAGGAAGGCGCCGGCAAATTGCCTGTCCTTCGACGATGGCCTCGGGAATCCGGCCCGTGCGTTCGAGGAATTGCGCATAGTTCCACCGGATGAGGGTGTCGTCCGGACGCCGGCTGAGCGCATGCTCGTAATCGCGCTGGCACTCCCCCCATGAGGCGTGCGTGGTTTTTTGATCAACTTCCATCATCTTCTCCTGGAAGTAGGCGGTTGTGCTTGCGTGATTTGACTGGGAAGTGAACGGGGACACCGACACACGATCAAGGGCGGTGTTCCAAACAAGCTTCTGGTTCCATTGGGTGAAGGCGAGCTGGTCCGCACAGGCTTGAAACTCGGTCTCTGCGTCGAGCACTGTTCCGGGGGAAGAAAGCAGCCGCGAACTGACCATCTCCGCCATCAATCGGGCCAGCCTGAAGTTGCCCTCTACGGTGTAGTGGACGTGCTCGTAGAAGGTTTCCCGCCCGGTAAGACCATCGGTAGTCTGCCCAGCGAGGATGGCGTCCGCATCCAATCCTATCAGGTCCCGCTGCCGATATTGTTCGATCGCATCGAGAATGATGCGGTTGATTCGTGTGTCGGCGCGCACGGCCAGAGCATCCAGATCCCGCGCACGCGTGAAAGCCGCTGTCGCTTCGTCTGCCCGGCTCAGCGCCAGATAGCAAGTTCCGAGGCGGAACTGGAGCTCGGCATGCTCACTCTCGATCGCGGCGGTTGCCTCGAAAGCCGCAAGCGCTTCCTCGGGCAATCCTCGGGCCTGGAGGTCCAATCCAGCCTGGTATTGCCCTTCCCATAGAGCCAGATCCGCCTCTGCGAGGGCGGGGGGAATGGAAACGAAAGGCGCACAATCCCTCAAATTGGTGGACACGGTGCTGAGGAGGACGGGGATGCCGGACTGCAGCCCGGTCCCCACAATTTCTTTTAAATTTTTCTCAAAATTCTGGTAGGATCGGAGTCGATTTGGATCATCGTGTCGGAGTTTGTTCCCCATGAACATATCGATCCCGCGCCACGATTCCGGGCCGCCCTCCTGCTTGCCGAGGTTCTCCGTCACGCGGCTGATCAATTGTCCGAGCCGTGTTGTCCCAATGAGTAAGCGCATTTTGACCAGAGAACGCGGGGGCGCATGTTTTCCGAAAATGGTTCCTGCCCCGAAGGGCCCGACCATCTCGTTGTTGCCCATGTAGATAACCCACAAGTCCCCCTCGTGGCGGCGGCAATCACGCGCTATCGGCAGGATCGCGTGCGAGTTGATGGCTGTGATCGCAGTACAAATTACTTCAAATTCCGTTCCCGGATGACGGATCTCGAGCAATGCCTCCAAAAAACGACCCATGCCGTAGGCGGGATCCGGGTCTCCGTAGGCAGCTGATTCACCGAAGAGGAAAATCCGGTAAGTGCCTTGCGGCTTCTCCGCCAACATTCGGAAAGGCAGTGGTTCACGCGCCAGTCCTGAGGGGAAGAAGCGGTGAGTAAAGAGCCTGTTCGGAATCAGGTAATCCGTTCCCTCTATTTTCCGTTCAAGGAAAAAGCCGGTCGGATGACCATAACCGCTCAGCCGCAGGCCTAGCTCCACCAGTCCAAGGCAGAAGACTGGGATAACCACGGCGGCGCTTAGCTTTAAACCCCAGCGTCTGCCTCTAAGGCTTGATGCGGGTTTGCTCGCTGACGATGCACACATCCTTTGTAAAAAAGAAATGCTCGCGACCTTGCGGTTGCGAGCCTTTCGATGCATAGATGGATAAGTTTTTTAGTTTCGGCGAGTGCGTCGGGCAAGAAAGCCCAAGCCAAACAAACCTAAAAGCAAAGCGGAAGAAGGTTCCGGGACCACACCGACATTGTCCACACCGATGGTGGAGGCATTACCGCCACCTGCCCAGAGCGGAACAAAGATAATCTTGTCCGTCAGTGCAGGGAGGGTCCAGTTGTAGGTGTAGGTTTGCCATGTGCTTCCGTCACCGATCAAGGTGGGGAACGTTTCTCCCGTGTTACCGACCAGCGCGTTGTTGCCCCAGGCTTCCCACTTGAAGCCACCAACTGGTCCCGCACCGCTGAGGTTGATCGAGTCGTAGGTAAAGGTCACCGAGCCGCCGGCCGTCAGGCTCAAGCTGGCGATAGGAACACCGCCACCAGCAGCACCAGCGACAATAGGACTAACCATGATACCCCAGCCACCAACGGGCGTGATTGATCCGTAACCGCCAGGGTTCCCCCCGGTGGGAAAGGTGTCGGCAGGTCCCTCGCCACCGCCGCTTACTTTGAGCCAGTTTTCGCTTCCGTTAGAGAAGTCGCCGTTTGGAATGAGGATGGCGGCGCTTATCGAGTTTGCCATGAATCCAAGCAAGGCAACTGTTGTGATCAATAATCTATTTTTCATAATCAGGTTTTTTGGTTTGTGATGTTTTTCAAAGAATGACTGACTGTGAAATTTAGTGCAATCACGCCTCAATATGATATAGTCTTGATTGGTGTCAATCTTAAAATAACGACTTTTTTAATTTTCAATTTCATGTCTTAATAGGCTCTTGTGTTCAACACGGAACTGCAATGGATCGGAGTAGGGCGGATCAGGGCTTGATGAACGGCTTTGATTTCCTCGTTCAAAATCGAATCCAAGCACAAATGTCCAACCAGCACCTGCCCCACGAGGAACGTTCTACCATCGCCAGCCTGAAGCGCAAGAACCGTTCCAACACCGAGATCGCAGCCATGACCGACCGCCACCGCACGACGGTATGGCGCGAGCTTAAACGCAACTCCAACCCCTCGGGAACCTATACCGCCCCCGCAGCAAGCAAAGCAGCCGCAAGGCGTTCCGCGCAAGCCTCCTGCCGTGCCTCACGCATCGCCCCGGAGCGCTTGGAATACGTTGAGGGGAAGTTGCGCACCGCGCAGTGGAGTCCCGAGGAAATCCGCAACAGGATGAAACTCGAAGGCATCGTTCCGATCAGCCACGAGTCCCTCGACCGGCATCTGTGGTCGGACAAGAAGGCGGGCGGTGATCTCCACACGAACCTGCGCCACAAGATCCGCAGCTATCGCAGGCGCGGCTCGCCCAGGGAGCGGCGCGGTCGCATTCCGGGCTAGCGCATGATCGGTGAAAGGCCACCCGAAATCGAACGCCGCGAGCGCATCGGAGACTATGAGAT
>CAMAXN010000069.1 GCA_945862245.1 Prosthecobacter debontii
ACCGCCCGCGAAAATGGATGTGGGCGGCAAAGCATGTTTTTCATGATCGCCCCGCCAGAGGAATAGGGCAGGTTGCCGAGGAACTTGACCGGGCGGTGCTTGAAAAGAGTGCGGCGGTCGAACTTCGCGCCGTCGGCGTGGTGGACTTCCACATCGTCGCGGTCGCGGAAACGCTCCCTAAGCTCGGCCGCGAGGCGGGCGTCGAACTCCACGAGGATCACGCGCTTCGCTTTTCCGAGGACATGTTCCGTAAGCGATCCCGTGCCGGGGCCGACTTCAACGACCGTGACTTCGGCGGAAATTTCGAGCTGGGAAACGATCCAGCGCGCCATGTTTGGATCGGTCAGGAAATTCTGGCCGAGCTGCTTGCTGGGGAGCACTCTTGCGCGATCGAGCGCCTCACGTATTTCCTGTCCTGTCACGAGGCGATATTGCGCGGCGACCTATCGCTTGACTAGCGCAGAGATTTATCAGCCCCCTGTGAAAATCCGTCCTTTTCCAGTCACCCATGCGGTCTTCACACTGGAATACAGCGCACCGAGCTGTTCTGCGGAGAGCAGCCGGTATTCGATGGTCTTGGTGTGGGTGGTCAGCGGATATTTTTTCACTACCATGTCCTGTACATCGGTGCCCCCCCGACGCAAAGCGCCGTCGGCGATGGCTCCGATCCTTTCCAATGCATCCGATGCAGCAGCACCGGTGCCTCCCAGTTCAATCGGTGAAATGAAATAGAACCGAACTAACGCCTCGCCTGATGTATCTACAGTCACCTCATCGACGATCACCACCCCATCGAGAACGTAGTTGTGGCGGCTAACCGAGGAAATTGCACCCAATGCCACCATGTAATTTCCACCCTTAAGGTTGGCTTCCCAAAAGCCGTTTCGGGTTTCCTTGTCGCCATTCTTATCACTATCTTCCTTCTTTGAATTCTTGGCATCTGGATCATTTGGCTGACTGTTATTTTGGGCATACGCTAGGGGCAAAAGAGCAAGAATACCGATGGTTAAAAACGACTTAACATTCATAATTTCCATATATGGCATCTAGGCTCAGACTTGACCAGCCTCCAAATTGATTAGGAAAAGTTTAGCATTGTTAATTCTGCGGATCACATTATACTATCTCACATGGTTTTTTACCGTCCTAACGTTGCTGCACTCATCATTAATACCAGAGGCAACCTGCTAATTTGTGAACGCCAAAACCTGCCAGGAGCGTGGCAATTCCCGCAGGGTGGTGTCGATAAAGGCGAAAGTAAGGAGCAGGCCTTGATACGTGAGGTGCGTGAGGAGGTAGGTCTCGGGAAGAATGACTTTGATATCCTCGAGCACCGTGACGGTTATCGTTACTTTTACCCACCTGAGGTCCTGCTGAAAAAAATCCGCAAGCACGGTAGCCACGGTCAAGAGCAAACCTATTTTCTCTGCCAACTTAAGCCCACTGCCCCACCCATTAACGTGAACCAGACTCCGCAGGAATTCGGTGCTTTCCGCTGGATTATGCCCGATGAATTTGATCTCGACTGGTTACCCTCCTTCAAACGCGAAGTCTATCGCGCTGTAATAGAGGATTTTTTTGGAATTCATCTCTAAAGCTGATGCAGTCATAATCCCTCTCTGTTCAATTATCGCATGCTATCTTTATCGAGATGTCCTGCGGACGTATTGGTAATAATTTTGCACAACGAGGGCCAAGAGCATCGAAAAATCAAGGAATTCAATGCTCTTTTTTTAATGGGAATATGGTGGATTAAGCATTTACCGCAACAGGGGCTGGAGAAGTGAAGATATCGCTCGGCGAGTGGTAGTCGATGTATCTCCTAGCAGGGCCTTAAAATTGTCCCGATTGTCTCTGACTGATTCCATTCTTAAAGTTCTTTCGATTTGCCGTTGCCGTTCAGACCATAAGCTGTTCAGGATATTCCCCTGCTACGATCAGCGCGCGGATCGCATCGACCACCGGTTGCTTATCCTCCGGGTAAGTCACTCCAAACCAGGAGGCGTCCGTTTCGATGACATGGCAAGTCATCTTACCTTGGCGGATCAGCGAATCGACCACGGACGGAATATAGCATTCGCCGATGATACCAGTACCGACTGAGAGGAATTTCGAAAACTCTTCCACAAGAGCAGCCATAAATTCGGCAGGAAAGACCCAGAAATTCATAGAAACCAGAGTGTTTGGCGAAATTGTCCGGCGGTTGCCGTCGAGGTATTCGCCGGTGACACTTGCGTCCATCTCACGGCCGATCCGGAGAACTTCTTCTACACCTTCTAGCACGCCGAATGCCACCTCACAGATGCCACGGTTCACCTGTCCATGATCGGATAGGGTATTTTGTAGTGGATAAGCTACAAGCCCGCACTGGCAGGCAGTGATCGTTGTAAGAAAACCAGAAGCACGCACATAAGCATCGCGACCGTAGAAATCATCCGCATTGATTACAGCAAAGGGGGAATCAACGAGATGCCGAGTTGCTAGAATCGCATGGGATGTACCCCAAGGTTTCGTCCGCTCGGCGGGAGGAACAAACGGTTCCGGCAGGTCATCGATGCGTTGGAAAGCATATTCCACCTTGATCCGATCCGCGAAGCGGGCGCCGATTCCATCTTGAAATGCTTCGGCAAAATCTTCACGGATAACAAAGATTACCCGATCAAATCCAGCACGTATTGCATCAAATACAGAATAATCTAGAACAGTCTCTCCAGCCGGCCCCATTGGGTCGAGTTGTTTCAAACCGCCATAGCGACTACCCATTCCGGCGGCTAGGACGATGAGAGTTGTCATGCGTCATTCATGGCGCAAGGAATCCGTTTTGACAAGTCTTGTAAAAGCCTCGCAACGTGGCGCTAGCCCACTGAGCCAGAAAATAATACTTTAGATACGGTTGCAGCACATCCAAAAATCATACTTACAGTAGAGCAATCATTCCGATTATATCAAGGAACTCGGCTGAGTAAGTTACACACTTATTCGAAATTTTACTCCATGTAAAAAATATCGAATCTTTTGCTTACAGCCCCTTAATTAGTTATGACGAATCAACCGTGATAGATTGCAACTGGGCCGATTCCAGTGCCCTGTACCCGTCTCAGTTTCTCTACAGCACGAATCGTCTTCTCGGCCGCACACGTAGCCTCTTCGGGAGTGTTAAGATGTGAAAATGAGAACCTTAAGCTAGTTTTTGCACGCTCCTCAGGGATTCCCATGGCCAGTTGCACATGGGATGGTTTCTGCTTTCCGCTCATACATGCGGAGCCTGCAGAACAGGCTACACCCGCTTCATCAAGAAGAATTAACAAACCGGCGGAGTCACATGATTCAAAAGACAAGTGGGAAGTGTTAGGCAAGCGGAATGCTGGATCGCCATTCCGCACACAGCCAGAGACACCCTCCATTACAAGCCTCTCAAAACTGTCCCGCATATGCCTAATCCGATCTCCCGCATCATTTTCCAAAGCGATTTTTGCCAGTCTTGCCGCCTCGCCCATCGCAACGATAGAGGCCACGTTTTCCGTCCCACTGCGCCGGCCGCCTTCCTGCCCACCTCCATGCATCATCGGCGAAAAATCCAGACCGCTACGCACATACAGTGCACCAATACCCTTCGGTCCATGTAATTTGTGAGCGGATATCGAGAGCAGATCGACCGCTTCTCTGCGCACATCTAGAAAGATTTTTCCCACTGCCTGTATCGCATCGCAATGCACAGGCAGGCTATGTTCACGAGCGATGCTGATCACCTCCGCCAGCGGTTGGATCATGCCTGTCTCATTGTTGGCTAACATCACAGAAACATACGCTGCGTTCCCGCAAGATGCGCGAAAAGCGTTCAAATCAATACGCCCATTCGTACTCACGGGAATTCGGGAAACGCTCCTTCTACTGTTTTCTACAAAACGCAGCACCGCGCTATGCTCAATAGCGGAAACGATAGCGCTCCCCTCACCCGTTAGCTCATCTAGTGAACGTAGTGCCGTGTTGACGCTCTCTGTTCCAGTACCGGTAAAAACAATCTCACCTTCATCCGAGCCTATTAGCGCCGCAACATGACCACGCGCCTCGTCGATGGCCTTGCGTGCAAACTTGGCTGCCCGGTACGTCCCTGATGGGTTCGAGTGGTTTCCCGAAAGCCACGGTAGCATCGCATCCATGACTTCTGGAAGCATAGCCGTGGTCGCGTTAGCATCCAAATATATCACATGACTATCTTACGCTTATACCATGAAAAAACAATGCTGAATCACCGAAGTAATATTCTCGATACCTACTCGACAAATCCTTCCAACAAGCGCAACGCAATATCACCCCAAGTTATCGCTGTAGTTAGCCATGAGCGACCGAAATCGAAGAAGCTTTCCAAGGGCGCGGGTGAAGCCAAGCAGAGCAAGCCGATCAGCACCAATAGGTTACCAAAGTAAATCAGCGTCAAAGATAGGAACGTGCCGTTGTCCTTCAAATCGGGCTGATCCCGCGGAATCATCCATAAGGTCCAGGCAAGGTGGAAAGACCAAGTCGCGCCCATCACTCCGTAGAATACTTGGTTTCCAAGCGGCGTGATTTCATAAAAAACCGATGCCACCACATAGAAAATTACCGCAATCACGCTCCAGAACGGAATGAAATACGGGGACAAGGCGATCACCCAGTTCGTTTTGTCTGTCGTTACATAGCCACCTTCAGACCCCCAATCTATATCGAAAATTTTGCCTCCGTAGCATTTTACGAAAGCGGCATGCGTGAGTTCGTGGCCGAAAACATAGCAGTATAGGAAGGCGCGCTTCGCAATCCCCGACCAGAACCAGCCTAGCATCAGAAGCACTCCGATGGTGAAATACCAGAAAGGTGGGGAATGCCAGAATCCCTGCTCTAAGGTTACGCGCGAAAAACGGGCGAGAAACACCCACGTTGTAACCCAGCAAAGCGGCAGAAACAGACAGCCAAGCAGAAATCTAACAACATGAGTGAAAAAGCCGGCTCCAGAATCCTCATCGTATATGTCTTCGGTAGCGATCGACGCCCAAATTGGCTTACCACGGCTATACAGGCGACGGTTCGTTTTCTCCTGACTGCGCTTTTTAACAGTGGAGATGAAACCGTTCCCCGAGCGCGGTCGTTTACGGTTCTGCGGGATCTTATCCGCCATTATTTTGCTCCTCTTCTTCATGCGGTCTGCGATAGGGAACTTATTTCGGAAGTCTTAACGAATCAATAACGGATTCGCCCCGCAACATTTCCTGCAGAAGTTCCAGATACTCCTTCCGCCCGATCTCGATCCCGCCGAAAGTCCTGAGGTGATCTGTCATCCACTGCGTATCTAGTAGTTCATAGCCGCGCTCCCGAAGCCTTTCAACCAACGCCACGAGGGCGATCTTTGATGCATCGGTTTTCCGCGAAAACATGCTTTCGCCAAAAAACGCTTTCCCGAGAGCGACCCCGTACAGCCCGCCCTGCAGGCCGTCGGCGTCCCAGCACTCCACCGAGTGAGCGCGGCCGAGTTCGTGGAGCGCGCAGTAGCTTTCGACGATCACACCGTCGATCCACGTCCCGTCACGTTCCGCGCAGCCGAGCATCACTTCACGGAACGCGGTGTCGAAGCGGATCTCGAAAGGTTTTTTCCGCAGCGCTTTTTTCAGGCCGCGCGGGATATGGAAGCGCTCATCCAACGGAATGATCCCGCGTTGCGTCGGCGAAAACCAAAGGATCTCTCCGTCCTCGGCCATCGGGAAAACGCCCTGCGCATAAGCACCCAACAGCACTTCGGGCGGTATGATGCCGTATTCCATTTGTTTATGAGGGGTTCGGTTCGTATCCCAACCAATCCCCCGTATCTAACGCTAGGGCAGAGCTGAGATCGCCGATCCATTCCCACGCCCACGCGCTTTCCTTTTCCCCGGAATCCAAAGTCACCTCGACCTTCACCCGCCGGTATCCGCACGACTCGCCTTCTTCGGGAACGATCCCCTCGAACACATCCAGCGCCAGCAAATGCTCCTCGCTGACTCGGTAAAGCTCACCTTTCACCTCCCCTGCCCCGTCGCAAACCAGCGCCGGATACCAATCGATTTTGTAAATCCTGCCCGCGATCCTACCCGCTCCCAGAAACTCCGCTCCCTCCATACGGAAATGGTTCGACCCGCCGTGCCTCAGTGTTCCGTATATGAAGAGTTTACTCATGTTGATTAATTGACCTGCGTGTAACTGCTTAAGAAGGAAAAATCAACTCTACTGGTATCCATTGTTAAATGACGCATCGCACCCGCTCCCATAAGGAAATTGGCACCATCGTGGGCGAGTTGCTCTGCGGGCTCCAATGACATCCTATGTATTCTCTGGTTCACCCCCAAACGATCCTGGGGAGTCGCCGTATTCGATGGTTTGGTCGATCTCAGTCATGAGGTGGTAGGTTTTTAATGGCTTGGTCGAAGTCGGATTCGAGCGTTCGATCTTTCTCTCGGCGGAATGCCACGAATTCCTCTTCTGCATGTTCTTTGGCGAGATCGGCGGAGACTTTGCCTGCGTTTTTTAGCACTTCGCGGTCGTTGAGGGTAAGAAATCCTTCCAGCTTCGTAATCCAGTCCTGCATGGTCATCGGCACACGGCGCTCTGCCTGGGATTGGGCGAAGATGAGATATTGCTCCACGAGGTTGTTCAGGGCGCGGAGTTCGTTCTCGTTCAGATAGTTTTTGGCAATGGCCACGTCCGCCTTGCGGATGCGGGCACCTTCCCAGTTTGTCAGCCCCATGTTTGGCAGAGTGCGGTCGGCACGTGAGAGGATGACCTCGGCGGCGGTTTGGCCGTGGATGGCGAAGTGGACTTTGTTTTGGACCGTGGCGTAAAAGCTCTGGGTCAGCGGCGCCTCTTTGTCGTAATCAATGCTGGTGGCGTAGATGTCGGTGATTTTCTGATAAAAGCGCCGCTCACTGGTGCGGATGTCCTGGATGCGGCGGGTCAGTTCCTCGAAGTAATCGTTGCCTTCCTGCGGATTTTTCAAGCGATCGTCATCGAGCACAAAGCCCTTGGTGATGTATTCCTTGAGCTTGTCCGCCGCCCACTGCCGGAAGCGCACGGCCATGGGGCTACGCACGCGGAAGCCGAGAGCTAGCACCATGTCCAGATTGTAATGAGAAACCTCGTAGATCTTGCCATCAGTGGCAGTTGTTCGGAATAACCGAACAACTGAAATTTCTTCCAGTTCCCCGTCCTCGAAGATGTGCTTGATGTGCTCGCTGATGGTTCCCTTGGCCTTGCCGAAGAGTTCGGTGAGCTGCTTTTGGTTGAGCCACAGGGTCTGATTCTCCAGCCGCACGTCCAACTTCGTGCGCCCGTCTTCGCTTTGGTAAAGGAGGATCTGGCTCATGCTACGCGCTTGGGGT
>CAMAXN010000070.1 GCA_945862245.1 Prosthecobacter debontii
CGAGGGCCGGGTTGCTTTGGACGTTGAAGAAAAACTGGCTGGTCGCGCTATTGGGAGCGCTGGTGCGGGCCATGGCGATCGTGCCGCGGACGTTCGTCGCTGATCCCGATTCGAGCACGATCGGCGGATCCGTGGTCACGGGCAGCAGCTGTCCGCCAGACAGTAGATAGCCGCCCCCCTGCACGATCTGGATGTCGGCGGGGTTGTAGGTGGTGCTGCGGTGGATGATCGTCGAATCGTAGCGGTTAGCGTTCACGTAGGAGAGAAAGTTGGCGACGGTGATCGGCATGGCAGTGTCGTAGAGCTCGACGTCGAACTCGCCGACGTTCGTGGCAAACCGCACCAGCGAGCCGGCGGTGGCCGGAAGGGACGCGGCGAGGAGTACGACTGAGGCAAAGAGCGACAGCAGCGGGCGAAGAAGACGGTTCATAATGCTAGGAATTTGCTTTTTCATCTTGGGCGGAGAATACACTGGAGAGCCGGTTTGGGAAGGGCTAAAAGGGGGTTGTCTCCCACCGCTGCGAACTCATAGTCCTCTCCTCCCGCAACGCCCTGCCCGCCGATTTCTCAGAAATTATCGAAGTCCAGTAACGGCGATCTTCGGACGCCATCTTTTCCAACGCATCTTGCAAGTAAACAGTAACCCTCAAATAGCCACAACCACGCCTCCGCGACCCTTTGCGACCTCTGCGTCTCCGCGGTGAAAATCTCTTCCTATCACCACCATGAAAATTTGCCCCAAATACACCTTCGGAGTAGGCGACCGTTTCGCCAACGGCGCGCACGCCCAGCTCAAAGCCTTCATCGCAGCCAAAGAACTCGGGATCGATATCTGCCCAGTTTGGAACAAGTCGAACCGCGAGCACGACATCATCGGCTCCCAACCGCAATCCACCCGCGACGCCGCCGACAAGGCCGTCGCCGACCTCGGCTGGACGGGCGAGTATCTGTTGGACGCCGACCACATCAACCTCAAGACCGTTGATCGCTTCATCGCACCTTGCGATTTCTTCACCCTCGATGTCGCGGATGACATCGGCGAAGCCACTGATCCCGCTGACGTGGAAGCCTTCATCGCCCACCACCCGGAACTCATCGGAACCGTCTCCATCGCGGGCATCGATCAACCCTTCGAGATCACCCGAGCGGATGTCGAAAAAACCGCGAACCAGTTCCTCAAAGCCACCCAGAAAGCGAAAGCGATCTACGACCACATCGTCGCCGCGAAGGGCACGGATTTCGTGACCGAGGTTTCCATGGACGAAACCGACAGCCCGCAGACTCCGCCGGAACTGCTGGTGATCCTCGCCGCCATCGCCGACCAAGGAATCCCGATCCAAACCATCGCGCCGAAGTTCACCGGACGTTTCAACAAGGGAGTCGATTACGTCGGTGATGTCGTTCAGTTCGAAAAGGAGTTCAACGACGACCTCGCCGTCATCGCGCATGCCATCAAGACCTACGGATTACCAGAAACCCTAAAACTTTCCGTTCATTCCGGCTCCGATAAGTTCTCGATCTACCCCGCGATCAAACGCGCCATCGCCCGCACCGGCGCCGGACTTCATATCAAAACAGCCGGCACAAACTGGCTGGAAGAAGTCATCGGCCTCGCCGAATCTGGCGGCTCCGGCCTCGTGCTCGCCAAGAATATCTACGCCAAGGCGCTGGAGAAAAGGGAGGCCCTCTGCCAGCCCTACGCTACGGTGATTGACATCGATTTCGCCAAACTCCCCACCGCCGAAACCGTGAATGGCTGGACGAGCGAACAATTCACCGGCGCACTCCGCCACGACCAAGGCAACCCGCTCTACGATCCCAATGTCCGCCAACTCCTGCACGTCGGCTTCAAGATCGCCGCGATGATGGGCGAAACCTACATCCAAGCTCTCCACGACAACCGCGCTATCGTTTCCCGCTGCATCATCGAAAATCTCCTCGATCGCCACATGATGCCGCTTTTCCATTAATGCGAAGAGGTTCGTAACTCCTTTAAAAGCTATCGCCCAACCGATACAGAGAGGCTGAAAACCCTATCTCCATATCATGATCGACTCCCACCACCACCTCTGGCGCTACTCGAAGGAAGATTACCCTTGGATTCCGGCAGGCTCACCGCTTGCCAAAGACCAGCTCGTCGCCGAACTCGAATCCGTGACCAGCGAAGCCGGGGTCACGGCAACTGTAGTGGTGCAGGCGCGCCAAGTAGTTGGGGAATCCGATTTCTTACTCTCACTCGCCGACCAGACCGCCCGCATCCAAGCCGTCGTCGGCTGGGTGCCGCTAATTGATGAGAACGTCTCTGAGGAACTCACCCGGCTTTCCCTGAACCCGAAGTTCAAGGCTGTTCGCCATGTCCTTCAAGAAGAACCGGACGAATACTTTCTCCGTGATGATTTCCACCTCGGCCTCTCGCAGCTCCAATCATGCGGCCTTCTTTACGACCTTCTTATTTACCAGCGCCAGCTTCCCGTTGCGATCCAACTCGTCGACCGCCAACCCGATCTCCCTATCATCCTCAACCACATCGCAAAGCCGGAAGCCCGCAACGGCCGCATCGAACCCGCTTGGCGCACCGGCATGAAGGAACTTGCGAAACGCGATAACCTCATCGGTGTGAAATTTTCCGGCCTGCTTACCGAATTTCCCAACGGCGAAGGCGATGCGGAAACCGTCGCCGCCTACTTTCATGAAACTCTGGAAATCTTCGGAGCGGACAAGGTCATGTTCGGCACCGACTGGCCGGTCTGCTTGCTCAGAGCAAGTTATTCGGATTGGGCAGACATCGTTCGCCAACTTACGGAAAACATCTCGGAACACGAGCGGTTCGGCATCCTCGAAGGTAACGCAAAACGCGCCTACGGGTTTGGCACCTGAGGAGTGGCGATCTTGGGCTCGGTCATTGGCTCGGTTTGCGGCAGAAGATCGGTCCACTGGTGGAGCACGTATCCGTTCCCAAGCCCTCCGACCTCCTGCAAAAGATCGTGGCATTTCTGCCGCCACACCTCGTAATCCGGCGGCCCGGCTTTCTTCTCGCGGCTGCCGGGGAAAACCACGTAGCTCACTGTCAGATCGGACACCGGACTGCTGTAGGGGCTCGCGCTTTTACTGAGTTCCCTCGCCATCCGCAGCGAGGCCTCGCCCACCTTGAAGGTCGGCCCACCGTCTCCAACGATGCATGGGTAAATTTTCTCCCCATGGATCACCACCGCATAGTCCCCCACTTTCGGGGCGAAAGGATCTGAGCTGGCTGTTAGAAGGTTCACCGGGATCACAATGAAAGGATCATACTCGGCGATCAAGTAACTGCGCGCCATGAGATCGGCTATGCCGCGTTTCAGTATAGTAATCCTTTCCTCCAGCCACTTCTTGCGATCTGCCGTCGTATTCGGCTCTTTCATCTCTTTCGTTCCCGCCTCGATACGTTTTTCCCAACCCACGATCATCGGGTTCGGAGTCTTCGTCTTTTTTGACCAGCCGTAACTCGTGAACGGCTGATAATTGGCGGAATTCACGATCGCATCTGGCATCGTCGCGAGCCTGTCGCCATCTGATCCGTCGGATACAACATCCATTTCCGCCTGCATGAAAAACACCTTCCGTCCGCTTTCCGACGTCATGTGCAGGATTGTTTCACAGTCGTAAATGTTGTGCTTTGTGAGTAACTCTGAGAGCGAGTGAGCATCGCGGCGCACACGGTCGGCCTTGCTCTTGTAAAGCGTGGCATACCATGGGGAAACCTTGGCTTTTTCCAGCAGAGAAGCCAGCCCTGGCAGGATCGCGGAAAGCTTGGGGCTCACATTTTGCAGTTCGTTCATCGTCGTCGCGGCCATGGGCAGGCGCAGCTTGAGCTCGTAGCTCGCGGTGTAGCTGTCTTCGGTGATTCGCTCTACGTCGGCCGTCTTACCCTCCTCGAAGGTAACTTTTGTTTTGAAAGGAATACCACTGCGGAGTTCACGGATATCCGTCACCGTGCCCGAAGGCATTTCCGGTGTAGGCACCACTTCGGATGTAAATTCAGCCTCGGGTTTGACCGACTGCAGCGCCGCGATTTCCTTTTTGAGTTTTTCCTCGAACTTCACTCGCAACCGCTGCTCAATCTGCAACGCGAGAGTCTTCTGATCCCTGTCCGACTGCGGCTTTGAGTTGACGATATCTTTAAGGTTCCGCGCTACTTTCGCAGGGATATCCGTGAAAAAAGAACACACGATAGCAGCGACAAGAATCAGAAATCCAAGTCTGAACCACGAAAATCCTTTCTTCAAATCGCGACGCCAAACGTTCCTCTTTTCCATGAGTGGAGCTTAAGCACGGTTCCCGAGCCGAATCAACCGATCTCCTGACCGACATTTCTCCTTGAAATCATTATCAAATCCGGCAACGTTCACCGCAAGTGATTGAAAACTTCACCTGCAAGGAAACCTCCAAAGTCTTTCATGGGGAATACTCCCGGAAATTCCCGGGCGATATTCAGCCACGGGCACTCATGAGACTCCGACAGCTTCACCGGATCATTGCCATCGACCAACTCCGCCAACCACCTTCCAACCGCCTCGAATCACTCTCTGGCAATCTCAAGGGATTCTGGAGCATCCGCATCAACCAACAATGGCGCATCGTCTTCCGCTGGAAAGACGGCACCGCCGCCGACGTCCATATCACAGACTATCACTGAGCCACCGCCATGAAAAAGAAACCGCAACTCATCCCGCTGCTCAACTTCTTCGCCGAAACCCTCCGCGAAACGCTTGAGGAATCCGACCTCTCCCAAGCGGAGATCGCCCGCCGCTGCGGAATCCCCGCGCCCCATCTCACCCAGATGAAACAAGGCAAACGCCGCTGCACCCCCGAATACGATCTGCGCCTGAGCGCCTTCTTCGGCATCACCCCCGGCATGTGGATCAACCTCCAACTCGACTACGAATTCATGCGCGCCGACCGCGAAAAAGGCGAAGCCATCCGCAAGGAAGTCCAACCCTGCGCTGCGTGAGATGCTGATATGGCGGAAATTGAATCTAAGAACTTCTTCACTGCCGTCCTACAGACTGTGTTTTGAAATCTTCCACTCGTAGTAAACGCCCTCCTCCACCCTCCCGCGCATGTCCGCCCCGCTGAGCCGCGATAACCTCCCCAAAAACCATACCGCAGACGAAATTCTTAATGTATTTCTCGACTACCTGACCGTCACAGGCACCGTGCCTTACGACCACCAAGAAGAAGCCATCTTAGAACTCTTCGCCGGCAACAACGTCATCCTCAACACTCCCACCGGCTCCGGGAAATCACTGGTCGCTCTCGCCCTCCAGTTCAAGTCCCTCTGCCAAGGTCGCCGCTCGTATTACACCGTCCCGATCAAAGCGCTCGCCAACGAAAAATTCATCTCCCTCTGCCACGTGCTCGGCCCGGAAAACGTCGGCATGATCACCGGTGACGCCACCGTCAACCACGACGCGCCCGTCATCTGTTGCACCGCCGAGATCCTCGCAAACATCGCCCTCCGCGACGGGGAGCATGCCCCGGTGGACGATGTGATCATGGACGAGTTCCACTACTACTCCGACCACTCGCGCGGCACCGCCTGGCAAATTCCGCTTCTGACATTGCCCCGCGCGCGCTTCCTCCTGATGTCCGCCACCCTCGGCGACTCCTCATTTTTCTCCAAACAACTCACCTCTCTAACAGGCGCGCCCACCACCCTTGTCCAGTCCGATCAACGCCCGGTCCCGCTCGAGTTCGAATACTCCACCACCCAGCTCCAGGAAAAAGTCGCGGAGCTCAACGAACAAGGTCGCTCCCCCATCTATCTCGTCCACTTTACCCAGAACGCCTGCGCCGACACCGCCCGCGATCTGCTCTCCACCAACTTCTGCACCAAGGAGGAAAAACACGCTATCGCCCGCGCCCTCGACGACGCCGATTTCCGTTCTCCTTACGGTCGCGAGCTCTCGAAAATCCTCCGCCACGGCGTCGGCATTCACCACGCCGGCCTGCTGCCAAAATACCGCTTGTTAGTGGAGAAACTCACCGCCCGTGGATTGCTCAAAGTCGTCTGTGGCACCGACACCCTCGGCGTCGGCGTCAACGTCCCGATCCGCACCGTCATGCTGACTTCACTCTGCAAGTACGATGGACGTGGTACAAAAATCCTCGCCGTCCGCGACTTCCGCCAAATCGTCGGTCGTGCAGGCCGCCGTGGTTTCGACACCGTTGGTTACGTCGTCGCCCAAGCCCCCGAGCACATCATCGAAAACCTCCGCCTCGCCGCGAAAGCATCCGCTAACAAAAAGAAGTCCTTCGAAAAACGCAAACCACCGGAAAAAGGCTACGTCCATTGGGACGATCAAACCTTCGCCAAACTCCAGACCGCCCCGCCCGAGCCGCTCGTTTCCAGCTTCTCCGTCTATCACCACACC
This sequence comes from Prosthecobacter debontii, assembly GCA_945862245.1. GTDB lineage: Bacteria > Verrucomicrobiota > Verrucomicrobiia > Verrucomicrobiales > Akkermansiaceae > Luteolibacter. The sequence goes on from CAMAXN010000070.1 coordinate 6,414, forward strand.
CTGCTCAACGTCCTCTCCCGCCCCCACGAAGACGGCTGCGCTGAGTTAAAAAAAATCATCGAAGACAGCCACGAGCCACCCACCAAAAAGAAGGCCCTCAAGAAACGCGCGTTCGAGCTCTTCCGCGGCCTCGTTGGCGCGAAAATTCTCCACATCATCCCGCCCGCCCAGCGCAGCGGCCCGCAGAAAGTAGTCGTCGATGTCTCACTGCCCGAGGATTTCTCCATCAACCATGCCCTCAGTCTCTACCTGCTGGACGCCGTCCCTCAGCTCGACAAGGAAGCCGAAGACTACGCGCTCAACGTCATCTCCCTCGTCGAATCCATCCTGGAAAACCCCGACATCGTCCTCCGCAAACAGGTCGATCTGTTGAAATCCGAACTCATGGCCCGCCTCAAAGACGAAGGTATGGAATTCGATGACCGCATCGCCCTCCTCGAACAAGTCGAGCATCCCAAGCCCGGTGCGGAATTCATCTACACCACCTACAACGAGTTCAAGCTCCGCCACCCCTACCTTGGCAACGAAAACGTTAAACCCAAGACCATCGCCCGCGAGATGATCGAGAACTACCAGTCCTTCGAGGACTACGTGAAAACCTACAAGATCGAGCGAGCCGAAGCCGTCCTCCTCCGCCACCTCAGCGAGGTTTACAAAGTCCTCGCTCAAACCGTGCCCGACCATGCCAAAACCGAGCACCTCCACGAAGCCGAATCCTTCCTCGAGCTAATCGTCCGCCACACCGACTCCAGCCTGTTAGACGAATGGCAGGCGATGAAAAACCCCGACGCGCCGATCCCCGACAAATCTTCAAATCAACAATCGGCAATCAT
>CAMAXN010000071.1 GCA_945862245.1 Prosthecobacter debontii
TTTTTAATAAATAAAATAATTATAATAATATATCAATGACTACATTAACTAAAAAGAATATTGTACGTGGTAAGCGCTACACCGCTGAAGAAAAAAGTAAAATCGTTTCCTTCGTGGAGAGCCATAATACAGCTAACGGTCGCGGCGGACAGAGCGTAGCAGCTAAAAAATTCGGGGTTTCGCAACTCACCATTTCAGGTTGGTTAAAACGCGGTGGTTTACCCACACGCGTTTCCAAGACCGGCGGCAAAGGAAGTATCCAGAGCAAACTCGCCGCTCTTACAATTCTCGGTCAGGACATCACGAAACTCGAAAAGGAACTGGCCGCCAAGCGCGCTAAATTCAACGTAATTAAGTCTTTGCTCTGATACACAGCCACTAACAAGTAATCTAATTAGCTTGCCGCCTCCTCTCAAAGGAGGTGGTTTTTTTTGCGGAATTAAGGAAATAACTTGAAAGTTCTAAATTTTCGATAAATAATGAAAATATGAAGGTTGTCACCGATCAAAAGCTACAGCACGCGAAGGATGAATTCGTCGCGCAGTGGGGTGCACTGGGCACGCAATGGGGGATTAACCGGACGATGGCGCAGATTCACGCGCTGCTAATGACCTCACCTCAACCCATGTGCACGGACGAGGTTATGGAGGAACTTGCGGCGAGCCGCGGCAACGCGCATACAAATCTTAAAGAGTTGGTTAACTGGGGTCTGATTCGTATGATCGTAGTTAAAGGAGATAGGCGTGATTTCTACGAGGCAGAGAAGGATGTATGGCAGATCTTTACGATTATCGCCCGCGAGCGCAAGAAGCGCGAGATTGATCCAGCGCTCTCAATTCTAAACAAATGCGCTGAAGAAACAAAGGATCTGAAAGGGATGGAAGCGAAGGCATTCCACAATCAGATGAAGCAACTCAAGGAATTTGTTAGCTTTGCCTCAAAGATGTCAGATCGAGTCGCCTCGTTGAGGTACGGCATGGCCATCCAGCTAGCCAGTAAGATACTTGGATAAGCATTTCTCATTTTAATGAACACTACTACTGTTATAATCGGTGCCAACGGATTCTTGGGACGCTATCTGAGCCGTCATTGCGCGAGGAACGGCCGGGAGGTTGTCGCCATCGCCCGCAGCAAGAAGGGTTGGAGCGGCGATGGTATGTTCCTTCAATGGGATGGGAAATCCCAAGGCTCATGGGCCTACGCACTTGAGGGGGCGGAGCTTGTGATCAATCTCAGCGGAAGCACGGTGAATTGCCGTTACACCCCCGAGAACCGCGAAAGGATCATGGCTAGCCGGGTGAAATCCACTGAGGTGATCGGGCGCGCGATCTCCGAATGCCGCGTGCCGCCGAAGCTCTGGCTCAATGCAAGCACGGCGACATGGTATCGCCACGCCGAGGATACGGCCCAAACCGAGTGGCATGGCGAGGCCGGAAATGGCTTCTCACATAGCGTGGCGGAGGCATGGGAAAACGCGTTCTTCGGCGCGAAAGTCCCGGCGGAGACGCGCAAATGCGCCCTGCGCATCGGCATGGTTCTTGCGAACGAGCCGGATACAGTTTACGACGTTCTGACTGGACTCACGAACCGCGCACTCGGCGGCACGATGGGCAATGGAAGGCAGCGGGTGAGCTGGATACACATGGACGATTTTTTGCGCGCCGTGGAGTTCATCGCCCGCGATCCATTCATGGACGGCATCGTGAATGTCACCGCTCCCAATTTTCCGACGAACCGCGATCTGATGCGTTATTTCCGCGAAACAGTCGGCATGCCGCTCGGTATACCCGCTAGTAAATGGATGCTGGAGATCGGCGCGGCTTTCATGGACACGGAAACGGAGTTGGTCACGAAAAGCCGTTGGGCGGATCCGCAGCGACTGCGCGAGGCGGGCTTCCGCTGGCGTCATCCCGAGGCGTCGGATGCCATTGAAGATCTCGAGAACCGGCGCGGGCTCTCCGGCTTTTTCCGCGAGACAGAACGCCGGAGTACGGGCGCAAAGGCATGGCTGCCAGCTACCACGCGGCAATAGGTAATGGCGTCACGATTTTCTTATGGGCAGCCATGAGGAATGAATGGTTTAATGTGCGGCTAGCCAGTTTTTTCCGGTGCCGTGCTCGACGAGGATGGGCACGCCGTGGGGCAAAGGCAGAGCAGTTTCCATCATGTGCAGGATCTTTGGAACAAGTTCGGCTTCCTCGTCGGGGTGGAGGTCGAAGACGAGTTCGTCGTGGACTTGAAGGAGCATTTTGGTTTGGTACGGTTTGCGTAGTAGAAGTTCATCGATACGAATCATGGCGAGCTTGATCATGTCGGCGGCGGTGCCTTGGATGGGCATGTTGATGGCGGCGCGCTCGGCGTTTTGGCGGAGGCCGACGTTTCTGGAATTCAGGTCGGGGTAATGGCGGCGGCGGCCGGCGAGGGTTTCAGCGTAGCCTTTTTCGCGGGACTCAAGAATGGTGCGATCCATGTATTGTTTGATGGCGGGATATTCGCGAAAGTAGGCATCAATGATGTCCGCCGCTTCCTGGCGGGGGATGGCGAGGCGTTGGGAGAGACCAAATGCCGAGATGCCGTAGATGATGCCGAAGTTGACCATCTTCGCGCCGGAGCGCATCTCGCGAGTGACCTCCTCAGGACTTACGCCGTGGACTTTTGCGGCGGTGATGGTGTGTATGTCGGCGCCGTCTTGGAAGGCAGAGATCATGGTGGGATCGCAGGCGAGGGAGGCCATGACGCGGAGCTCGATCTGGGAGTAATCACAAGAGAGCAAGCTGAAACCTTTTCGTGGGACGAAGGCTTGGCGAATTTTTCTACCGGAATCGGAGCGGACGGGGATATTCTGGAGGTTGGGATCGGAGGAGGCAATGCGGCCGGTGGCGGCGAGGAGCTGGTGATAGTGGGTGTGTATGCGGTCGGTCTCTGGGGCGATGTGAGTGGGTAGGGCGTCGAGGTAGGTGGACTTCAGTTTTGTGGCCTCGCGAAATTCGAGAATCTCCGTAATGATAGGGTGTATACCGATTAGTGTAGAAAGCGTTTGCTCGTCGGTCTTGTATTGACCCGTAACAGTTTTTTTAGGCTTATCCAACAGCTTGAGCTGCTCGAATAGGATCTGGCCGAGCTGCTTCGGCGAGGCGATGTTGAACGGGGTTCCGGCGTGGGCGGTGATGGATTGTGCGAGCTGGTCGATGCTTTGCTGGAGATCAATGCCGATTTCTTTGAGCGCGGCAGTGTCGATGGCGATGCCTTCCATTTCCATGCGGACGAGAACGGGGAGGAGCGGGGCTTCTATCTCGGAAAAGATGGTTTCCATGCCGCTCCCGGCGAGGACGGGGCGGAGCTTTGCTGCGAGCTGGATGGTAACGTCGGCATCCTCGGCGGCATATTCGGCCAACGCGTTCAGAGGGATACTTCCCATGTCGAGGTCCTTGGATTTGGTGGCTTTTTGCTCGGCGAAGGCGAAGAGGTCGTCGGATTGATGATTGATGGTTGATGATTGATGATTTGCGATTTCCGAGAGTTTTACGGGCGTGTAGCCGAGTAACGTTTCGGAAAGGTAATCCATGCCGTGGCGGCGCTCGGGGGAGGTCAGGGCGTCGACGAGCATGGTATCGAAGAACGGCCCTGCGACAGTGAAGCCGTGGGAGTGGAGGATGGAGAGGTCGTATTTAAGGTTGTGGCCGATCTTTTCAGCGGGGGAATTGAGAACGGATTGAAGATTGTTGATTGAAGATTGTTGATTGTCGAAGGGGAGATACCAAGCTTCGTGAGCTTTCCAGGAGAAGGCGATGCCGAGAAGTTTTGCCGAGTGACGGTTGAGTGAGGTGGTCTCGATGTCGAAGCAGAAAGTTTTTTGGGCGTGAAGGTGGGTGTAGAGTTCAGCCTGGAGCGAGGGGCTGTCGGCTAGGTGGTAGTTATGGGGGACTTCCTTGATGGTTTTGAAAGTTTGAAAGAGAGTGGGTGATGTTTCGGGCTTTGATCCGGGCGAGGCGCCCGGATCGACAGGCGGGGCGCCTGTGCTCCCCTCTCCGTAGAGGCGCTTTGTGAGGGAGCGGAACTCGAAGTCGGTGAAGAGCTGTTTGATGGCGTCGTCGTCGCGCTGGCTGAGGACGAGGTCGTCCCATGTGACCTCGACGGGGACGTCGATGATGATGGTGGCGAGTTCCTTGGAGAGAAGTGCTTGGTCGGAGTTTGCCTCGACGCTTTCCTTCTGCTTGCCTTTGAGCGTGGCGGTGTTGGCGAGCAGGTTTTCCATGCTGCCGTATTCGGAAATGAGTTTCTGTGCGGTCTTGGGGCCGATGCCGGGGATGCCGGGAATGTTGTCCGATGCGTCGCCCATCAGGCCGAGGAGGTCGATGATCTGGTGCGGCTCGGCGACACCCCAGATTTCTTGGAGCTGTTTCAGGCCGATGATTTCGTGATCTGTGCCTTTGCGGCCGGGCTTCCACATGAAGATGGTGGGGGAAAGGAGCTGTGCGAAATCCTTGTCCGGCGTGACCATGTAGGACTCGAAGCCCTCCGGCTCGGCACGTTTCACGAGAGTGCCGATGATGTCGTCTGCCTCGAAGCCGTCAATCTCAAGGACGGGGATCGCGAAGGCGCGGCATAGTGCTTTCACGTGCGGGATGGCGTCGCGGAGTTCTTCCGGCATTTCGTCGCGCTGGGCCTTGTAGGCAGGGTAGAGGATGTGGCGGGGGGTGGGCGCGGAGGTATCGAAGGCGACGCCGATGTGGGTGGGCTTTTCCTTCTCTAGAATGGAGAGGAGGGTGTTGATGAATCCATAGAGTGCGGAGGTATTAACGCCTTTGGAATTGCGGATGGGATTCTGGATCAGGGCGAAGTGCGCCCTGTAAACTAGGGCCATGCCATCGAGAAGAAAAAGGCGGTGCATGGGGAAACTCTAGATTTTAAACCTTAAACTCCAATGGGGAAATTGGGGTGCTTTTGTCGGTAGATTTCCGCTCTTGGGGACAATTTCCAAGGCCTTGAACAGCGCCTCACCAGGGTGTTGCCGTCCAAGATTATAACTGATCTTTTCGCTTAGTTTTTCACGCTTAGTTCACCAACTGTTTAACATCAAATACGAGATTGTTAGAAAATCGTTACTTCCGAAATCGTGCTGTCGGCGGGCGAAGCGGAGTGAGCCATTTAGCAGGAATTGAGGGGAAGTGGTTTGTAATCCTCTTGCTTCGTAAAACCACCGCAAAGGGCTTTCAAAGCCCTTCTCGCTATTGCAGCACCGCTTTCAAAAATGGAGCTGTCCGCGAAGTTTTCGAGGCCGCCACTTTCTCAGGCGTTCCCTGCGCGACGATTTCCCCGCCGTCCTCACCCGCCTCCGGGCCAATGTCGAGGATCCAGTCGGCCTCAGCGGCGACGGCCATGTGGTGCTCAATGACGACGACAGTGTGACCCTCGTCCACAAGGCGTTTCACGTCCTCTAGTTGGAGATTCCATCCTATTAGCTTTAGCCCCCGCTTAGGCGGAGGTTGAATCCCTTGCTTCCACTCCCGTCAGGATTTCTCGAAAGAACGGCTTGGCAACCGGGACAGATAATATCTTCCGTATCGGAAGAATCTGCGCAAAACATTGTTCCGCAATTTCCGCAATGCCCGGCTCCGGGTTTCCCGCACCACGGGCATTTGGGTGCTCCGTTGAGGAGCTGACTTTGTATGCTTGGTAACTCACCTTCGGTTGTCGCTTGTACCTCTTCTTCCGTGAGTTGGTGAGCGAAAGAAGGTTGGTAGCAGCCGGCGAGTGGATCGAAGCGGTAGCGCATGAGATACGGAGACCTCTTCACCGAGCAGCGGACGCGGAGGAAGACTTGCCGCAGAGGGCCACCCTCTAACGACTCTGCGGGCGTTTCGACTTTCTGGATATTATCGGGGAGCTTCTGAAGATTGATGCCGCCATCGGAATTTTCTCCTGTGCCGATGCTGGCACTGCAAACAGATGCGGTGAGCCAGACGAAGAGTTTTCCAAATGATTCCGGTGCCATGTCTTCCATGCGGAGAACGACGTCGGTGATAGACTGGAGGACAGAGAAATCCACATCCATGCCGCAGCCGATCGCGTAGATGTTTGCCGGGCGCGGACGAACTTGCGTGCCGATGCGGGAAAGTGCCGCCCGCCAGTTGTCACTGGGTTGGCCATCTGTGAGAAGGATGACAAGTGGACGATAGTCGCCCTTGGAAACGTGAGTGGTCTTGCGCACCTCAGTGGAAATCCGGTTTGCGAGTATTTCCAGTGCGGCTCCTAAAGCAGTGCCGGGGCGGAGGCGCAGTTGGGGTTCTTGGAAGTCGATCAAGGGTGTCAAAGGACAAATTAGCTTCGCACTCGCATCATAGGTGATGACGCTGAGAAAAACGCTTTCCAACGCATGCGGATCACGGCGGAGCGAGGTGAGCATGGTGCTCAGGCCGGAACGGACTGCATCGATACCTTGCCCTATCATGGATTCCGAGCAGTCGATGAGGAGATAAACGGGGAGGCGGCGGTTCATGATATAATTGGTGCGTTGTATAAGTGACTGAGAGTTGGGTATACATCTCGAATTTCATAAAGGTAAAGACATCGGCGACTTTGCTCTATTTCACGATCTTGTCCGAATCCAAAGTCTGAATCAATATATGAAGAAGGTGCGGATTTACCGAGGACATTAAAAATGTCATCCTCGAAATTTAAACATATTTCGTTATCTGTATTGTTTCTGATACGTAAAATCGTAGTATTTCCGATAGACGTAAGCTGCGGATTTTGGCTGGACGAAAAAATTACATCATCAGAATTGCCACTCGAAATAATAATCACATCTGGATTCCAGTCACCTTTCTGGCTTGATGTCGCTACTCGACGTTCTTTGAGTATCCGTGATTTTAAAAATACGAGTGCCCTCCCAAGATTGCACCCATATCCGGGTTGGATTGTTTTTGGCACACTGTATTCACAGACGCTTATCATGGCTCTTTCAATAAATGGCTTTGCGCCGAAAGTGATGAGTTCAATCTGTAGACATTCTAGATTATTTGGGTCTTGTCGGCAGGAATTAAGGGACTCGTTCAAGAAGCGCATAACTTCTTCCAAATCTTTATAAGTCGT
>CAMAXN010000072.1 GCA_945862245.1 Prosthecobacter debontii
CCATATTGGGTGAAAAAAATGCCGCTAAGGACTTTGTTCGATTTGGGGATCAGGAACCGGCAGCGGACGCGGACAGCACCGGGAGCGGATGTGCGCGGGCCGATTTTACCCAAGTAACCGTAAGGATTTACGGATTTGATATCCAAGGATAAGCGGAGTGCGGATTGATTGTCCTCGACGGGCTCTTCAATGCCATGGATCCCGCTCAACTGGAGATTGCCGATTTGTTTATCCTTATCGCCTTGCTGGAAGATGGTGTGGGGGTCGGGTTCAAACCCTTTGGCACCGACGAACTCTCCGAGATTATTGGCAGTGGTATCGCCGATAGATTTGTCGGATTCCTGGACGTTCTGGATGGGGCTCAGCATGCTGATTTTCCCGCGGGCGTCGTGTTTAACGAGAACTTCCACGTTATCGCCGAAGCGGCGGAGACGTAGGACGGCAAGGGTAGTGCCGTCGGACATGACGTTCGTGAGAAGCTCCCTGGCACTGACAATATCCTTGTCCGCTTCGATCTCGGCCTTGATCTGGCGGGCGAGCAGGGCTTCTTGCAGGTCTCCTTCCTTGGTAAGATCGACCGCGTTTTTGTCGAGAACCGCGAGCATTTTGTCGGCGGTATCGGTTGCTTTGCGGGCGGCTTGCTGTTCGATTTCGAGACGTTTCCTAAGATAGATTTTTCTTGGTGCAGCGACTTCGAAGGAGATTTTCTTGGGCAATTCGTTAAACGGCCATTTTTTATCGGTGAGATCCTTGATCTCCTGCTTGGTGAGAATCACCTCATCCAGACGACCGGCTTTCTGGTATTTCGCTTCGATGCGGGCAAGGGCGGCGAGATAGCCTTCATTCAAGTCGGAGAGAGATTTTTCTTTTTCCAGCCGGACGTCCGACAGCTTCTGCTCGTAGGATTTTTCCAGTTCCCCGAGCGTCAAGGCGTAGCCGTGCAACGCCGAAAGCGCCAGGAATACAAGACAGCGTGAAATGTTGATGCGGGAACTCACGGGGATTGGAAGTCAGGATTAAGGTAAATGGTAGGGACGATCCGGCTCGGTCGTCCGTGATTCCTTAACGAATGGGGAATCGAAACCGAAGAGGAAGAATTCGCGTAAAGGGCGCTGCCCCACGCGATTAAGGCCTCCAGCGGGAGAAGGGATCTAGGGCGGACCGCGGCGGGTCAGCCCTAACGGGTAGGGACGCCGCGAGACGCGGCTGGCACGGTCTGCGGCGGGACGCCGCAGCTACACGATCATACCAGCGGCGACGGTTTCTTTGGTGCCGGGGTCGATGAGGATGAAGGAGCCGGTGGAGCTGTTGCGGCGGTTGGAGTCGTGTATGAGGGGGACAGCGGTGCGGAGTATGATGCGGTTACTTATTTAAAAGTGATGTTCCGTATTTAGTGATGCGTGAGCAGGTATCAATGAGTTTGGGTATCTCGGCGCGGCAGTATGTAAAGATTTCAGATAAACGCTCACCAGAGTAATCATGAGCGATCTGGTTTCTGGCGTCTTTGATGTCACGAAGCCAGTCGGTGGAATCGATGAGGCCGCGCTTTTCTGCGCGGTTGGCCACATCGAGCAATGTGCCGGGATCGAGCATTTCATATTGATCGATAGCGCGCAGGACACGCTTGCTCATGATATCGATGACTCTGGCGAAGCGGCTGGTCAAAGCTTCTACTTTGATGAGATCGTCTTCGGTTAGTGTTTGCTGAGATGGTGAGATGGCATCACATGTTGCCGCTGAATAAGATAGGTGCCCGAGCGCAGCCTCTAATTCAGTGAGGCTTTCGGTCAGGTAAGACGCGTGTGTTTCTCTACGAATCATAAAGGAATACCGCTTTCGATAGCGATTCTGACGATGGGAGTCTGAGAATTTTTGTCAGGACGTACGATCAAGTCCAGTTTCTGCCAGCCAATTTCATCAAGAATCTCACGTCGGATTGCAATTTCATCGCGGAATTCGATGAGGTTTGAGATGACTAATAGATCGATATCGCCTCCTTTTGCGTCATCATTCACCCGTGATCCGAAGAGGTAAATACTCGCCTCAGGATCGCGGTTTCGGATGGCGCTCTCGATGATGGAGAGCTGTTTTGAAGGTAATCTCATTGGATAAAGGTTCTGAGGTAATGGCTGAATATGGAAGGTTTTTTGTTTGAGTCGGTGAGATTGCGAAGAGGGCGGTCAGAGACAGAAGACACTGCGGGACGCTGCATCTACACGATCATACCAGCGGCGACGGTTTCGTTGGTGCCGGAGTCAATGAGAATGAAGGAGCCGGTGCTACGGTTACGGCGGTAGGAGTCGTGGATGAGAGGGACGGCGGTGCGGAGGGTGATGCGGCCGATGTCGTTCATGGAGAGGGTTTCGATGTTTTCGATTTTGTGGAGGGTGTTGACGTCTACCTGATATTTCACTTCCTGGATGATGGCTTTTGTTTCCTGGGTGGTGTGGCGGATGATGAGTTTTGCTTTAGGCGGCATTGGCTTATTGGAAAACCAGCAGACCATAGCCTCGATGTCCTGCGAGACTTGCGGTGGGTTGTTGGATTTCACCAGGGTATCGCCGCGGGAGATGTCGATCTCATCGGTGAGAGTGAGGCAGACGGACTGCGGGGCGAAGGCTTCCTGTTTCTCGCCATCGGGGGAATGGATGGCTTTCACACGGGTTTTGAAACCAGAGGGAAGGACGGTGACTTCGTCGCCGGGCTTGAAGACGCCGCCGGCAACACGGCCCGCGTAGCCGCGGAAGTCGTGCCATTCGTCGGACATGGGACGGATGACCCATTGGACGGGGAAGCGGGCATCGATGTGATTTTCCTCACCGCCGACGTAGACGTTTTCCAAGTGGTAGAGGAAAGTAGATCCTTCATACCATGGCATGTTGGTGGATTTATCGACGACGTTGTCGCCATTGAGGGCGGAGATGGGGATCGCGGTGATATCGACGATGTTGTCGAGGCGGGAGGCGAACTCGCGGAAGTCGGCAACGATTTGATTGAAGACCTCCTCGGAGTAATCGACGAGATCCATTTTGTTGACGGCGACGACGAGGTGCTGGATGCGGAGAAGGTTGGCGATGAAGGAGTGGCGCTTGGTTTGCTCGATGACACCTTTGCGTGCGTCGATGAGAATGATGGCGAGGTTGGCGGTGGAGGCGCCGGTAACCATGTTGCGGGTGTATTGGATGTGACCCGGCGTGTCCGCGATGATGAATTTCCGTTTAGGGGTGGCGAAGTAGCGGTAGGCGACATCGATCGTGATTCCTTGTTCGCGCTCGGCCTTGAGGCCATCGGTGAGGAGGGCGAGGTTCACATTCTCATCACCGCGGCGGCGCGAGGATTCCTCCATGGCTTCGAGTTGGTCTTCGAAGATGGATTTGGAATCGTAAAGAAGGCGGCCGATGAGAGTGGATTTGCCGTCATCGACGGAGCCAGCGGTGGTGAAGCGGAGTAAGTCCATTAAAATTCAAATTTCAAAATTCAACTCTCAAGGAAGAGTTAGGGACGGGTGAGTGCTTGGGCGAGTTGGTATTGGGAAGTGAGATTGAGGGCGGTGAGGTGGTGATTGAGGAAATTGTGGTCGATGATGTCGGAGGATTCCTCCAGCATGGCAGCGATGTCGCGGAGGTGTTTTTGCGAGCCGCCTTCGCGGAAGAATTCGAGTTTGCGGATGATGAGGTATTCAGGGGGGGTGAAGGCGACTTGGAGGCCATCGATATCGATGATTTTCACGTTTTCCATAGCCCACTGGTGGAGCGGATCACCGGATACGAGATAGACATCCGCCTTGAGCAGGCTGTGCTGGCTGATGATGTTGAGATGGCCACGGATTCCCCGGACAATTTCGGTGGCGATGACATCGGAAGGCGGGAGGTAAAAATCGGCTTCGGGGAAAGCTTCGATGAGGCGGGGGATGTCGGCGATCTTGATCTCGAGGACGAGGTCGATATCGTTGGTAAGGCGTGGTTCTCCGTAGGCCATGGCGGCGACGGAGCCGGTGACTGCGTAGGGCAGGCCGGTGGTGATGAGCGGCCGAACGAAGGTGTCGATCAGTTCAATCACGGAGGAGAAGAAAGCGGCGGTTGAGTTCGGAAAGAAGCTGTTGTTCGGGCCAGTCGGGGTGGCGGTTGCGCAAGGCAGCGAGCTTCACTTTTTTCGCAGTCGCGTAGAGTGCGGAGGCGATGTGGAGCTTTTGCGAGGGAGTTGGTTTTGGAGGGAGCATGGGAAAGACTCAAGACTTGGAGACACAAGACACAAGAGAAGAGGAAGAGAGAGATTGATGAATGACGATTGTTGATTTTGGATTTTTGATCTGTCAGGTGAGGTCTCAAAAATACCCTTCTTTTTTCCTATCCTCCATGGCAGTTTCGGAGCGTTTGTCGTCGGAGCGGGTGCCACGTTCGGTTTGGCGAGCGGCGGCGACTTCGGCGATGACCTCGTCGAGGTTCGAGGCAGTGGAGCGGACGGCTCCGGTGCAAGTGGCATCGCCGATTGTGCGGAAGCGGACGATCTCTTTCGTGACGGTTTCGTGATCCTGGGGTTTAAGGAAATCGGTGACGGCGAGGAGAGTTCCGTTGCGCTCGAAGATTTCGCGTTCGTGGGCGAAGTAGATGGACGGGAGGGGGATTTCCTCGCGTTTGATATACATCCAGATATCCATCTCAGTGAAGTTAGAGAGTGGGAAAACGCGGAAGTGTTCGCCGAGATTTTTACGACCGTTGAAGAGGTTCCAGAGTTCAGGGCGCTGGTTTTTTGGATCCCATTGGCCGAAGTCGTCGCGGTGGGAGAAGAAACGTTCCTTGGCGCGGGCTTTTTCCTCGTCGCGGCGACCGCCTCCGAGGCAGGCATCGTATTGGTGTTTCTCGATGGTATCGAGGAGGGTGACGGTTTGGAGTTTGTTGCGGGAGGCGTTCGGGCCGGTTTCCTCGATGACGCGGCCGCTATCGATGGATTCCTGGACGTATCCGACGACGAGTTGGGCGCGGAGGAGTTTCACGAACTCATCGCGGTAATGCATGGTCTCGTCGAAATTGTGGCCGGTATCGACGTGGACGAGGGGGAACGGTGGGCGGGCGGGCCAGAAGGCTTTTTTGGCGAGCCATGCCATGACGATAGAGTCTTTTCCACCGGAGAAAAGAAGGGCCGGGTTCTGGAACTGGGCGGCGGTTTCCCGGAGGATGAAGATCGCCTCGGCTTCGAGTTGGTCGAGCTGGGAGAGGTTGTAGTTGGGCATGGAAACTTTAAATTTTAAACTTTAAATCTCAAGAAAGAGATGTTGTTTTATGGTAGAACCCCATTGCCGAGGGCGCCGCATGGAATGAGATGTGATTGAAATAATTTATTGATGAGTCAGTTGCGTTTCGCTTCGCAGCGGCGCTCTCGGCGAGAGCGCCCTACCTTTGGTTGCGCTGCGGGGTTTTGGGGGAGATTTGGGGTGGGGTCAAGAAATAAATTAGTAATTTGGGTGAATTACTAATGTATAGATGGTCGGCTTGGTGGAATACCTTACGCGTGCGAGATCCTCGGGAGGATGGCCTCGATGAGTTCGATGGCGGCGTCCTCGATGGCGAGGACTTCGGTTTCGAGGGTGAGATCGGGGCTGTGGGGAGGCTCGAAGGAGCCGTCTTTGCCGGTGAAGTGGGCGATCTCGCCGCGTGCGGCTTTGGCGTAGAGGCCTTTTACATCGCGTTTTTCACAGGCTTCGTAGGAGGCCTTGACGTAGACTTCGAAGAGGTTTTTTTCGCCGACGATGCCGCGGGCAAGGTCGCGGAGTTCGCCGCGCGGGGTGATGGCGGAGATGAAAACGATAGCGCCGTTATCGATGAGGATTTTTGTGAGTTCGGCGATGCGGCGGATGTTTTCGAGGCGCTCTTGATCGGAGAATCCGAGGCCAGCGTTTAGGCCGGTGCGAAGGTTATCACCGTCGAGAATGATGGTGAAGCGACCTTGCTGGTGGAGGACACGCTCGGCGGCATTGGCGATGGTGGATTTACCCGAGCCGGAAAGTCCGCACATCCAAACGGCTAAGCCACGCTGACGAAGGAGATTTTCCTTGTCGTGGCGGTTGAGGAAGCGGTGGAACTCAGGGTGAATGTTCATCGGGAAAACTTTAAAATTTAAACTTTAAACCTCAAGGAAGATGCAGTTCCGCGAGGAAGGTTTCGAAGTCAGTGAGGTGCTCGCTGACGATGGCTTGGAGGATGGGCATCTGCAGTTCTTGATAGCTGTGGACGGCGATATTGCGGAAACCGACCATATTTTTCATCGAAGCAGAGCAACGACCGCTGATAACGGCGTTTTTTTCTAACAGATCGAAGGCTTCGCGACTGCTCTGGGGAATGCCATAGCTGCCAAGGGAGACGCGGTGCATAGCGAGATCGATGGCGGCCTCGCAGGCGCGGAGGATGTTGAGGACGATGGCGTCCTGGGTGGTGAAATGATCGAGCGCCGCAGGATTTGTGCTCAACTCATCACGCACCCGGGCGAGACAGCGGCGGATGATCGCGGCCTTGTTTATGTCAATGTCATCGATCATT
>CAMAXN010000073.1 GCA_945862245.1 Prosthecobacter debontii
ATGAAGCCGATCGTGCGTTCGATGTCGGAAGCGGTGCCCTGCGCTCCACCAGAAACCTGATGTATCATCACATGGGAGTTGGGAAGGCAGAATCGTTTGCCCTTAGTGCCGGCGGTGAGCAGCACGGAACCCATGGAGGCAGCGATGCCGATGCAATAAGTGTTAACATCACAGGTAAGGAACTGCATAGTGTCATACATCGCAAGGCCGGCGGTGACAGAACCGCCCGGGGAATTGATGTAGATGTGAATATCTTTTTTAGGATCCTGCATCTGAAGAAACAGGAGTTGTGCGATTACGGAGGCGGCCACGCCATCATCAATCGGGGTCGTGATGAAAATGATACGATCTTTAAGAAGGCGTGAGTAGATGTCGAATGACCTCTCGCCGCGGCCATCGGACTCGATAACGATGGGCACGTAGTAACTATTCTTAGGAGCCTGTGAAGGCGTGCTATTGGTGGGCGGAAAAAGGTTCATGATTATTCGACGGGTGTGGATTCCATTTCTTCGGGTGAAACCTCAGTAACTTTCGCGTGCTCGACGAGGAAGTCAATGGTCCGTCCGATGAGGAGAGAATTTCGGATCGACTGTATGCGGCGGGTGCGTTGAAGATCTTTAATAACCTTATTGATTGGCTGTTTCCGTGATTCTGCGATTCGGGAGATTTGTGCCAACATGTCTGAGTCTGGCACGGTGATTTTTTCAGCGGTAGCGATCTCATGGAGTAGAAAATTCGTACGAAGGTTAGTGATGGCACGCTGGGTGGCGAGGGAGAAAATCTCCGCCTGACGCTCCATCATTTCCACCTCAGATGCACCTTGCTTACTACCCTCCTCTACGAGGCTATCAGCCTGATTTTGTGTTTCGCGTAAGACGATTTCCTCCGGTAGATCGAAGCTGACGGATTTGTTAAGATGTTCGACAATCTGATTCACTTTAAATTCGCTGATCTGTTTTTCCTTTTCCCCGGCCATGTTGCCGCGAATGAGATCCTTGAGATCCGCGAGCGATTTACCTGGGACGAGTTTCTCAGCAAAGGCGTCGTCAAGCTCCGGCAGTTTGCTGGCCTTGATACCGCGGAGTGTTGTCTGTAGTAAGATTTCCTTGCCTCGTAGTTCCTCGAATGGAAATTCCTCACCCAGCGATATGGTTACATCCTTTGCGTCGCCCTCATTCATTCCGACAAGCTGCAGCGCGTAGCCGGGCAGAAAAGCCCCGTCCTTTACGGGCAGCCAATGGTTATCTCGCTTGGCGAGGTATTGTCCTTTTTCACCTATCGCTTCGTTTAGCGGCTGTCCTTCGAAGGTGGTTGTGAAATCGACCACGGCGATGTCATCAGCCTGCAGGGCGCGGCCGGTTACCTCCTCGAATTCAGCGAGGCGCTCGCGTAGGCTCTGGAGCTGCACGTCGAGCTCCTCGTCGGAGATCTCGGCGGAGGGGGCTCTCACCTCGATACCTTTGTATTCTGGCAGCTTGATTTCCGGTGCGAGGATTAGTTTAGTCTCAAATGCGATCGAACCGTCTGGACGTTCGTTGAGGTTGTCAGGGAAGCCGAAATCTAGAACCTTGAGGTTTTCCTTTTCCAGCGCTTGGTCGCAGGCTTCGCCGAAAAGGGCTTCGGTCAACTCCTCGGAGATCTGTTTCCCAAAACGCTTCTGGATAACATTCTTCGGCGCTTTGCCGGGGCGGAAGCCAGCGATCTTAGCTTGCGATGCATAGGAAGAGGCGATTTTCTCACGCTTGGCAGCGACATCGGCAGCCGGAACCTCCACGTTGAGGGTTGCGATGCATTTCGGCTGTTTTTCGACGACGATATTCATAGAGATTCTGCGTAGGGAGGGAGAAACTAGTAACAGGTGGGTAGTGTTGGCAACATACAACTGTTATAAAATCCTTCTCGTGCCCCGCACCTTGTCAAGGCGGGTGGTACTAGGAACGGACAACTGGACGCCCGGCATGATTACGAAGCCCGGGTTTAGAGTATGGGTTCGCGCTCTTGACCAATGTTCATTTTTGAGGGATTCGTGTCAACAATTACGGGTATTCGCGCGGTGGTAACGGGTGTCGAGGTCGAGTAATAGGCCATCCTCGGGTAGCGCGTGGAAAAGCGCGGCGGATGTCAGAAAGAGTAGGAAAGGTTTCATGGTCACTCTGCGGCGGAAGCAGTCTCGGCCAACGCTTTACGGTAGGTGATGAGGGATTCCGTGGGATTGAGTGCGAGGGCAGCGTCGGTGGATTTTAGGGCGTCGTAGTAACGGGATTGGGCAATCAAGAGACGAACGAGTTCGATGTGAGCTTGATAGGCGCTTAGGGTGTCGGCGGTGGCGCGCTCTAACAGCAGTTCAGCGGATCCGGGCTGGCCAGTATCGGAGTGGTGTTTCGCGAGCGCGATTAGCGCGGTGCCGTCGGTGTGGTCATCGGAAACGAGTTTTTCTAACAGCTTGGCTCCGGCGGTGGGGTCTTCCTCCGAATCGATGAGGTAACGCGCTTTGGCGAGGTTCATAGTGCGTGAGGGTTTGGGGGTTTCCGCCTTGGCGATGAGGTCTTTCGCAAAAGGCCAATCGCCTTGGGCGGAGGCGGTGGCGATGAGGCGCAGGATGGCATCGGTGCCGGGTTTTGTTTCCTTGGAGAACGCGTTTTTCGTGGCGGACTTCGCGGCGTCGGGTCGATCCGCGCAGAGGTGGAGATCGGCTAGCATCAGGGTTGGATCAGGCGGGAGTATGCCGAGGCGATAGGGGAGTTCGAGAGCCTTGGCGGCGGAGTCGGGGCGGTCGAGATCGAGATGGATGTTGGCGAGCAGGACCGCGTAGGAGGCTTCGAGCGGACGGAGAGCGATGACCTCGTCGAGGAGCGCGACGGCTTCCTCTTTCGCGCCCGTTTCCTGCAGGCATTGGGCGACGCCTGCCTTCCACTCGGCGACATCCGGCTCGGTGACCTGCGCGATGCGGTAGGCTTGCAGAGCGCTGGCGAACTCCTTGCGGGCGAGGCGGCAATAGCCGAGCAGGCCGTAGGTGCTGCCTTCGGAATCCCCGAGGCGGATCGCTTCGGTGAGGTGGCCGAGGGCATCGGGGAGCTTGTTGTCGCGGACAAGGGCGAGCGCGAGATTGCGGTGGGCGCGGCGGAAAGAGGGGTATTCCTTGAGAGCGGATTGGTAGGCGGTGATGGCTTTCGCGTTTTCGCCGGTTTCGAAAAGAAGGTTCGCTAGGTTGAAGGTGAGGGCAGGGGATTTTTCCGTGAGTGGGCTGGAGCTGATTTTTTCCAAAGCCTCCGTGCGGTTTCCGGCAGCCATCAGGGTCTGTATTTCCACGAGCAAACCGCGCTCCTCGCTGGTGACGCTAGGCTCGATGCGCGCCTCAATGCGGTAGGAACCGTTGAAGGATTTCAGGAAGGCGGGGTCTTTCCAATACGCGGTGGAAAGCGGGAGGGGCTCGGCGGAGAATGCCTGGGACATAGAGGCGAGAAGCCAGAGGCCAGAGACCAGAGGGATTCCGATGTATTTGAACAAATAACTCATAACGAATAACTACTGAATAATCACTTTTCGATGATAATAGGCCAGCGCATGATGGCTTTTACGGCTTCGCCGTTGCGCTTGGGTGGGGTGAAGCGTGCGCTGGCGGCGACGTGGCGGGCGGGGGCGACGAGCTCCGGATGGGTGGAGGAAACGACGCGGCGGACGCTGACGGAACCGGAGGTGGAAAGCTCGACTTCGAAGACAACCGTGCCGCGTGAGACGCCTTGGCGCGCGAGGCTGGAGGGGAAAGTGGCGGAACCGTGGCGGAGCAGGCGTGGGGTGCCGTCGAGTTCGCTGGTGCTGTAATGGGATTTTGCGATGGGCGGCGGTGGCGGTGTGCGCCTGTAGTTCTGCTCCCTTTTAAAAAACTGCTGTGAATGTTTCGCTGGCATCGGATTGGAAGCGATTGATAGAGGAGCCGGGGCGAGATCGGCGTGAAAATTTTCCACTGGCAGGGTAATATCCATCGGCACATCCGCCTGCGGGACGGGCACGCGCGAGGGATCGGGGAGGGTGGAAAGGTTCGTCAGGGTCGGCGGCGGGGGAGGTGCGTCGGGCGACTGCTCCTCCATGGGCGGTGGCGGAGGGGGCGGATCGAAAAGCACGGTCTGCACCTCCCGGATGGTCAGATCGGGCACGTCCGCAGAAACCACAAAAATCCGCGCGAAGCCCAGCACCGCGAGCAGAAACGCGGAGGCGGCAAGGCCGATGACGGTGGATTTAAAATTCAAATTTTAAACTTTAAACCTCAAGGAAGAGGCTTGGGTTGTAAACGTAAGGGCGGATTGCGGAGAAGCAAAATGTTTAGAGAGCGGAGCCATCTTCTTAGGGTTTAAAATTTAAAATTTAGGGTTTAACGCTCGGTGGCTAGGGAGACGGAGTCGGCTCCAGCGAGCTTCGCGGAGTCGATGACGGAAACGGTGGCTTGGGTAGGGGTGGTGGCATCGGCGCGTATGATGACGGGGGTTTCAGGGGTTTCCTCCAGCAGGGCGGCAACGACGGCGCGAACGCCGTCCTGCCCGATCTCGCGGCCACCGTACCAGACACGGCCTTCGTTGGTAACGGCGATGAGGATGGACTGGCGCTCCAGATCATCGGAGGTGGCAGCGCGCGGCTTGGAGATTTCCACGCCGGTTTCCTTCACGAACACCGTGGTGACGATGAAGAAAATAAGCAGCAGGAACACGACATCGATCAGCGGCGAGATGTCGATACTTTCCGAGGTATCGGAATTGGTGCTGTGGCGGAAGCGACGCATTAGATTGATTATTGATTATTGATTATTGATTATTGGAGATTGAGTATTGCCTCTGTAAATTAAGATTTAAAATTTAGAGTTTATAGTTTCCTGCCAAGCGTTCGTGGAGCTGGGTCTGGAGTTCTAGGTGGGTTGTTTCAGACTGCCGTTTCAGTAGGGCGAGGAGGAAGGCGGCGGGAATGGCGATGACGAGGCCTGCCTGGGTGGTGACGAGGGCTGTGGAAATACCGGTGGAGATCGTGTCGATGGGGGCATCGCTTCCCGCGGCCATTCCGGAGAAGGTGACAAGCATGCCCGCGACCGTGCCGAGGAGCCCAAGGAGAGGAGCGGCGGTGATGAGGACGGCGAGGAAAGGGATGCGGCGTTCGATCCAGGCCATTTCATCGAGTTCGAAGCTCGCGAAGGATCGCTGCAGCTCGCGTGGGTCGGGCGCTTTCATTTCCCATGGCAGGGCTTTGCCGACGGTACTGGTTGTGAGCCATTTTTTTGCGGCGATGGATTTCCGTGCGGACGCGAGATGTCTCCACGCACCGAAGAGTATCGCGTAGATCGCGATGGCGAGGGCGAGGAGAGCGTAGAGGGTGAGTCCGCCCTCGCGCAAGGTGAGTTGGATAGCGTGGATCAAATTTCAACTTTTAAAATTCAAATTTCAAGGAAGAGGGGGATGGGTGGATGCGTTAGAATGAGGGACTTCGTGATTATGGCTTCGACCTCAGACCGTTGACGAAGGAAAGGCCGAGGCGCTCGGTGGTCTGCACGATGCCTTGTGCGCGGCGCGAGAGGAAGGCATGGAGGATGAGCGCTGGGATGGCGACCACGAGGCCGAAGAGGGTGGTGATGAGCGCTTCGGAAATACCGCCGGCGAGGGGCTTGGGATCGCCAGAGCCGAAAAGGGTGATTAGGTTGAAGGTGGTGATCATGCCGGAGACCGTGCCGAGGAGTCCGAGCAGCGGTGAGGTGGCGGCGGTGATGGCGATCACGGGAAGCAGCGACGATGCCTTTGATTGCACCGCCATGAGCTGTTCGTAGAGTGTTTCCTCGACGAGATCCGCGCTGTTTTCCGAAACGGAAATGAGTTTTTCCATGACCGCTCCGGCGGGGTGTTTCTGGCCGTAGGCGAGGGCGGCGGCTTTTTCGCGGTCGCCGGTGCGGAGGGCAGCGAGGATGGCGGAGACCCATGCATCTGTTGGTTCGCGGTAACGGGCGAAGCGGGCGAGTTTGACCAAGCCGAAGACGAGCGAGATGAGCGCCAGAAACATGATAGGCCAGACCCAGAGTCCGCCCTTGCGGATCATGTCTAGGAAGCCGCTGTCGATCTCATCCATCGCGCGGGCATTGCCGCCGCTGGGATCGAGGGGAAGGGCTACTTCTTTCCCGGTGATGAGGGCCGCGACGTCCTCCACTGATCCGGGGACGTAGTGAGGGATTTCGCCGGGCGCGGAGGCGATGATATCGCCACCCGTGGTTTTATCATCCGAAAGGAAAAAGGAGACGGGGCCGAGTGCGGCGAGAGTGCCCTGGCTGATTTTGCCTTCGGGATCGGAGGCTTGACCGGGGGAGATGGATCCGCCGAGTAGGGCATCGAGGCGGTCAATGGCGGCATCGAGGATGGGCAAACGTCCGGCGAGGGATTCGGCGGGGGCGTCGG
>CAMAXN010000074.1 GCA_945862245.1 Prosthecobacter debontii
TCCTGCATCGAGCACCTTCACATCGCTGGCATCTCAACGCGTGTAGAGCGTATCGGTTGGCCTGACAAATTCATTGAGCACGGCAAACCGGAAATCCTCCAAAAACTCCACGGTATTACCCCCGAAGCTGTACTCGACAAAATCCTTCCGCACCTCATGCTTTGATATTGTTTCAAAGAAAATCATGGATCTAGACCTTATCGACACACACTTTGACCTCGGCCACATCAAGCCGGGGGAACTTGAAGAAATCCTCGAGGATCCCTTTGCCATCCGTTTCCTGCCGGACAATGATCGCATGGATGGAGCTTCCCGCTACTATGCCCTAGGCCGCACCGTCGCCGACCGCCACATCTTTATCGCATTCACAACCGACGGCAAGATAGCCCGCGTTATCTCAGCCCGCACGATGAGCGAGGCAGAGCGCCGCTTCTACGACCGCAACTATAATGAGACCCGCTGAAACCATGAAACCTATCACCTCTTGGGCACAGCTCCCCGATTTCGAAAACGCCGCCGCTGAAAACGCCTTCTGGCAGGAACACGAGCTCGACCCTAAACTAATGGCTGGCTCCGTCCACGAAGCGGATTCTCGCGAGTCCACCACTATCACCCTTCGCTTTGATCCGCGCATGCTCTCCCGCATCAAGCGCATCGCCCGCTCTCGTTTCCTCAACTATCAGTCGATGATGAAACAGTGGCTCGCTGAGCGCATCGAAGATGAGATGAAAAATCCCTAACTGCCGTGGCAGCAGGTTGCGTCCGCCATGCCGATTCTAGGCCATAACCGAAACACGCTGAAAGCCGGCTCTGGATTATCATGTTTCACTTACTCTCACGTCCCATACTCTGGCTTACCGCTAATATCATCTGGCTTATTACCATCTACTTGCTTTCCTCCACTACTAAAACTATGCCCGAGGGCGGTTTTGATATCCCCCACATCGATAAAATTCTCCACTTCGGATATTTCTTCGGTGGCGGCATAATCCTGACAAACTATCTTCTTCTCACCAAAGGCACAGCCGCTCCGATCCGCTTCCGAGTCTTCATTCCTCTACTTTTTTTCGCTATCGTCGGTGCTTTGGACGAGTATCGCCAGTCCTTCATCCCGGGCCGCTCGGGTAACGACCCCTTCGATTGGCTTGCCGATTTTCTCGGAGCTGCGGCGGGGATATTTATCGCAGGCCGTATGAATTCTATCCTGCTGAAAATTTCCTCGTGATTAACCGTCCTTGTTACAGCCTTTTTAATTGATCAAGCACCCAGCGGTATTCGGAGGCGATTTGCTCGACAACCGGTCGGTGGAGATTTCCGGGCAGCACTCCCCAAGTGTAGGTCTCGATCTCGAAGTGGTTGCATGCCGACGGATGACGTTGGCACCAGGCGAGGGTTTGTTCAACATGGGTGGGGGTCGAGGAAAGGGGCGGCATCGGCTGCGCATCGAGCGGGATGTGAAAATGGACGCGAGCATCCTTGAAATCCGCAGACGAAACCGCGCCTGAATCCACCCCGTCAAGAAACACAGGGAGATCTACAAATCGGGCGAGCGTGGCATCAGGCCGCTGTGCAATCACCTGGTGAAAATAGGTCGGTTCTACGAAATTTCGGATCGCATCGATGGCTGCTGGATCGCCGGGATTAAGCGAGAGAGCGTTGGAAAGATGGATTTTTGAGAGCCTGATCCCAGCGGTGGCGAACGCATCCAGCGACGGCTCGGCATCATCGAACTCGATGGCGAAGTGGCAGGAATCGAAGTTCACGCCGATTCGCTTCGCGAGAATTACAGGGGAATGCGCCTGAGCGTGAAGTCGGTCGAAAAAGCCCAATGTTTCCGCCGTGTTTTCGAAGTGACCGAGCGGCTCTGGCTCCAAGCCGAGGTGGAGATCAATCTGGTACCTCTGTGAGAGATCCTCAATGAAGTGAGCGATCTCGATTAGATTCGTTCGGATCGCAGTTTCATCAGTATGAAAGGTCTTATGTGAGCCAGGCAAGGTAGATACCGAGCCACCAGCCGAGGCAGGCGCGATTTCTGCGAGGATGCGGAACAAGTCTTTAGTGTAAGTTACTCGGTCCGGACTTGCCCAATCCGGCTGGAACACTTTTTCCTTTACTCGCGTACCATGAAAGGAGCCGTAGGGAAAGCCGTTAATCGTGAAAACGTAGGAATCGTTAACCACCAGCCATTCCTTGAACTTATTGAGTTCATCACCCTTCAGCAATTCCCTCGCTGCCAACGCAGAAAGGCGGAGCCCGATAGGATAAGCCTTCCCTACGGGATGATCGCCCGTTTCCAGAAGTCGATGCCGGACACTCATCACATAATTCTGCAAAGCCTCCATGGTCTCTAACCACGTTTCGGCAGGATGGATGTTTGTGCAGTAGCCTAAGATCATATTCGAAATTTTATATTTCAAACCTCAAGGAAGAGAGAGTCCCTCGATGGCTTTCGCAACGCGTAGCATAATCCCTTCGCCGAGGTGAGGGGCGAGAATCTGAATGCCGACGGGTAGACTATCAGACCCATCAAAGGCGGTGGTACCACACGGCACGGACATCGCGGGAATCCCAGCTAGGTTCGCTGGGATCGTAAAAATATCAGCTAGATAATCCTGCAACGTATCATCGGCGCAGGAGTTAATCTTTCGGGCAGGAGTCGGCGCAACCGGAGAAATGATCACATCCACTGCCTCGAATGCTCGCTTGAAATCTTTTGTAATTAAAGCGCGCACCTTCTGGGCACGGGTGTAGTAGGCATCGTAGTAGCCTGAGGAAAGTACGTAGGTTCCAAGGATGATGCGGCGCTTTACTTCAGAACCGAAGCCAAGCTCGCGGGATTGGTGGTAAAGATCGATGATATCGGCGGGATTGTCTGCGCGGTTCCCGTAACGAATCCCATCAAAGCGCGAAAGGTTCGAGGAAGCTTCCGCCGAAGCGATGACGTAGTAGGTGGCCACAGCGTGTTCGGTGTGAGGAAGGGAAATGGGCAAAATCACAGCCCCGAGGGCTTCGAGCTGCCTGATCCCGCTCTCCACATTTTTCTGCACACCTGAATGAATTCCCTCGCAGAAATATTCCTTAGGAACTCCAATTCGTATGCCTTTTACGCCTAAATCAATCTCTACGCCGTAATCGGGAACTGGCACATCCAGTGAAGTGCTATCTTGCGGATCATACCCAGCGATCGCTTGAAGAATCAACGCCGCATCATCTACCGTAGATGTGAGTGGGCCGATTTGATCGAGCGAGGAAGCAAAAGCAACCAGCCCGTAACGAGAAACACGACCATAAGTTGGCTTCAGCCCCACAACACCACAATGCGAAGCCGGCTGCCGGATCGAGCCACCCGTATCTGACCCAAGCGCAGCGAAAGCAGTGCCATCAGCCACCGCTGCAGCAGAACCGCCTGAGGATCCGCCCGGGATGCGGGCATGGTCACGTGGGTTGGAGGTGGTTTGCAGGGCGGAGTTTTCCGTTGCAGAACCCATTGCGAACTCATCCATGTTCATACGGCCGAAAGGAATCGCTCCTAGATTTTTAAGTTTTACAATAACTGTTGCATCATAATGAGATATGTAATTTTTTACTAAAAATTTAGAACCACAAGTGCATGGCTGACCGAGCGTATTGATGTTGTCTTTTATTCCAATTGGTAGACCTCCTAATGGTTTTGAAAGATCTGCCAGAGCGGCAGCTTTCAAGGCGACATCTAGGTCATGCGAAAGATAAGCCCCAGTCTTGGTATCACGGGTTACAATCGTATCGGCAAGCCTCGCCATAACTTCCGAGGGGGTGGTTTCGCCATTTCTATATTGGCGGCGCAGCGTAACTAGAGACATAATGGGTAAGCACTGAATTTACGCCTCAGCAACGACTTTAGGGACACGGATTTGGGACTGGGCTTGGTCGGGGGCGTTTCGCAGAACGGCACCGGGCAACAGGCTTTCGTGCGGCTGATCATTGCGCATCGGCCCGAGACGGGGGGCATCAATAGAAATTTCATCGATCAGTTCAATCGCGGAGAGCGATTCCACATGACTAAGAATCGCCTCGAGCTGGGATTGGAAAACACCAACTTCCGACTCGGTAAGATCCAAGCGGGCGAGATTGGCCACGTAGCGGACATCGATATGTGCGTGGGACATCGGCGAAAGATTTATTGAGACGGCTACAGAAGCAAGGGCATTCCTAATTCGTGTAACACTAGCTAAGCACACAGACAAGCTATGGGCAATCCGGTCGTTTCTGAAGTGAGAGAAGCGGGGAAGGAGCAAACCCGCGCTCGCGTTATGTTTCAGACGGCCTTGCCAGAAATTTAGCTACCAACAATATGCTAGATATTAGGGAGGTTTGGCGAACATGATCCTTTCATTCCTCGGAGAGTGAAAACGCGAAATGCGAAAGCGAATACGCATTTGCTCCCGCTACCAATCATGGCGTAGTGTGACAAGACGTCGCATTTGAGTGCGTCATATCGTTCCTGATTATTCTATTTGAGGCACGTCATAGTCTATCCAAACCCTTGTAAAAAAAGGGTTTTCTTACGCTCCAACAAAAAAGGCACAGCCCCTGCATAAGATGTTTCATTAACCACAATTTACTCACATGTCTAAAATTCTAGGAATCGACCTCGGCACCACCAACTCCTGCATGTCCATCATGGACGGCGGCGAACCCACCGTTCTTGAAAACTCGGAAGGCGCCCGCACCACTCCATCCGTTGTCGCCTTCGCGAAAAACGGCGAGCGCCTTGTCGGCCAAGCCGCAAAACGCCAAGCCGTAACTAACCCTAAAAATACGATCTTCTCAGCCAAGCGTCTCATCGGTCGCAAATTTTCTGAACTGACCGCCGCCGACAAGCGCATGCCTTATAAAATAGTCGCCGCCTCAAATGGTGACGCCCACATCCAAGTCGAGGTAGCTGGTGAAACTAAAACCTACTCCCCTCAGGAAATCGCGGGCATGGTTCTCGGCAAACTGAAAGCCGACGCCGAAGCGAAGATCGGCGAGAAAATTTCCCAAGCGGTGATCACCGTCCCCGCCTACTTCAACGACTCCCAGCGCAATGCCACCAAGGCCGCTGGTGAGATCGCCGGCCTTGAGGTGCTCCGCATCATCAACGAACCGACTGCCGCCGCACTCGCTTACGGCCTCGACAAGAAATCAGATGAAAAAATCGCCGTCTATGACCTCGGCGGCGGCACCTTCGACATCTCCGTCCTGGAAATCGGCGACGGCGTGTTCGAAGTCCTCGCCACCGACGGCGACACCCAGCTGGGCGGCGACGATTGGGACAACACCCTCATCGAGCACATCGTCGGCGAGTTCAAAAAAGATCAAGGCATCGACCTCTCCGGCCAGCCCGACGCGCTCCAGCGCATCAAGGAAGAGGCGGAGAAAGCGAAGATCGCCCTCTCTTCCAGCCAGTCCTACGACATCAACCTCCCCTTCATTACCGCCGACGCCACCGGGCCGAAGCACATCCAGCTCACCATGTCCCGCTCCAAGCTGGAGCAACTCACCGACAAGCTTTTCGAGCGCACCAAGAAACCCGTCCGCGATTGCCTCAAGGAAGCCGGTGTTTCCGCCTCGGACATCAACGAGCTCGTCCTCGTCGGCGGCATGACCCGCATGCCGAAAGTCGTCGAGATCGCCCGCGAACTCGCCGGCCAGACCCCTCACCAAGGCGTGAACCCGGACGAAGTCGTCGCCATCGGCGCGGCCATCCAAGGCGGCGTGCTACGCGGCGATGTGAAGGACGTTCTCCTCCTCGACGTGACTCCCCTCACCCTCTCCATCGAAACGGAAGGCTCCCGCGCCACCCCGATGATCGAGCGCAACACCACGATCCCCGCCAAGAAATCCCAGGTTTTCTCCACCGCCTCCGACAACCAACCCGCCGTGGACATCCGCATCTCGCAGGGCGAGCGCCCGATGTTCATCGACAACAAGCTGCTCGGAAACTTCAAGCTCGACGGCATCTCCCCCGCCCGCCGCGGCGAGCCTCAGATCGAGGTCACCTTCGATATCGATGCGAACGGCATCCTCCACGTCTCAGCCAAGGACAAGCAATCCGGCAAAGAGCAGAAAA
>CAMAXN010000075.1 GCA_945862245.1 Prosthecobacter debontii
TCACGGGAAATAAGGACAGGCCGTTACTGGTCGCGGTGGCGGAGGGTTTGGCGGCGAAGGGTTGGCCGTGCCTGCGGATTTCCTTTTCCGGCAACGGCGATTCCGAGGGCAAATTCGGCGAGTCCACGATCACCAAGGAGATCGGCGACCTGTGTGCGGTGCTTTCGACCGTTCCTCAGGAATTGCGGATCGCCTACATTGGGCACAGTATGGGTGCGGCAGTTGGAGTGCTCACGGCTTCGCGGAGGATGGATATTCAAGCGCTCGTCTCGTTGGCAGGGATGACGCACACGGCGGAGTTCGTTGAGCGAGAGTTCGGAGGTGTGGAGCCCGTAAACGGCTACATGTGGGACGATGAGGATTGCCCGCTTTCCACAGCTTATGTGGAGGATCTGAAATCCATCGGCGATACCTTGGAAGCGGCTTCGCAGATCAATCAGCCGTGGCTGCTTATCCATGGCACGGCGGATGATGTGATTCCTCTGAAAGACAGTCGAGACGCCTTTGAAGCTGCGAATTATCGAAAGGAACTGCTGGAAATTCCCGATGCCGGGCATGTTTTTGATGAAGGCAACTATGCCCGCATCGTGGACGCGGTGGATGATTTCCTCAGTAAATGTTTGGGTTGAGGCGCGGACGCATCATTTTGCCTCGAGCATCAGCAGAACTGCATCGTGATCCGATGCTTCGCGGGGAACGGGGATAGCCTTCGCTTGCGTTTCCTTGAAGCCGATGGTCATCACGTAGTCGAAGGTGGTTGGTTTGAACTGAGGGGCGAAAGGGTTAGTGAACCATGTCAGGCGCTCTTCCTTTGGTGTCTTGTCCCATGTGTTAGAGAAACCGCCCTTCACAAGATCCGCTACCGCCGTGCATTTCGTAAACTGGTTGTCATGGTTTGTGTTGAAATCACCGCCGACTAGCCAGCCCATGATTTTTTTGCCTGCGTATCGTTTTTCCATCTCTGCTTTGTGAGAAAGGATCTGGCGGACGCTCTCGGCGCGGGTGTCTGCGACATTCTGCTCACCCTCGGGTGTCTCGCTGCCACGGTTACTCTTTAGATGGACGGAATAAATCATGATGAGACCACCCTGTGGATGCTGCAACGCGGCGAAAGCGAATCCACGGCTAAGGTGCGGCAACTTCTTGTTCGGTTTGAAACTTTCGAAAAATGCGGAATCCACCTTGAGATTCGAGGCGATTGCGCACTGCTGGGGTGAGAGTTCTTTTGATTCATGGTTCATGAAACGGCTACAGACATGCATGGTCAGTTTGCCAGGCATCGTGGAAACGACCTTCTCAAAAGCGATCTCATCGGTGATCTCTTGGGCGAGGAAAATATCCGGTTTGATCGCCGCAAGCTGCTCATCGACCAATTTCGTCTGCTTCGTTATCTCATCCTCCTTCGGCTTGGGATTGCCGCCAGGGAACCACTCGATGTTCCATGACAGCAACTTGAGTGGCTCTGCGGAAAGCTGCATGGGGATGAATATACTCATGATGGCGGAAATGAGGGTAAGAGTTCTTAGACTGTTCATAATATTTGAAGGACACGAACACCTATTCAAAAGGGAACTGCGAAGCAAACGATTTTCCGTGACGGTTTGCGGCTTGCAGGTTGGTATGAGGATTGTCAGACTCTGCATCCATGAAGCAATTCTCAGCCCCGCGCCGCTTCCTAATCGCTCTCCTATGTTCTCTCTTTGCTTGTGGTTTTGCCATCGCGCAGGCATCACCAAGCGTAGCGGTGCCGGAGAAGACACTCGACCAGAAGATCGATGATCTATTCGGAAAAGTCACAGCGCCGTTTGTGAACCTGATTTTTTACCCGATCGCTACGGATATCGATGCGGAGAAGGTTTCCAAAATGCCGGAAGACCTCACGCTGGCGGCACCGGGATCGGCAGACATGTGGTATTACCGCGCTGACGAAAAAAGCGCATGGCAACGTGTGAGCATCACGAAAAACGCGAACGGCCTATATTCCGCAGAGTTGGGAATGGCAGAGAAACCAAGTGCTGCGACAAAGCCGTTTTCCGGTCAATGGACTCCCGCCAAGTTGAAATCCTTTCTCGTGATCTTCTGGCTGGCCGCCGCCGGGATAATCCTGACATTGGTCTTCAAGTTCATCAATATCCGTGCCTTTGGCCTCGCGATGCGCACGGTGCGCGGTAAATATAGTCTGGCGAGCGATCCCGGCTCTGTTACCCACTTTCAGGCTTTGTCTGCGGCGGTCTCCGGGACAGTTGGATTGGGCAACATCGCGGGCGTGGCAATCGGAATCCACAGCGGCGGGCCGGGCGTGGCGTTCTGGCTTTTCCTCAGCGGCTTTTTGGGAATGTCCACGAAGTTCGCGGAATGCACGCTGGGTGTGAAATACCGTATTTTCGATACGGAAGGGAATGTTCACGGTGGCCCGATGTATTACCTGCGCCGCGGACTGCAAGAGCGGGGAATGAAATCCCTTGGCATGGTCTTAGCGTTCTTCTTCGCGATCTTCTGCGTGTTCGCGTCCTTTGGCGGCGGGAACATTTTCCAAGTGAATCAAGTCACCTCGCAGTTGATCAACATCACCGGTGGCGAGAATTCGTTCTTTTACGAAAACCAATGGGTCTTCGGCCTGATCATGGCGCTGATGACCGCGCTGGTGATTATAGGGGGAATCAAAGGCATCGCCAAGGTGACGGACAAGTTAGTGCCGGTGATGTGTGTAACCTATGTGTTAAGCTGCCTTCTGGTTCTGGTAATCAATGCCTCGCATATCATCCCTGCGCTGCATATGATCGTCACCGAGGCTTTCAACCCGCGCGCAGCGATCACCGGCGGGCTTGTGGCGGCATTCATCTGGGGCATGCGCCGTGCGACCTTTTCCAATGAAGCGGGCATGGGTTCAGCTCCGATTGCTCATGCGGCAGCAAAAACACGGCGACCGGCATCGGAAGGCGTGGTCGCGTTGCTTGAGCCTTTTCTCGATACGGTCGTTATTTGCACGATGACCGCACTCGTCCTCTGCGTCACCATGAACTTTAGCGGTGACTCTGCGAACTATGAGATCAACGGACATGCTTACGTCCTCGGGACTTCCGGGACGGGCTTTAAGGAAGGCATTGCGATGACTTCGGCGGCGTTCGAAACGGTTCACACATCGTTCAAATACGTGCTGTTCCTCTGCGTATTCCTGTTCGCCTTTTCGACGCTCATCACTTGGAGTTATTACGGCTTGCAGGCATGGCAATATCTGTTTGGCAAAAAGGTCATCACAGCATGGATCTACAAGGTGATTTTCTGCCTGATTATCATCGTCGGCTCGGCGGCATCGATGGCGAACGCCACGGATTTCTCAGATGCCTCGCTGTTCGCGATGAGCGTTCCCAACCTGATCGGCGTTTATCTTCTGTTGCCGATCGTGCGCTCGGAACTCAGCCGTTTTGTGGCGTTTTCCAAACGCGTGGATGCTGGCGCGACGGTGGAGGAAGCGGATGCTGTGGATCGTGAGAGTCATTCCTAGAAGGCATGGCGCGTGAATACAAATTGCGGCGTCCGAAGGCGGTTTCCGCCTCCGGCATCGACTACGCCGCAGCGCTCAATGAGGAGCAGTTTCGTGCGGTGACATCGCCGCCGGGAAAGGCGCTGGTCATCGCGGGAGCGGGCTCTGGTAAAACCCGGACGCTGACCTACCGGGTATCGTGGCTGTTAGACCAAGGGCAATCAGCGCGCGACATCCTGCTGCTAACCTTCACCAACAAGGCGGCGCGGGAAATGGTCGAGCGGGTGCGCTCGCTGGTGCCGGGCGATGTCTCTGATCTCTGGGCGGGCACTTTCCACTCAATCTGCAACCGCATCCTCCGCCGTCACGCGGATGAGATCGGTTTCACGAAATCCTTCTCCATCCTCGATCGCGACGATCAGAAATCCCTGATGAACGCCGTGGTAGCAGCCAGCGACATCGATACGAAACAGCGCCGCTTTCCCAAGCCCGATGTGCTCATCTCCATGTTCAGCCTGATGGCGAACACAAACATCACGCTCGAAAAACTGCTCCACGAGAAGTATCCGTATTTCCTCGATTGGGAAGAGGAGTTGGAAAAGGTGCGCGCCGCCTACGCGAAGAAGAAACGCGATACGAACTCGCTCGATTTCGATGACATGCTCAGCCTCACGGTGGAGCTTTTCCGCGAACATCCCGATGCCCTCGCAGTCTATCGCAAGCGTTTCCGCCATATTCTAGTGGACGAGTATCAAGACACAAACTCCGTCCAAAGCGAGTTAATCGACCTCCTCGCGGGCGAGAACAACAGCCTGATGGCCGTCGGCGATGATTCGCAATCGATCTACTCGTGGCGCGGCGCGGAGGTGGATCACATCCTGAATTTCCAAAAGCGCTACACGGACTCCAAGGTCTTCACGATCGAGACGAACTACCGCAGCGTCCCGGAAATCCTTGATCTCTCGAACGCCGCGATTTCCGCGAACCGGATGCGCTTCGAAAAAAATCTCCGTTCATCACGCGCCGAAGTCGGCGCGAAGCCGGCGCTGGTGGCGCTGGAGGATCCGGCCACGCAGGCGGGCTTCGTCGCGCAGCGGATGCTGGAGCTGCGTGAAGAGGGGATCGAGCTTTCGGAAATGGCCGTACTATACCGCGCTCATTTCCAGAGCCTAGAAATCCAGATGGAGCTGACCCGGCGCGGCATCCCGTTCTCGATTACTAGCGGGCTGAGGTTTTTCGAACAGGCGCACATCAAGGACGTCGCGGCGTTCCTGCGTTTCGTGACGAACCGCAAGGACGAGGTCAGCTTCAAGCGCATGATCCAGATGTTGCCCGGCTGCGGCCCGGGTGCTGCGGAGAAACTCTGGCAGAAATGGCTGCGCGATCCCGTTTCCGAAAACCCTGAGCCGCCCAACAAGTGGTCGGAGATCTTGCTCGGATATCCCATCCCGAAAAAGGCCGCGAAGCACTGGCAGCAATTCTGCTACACCCTAGACGAACTCTGCCCCGGCGGCGTGTTCGCATCGCCTTCGGAAATGATCTTCAGCGTTCTGGAGGGCGTTTACGACGATTACCTCAAGGAGAGCTTCGAGAACTACGAATCCCGCCGCGCCGACATCGAGCAACTCATCCAATACGGTGGCAGTTTTGAGGATGTGTTAGAATTTCTCTCCCAGCTCTCCCTGATGAGCACCACTGACGGCGAGCCTACCGGCGACAAGGCGGATCTCGACGACGACAAGGTCACCCTGTCATCCATTCACCAAGCGAAAGGCTTGGAGTGGAAGGCTGTCTTTTTGATCTGGCTGGTGGACGGCCAGTTCCCAAACGGACGCATCCTGGAAGCCAATGACGAGGCGGCCTTCGAGGAGGAAAGGCGGCTGTTCTACGTCGCGCTGACCCGCGCCAAGGACGAGCTCTACCTCACCTACCCGATGCTCAACCCGAAAAGCTACACCGGCGATATCCTATGCCGGCCTTCAAGGTTTCTCGACGATTTTCCCAAGGAGATGGTGGAGACTTGGAACGTGGGAAATGAATGGGCAGTGGAAGACGATCCGTTTTGAGGAAATTTCAAAGCTCAAAGCTCAAATTTCAAGAAGAGGATTTTCACCCATCCTGATCTTCTACAAAACCGATCCATCGCTCAATATCTTGCTCTTCATAAAATATGTTCAACCCCCTTTTCCCCGCCTCCGGTCTGGCCACCGGCTCCCTTAACGGCCTCAACCCCAAAAGCAAATTCCTAGCATTCATTAACCCTACCGCCGTCTCCTCGTCATCCACAGGGCTCCGGCGGCGGTCATGAGAAGCAAGGCGTAGGTCGAGGGTTCGGGGACACTCGCGACACGAAAGCCGAGGTCGTTGCCCCCGTCCGCCGGGCCAAGGTCGAACCGGTACGAGGAGCGCACGCCGCCCTCGGTGGCTCCCCAGTAGCCACCGCGGATCGCGCGAAACTCGGACGACGAGCTGTTTGTGCCATTAAAGGCACTTTCAGTCCACTCCCACACATTGCCGCCTTGGCCCATCGTGCCATACGGACTC
>CAMAXN010000076.1 GCA_945862245.1 Prosthecobacter debontii
CTTCCTGGAACCAGAAGGAGAGTGCAGACGCGAAGCTTGGAGATTATGAGGCATTTGAAAGTAAAATGCTGGAAAAAGCCGCGCACAGCGGACTTGGAATGCTGATCGAGTTCGACCAGGAGACGCTGCGTTTCCGGGTGAAAAAGGAGTTGGAGGAGACGCTTTTCTACCACGAGTGCTATGAGGAGTTCCGTAACGAGAGCTTCTGGGATGAGCTGACTGTGCGGCTCGCCGACCGGGATCTGGCGAAATCCGTTGGCATCAAGGCCTGGGAGACGATGAGTGAGGAGCAAAGGCGGGCGAAAACCGTTTCTTCGGAAAAACGCTACTGGGAGGAATTTTCCAAGAACGGCATTGAGCGCGTGCTGGTGATGACCCCGCCTAACGAGGGTTGATCGACTTTACTCTTTTGCCTTAGCGGCCTTTTTTGCAGCGGGACGCGGTGGGAAAACGAAGCCAATCTTCGCGGTTTCCGTATCGAAGGTGAGAAAAGCGTCGAACTTACGCTTGTTTTTATTTGAGACGAAGCCCTTGAGCAGGTCGGTTTTGCCCTCGGAAAGGAGCTTGAGCGCCTGATCCTCCGGGATCTCGCGCTGGAGGATGACCTTTCCGATGCGGACGCCGTGCGGATCCTTTTTCGTGACCATGTCCGGGACGTGATACGCCTTTTCGGTTGCGAAAACCTTGTGTGACTTGCCGTCCGGGGTGACGGCGGTGCCGATGAGCATTTCCTCGGTGAGTTCGGGAGCCTTGTCGTCATCGCCTTCGAAAAGGAACGCGACCTTGAATTTCGCGTCGATCTGGAGCGCGGCGTCGAAGGGCTTGTTGAACTTCGACTTGAAGCCTTGCAGCGGGCCGACGACACCGTTTTTCAAAAGCGTGCGGAGTTCATCCTCGGTAAGCAGGCGGCCGGCGATGTGTTTCTTGATCTTGATCGGGATCGCCGGGTCGCGGGATTCGTAGGTGGCATCGGTCTGGCGGAGAATGAGCTTGCCGTGGATGGGATGCTCAACCTCGACCTCGGGGTAGCTCGTATTCTTCGCCTCCTCGGCGAGGCCGCGGGCTTTCACGCAGATGTCGTTGGTGTAGCCGACGATCTCTTTCATAAACTCGGAACGGTGCAACGCCCCCTGCTCCATCTGGCAGAGCTTGTATTCCCAATCGCCAGTGAGCTTAGGCGAGTAGAGCCCCTCGATATCCATCTGCTTTACCAGCTGGATGAGGCGCAGGCCGGAGGGCGTGACAATGAGCTCGCGCCCCTCGCGGATGATGTATTTCTGGCCGATGAGACCTTCGATGGTCGCCGCGCGGGTGGCGGGTGTGCCGAGGCCGCGCTCGGCCATCGCTTCGCGGAGTTCCTCGTCGTTGATAAGTTTGCCGGCGCCTTCCATCGCGGAAAGCAGGGTGGATTCCGTGAAACGGGCGGGTGGGCGGGTCTGCTCGTGGATGAGTTCCACGGGATCGGCCTTCGCGGTTTCGCTTGCGGAAACTCCGACAAGCCCGTCCTTTCCGGCGGCGACACCTGGCTTGCGGCCATAGACCTCCAGCCAGCCGGGCACCGTGAGTATACGTCCCTCCGTTTTGAAAATATCCTTGTTGCCGCCTTCGGAAACGGTGGAGAGACGCGTGGTCTGCTCGAACTCCGCTTGCGGGTAGAACACGGCAATGAAGCGTTTCACGACCATGTCATAGACCTTCTGCTCGGTCTCGGAAAGTTTCGCGATGGTGCCGGTGGGGATGATGGCAAAGTGATCCGATACCTTGGCGGTGTTGAAAATGCGCTTGGATTGGTGGAGGCGCGGGCCTTTGTCGTCCTTTCCTGCGAGCACGGCCTTCGCGTATTTCGCGACGTCGAGATCGCTGTTGCCAATCTGTTTGAGTGTGTCGCGGACATTCTGGACGTAATCCTCGGGGAGGTAGCGGGAATCCGTCCGGGGGTAGGTGAGGACTTTATGTTTTTCATAAAGAGCCTGGGCGATCTGCAGCGTACCCTTGGCGGAGAAGGGGGCTTCGCGTTGGAGCGTGGTAAGATCGTAAAGCTGCGGCGCGATCTGGGTCTGCGCTTTTTTCTCCTCGGTGATCGTCGCGGTCTTGCCGTTGCAACGCTCGACGATGGCCTGCGCGAGCTCCTGACTCCAAATACGGTCGGCGCGGCCGTGCGGCTTGTCGTCCGATTTCTTGTAATCGGGATCCGTCCATTTCCCTAGATAGTCCCCGGCGGATACATGAAAGGTGCCGTGGACTTCGAAATACGGCTCGGTCTTGAAAGCCTGGATCTCTTCCTCGCGGGCGGCGAGGATGGCGAGGGTCGGTGTCTGCACGCGGCCTGCGGCGGTGATGTTGAAACCGCCGTGGCGGGAGTTGAAACAGGTCAGCGCGCGGGTTGCATTGAGGCCGACGAGCCAATCCGACTCGGAGCGACACTTCGCGGCATCGGCGAGCGGACGCATCTGCTCGTCGCTGCGGAGATTTTCCCATGCCTCCACGATCGCTCCCGTGGTCATCGACCGCATCCAAAGGCGCTTGATCGGCTTGTCGATGCCCCCGAACTCCATGATGTTTCGGAAAATTAGCTCACCTTCGCGGGCGGCGTCGCAAGCGTTGACTATGAGATCAACGTCCTTGCGCTTCGCTAGCTTCAGCACCTTTTTGAGGCGCTGCTCGGATTGCTCGATGGGATCGAGCTCGAATTTCTCGGGAACTGCGGGAAGAACGTTGAAATTCCAAGCCAGTTTCTTGCCGTTTGGCCCCATCGGCATGCGCAGCTCCACGAGGGATCCGACGGCGGAAGTGATGATCGCCGCGTCGTTTTCGAAATGGATGTCGCGCCCGGCGCCGACCTTGTTGAACTTGCCGAGGGCTTTGGAAAGCGCCTTGGCTAAGTCGTTCATAACGGACGGTTTTTCTGCGATGATTAGTGTTTTAGGCATGAGTATTGGCTATTTGAAGTGATTGCTGGCGGGAGGGGACTAAGCAGGGAAATTTCGGGGACGCAAGGAGGAAGTGTATTTCTGAAAGTATATGTCCATTCGCATAGAAAGCCTATGACAAGCCCTATGCGGGGATTCCAGCACCCAGTCCTTCCGGCTCCAATGAGGGAATTTATCTGGATGAAAAATAAAAAAAACGCGTTTCCGGCAGCGTAAAACCTCAATCGGGATATGCGTTTTCCCCGTGTTCGGAATAGTCGAGGCCTTCCTGTTCTTGGTCTGGCGAAACGCGCAGGCCGATGAGCATCTTCACCACAAACGCGATTA
Organism: Prosthecobacter debontii; assembly: GCA_945862245.1. Classification (GTDB taxonomy): domain Bacteria; phylum Verrucomicrobiota; class Verrucomicrobiia; order Verrucomicrobiales; family Akkermansiaceae; genus Luteolibacter. The sequence goes on from CAMAXN010000076.1 coordinate 3,258, forward strand.
GAATGGTGGCGATCACAGACCATACGACGGTGACGCCCACCGCAAGGGACTGGATGCCGAGTTGCTCCATGACCGGCTTGACGATGCCCAGACCACCCATGCTTTTCTGGCCGAAAACGGAAAGCAGCAGGGTTCCCAGAATCCCGCCGACTCCGTGCACGGCGAAAACATCCAGCGAATCATCGATGTGGAGCTTTTCGCGAATGAGATTTACCGCGAAATAGCAGATACCTGACGAAAGCGCGCCGATGGCGATTGCCCCCATCGGGCCGATATCGCCGGATGCAGGTGTGACGGCCGCGAGGCCTGCGATGAGCCCAGTAACCATGCCCACCAGGCCGAATTTTCCGTTACGGAACCGCTCGATGCCGGACCAGACGATGGCTGCGGTGCACGCGGAGAGGTGGGTGACGAGCATGGTCATTCCGGCGCCGCCGCCCGCGGAGAGCTGGCTCCCGGCGTTGAAGCCAAACCACCCAACCCACAGCATTGCTGCGCCAATGAAAACCATGCCCGGGTTATGTGGAGGATGGGCGTGACCGGGAAAACCTTTACGCTTCTTCAGAATAACCGCAAGCACGAGGGCGGAAACCCCGGCGGTTGTATGGACCACGATACCACCGGCGAAGTCACGCACGCCCATGTCAAACAACCACCCGCCGCCCCAGACCCAATGACAGGTGGGAACATAAACCATAAGGAGCCAGAAAGTGGAAAACAGCAGCATCGCGCTGAATTTCATGCGCTCCACGACCGCGCCTACATAGAGAGCGGGTGTGATGATCGCGAAGGTCATCTGGAACATGATGAACACCGTTTCCGGGATAGTGGTGCCGGTTGTGATCGAATCAGGCGTGAGACCTTTCAAAAAGGCAGCGTCAAAATTTCCGATCAGGGCACCATCGCCTTTGAAAGCCAGGCTATACAGGCAGACTACCCATAAAATCGATGCCATGCAGGCTAATCCGGCGCATTGGGCCATCACGGAGAGCACGTTGCGCCCTCGGACAAGACCACCGTAAAATAGGGCCAACCCCGGTAGGGTCATGAAAAGAACAAGGACGGTTGAGACAAGTATCCATGCGGTGTCTCCTGAACTTACTACTGCGCTGATCGGCATGAAAAAGACCCTGTCGGCTAAAAACCAAGTTGTCATGCAAGATTTTTTATAAGGAAAACTGCAGGTATTCTAACGCCTCATAAACCGGAAGCCCGGCAGGGGGCGGACGAGGCGGCGCAACTCCAGCTTAAACAGCGCAGCGGTGACAGCGGAGGAGGGCAATCCGGTGACCTCGATGAGTGTGTTCACCGTGAGTTCATCCCCTGCCGGCATGGCGGCAAGGACGGCGGCTTCCTCGGGCGGGAGATCGGGTTCGGCGCGGGTTTCTGTGAGGGGCAACTCGGCTCGGGAAAAGGGCAACTCGCCCATATCGTCGATGATGTGCGAGGCATCGGAGACGAGGGTGGCGCCGTCGCGTATGAGCTGGTTGCAACCGGCAGAGGAGGGTTTGTCGATGGGGCCGGGCACAGCGAAGACGGGCTTGCCGTATTCGGTGGCGAGATTCGCGGTGATCAAGGAGCCTGACCAAGCTGGACACTCGGTGACGAGTAAAGACTGGCACCACGCAGCGACGATGCGGTTGCGCATTGGAAAAGTCTGCTTGTCTGGCGCCTTGTGGAGGGGGAATTCGGAAATCACCGCGCCGTTGCCTTCAGCGATTTTTTCGGCGAGGGCGAGGTTTTCCGGAGGGTATAGGCGCGCCAGCCCGGAGCCGACGATGGCGATAGTGCGGCCTTTTGCAGCGAGGGCGGATTCGTGGGCTGCGGTATCAATACCGCGGGCTAGGCCGGAAACGATGGTGAAACCGGCGTGCGCAAGCTGGTAGGTCAGCTTGCGGGTGGCGTTGATTCCATACGTCGTCGCGCGGCGAGAACCGACTACGCTGATGGCGTGCTTGTCACGCGGGATGATTTCCCCCCAGACGTAGAGAAGAATGGGCGCATCGTAAACCTGCAGCAGGTGCTGCGGGTAGGAAGGGTCCTCGCGGGTTACGATGGTGATGCCGCGCTGCTTCGCCTCGGCAAGTTCCTTGGCAGGATCGGCGTGATCCTGCCAGCGGTTGATGACCTTTGCGGTTTCAGGGCCGATACCATCGACGCGCAGCAGGCTTTTTTCAGGGGCGGAAAGGACGCTTTGAGCATCGCCGAAAGCCTCAAGCAACCGTGTGATACGGACGGGTCCGAAGGATGGCAAGAGGTTGAGTGCAAGGATTGCTTCGCGGGGGGACATGGGGAAGGGATGGGGATGACTTGGAGGCGGGACGCCCCAGCTACTTATTTGATTTCCATCCCGCTCTTGGGCCATAGCCAGCGGACAACCTTATTGCCTTGGATCAGCGCCTTGGCCTGAATTGTTTTCACGCCGAAAACCGTCTCCGCCTTGTAGGAGGCGATGCCTGTCTGGTAATTCTCACCATCGATCATTTCCGTTCCCTCGACGGCTGCCCATTCGAGAACCTGGTCGAAGGTGAATTCCTTGATCTCGCCCGCTTGGATGCTGGCTTTCATGATCGCGACAGGATTGCCGGTGCTTGCGGGAGCGGGTTTTGGAGTTGGGGCTGGCTCAGGTGCCGGCTCGGGCTCGGGCTCTAGTGTCGGCTC
>CAMAXN010000077.1 GCA_945862245.1 Prosthecobacter debontii
CCTTGCGGTTCACGGCCAGGCCGAGGTCGGCTACAGCAGAGCCCTTCGGCGTGTGGCGCAACTCTGGATCACGGGTAAGATTTCCTATGAGCATCACTTTGTTGAGATTGGCCATGGCGGTGAGAAAATTTTAAACTTTAAACTTTAAATTCCAAAGGAAGAGGAAGATGGCTGGGCTGTCGCCCGAAGATTACGCGACGCGGTTGAATTGATTGAGATAAACTGCTGTATTGAGTGCAAGTTTTGCCTTGATCTGCACGATGCAGTCGGGTGCACCGCTGATTGTGTAGGTCACGTAATGCGCTCCATTGATCTTGCGAGGGGTGTAGGCGAAATCCTTGCGTCCCATGTTATCTATCTTCTCGACCTTAGCACCTGCGGATTCGATGTCCTTGGTGATGGCTGAGACAAGGTCGTCCATGCTACCCTCTTGGCTCTTCGTTGTCAGGACAATCAGACCTTCGTATTTGCGGCTCATCTTCGTGTTTTGCGGTTGGTTTGGTTCGTGGTGTGTTAAATCGGTTGGATGCCAAGACAATGTCTTGGGAAAGCGAAACTTGCACAGCTTCGCAGGCAGTGGCAAGCATGTTTTCTAGGGTTTCCCGCTCATCCGGGGCAAACTTTCCTAGAACATGCCCGGTCATCCCCCCCGCACCGCCCGCTGCACCGATGCCCATCTTCAAACGGGGAAAGTCGTCCCCACCGAGATGCTCAATAATCGACTTGATCCCGTTGTGCCCGCCCGCCGAGCCCTTTCCACGGAAACGTAGGTGCCCGAGCGGTAGTGCGACATCATCGTAAGCGACCAGAATCTCACCGATCTCCCATTTATGAAATACGACGAACTGACGCACCGAGCGTCCGCTCAGGTTCATGAAAGTCTGCGGTTTCATCAGGATCGTCCCATCGGGGAGCTTCGCGAGGTGCGCCTGCCACTTCGGCTCTGTTTTGAAAACAGCCCCTTCCTTCGCCGCGATGCGGTCGAGCAGCATGAAGCCGACGTTGTGCCGGGTCTCCTCGTATTGCCTGCCGGGATTTCCGAGGCCGATGATCAGGGGTATTGCCATAAGGGTTACGGATACTTGGTTACGGATACCCGCTTTCCCATCAAACAAAAAACGCCCGGAGCGGATGGCACCGGACGTTTTGGAAACGGAATGATCCGGAGCCGCGTATTACTTGGCTGCTTTCGCTGCCGGCGGAGCAGGGGCGGCGGCTTGCTCGGAAACAAGGGCGGCTGGCTTGCCGATGTGCGCGACAACGACGTCTGCCGCGTGGGTGGCCTTCACGCCCTTCGGAAGATCGAGTTCACCGATGTGGAGCGACTCGCCTTCTTCGAGGTAAGTGACATCTTTTTCGATCGAATCGGGAAGGTCGTTCGGAAGGCAAACGATCTCGAGGGTGTGCGCGTATTGTTCGAGCACGCCACCGGCCTTCACGCCCTTGGCCTCACCGAGGAGGTGGACGGGGATGTTCGCGGTGATCTCGGTCTTGTCGTTCACGGCGAGGAAATCCACGTGCAGCGCGTGGCCGGTAAGAGGATCGTGCTGGATCGTCTTGAGGAATACCGAGCGGTTGCCCTCACCCTCGATGTCGAGGTTGATCAGGATGTTATCCGAGGAGCTTTTTGCTAGGAGCTCGGCGAAGGTCTTCGCGTCCACCTTGAGGTTCTCGTTCACGACACCGCGTCCGTAAACCACGGAGGGGAGCCAGCCTTCGCGGCGCATTTGCTTGAGTTTGCCCGATCCGCTGCGGAGGCGGGGAGCAGCCTTGAGTGTTGTTTTTGTGGCCATGGGAAAGATGTGAGTTAATGTGTTCTATCGATTGCCGCAGATTGCCTTGTGCCACTACGGGGACGTGTGCGTAAATGGCAAACCGGCACTTGTCAAAAAAATTGTTCGCCTTCGCCCAAAAGAACGTCGTTTCCTCGACCTCGCCGTCCAATCACTTCAAAACAGATCCGTGCACATCGTCATCGCGCCCGACAAGTTCAAGGGATCCCTCACTGCCATGGAGGTTGCTGCCGCCATTCGCGCTGGTTTTACCCGCATTTTTCCCGAAGCAACCTTCGACCTGCTGCCCCTAGCCGACGGTGGTGAGGGAATCCTCGAAGCATTCTCACGCAGCGTTTGCGCTGTCGAAAAGTATACCATCACCGTAAAAAACGCCCTCGGACAAGAAGTGAGCGCCGAGTTCATCCTATTCGGCAAAACTGCGGTAATTGAGTCCTCGCAGGCAAATGGCCTCTACCTTATTCCACCGACCGACCGCGATATCACCCGCGCCAATACCTTCGGTGTCGGCCAACTGATCCTCGCGGCGATCGCAGCGGGTGCGGAAAAAATTCTCATCGGCATCGGCGGAAGTGCCACCAATGATGCCGCCCTTGGCGTCGCTGCGGCCCTCGGTTGCCGCTTCCTAGATTCAGACGGGAAAGCGGTCGAACCCATCCCGGCAAACATCCTTCGAATCGTGGCAATCGATTCCTCAAAAATGCCTGCCCTTCCCCCAATCGTAGTCGCCTGCGATGTCGCCAACCCACTTCTTGGCGAGCGCGGCGCCACCCGCGTCTATGGCCCGCAGAAAGGCCTGCTTACGCAACAGGTCGATGCCACAGAAATCTCTCTCCGCCATCTCGCTAGCTTGACCAACGCCCATTTCCAAACTGATTTCACCGGGACACCCGGAGCAGGAGCGGCGGGTGGGCTTGGCTATGGGTTAATGACATTTTGCGGTGCGAAACTTGAGTCTGGCTTCCAATGCATCGCCGCAGTGCTAGGTGCGGAGGGAAAAATCGCCGCCGCCGATCTCGTCGTTACTGCCGAAGGGTCGCTCGATGCACAGACCCTCGAAGGGAAAACCCCGCACGGCGTCTCGCAACTTGCCCGCAAGCACAACATACCCATCTACGCCCTCGCCGGCCGCCTCGCCGATGAGGAACTTCTATTGCCCCACTTTGATGGCATTGCCTCTTTGGTCAATGCCCCCATGACACTCGAGCAAGCAATCGCCAACGCCCCGGCGCTGCTCGAAAAAGCAGCAGTCCGTTTAGCTCACACGATACGCAGCGCGAACCAAGACTGAATTTCAACCACATCGTCCTTGTTGCCGCAACAAATCCACTTGCCAAGCTGCCTCTTCTAATCTCATTTTCCCCACCCCTCACGACAGCGCGCTTAGCTCAGTGGTAGAGCACATCCTTCACACGGATGGGGTCGCAGGTTCGAACCCTGCAGCGCGCACCATCTATGCCTTTACTTAAGTTTGGCTGATTCGCTTGATTTGTGAAGCTTGTGCCGTTTTGATTAGGCTTTGAACGCGCTTCCGCCCGATACCAATGAAATTTCCGCGCTGCTGCGGCTCCTTGACGACGACACGCCCGAAGTGCGTTCTATTGTTGCCGGGCGCCTAGCGGAGGTGGGTGGTGATCTCAGTGAGATCTTGCCCGGGATGGCGCTAGAGCTCAGTGAACGGGAAAAGGAATTTCTTGCATCCATACTCCTTCCCGCACGCAGAAAAACCCTGCGTGAGGAATGGATCACACCGGGCTTTGGCACAGCGGGGCTAGGTGATGATTGGGAGCTTTTTGAAAGCTATCTGCGGCTGATGTCCGATTTCCTCCACGACGGGCTTTCCCTGCGCCAGCCGCTTTCCGACGCGCTCGACCTTCTCGCCGAGGAAGCGCAGGAGGACGGCGTGGCCGGTGCGAACGACCTGCGCGTGTTCCTCTTCGAGCGGAAACGCCTCGGCCCGAACGACTCGGACTACTATGATCCCCGTAATTCGGATCTCGCCTGGAGCGTCGCCGAGGGCGTATCGAACCCCATCGGCCTCGGGGTCATCTACATGCTCCTTGGACAGCGGCTGGGCTTTGAGATCGAGGGCATATGCTTTCCCAGCCATTTCCTCTGCCGCATCTGCGAGGAAGGTTATCCGCTCATCATCGATTGCTACGACAGGGGCTGCATCCACTCGCAGGCTGTTCTGACAGATCCCACCAACGACCTAGGCCGCGAGCAGCGCCGGGCGCTGGAGGGCAGCGCGGATCTCGGAACCATCCTGATGCGCGTGCTCAACAACCTCATCGATGCATTTGTGAGAATGGGGCGCGCCGAGGACGCGGCGCTGATCACGGAGTTGCGCGACTCCATGGCGCCATGACGGGCTTCAGGCGATGATGTCGTGGACGACGTTTCCGAAGACATCGGTGAGCCGGAAATCGCGGCCCGAGTAGCGGTAGGTGAGCTTTTCGTGGTTGAGCCCGAGCAGATGCAGGATGGTGGCGTGGAGATCGTGGACGTGGACGGAATTTTCCACCGCCTTGAAACCGAACTCATCCGTCGCGCCGTGGACATACCCGCCTTTGACCCCGCCGCCGGCCATCCAGGTGGTGAAACCGTAGTGGTTGTGGTCGCGGCCTTTCATTTTGCCGGCGTTCGATCCGGCCTTGGGAAGCTCGACGACGGGGGTGCGGCCGAACTCGCCGCCCCAGATCACGAGCGTTTCGTCTAACAGGCCGCGCTGTTTCAGATCGGTGAGGAAAGCGCCGATGGCCTGGTCGCATTGCCCGGCCAGCCTGCGGTGATCCTCGATGTCGTCATGGCTGTCCCAGGGTTGGCCGTTTCCATGCCAGAGCTGGATGAAGCGCACGCCGCGCTCCAGGAGGCGGCGCGCCATGATGCATTGGCGGGCAAATCCGCCTTCGCCATACATCTCGCGGATTTTCGCGGGTTCTTTGGAAATGTCGAAGGCGTCGGTGGCTTCCGTTTGCATCCGGTAGGCGAGTTCAAAATTGCGGATGCACGATTCTAACTGCGGATCGTGGGCGCTGGCTTCGAGGTGGCGAGCGTTGAGTTTACGGAGCAGGGAAAGCTGTTTCTCCTGCCTCGGATCGCGGGCGGAGGGGTTGCGGAGGTTTTCGATCATGCTATCGAGCCTCTCGATAGAGCTGTCCACATAGGTGCCCTGGAAGGCTCCGGGGAGGAACGAGGAGCGCCAGTTTTCCGCGCGTTTGATCGGCATGCCGCCGGGGCAGAGGGAGACGTAGGCGGGCAGGTTCTCGTTTTCGCTGCCCAGCCCGTAGCTGACCCACGAACCCAGCGAGGGACGGGAAAGGTTGCCATCGCCGCAGTTCATGAGCATTAGGGACGGCTCGTGGTTGGGGACGTTCGCGGTCATCGAGCGGATCACGCAGAGGTCGTCGGCGTGTTGCGCGGTATACTTGAAAAGCTCGCTGACCTCGAGTCCGCACTTTCCGTATCTGTCGAAGGAAAAAGGTGTCCGTAGGACAGTTCCCGTGGGGCGCTCAGTCTGAATGCCCTCCATCGCGATCGGCTTGCCATGCTGCTCCTGGAGGAGCGGCTTGCGGTCGAAGGTGTCCACCTGGGAAGGCCCGCCGTTCATGAAAAGGTGGACGACGCGTTTCGCCTTCGGCGCGAAGTGGGGGATCGAGGACGGCTGCGCGGCGGACGCATTTCCTTGGAAAAGCCCGCCAAGCGCAAGACCGCCGAAACCCATGCCGCAGCGGCGGAGAAAATCGCGGCG
>CAMAXN010000078.1 GCA_945862245.1 Prosthecobacter debontii
AGGACTCTTACCGGTAAATGCGAGGCGGAATTCCGGCTCGAAAGAGTAGCCAAGGATGCCCGCAGCGACCACTCCTAGAAGAAAAAATAAAGTACTCATGATGGTGATACGCGAAAGTGTCGGGATTTATTAGCTGTTTAATCACGGAATCTTCCCGTGGACGGATTGGAGGTTGAAGCGCAGGGGGCGAATTGGGTAGATTTTTTTAGTGAAGCGCATCTATATTGTCGCCGGGGAAATAAGCGGTGACGTGCACGCCGCCGGACTGTTGCGTGAACTCACTGCTATGGTAGGGCCGCTGGAGGTCTTAGGGGCGGGTGGACCGGAGATGAGAGAGGTCAGTGGCGGAGGGACGCGGGACTGGGTGGAGGACGCCGCGGTGATGGGTGTGATCGAGGTGCTGAAACGCTACGGCTGGTTCAAGGAACGCTTCGGGGAAATGCTCAAGGAGATCAAAAGCCAGAAGCCGGATGTGCTCCTCCTCGTCGATTACCCCGGCTTCAACCTGCGCTTCGCGAAAGCGGTGAAGGAAGCCCTGCCGGAAACCAAACAGGTCTATTACATCAGCCCGCAGGTCTGGGCATGGAACAAAAAACGCATCCCGAAGATGGTCGATCTCCTCGACGAGATGCTCTGCCTGTTCCCTTTCGAGAAACCCATTTTCGAAAACGCCGGGCTCAAAACCACCCACGTCGGCCATCCGCTGGTGGACGAGCTTTCGGAGAAACGGATCTCGGACGAGCGCGAGCCGGATCTCATCGGCCTCTTTCCCGGCAGCCGCGAGCGTGAGATCGCGAAGCTTTTCCCGATGATGCTGGAAACCGCGCTCACGCTGCGGAGATGGCGCTGCGACCTGCATTTTTCGGTTCCTGCGGCGACACCCAAACTCGCCCGCACCATGCGTGGGATGATCGACAACGCAGGGGCGGAAGGATGGGTCAAGCTGACCGACGGCGGCAGCCACGAACTCATGCAACGCGCCGCCTGCGGGGTGGTGGCTAGCGGCACGGCCACTCTAGAAGCCGCCTGCTTTGGGTTACCCTATTGCCTCGTTTATAAAATGGCTTGGACCACCTATCTCCTCGGCAAGATGTTGGTTAAGATCAAATACATCGGCCTCGTGAACATCCTTGCGGGCGAAAAGGTCGTGGAGGAATTTATCCAAGCGGATGCGTCCGCGCCGGAGGTCAGCGCGTGGGTGCGGGATATTCTTTCGAACGATGCGAAGCGCCAAGCGCTCGTCGGGCGATTATCAGAGGTCAGCGCGAAACTCGGTGAGCACGGCACCCATCGCCGCGCGGCGGTGAGGGTGGCCGAGTGGCTTTGAGATAAGGCGGAGGACTGGGAGTGGTTCATGCCGCCAAGATGCCAATGCCGTCCGGTCGGCAGCGGGCTGCTGGACCGAAAGCTACAGCAGGCTGTAGCAGTCCAAGTCGCTCATGCCGGTGCACCCACCGCACCCGGGATCGGGCCATCATCCTCGGGCCTGTTGCTCTCGACTTTCTTAGGGGCCAGCTTTTTTGACATGGAGTCGGGGACGGGTGGCGGCTTGGGGGCGCTGGGCGGATTTTTCATCTCACCGTGATCGATAATGTCACGCAAGTGGCTGGCGTCGAGGGTCTCGTATTCAAGCAACGCGAGCGCGATTTTCTCCACCACATCGCGGTTCGCGGTGAGGATGCGGGTTGCCTCGTTGAAGGCGTTGTCGATGAACTTCTTGATCTCCGCATCGATGACTTTCGCCGTGTCCTCGGAGTAGTTGCGGCTCTTAGTCATGTCGCGGGCGAGAAAGACGGGGCTGTCGCCCTCGCCGTATTCGACCATACCAAGGACATCGGACATTCCCCATTCGCAGACCATGTTGCGGGCGAGTGAGGTGGCCTGGCGAATGTCGCCGGAGGCTCCGTTGGAGACGTCATCAGAGTGGAAACCTTCCGCGATGCGGCCACCCATCGTGACGATGAGGCTGGCGAGCGCTTCCTTCTTTTGTGTAGAATACTTGTCGCCGTCGGGCAGGAACATCGTTGCGCCGAGGAAGGGACCGCGGGGGATGATGGTGACCTTGTGGAGCGGGTGGGTGTGTGGCAGCACCATATTCAGGAAGGCGTGGCCGGCCTCGTGCCACGCAGTGCCGATCTTTTCCTTGTCTGACATGGCCAACGAGCGGCGCTCACGACCCCAGCGGACTTTATCTCGAGCTTCTTCCATCTCATCCAAGGTCACGGCGGTCAGACCTTTCCGAGCTGCGAGGAGAGCGGCTTCGTTGACGAGGTTTGCGAGCTCGGCACCGGAGAAACCGGGCGTGCCTCGGGCGATGCGCGCGAGATCGGTGTTCGCGGCGAGTTTGATCTTCTTGACATGGACGCGGAGAATTTCCTCGCGGCCGTTCACATCGGGAAGGGAAACGGTGACCTGGCGGTCGAAACGGCCGGGGCGCAGAAGAGCGGGGTCAAGCACGTCAGGACGGTTGGTAGCTGCGATGATGATGACACCCTCTTGTGTGTCGAAGCCGTCCATTTCCACAAGAAGCTGGTTAAGCGTCTGCTCGCGTTCGTCGTGGCCGCCGCCCATGCCGTGGCCGCGGTGACGTCCAACCGCATCGATCTCATCTATGAAAATCAGACACGGGGCATTCTTTTTCCCCTGCTCGAACATGTCGCGGACGCGGGAAGCACCGACACCGACGAACATCTCCACGAAGTCCGATCCGGAGATTGAGAAAAACGGCACATCCGCCTCGCCGGCGATGGCACGGGCGAGCAGGGTTTTGCCGGTTCCCGGCGAGCCTACCATCAGCACGCCTTTTGGAATCGAGCCACCAAGTTTCTGAAATTTCTTGGGATCACGGAGGAAATCGACGATCTCAAACAGCTCTTCCTTGGCCTCCTGAATGCCAGCAACGTCCTTGAAGGTGACCTTGTTGCGATCCATCGTGAGCAGACGCGCCTTGGATTTCCCGAAGGACATCGCGCCGCGACCAGCGGATTTCATCTGCTGACGGAAAAGGAAAAATAGCAGAAGGATGATCAGCAGGAATGGTAGAAAAGTGAACAACGCCTTACTGAGGTAGTCGGAATTACGTTTGTATTTTGCCTTATCTTTAAGCAATGACTTTAATTCGCCACCGAGGATGGTGGCGGAAACGCTGACAGAAAAAGGCTCCGCCGCCATGGGCTTACCATCCTCCCCTTTTGGAATCTCCATGTTCGCAAATACTTCACGTGTGCCAGCCAGCATTGCGTTTGAGCTATCGTCCGTGGTGAGGATGCGAAGAGGATTCTGCAGATCTTTTGCTTTCACTTCTCCGAGTGCGAAAGATTTTCTAAACTGAGCGAGTGAAAGTGTCTCCATGTCACCCTCGATGGGAGCTTCCGTAACACGTTCCATGCGAATATTCTCGCCGAGTAGCTCACGAATTTCTTCACCTTGTAGCTGAAGATTTACTGGAACACGGAAATCGAAGCGAACCCCCTGCGCATCCTTCGGTTTTACTAATTCGGGTTTTACCCAACCGGTGATTGTCGCGTCAAAAGCCGTGTCGCTGGTATTGACTGTTAAAGGCTGCTTCGAGTTTTCCAATTCCACGCGCCCTTGATCGAGAGCGGTGCGGAACTCGGCGTAGCTCATTGATCTTGCCTGTGGGTTCATCTGTGGGCCGAAAAAGGCCACTCCGAGGATCACTAAGGCGAGACTGAAAAGGGCGAGCACGCGCCAGTTGAAGCCGTTGTTGTTGCCGGAGGCACGGTTCGGATTGGGCGGTTGTGGGGCGTTGTTCTGGGAGTCGGACATGATCTGCGTCTTTCCCGAGAAGTTTCACTCGGGTGTGGTACTCTATACTCACTGCAGAAAATGTCTAGGCAGGGTTTTTCTGTTTAAGGAAAGCCCTAACCAGAAGGATCAACAGCGCAACGCCGGCGGCAGGAGCCACGTAATGCAGCAAGACCTGGCGCAACGCCGGAAAGGCCGCGTGTCCTTGCGCTCCGAGAATCAGATAGACGACGTAGGCCACGTAGAATGCCAGGAAGAAGAACCCGCTGATCCGCCCGATCTTGTAGCCGTGGAAAAAGACCGGGAAACACGCAAGCGCCACCGCGATCATAAAAAGCATGTCGAAGTCCAGCGCCGCTTTCGCCACATCGACGCCGGCTGGCGCGACGATTGACGAGATACCCAGCACCGTAAGGATATTGAAAATATTGCTGCCGACCACGTTGCCGACCGCGATGTCGCGCTCCCCTTTCTAGGCCGCCACCACAGAGGTCGCCACCTCGGGCAGCGAGGTTCCGGCTGCGATAATCGTTAGACCGATGACGAGTTCGGATACTCCAAAACTTTTCGCGATGTAAACCGCGCCAAACACCAACCGGTCGGAACCGATCACCAGCCCGGCCACGCCACCGACCACGAACGCAATGTTTTTCAACCACTTGGGATCTGCAGCGGGTTTGCCGTATCCCTGCTCGTATTCGGAGAGCAGCCCTGCGTCCTTTTCCTTTTTGGAGAGACGTAGCAGAAACGCCACATAGACCAGCAGCAGAGCGGAAAGGACGATCCCGTCCACCCGCGAGATCAGCCCGTCCATCGAGAGAACGTAGAGAAGAATCGAGACCCCGATCATCACCGGGACGTCAAAGCGGACGAGCTGCGCATGAACCACCAAGTGAATGATCATCGCCGAGATCCCGAGGATGAAAAGGACGTTGAAAATGTTGCTGCCGACCACATTCCCCAGCGCAATATCCGCCTGCCCCTTGAAGGCAGACATCACGGAAACCGCCAGCTCCGGCGCACTCGTTCCAAACGCCACCACCGTCAGCCCGACCACCAGCGGCGAGATCCCGACCGCCGCCGCAAGATTGGATGCTCCCTTCACAAGGAAATCAGCGGAGTAAATAAAGAGGACGAGACCGACGATAAGGAATGCGATGGCTGGAATCATGCTGCGGAAAATTTTCATAACTGCGGAAACACGCAAGAAGAACCCACGCGATTCAACCTGCAGGTTCTTCAATGCCGCCGCCACGGTTGACTTCCCTGCCCTTCCCTGCTTCAAAAGCCACCCCATGTCAGACCGCAAGACCCTCGAAGAACGCGCCCAGATGACCGACCTCGAGCGCGTACGCCACTCCAGCGCGCACGTGATGGCCACCGCAATCCTCCGCATCTGGCCCGACGCGCAGTTCGCCTACGGCCCGCCCATCGAGAGCGGTTTCTACTACGATTTCCGCATGGAGCACCGCATCACGCCGGATGACTTCGAAAAAATCGAGGCAGAGATGAAAAAAATCGCGAAGGAAAATCAGAAGTTCGACTACAAAGCGATCTCCCGCGAGGAAGCGAAGGC
>CAMAXN010000079.1 GCA_945862245.1 Prosthecobacter debontii
ACGTCCATCGAGCGAGCGATCGCAGATTATATTTCCGATAGAACGGGTGCGGTGATCCCGACAGGTGAGTTCGATACAGGGAAATTTCCCGAGCACCTCGTGACGAAAATATGGGTCTGCGATGACGAGGGCGGGGAGCTGGCGATGGGTAGCGATGTCGCCGTTTTGAAAATGCAACTCTCTGACTGGATGAAGGCACGCTTCGAGGCGGCGGCGACGGCGGACGTGGAGCGGCGCGGCATGAGCCGTTGGGACGGCGAGAGCCTGCCGGAGGAAGTGATGACAGCGGGCGGACCCACGTTCCCGGCCTTGGTGGATGAGGGGAAAACCGTGGGCGTGCGGGCTTTCACGATTCTTCAGGAGGCGCGTGAATCGCATCGCGCAGGCGGCGCACGGCTGATGGTCTTGGCGGCGGAACGGGAGGTGGATTATTTGCGGAAAAAGTTCCCGATGGGAATGCTGGCGAAGGTGGAACTGGGGAGGCTCGGCATCGATATCAAGGATTTGATTCTTCTAACAGCAGAGGGCGTGGCGGGCGGGGAATTTCCTAGAAGTCCGGAAGCTTTTGCGAAACTGAATGAAGTCACACGCGGGCATTGGCATGAGACAGCATCAAAAATTGGTGCGGCGCTGGATGCGATCGTCGATACTGTTAGAGAGGTGCGGGAATGGATCGCCGCGCATGCGGATAATCGCAACCATGGCGAGATCGCCGCTGATCTTGAGGAAGAACTCATGTGGTTGTTCCGCGCGAAATGGGCATGGCGGGCAGGCTTCTCTCAACTTATCGATTACCCGAGGCGGCTGCGCGCCATACGCTCGCGGTTGGGTCGGGTGAAGTCGCTGCCCTTGATGAAGGATCTAGAAAAAATGGAGCTCATCCGCCATCACTGGCAGGGCTGGTTCACTGAATGGATGGCTGCGCCTGAAGACGCGCGGCTTTGGGAGGCTGGCTGGCTGCTGGAAGAATGGCGTGTCCAGACCTTCGCCCCAGATGTGGTAGTGAAGGGCAAAATCTCCGAGAAACGCGTGGCCGCCGCGTTGGAGCGGAGGCTTTGATTGGGTTTGGAAAGCGGAGACATGTCTCCGCACTCCGAAATCACCGCAGCCCGCGTAGGAGGAATTCCGCGTTGGTTTTGGTTTTCTTGAGATTTTCGAGGAGCATGACGAGCGCATCGCCGATGGGTAGACCGGCTAGCTGTTTGCGGACATCGACGACCTTGCGAAACTCGTCGGGGTGATAGAGTCGATCGTCGTTACGGGTGCCGGATTGTGGAATGTGTATAGCGGGATATACGCGGCGCTCAGCGAGTTCGCGGTCAAGGCGCACTTCCATATTGCCCGTACCCTTGAATTCCTCGAAGACTACATCATCGAGGCGTGATTCGGTTTCTACCAGCGCGGTGGCGAGAATGGTCAGCGAGCCGCCGTTTTCAATGTTGCGGGCGGTACCGAAAAATTTGCGCGATTTCTGTAGAGCTGCTGGCGAAACTCCGCCTGAACCGATGGGCCCGCCCTGCATAGCGGAATTGTGCCCGCGAGCAAGGCGGGTGAGCGAGTCGAGCAGGAGGATCACGTGGCGTCCCAGTTCAACCATTCGCTGGGCGCGGGCGATCACGAGATCGGCAACCTGAGCATGGCGTCTCGGAGACTCATCGAACGTGGAGGCGAATACGCGACAGTCCACGGTTTCCTCGAAATCGGTTACCTCCTCAGGGCGCTCGTCTAGCAAAAGGACGACCAACTCGACGCCAGGATTATTCGCCTTGATGGATTTTGCGATCTGCTTGAGCAAAATAGTTTTCCCGCCGCGCGGTGGGGCGACTATAATTCCGCGCTGGCCTTTTCCGAGAGGCGCGATGAGATCGATTACGCGGACGCCAAGGAATTCCGTACCTTCGCCTTCAAGGTGGACGCGGCTGTCAGGGAACATCGGGGTGAGCTTGTCAAAATCTTTCGGCTCCTCCCACTCGGCAGCGGGTTTGCCCTCGATTTCGAGGATCTCAATAGTGGTGAGGTATTTGTCGCGCTGCACGGGCGGGCGGACCTTCACTTTGATGAGTTGGCCGCTGCGGATTCTAGCGTCGTTAAGAACGGGGCCGCCGATGTGTATGTCGTCCTGCGAGGGGCGAAAGGAGCGCTCGGGATCGCGTATCATGGCGAAGTGCTCATTTCCGAATTCAAGCACGCCTTCGCAGGTTACGTTTGAGCCGCGGGCGACGTAGAAACAGATAATCTCGTAAATGAGCTGTGCCTTGGTTAGTCCTCCTTGAATACGCGCTGGGATTTCTGCGGCGATTTTTTGTAGCTCGGAGAGCGGCTTGAGCCGGAATTCGTTGAGATAGATATGCTCGGGCACGGGGAAGGGGGCGGGGGCCTCGGTGACGGCTGTGATATGCGCGGATTCGGCGATTTCGGAAACGCTAGCCTCGTAGGTTTTTTCGGTGGTGTCTGACATGGAGATGGGTGGGAAAGTTTCGCAGTATCGCTGGATTTGCGCCCTGAGGGTGTCGGGGTGGCCATCGTTCCAGAAGACGATGTCGGCGCGAGCTTCCTTTTCTCCTAGGGACATTTGGGCGGCGAGAATGGACTCGATCAGGGCGTCGTCCCAACCATTACGAACCTTGAGTCTGGCGACTTGGGTAGTACGGGAGGTGGAGACGGTAATTGCCTTGGTCTGGCCGATATCGAAGCCGTTTTCGAAAAGCAGCGGAACGTCCGCTAGGAAGCAACGCGCCCTCTTTATAGCCGCCTCATCGCGCAGTGCAAGACATTCTTGCCGCACCCGCGGATGCAAGACTCCTTCCAGTTGCGCCCTTTTGCTGGCGTCCGCAAAAACAAGCTCCCGTAGTTTCGCCCGGTCGATGGTACCTGTTTCCGTATCGAGAATGCCTTCGCCGAACAGAACTGAGAGTTCCTTTGTGATCTCATCCGTCTCTAACAAACGCCCGACCGCAAGATCGCAATCAAAAACCCAGATATCCGGAAGGAACTCTTGAAAATGGCCGACGGCAGTGGATTTGCCCGTGGCTATACCGCCGGTGATAACCAGTATGAACATGAAAGATTTAATCGCCAAGATGCCCGATACGCCAAGGATGAAAAATCCCCATAGAGTGGGAAGCGATTAATCTATTAATTTTTTCGTTATTCCTGATAAAAAACAGCTAGGATCCAGATTTTTTATAATTTTTTAATGTATTATCAAATTTTATTTACAATTAGGATAGATTGGTAATACTAATGCCATCCTTCATGAGAGCCGGTTCTTACACATTGTTATTTGCAGTCGCCTTCGCTGGCGCACTAGGCCCAAGCTCGCATCCTCCAACCAGCAGCGTGAGCCGGGAGCCAGTATCTCTCTCTTACGGGCAGGGGGTAATGACAGGTGTCTTTCCTCAAATCAGACAACGTTTGTAGTCACGTGCCTGATTTTGCGTTCGAAAACGACCTCGTCATCCGTGGATATCCACGGGTGGCGGGTGTCGACGAAGCAGGAAGGGGTCCTTTAGCGGGCCCAGTAGCTGCTGCGGCGGTCATTTTACCTAGAACATTTTCATGCCCGCTTCTCGATGATTCCAAGAAGCTGACGAAGCGACGGAGAGAGACTCTTTACACCGAAATTACTGGAAATTGCGATGTGGTTTGGGCGGTCGCTTTGGTTGGGCCGGAGGAGATTGATGGGATCAATATCCTGCGCGCAACGCACCGGGCGATGGCACTTGCCCTAGGTTCGCTTGCGGAAGTGCCGGACATTGCGCTGGTCGACGGGTTGCCGGTGAAAGGTTTGCCGGTCCCGCATGAAGCCTTGGTAAAGGGCGATGGGCTTTCACTTTCCATCGCGGCTGCGAGCGTGATTGCAAAGGTGACAAGAGATCGTTTTATGGCAAAGATCGACTCCGAGTTTCCCGCGTATGGTTTTGCCAAGCACCAAGGCTATGGCACGCGGCAGCATCTCGAAGCACTTAGGAAACATGGGCCTTGTCGCTATCATCGTCGGTCGTTTCAGCCGGTATCTCAACTCACCCTACAGGCAGGGGACGGGAACCAGCGGCGCGAGGAAATGGATGGGTGACTACGGCGAAAATGTGGCTGCCCACTGGCTGCGCGCCCGCAACGGTAAGGTGCTCGCCAGAAATTTCAAGGGCAGGCGGGGAGGGGAGGTGGATATCGTCGCCCGAGAGGGCAGGCAGCTTCTTTTTATCGAGGTGAAGACCCGGAAAAAGAATGCCAAGATCCGCGGACTCTCCGCCGTAAACCGTAAAAAACGTTCGCTGATCCAACGCGGTGCTAACGAATGGCTGCGCAGGCTAGGCAGCCGTGACTTACCATGGCGCTTCGATGTGATCGAGGTCGAGGTCGCTGAGGGCGAAAAGCCCAAGGTGACGCGGATCGAGAACGTGTTTGGAAATGTACCTCCCCATGGTTTTCACAAAAGAAACTAAAAGAATTCGAACCACGGATGGATGCGGATGAACGCGGATGGAAAGTCAGGAATGAGACTCCTAAGCTTGGTCAGATCCCTAAGTAGGCCTCGAATTGTCGGCAAAGGATGTATTGCATGACTTAATCTTATCCGTGTGCATCCGCGTTCATCCGCGGTTCTTTTTTCCATTCGGCCACGTTTACCTCCCTGATGTGGGCATCCTGCGCGCCACCGCGAAAATGGTGATTGCCAACTCTCCGCGGGCATGGTTGCTTACCCGCCCGTCCGCAAAGGCGGTTATAAATGCGCGCGTGGCGGAATTGGTAGACGCGCTAGATTCAGGTTCTAGTACTCGCAAGGGTGTTCAGGTTCGAGTCCTGTCGCGCGCACCATCTCATTTGACAAAAGTCCTTGCGCAGATCCATACCGCCGGAGGCTTTTGACTGCGGCGGTTCTCATCCGCCGCTTTTTGGGTGCGTGATGCAAAAACGAAGGTACCCGGTAGCAACCCGTCGTCCCGCAAAACAAAGCCGCCCTTCACTATTGGAGTCCTTTCGGATTGATTTTTTGATCTGCCAGCTTGAAGATATCAATCCGAAAGGACTGACCCTGATAAATGGTGCTGCATCCATTAGTATCTTCAATCGGATACCTTGAGTCGCAGGAACCTGCGCGGTGCGGTTGTGGAGGCCGCGTCGGCGACCGTAACGGCCTCACCAACAGATCCCGGATTGACCGCCAGAACACTCCACGACTTCAGGTCGT
>CAMAXN010000080.1 GCA_945862245.1 Prosthecobacter debontii
GCGAGGGCATCCGCCGGGAGGATGGCGCGGCCGTCGAAGACGAAGGCGGGCTTGAGCATGAGGCCGTGGATGCGAGGGAGGTCGAGAGTGCGGAACTCGTCCCACTCGGTGAGGGTGGCGAGGGCGTGCGCTCCCGTGACAGCAGCGTAGGGATCGGCGGCGATCTCTACGTTGAAATTGATGATATCTTGGGGGATGCCGACCTCTAACAGATCGCGGTGAATGGTTTCCACGGGCACGCGCGGATCGTAGATAACGACATGGGCGTTCTCGGCGACGAGGTCGCGGACGATGTGGATGGCGGCGGATTCGCGGGTGTCGTTGGTATCTTTTTTGAAAGCAAAGCCGAGGATGGCGATGCGTTTTCCGGCGACGGTGTTGAAGAGAGTGCGGACGATTTTCTCGACGAAGCGCGATTTCTGGTAATCGTTGATTTCGACGACGGAGCGCCAGTAAGTGGCGACTTGCGTGAGGTTATATGACTCGCAGAGATAGACGAGATTGAGGATGTCTTTTTGGAAACAGGAGCCGCCGAAGCCGACGGAGGCCTTGAGGAATTTCGAGCCGATGCGGGAGTCGAAGCCAATGGCGCGGGCGACTTCATCGACGTCTGCGCCGGTGGCCTCGCAGAGGGCGGAGATGGAGTTGATGGAAGAGATGCGCTGGGCGAGGAAGGCGTTGGCGACGAGTTTGGAGAGTTCGGAAGACCAGAGATTGGTGGTGATAATTTTTTCGCGCGGCACCCAGTTTGCATAGACGGAGACGAGGGCCTCGAGGGCGGCTTGGCCTTCGGGCGTTTGCTCGCCGCCGATGAGGATGCGGTCGGGGTTTTCCATGTCGGTGACAGCGGTGCCCTCGGCGAGGAACTCCGGGTTGGAGAGGACTTGGAAGGTGGCGTTGGTAGTCGAGTTCGCGGCAAGGATGGCCTGAATGGCGGTGGCGGTTTTCACCGGGATGGTTGATTTCTCGACGATGATCTTGTTTCCCTCGGAAACCTCCGCGATGAGGCGGGCGGCGGATTCGATATAGCGGAGATCCGCTGCGCGGCCCGCACCGATACCATGAGATTTCGTGGGAGTGCCGACGCAGACGAAGATGAGATCTGCAGCGGCGATGGCGGGTTTGAGATCGGTGGTGAAGTGGAGGTTCTTTCCACGGCAAGCTTCTACGACCTCTTTGAGGCCGGGTTCGTAGACGGGAAGAGTGTCGGAATTCCAGGCGTCGATACGCGCCTGGTTCATATCGCAAACGGTGACCTCGATGTGAGGGCACTTGGCGGCGATCATTGCCATGGTAGGGCCGCCGACGTAACCGGCGCCGAGGCAGCAGATGCTGTTGATTTTCATAAAACTATAAATTTTAAACTCTAAACTTCAAAGAAGAGCTTAGAGTGTGGGAAGTTGTTTTATACAGTATTTTTGTCCGGGAGGACACTAAGAGTCAAAGGTCTAAAAGTCGAGTGATCTGGATGCTCGATGCATCTAACGCCAGGTAGGGCACTCTGGCTCAGAGCGCCGCATGGAATGAGATGTTATTTAACAATTTATGGATGAATCTGATGCGTTTCGCTTTGCACGGCGCCCTACCATTAAGAGCACCCAGCTAAGATGCGCGGTGATCTTTTACGGCGTAGAACATGAAAAGCGAATTATAGGTGAGGTAGCGCTTAAAGAGGCGGCGCGGTTCCATCGCCAGGCGGTAAGCCCATTCGAGGCCGAGTTTTTGGAAAAGGGCGGGGGATTGTTTCACCTCACCGGCGTGGAAAGCGAAGGCGGCACCGATGCCGAAATAGACAGCAGGCGGGAGGAGGTGTTTGTTTTTCGCTATCCAGTGTTCCTGTTTCGGGCAGCCGAGGCCGACCCAGATGAGGTTTGCGCGAGAGGCGCGTATTTTTGAGATGATGGAATCAGTTTCATTGTCAGGCCATTCGCCGAAGGGCGGGGAGTGGGTAGCGGCAATGTGGGCATCGGGAAAATCGGAAGAGAATTTCGCGGTGAGCTTGTCGAGGGTGGATTGTTTTCCGCCGAGGAGGAAGTGGCGCAATTCCGGTTTGCCTTGGGTGGCCTTGATGGTTTCGAGCATCAAGGTTGGGCCATATACGCGTTCGGTGAGTTTTTCGGTGGGAGGGAGCTGGGCGTTGATCGTCCATACGAGCGGCATGCCATCGGGAGTGATGAGGTCGAACTGGCGCATGGTCTCGCCGAAGTCCTCATCGCTGCGGGCGAGGGAGGCGACGTGGGTGTTGGCGGCCTCGACGGCATATGCACGGTCGGCGAGAGCAGCTTTTCTGAGGATCCAGGCAACCGCTCCGGCGTAATCGGTGGCAGCGACGGGTAGGCCGATGACGGTTTTAAAATTCAAACTTTAAACTTAAAATTTCAATGAAGAGGAGACGGGATTCAATAATGGTAGCGAGCTTGCGCAAATAGGATGCGGTGGCTTTCGACGCGATAGACGAGGCGGTGCTCCTGGGTGATGCGTCGTGACCAGATGCCCGCTCCCAGATAGCGTAGCGGCTCGGGCTTGCCGATGCCGGTGAAGGGGTCACGCCGGATCGCTTCGACCAATTCGAAAATGCGGAGCGCGGTTTTGCGGTCGGTGGAAACCCAGTGCGAGAGATCGTCGAGAAAATCGCGGTCAAAGACCAATAGGCGGTCATCCGGCTTCATCCGAGTCCGGACTGGGAGGCGAGCGCCTCGGTGGAGAGCGACTGCCCTTCACCGCTGTCGAGGCGGTTGAGTGCGGCGAGGAGACGACGGGCGTTAGCGGGTGAGCGGAGCAGGTGGGCGGTTTCCATGAGGCCGCTCCATTCGCCGATGGGGACGAGCACCATGGATTCGTGGCCACGCCGGTCAATGGTCACAGGTTCGCGGTTGGAGACGCTTTCGTCCCAAACGCCCGCCAATCGGTCGCGGGCTTCCGTGTAGGAAATGGTAGGCATGTATGGAAGTTAATCTGTGCAGGTTTCCTGTCCATATAAATCTGGGTAGTTGTGGGCGGTGAGACGCCGCCTGCACGGCCTGCCCCGAGACGGGACAGCTACAGGAACTCACTCCTTGGAGACCGGGATGTGGTGGCCGTGGGATTTGAGGATGGCGTTCTGGCGGGCGGTGTTGAGGTCGGAGGCAACCATTTCCGCGCACATTTCCTCGACGGTGATTTCTGGAATCCAACCGAGTTTTTCCTTCGCCTTGGAGGGATCGCCGAGGAGGGTCTCGACCTCGGCGGGGCGGAAGTAACGGGGATCGACGCGGACGATGATGTCGCCGGGTTTGAGGGCGGGTGCGATGCTGTTATCCACGGAAGTGACGGTGGCGATCTCATCGACGCCGGAGCCGGAGAATTCGAGGGTGATGCCAGCCTCCTTGGCCGACATGCGGACGAACTCGCGGACGGAGATTTGTTTGCCGGTGGCGATCACGAAATCATCGGGTGTTTCCTGCTGAAGCATCATCCACTGCATGCGGACGTAATCCTTGGCATGACCCCAGTCGCGGAGGGCATCCATGTTGCCGAGGAACAAGCATTTCTCCAGGCCTTGTGCAATATTGGCGATGCCACGGGTGATTTTGCGGGTAACGAAGGTCTCGCCGCGGCGGGGCGACTCGTGATTGAAGAGGATGCCGTTGCAGGCATACATGCCGTAGGATTCGCGGTAGTTCACGGTGATCCAGTAGGCATACATTTTTGCGACTGCGTAGGGGGAGCGTGGATGGAACGGAGTGGTTTCTGTTTGTGGAATTTCTTGGACGAGGCCGTAAAGCTCTGAGGTGGACGCTTGATAGAAACGGGTCTTTTTCTCAAGGCCTAGGAAGCGGATGGCTTCTAGGAGGCGGAGCGTGCCCATGGCATCGACGTCGGCGGTGTATTCCGGGCATTCGAAGGAGACAGCTACGTGGGATTGTGCGCCAAGATTATATATTTCATCTGGCTGAACCTCTGAAATGATGCGTGTGAGGTTCGAGGAATCTGTTAGATCGCCGTAGTGGAGCTTAAAGCGGGAATTCTCGATTTGTGGATCCTCATAAATATGATCAATACGCTGAGTGTTGAAAAGCGAGGCGCGGCGCTTGATGCCGTGGACTTCGTAGCCTTTTTCCAAAAGGAATTCCGCGAGATAGGAGCCGTCTTGTCCGGTGATGCCTGTGATTAATGCGCGTTTCATAGGTGACTGAGGTGTTGAATACTAGGTAGGGCGCCATCGCCGAGGGCGCCGCATGGAATGGGGAAGAGATTTGAAAATTTATGGATGGGTTATTGACGTTTTGCTTCGCGCGGTGCCCTCGGCGATGGCACCCTACCTATGCGGCGCTCTCGGCGAGAGCGCCCTACCTTTAGAGCCTTGCCTCGCCGGTGGCGAGGGATGCGAGGAAATCCTGATAGGCTCCGGCGAGGCCACTTTCAAAAGGGATTTCCGGGGACCAGCCGGTGGACTGGATGAGCGAGATATCGAGCAGTTTTTTCGGCGTCCCATCGGGCTTGGTAGGGTCTGTTAGAATCTCGCCGGGGTAGCCGATGGTTTTCGCTACGAGCTTAGCGAGGTCGAGGATGGAGAGGTCGGTTCCGGTTCCGACGTTGACCCAATCGGGCGGGTTTGGGAGGGAAAGGAGGTGAAAGCAGGCATTGGCTAGGTCGTCGGTGTGGAGGAATTCGCGGCAAGGAGTGCCGGTTCCCCAGATTGTTACAGAGGAGACATCGGAGACTTTCGCTTCATGAAAACGGCGGATGAGGGCGGGGATGACGTGGGAGTTTTCTGCGTGGTAGTTGTCGCCCGGGCCGTAGAGATTGGTTGGCAT
>CAMAXN010000081.1 GCA_945862245.1 Prosthecobacter debontii
GCGATCTCGGCGCCAGTGAAGCGGATCGGGATCTGCGAGTATTCGTTGAAACGGCGTTTCAGGGTGCTAGACACAATCCAACTGGCGAGCGCCGTGGCCACCATGATGACAATCAAGGGCGGCGAAAAAACGAATGCAAGAGGCAGCGAGGTAGTGAGTATTTCTATCATGGTTGTAACATTGATGTGATTTCAGTTTTTGCAAAATAAGTGTCACAAATTGCGCACTTACCTATAGAATCGCCATCACCTTACGAGTTAGGCGGAAACGGCTGTGGTAGAGACCGCTGTTATATTTTCGGCAGCAGGAGTAGCAGGCTACGGCGCGAGGGAAGGGGCGCACGCGGGTGATCACCGTCAAACACGATGGGCAAGCATAAGCGTAGTTGCGCTTCATCTTACGGGACTTCAGGGGGAGCGTGTGGTATGGTTGCTCTTCGGGGATACCCAGCTCCGCGCAGGCGGCACGCCACTCTGGTCCGTGCGGATCGATGTGCCGGCGGCCGCAGCGCTCATATGCGAGTAGGTGCGCAAACTCATGCTTCAGCGTGCGCCATATTACAACTTCGGAAAAATCCTTGAGTTTCGGATTCATCTCAATGCAGCGCGAGGGCCACCAGGCACGACCGGCGGTGGTGCGCATCCGCGGATTCCAAGTCACTATGACTTTCTTTGCAAGCTCGGGTAAACCGAAGGAATCCGCCTGCTCTTGGCACCATACTGTCATGCCAGAATCATGGGGGGAAGACGCAGCAATTCGTGCAACCTTTTGCTGCGCAACCTTCACCGACCGCAGCCATGCGGGAAAACGGAATTCTAGTTGCGCGTAAGGTTTTAACATCCCCACAAAAAATTAAGTGTTTCAATATCTGCTTTGCAAGTCCAACGAAGGGATTTTTCCAATCCATGCCGTTTGGATTGCAAGCCCAGTTGGCTTAGCTAAGGTTTTGGCTAAATGAAATTCCCTAAATGTCTGTTTTTAGCGGGTTTAGCAATGGTTTCCTCAGTCCTCTGCCAAGAGCCCGCGGCTGACCCTGCTCCCACCGCCGAGCCCGCGCGCGAGCTCGATGTGCCAGACGACGGCGTCCGCGTAGCCGTGCTTGGATACCATGATTTTTCTGCAACCGCGAGCGAGACGGCGATGCGTATCCGCACCTCAAAATTCCGCAAGCAGATGGAAGCGCTTCGTCAGCTCGGGCTCCCAGTGATCCCGATGGCAGATTTCATCGCATGGAAAGACAGCGGAAAAGAAATCCCTGCAAAGGCTGTGGTGATCACCATAGATGACGGCTGGATATCCACCTACACCGACGCGTATCCCATTCTCAAGGAGCTCGGTTACCCGTTCACGATCTATCTCTACAAGAATTACGTGGACGGCGGCGGCAAGGCGCTGACTACCACGATGATCAAGGAAATGATGAAACATGGCGCAACCATTGGTAGCCACTCAGTGACCCATCCGTTTCCACAGGCAGTCAAGGCAAGCCGTAAACGCGGCCTCGAAACCTACAATAAGTTCCTGAACACCGAGATGGGCGAATCGAAAAAATTCCTGGAAGGAAAATTCGGCGGGTCGGTGAAAACTTACGCTTACCCGGGTGGCTATTTCACCGAGGAAATGCTCACCAAGGCCGAGCAGCTCGGCTATACGCACCTCTTCACAGTTCAGCCCGGGAAGGTGAAACGCCAACTCCCCAACGAAATATTGCCGCGATATGTGATCCTTGGGAACTACGACAAGATCTTCGATTTCGCTGTAACATTCCGTGATTCCCAGACGGCCATGCCCGCAGGATCGGTCACAGGGCTTTTGCAGAAACTCCCCTTCCCCGTCGAGCCCCAGCCGGGTGCGATCATAAACTCCCGCCTGCCAGTGATTTCCGTGGATCTCGCCAAAGCCGAAAACATCGATCCGAAAACCCTGTCCATGCAAGTCGCGGGCTTTGGCGAAGTGCCAGCAAACTATGCCAGCGAGGGGAAAATCTTCTCATGGCAGGTAAACCGCCGCCTCCGCCAGCCCATCTGCCAAGTGCAGGTCACATGGAAAGACAAAGAAGGGAAAGTTACTGAAACGCCCCTCAAATGGAGCTTCCAGATCGACCGCGAAGCCGCCTATCTGCCGGATGAATGAACGAATTTTGAAGTTTGAGTTTTGAAATTTGAGATTTAGTTTCCGCCATGTTCTCCGCCCTCAGCGACAGCCTCGACAAGACCTTCCGTAACCTCCGCGGGGTCGGCAAAATTTCTGATAAAAATATCACAGATGCGCTCCGTGATATTCGCATCGCACTACTGGAGGCGGATGTCGAGTTCGGCGTGGCCAAGGAGCTGATCGCCCGCGTCAAAGATGCCTCGATGGGCGAGGATGTCCTCAAATCGATCAAGCCCGGCGAGCAGATCGTGAAATTTTTTCATGACGAACTAGTCCGCGTCCTCGGCGGCGACAACGTCCCGCTCGACCTCAACCCGCCCGCCCGCATCCTGATGGTTGGCCTCAACGGTGCAGGAAAAACCACCACCTCCGCCAAGCTTGCCCGCCGTCTGAAAAAGGAAGGCCGCCGCCCACTGCTTGTCGCCTGCGACCTTTACCGTCCCGCCGCCATCGAACAACTACAGACGCTCGCCAAGCAGGCGGATGTCCCTTGTTTCGCCCCGGAGAGAGGCGAGACGGATGTGATCAAGGTCGCCCGCGAGGCCATCGCATTTGGTGAAAGCAGCGGTGCCACCGTGCTGATCTTCGATACCGCAGGCCGTCAGGAAATCGACGAGCGACTCATCGAGGAACTCAAAAAGCTCAACGCTTTCCTGAAGCCGAAGGAGACCCTCCTCGTCGCCGACGCCGCCACCGGCCAGCAGGCGGTTTCGGTCGCCACCCATTTCAACGACGCGGTCGGCATCACCGGCATCGTGCTCACGAAGCTCGATGGTGACGCACGCGGCGGCGCGGCGCTCTCCATGCGCGAGGTCACCGGCAAGCCGATCAAATACGCCGGTGAGGGCGAGAAGCT
This sequence comes from Prosthecobacter debontii, assembly GCA_945862245.1. GTDB lineage: Bacteria > Verrucomicrobiota > Verrucomicrobiia > Verrucomicrobiales > Akkermansiaceae > Luteolibacter. Next base: position 3,011 of record CAMAXN010000081.1, read on the forward strand.
TGAGCAACTGATGGAGTTCCATCCCTCGCGCATGGCGGACCGCATCCTAGGCATGGGCGATATTGTCAGCATGGTCGAGAATGTCGCCGAGGCGGTGAATGAGGAGGACGCCACGCGCTCGATGAAGCGGATGCAGGAGGGGAAATTCGATTTTAACGACTTCCTCGACCAGATGCGTATGATCCAGAAGATGGGCCCGCTGGAGGGCTTGCTCGGCCTCATGCCGGGCTTCAGCAAGATTAAGAAACAGCTCCCCGCCGGTGCTTTGGACAACAGCAAGATCAAGCGCACCGAGGCCATCGTGCTTTCCATGACCCCCTACGAACGCGCCCGTCCGGAGATCATCAAAGCCTCGCGCCGTCAGCGCATCGCTGCCGGCTCCGGCACCTCGATGATGCAGGTGAATCAGCTCATCAAGCAGTTCGGCGAGATGCGCAAAATGATGCGATCACCAGGAAAAATGAAAAACATGATGAAAGCCATGGGCGGCCCCGGCGGCATGAGCGACATGATGAAAGGCCTCGGCGGCATGGGTGGTGGAGGTAAGGGCGGAAAATTCCCGTTCTGAGATGAACGCGGATTGGTTGAGAGTGCCTAGATCAAATTCTTATCGGCTCTCGTGAATGAACCCTGAATTCCTCGCCGCGCCTTAGGGCTTGCTTCGCCTTCCAGGAAAACCTATCAATCCGCCCCCGCAGCTCCCGTAGTTCAACGGATAGAACAAGGGTTTCCTAAACCTTAGATTCAGGTTCGATTCCTGACGGGAGCATTT
>CAMAXN010000082.1 GCA_945862245.1 Prosthecobacter debontii
GTCCCGGCAGGGACGGCCCGAGAGTAGCCGGGGGTGGAGTGAAACGGGAACCCCCGGACATATCGCGCATGCATTTACGGGCAAGGGAGAGACTCCGCCACACAATCCTCTCCCGTCGCAGCCCGCCAAGGGCATGGTAGGTTTCCGGCATCGTCGGTGCGCGTGAGGAGCGGACTTTACCGCTCGCCGCATTTCTCCAACGACCAGAGTACCCCGCATTCCGCTGCGCTGCATACGGGGCTACGATCTGGACACACCTCCGGTGTTCAAGACGTCAATCTTTTCCCTAGCTGGATGACCCTGATTCATTGAACCCTCGGAATCCTGATCCGAAATCAGAAACAGGAGTTTTAACCCGAACTGCTGATATGCAGGGGGATTCATTGGAATTTTGACCACGGATGGCAGGGATTTTCACGGATTTAAGAATACACCAAACAGGTTTGAAAACGTTTCCATAACTCTTTCTTCATCCGTGCCTCTCCGTGCCATCCGTGGTTCAATTTCGGTTTTCGGATCGCGGTGAGTCGGGCTTTATGTGCCGGGATTTCACTCCCGCCAAAGTGAGCGGTGCGATTGATTTTGGAAATGGGCCGACCGGGCCGGATCAGCCCTACCGGATAAGTTTCAAGATACACGTCTCATCCCCCATTCTTCCCAACGCAGCGCCTCTCCCAATGCTCTTGACTCCCGCCTCACATGGCATGAAACCATTGGTTGACTCGATCCCGTTCCCCATCCTCCGCTGGGTTTCAAACCCCTTCTCCATATTCTTCTTCCATTCGCGCTCATTCGCGTTCATTCGCGGTTAGAAATTTCCACCATGTCAGAATCACCTAAATCCGATTTCATCCGAGACATCATCGCCGCCGACCTTTCGTCCGGAAAACATTCCACCACGATCACCCGTTTTCCGCCTGAGCCGAACGGCTATCTTCATCTTGGCCACGCGAAATCGATCTGCCTGAACTTCGGCATCGCGCAGGAACATCCCGGCGCGAAGTGCCATCTGCGCTTCGACGACACGAACCCCGAGAAAGAGGAAACCGAATATGTTGAGTCGATCAAAGCCGACGTGAAATGGCTCGGCTTCGACTGGGGGAGCGATCTCTATTTTGCCAGCGATTACTTCGGTTTCTTTTACGATTGCGCCGTCCACCTGATTAAAAACGGCCTCGCCTACGTCGATGAGGAAAGCCCCGAGGAAATCAAACTCCATCGCGGCAACGTCCAGACGCCCGGCACCCCATCGAAATTCCGCGGCCGCACCATCGATGAGAATCTGGAAATCTTCGCCGCCATGCGCGCCGGGAAATTCAAGGAAGGCGAAGCCGTCCTGCGTGCGAAGATCGGGCTGACCTCATCGAACATGAACATGCGCGATCCGGTGCTTTACCGCATCATGCACGCGCACCATCACAACACCGGCGACGCGTGGTGCATCTACCCGATGTATGATTTCGCGCATCCGCTGGAAGACGCGCTGGAACACATCACCCATTCACTCTGCACCCTGGAGTTCGAAAATCACCGCCCGCTTTACAACTGGTTTATCGAGAATTGCCCGGTTCCATCGAAGCCGCGGCAGATCGAGTTCGCGCGGCTCAGTCTCACCTACACGATCATGAGCAAGCGCAAGCTGCTGCAACTCGTCCAGGAAAGCCATGTCTCCGGCTGGGACGATCCGCGCCTGCCCACTATCTCCGGCATACGCCGTCGCGGCTATCCCGCCGCTGCCGTCCGCCATTTCTGCAAACGCATCGGCATCACGAAATACAACGGCACCACCGATGTTGCGCTGCTCGAATATGACATTCGCGACCACCTAAACGCCACCGCACCCCGCCGCATGGCCGTGCTGGAGCCGTTGAAAGTCGTTATCGAAAATTTCGCCGAAGAACCTACGGCAAGCCTCGTAGTTTCCAACCATCCGCAGGACGAATCCTTCGGCGAGCGCGAAGTTCGGTTCTCCGCAGAGATTTTCATCGAGCGTGAGGACTTCCAGGAAATCCCCGAGAAAAAATATTTCCGCCTCGCCCCCGAAAAATACGTCCGCCTGCGCGGTGGCCCGATCATCCGCTGCACCGGCTTCGAGAAAAACGCCGCTGGGGAAATCACCCTCGTCCGCGCCGAGCTTCTGCCGGACACGATCGGCAAGGACTCGCCAGAAGGCGTCGTCTGCAAAGCCGCCATCCACTGGGTCGATGCCGCAACCGCCGTAGATGCCGAAGTGCGTCTCTATGACCGCCTCTTCGCCGTGGAGGATCCCGATGCCGCGGAGGGCGGTTTCCTCTCCGTCATCAACCCAGATTCCGTGAAAACAGTCACCGCTAAAATCGAAGCATCCCTCCTCCTCGAACTCCCCGGCTACTCCTGCCAGTTCGAGCGCATGGGATATTTCATCACCGACTCCAAGGAACACATCCCCGGAGAGAAAGCGGTCTTCAATCGCACGGTCGCGCTCCGCGATTCATGGGGAAAAAGCAGGTAGTTCGTCAGACTAGCACCACCGACATCCGCACGCCTTTTCTGGTTGCCCGCCGCAGCCCGGCGGTCAAGGCCGCGCAAGGAACGGACCGCGAGCCTTCAGCTCGCCCCGGAGAATCAGATTAGCATGGGAAGACAAAGGCACCGGGGCGGGCTGAAGACCCGCGCTCCGTCGAAGCCCGCCCTCCATTTCCCGCTTGGCGGGGGCTCAGCGACCGCCAATCCTCCGCCATGAAAAAGGATATCGAACGGGTTCTGATCGACGAAGCGGTGATCGAGCATCGCCTTGATTCCATGGCGAAGGAGATCGAGGAGGATTTCCCTGCGGGCCCCATCATCGTCATTATCCTACTGAAAGGGGCGTTGGTCTTCGCTGCCGATCTTCTCCGCCGCATTCCGCGCGAGCTTTCCATCGAGTGCCTCAACGTCGCCAGCTACCACGGCGGTCTCGAAAGCTCCGGCACCGTCGATTTCCTAGATCGTCATTTCCCGGAGGTGAAGGGAATGCACGTCCTCCTGTTAGACGATATCCTCGACACCGGCCGCACCCTCGCCGCCGTCGCCCAGCGCCTCAAGCAGGAAGGAGCTGCCGCCGTGCATACGGGCGTGCTACTCGCTAAGGATAAGAAACGCGCCACCGATGTGAAAGCCGATTACGTGGGATTCCAGATCGGCGACGAGTTCGTCGTCGGCTACGGCCTTGATTACAAAGGCAAATACCGCAATCTCCCCTACGTCGGAATCCTGAAGCTCTCAGCAGCGACGTAAAAAGGATCAACCCACCCCTCAGTAATATGGTCGCAGCATTAGATAACAGATCGGACCGGTGACGGCTACATATAGCCAGATAGGGAAAACCCAGCGGTTTAGCTTGCGGTGGGTCTTGAAGTGGTTGGTGAAACCC
>CAMAXN010000083.1 GCA_945862245.1 Prosthecobacter debontii
CCGCAACATGATGTCTTTGACCGCTTTCAACAACGCCACCTATTTGCGATCGCTCACATCTTCATCTGGAAAGAAGTACCCCGGCTTGGATTCGAACCAAGGACCAAAAGATTAAGAGTCTTCTGCTCTACCAACTGAGCTACCGAGGCTTTGGGTGGGGGAACCTAGTTCACATCCGGGCGGGATGGCAAACGAAATCGCCGGTAGGATGCTTCACCTGCAGAGCAAGAACCGAAACGGAACGGACGTATCAGATATGATCGCCCGATCATGAGGTTCCTTGCCACGCTGTTTTTCCTTTCTGCATTCGCCCCTACCGCCGGGGCGGAGGAGCACTGGGCATATCTCCCCCCCTTGGAACCAACCCTGGAGGCTGGCGGAGGAATCCATCCCATCGATGCAGTTCTTGAAAAGGCGTGGAAAGACGCCGGGGTGAAACAGGCGAAACTGGTCGCTCCGGAAAACTGGGTGCGACGCGCGGCCTACACCCTGACCGGGCTGCCTCCGACACCGGCTCAAATCGAGCGGATCCGATTCCATCCCGATGAAGCGACATGGCTTTCCCTGATCGAGGAATTTCTCGCAAGCCCTGCCTACGGCGAGCGGTGGGCGCGGCACTGGATGGATGTCGCGCGCTACGCGGATACCCGCGGCTACAACTTCGACCAGGACAACCGCTACCCCTTCGCATATACATATCGCGATTGGCTCATCAACGCCTTCAACAAAGACCTCCCCTACCCCGATTTCATCAAGCTCCAGGTCGCGGCGGATCATCTCACTGACCGAGCGGATCATCCGGATCTCGCCGCCCTCGGCTTCCTGACCGTGGGGCCGCGGGCCGGAAATCTTGAAACCATCGACGACCGCGTCGATGTCGTCACGCGGGGCTTCCTTGCCTCGACGGTTTCCTGCGCCCGCTGCCACAAGCACAAGGCCGATCCCATCACGATGGACGATTACTACTCGCTCTACTCTATTTTCGATAACACCACCGAACCCGAGATCAAACTAGTGATCGGCGAACCCGCCGACAAAAACGCCCATCAAGCCTACCTCGTCGAGGCTGCGAAACTGGAGGAAGCGAATCGAAGTGAACTCCAGAAAATCGTCGATCAGTTGCGTGTGCCCGAATTGTTCGGCATTTACCTAGAACTCGCTTGGCACGCCAAAACGGAGGGATGGGATCACGGTAAAATGACCAGCGAGGCCTTCAAGAGGGGACACTACCGCGACAAGGCGGTCATGAAATGGAAGGAGTTCCTCGAACCAAAGGCGTGGGGTGGAAATGCGGTTCCGAGGCTCGGCGAATGGGCGGCGGAAATGAAAAAGGCAAACCCCTCGGATCGCATTAGGATCTCCCGCGCGCTGGCCGAGGAATGGTTGACTGCGCCCGAAGACAGCGATCTCAGAAAACTCGCCGCCGAGGGGAACTGCCCGCTGAACTACGATGTATCGCGTATTCCGGAATTTTTCGACCAGGAGGACGCGATCTCCAGCAGCAAGCGCAGGGGCAATCTTACCGCGCTCCAGACCACCCATCCCGGCTCGCCGCCGCGCGCCATGTCGCTTGCCGACAAGGAGACATGGGCACTGGCACAAATTTTCAACCGCGGCGACCCCGGCAACCGCGGCGATACCATCGAGCGGCAATGGCTCGGGTTCCTCGGTGGCGGCGCATTTCCAGAGGGAAAAAGCCCCCGCCTGTCCCTGGCGGAAAAAATCGCAGAACCTTCCAACCCGCTGGCCTCGCGCGTCATGGTCAACCGCATCTGGGCATGGCATTTCAATACTCACCTCGCGGATCCCGGGGATTTCGGCGTTCAGCACGCGCCGCCCACCCTGCTCCCCTTGCTCGATTTCCTGGCTCTCCGCTTCAACGAGACCGGCGGCTCCATGAAAGACCTCCACCGCCTCATCCTCACGTCCAGGGCTTTCCGCCTGTCCGCCGATGGGCCGGCGGAAAACAACCGCATCGACGAAGCGAACTCCCTTTTCTGGAAATGGAACCGCACCCGCGCCGATTTCGAGTCCGCGCGCGACCGCATCCTCGCCACCTCCGGCAGCCTCGATACGCGCCGCATCAGCGGGAGATCCGTCGTTCTCGACGATCAGGTCGCCGACAGCTGCCGCAGCGTTTACGGTTTCATCGACCGCTATCATCTCGCGACGACCTTCGTTTCCTTCGATGTCCCGCACCCCGATCACCACGCGCCGAAACGTGTCGAAACCACCGTCCCACAGCAGGCACTCTTCCTGCTCAATAGCCCGCTCCTGATCCGCCGTGCGGAGAGCCTCGCGTATGATCCCGAGTTCCAGAAGCGGACGGATGACACATCTCGGATCGAGTGGATTTATCGGAAAATCCACCAACGCGATCCCACAGCAACGGAGACCGCGGACGCGCTGGAATGGCTTTCGAAAACGGAACCCGCCGATTATGCCCCGCGCTTGGGCGGGAGTTGGGAAGTCCGCTACGCCCGCGATGTGAACGGGGTGCTCAGCGAGGATACGACATTCCCGCTTTTCCAAGACAACTCCTGGCGCATCGGCCCGGATCTCGCCACCAACTCGATCCGTTGGATCCACGCGACACCGGATGGCGGGCACACCGCCGACGGCTACTCGCTGATCCTTCGCTGGCGAGCTGGCGGCAGTGGCGAGGTGAAAATGGAGGGGGATATCAAGCGCACCCAAAAAGGCGGTAGTGCGCTCGAGTGGAAAATCTCCCACGACGGCATGGCTCAAACAACCCAACCCCTCGGCTCCAACCAGACTTCCAGGATCGATAGCGAATGGATCAAGGTATCCGCCGGCAGCGCCGTGGATTTCATCCTGCGCGCGCCCGAGAACGTGAACAATGCAAGTGTGGGCTGGAACCTCCGTATCTTCGGCCGGGAAACGCCGGACGCGCCGCCCGCCAATCTCGGGACGTTCAAGGATCATTTTCCAACACCCAACGACCCCGCCCCGGAAGCAAAGTCCGGGAGCCCTTGGGCCGATCTCATCCAGATGCTCTGGGCTTCCAACGAATTCAACTTCATCGACTGAACCATGTCCCACCGGCTCACCGAAAAAGACATCATCCTGGACCGCCGCGATTTTCTCCGCCGCTGCGGCATGGGTTTCGGCGGTCTTGCGCTTGGCGGGCTTTTCCAAGGAAATGCGTCCGCCGCGCAGCCGTCCTCGATCCCCCACTTCGCGCCGAAGGCGAAACGCGTCGTCCACCTTTTCATGAACGG